>NZ_CAMRAN010000004.1 GCF_947039875.1 uncultured Photobacterium sp.
TATCTTAAAGTATAGGAGATAATTTAACAGTAGCTGTTAAATAGTGGGAATCAGGTAAAGTTATACTTATCTTGTCATTTTAATAGGTTAATAACGATGAATCATATTATTAAATTAGATTTTTTAGAATGTAAATATGGTGAGGCATATATAGCTGCCTCACCATTTAATTGAGTATATGTTTATTTTATTAAAAGACTGCTTATCAACTAAGAAATGATATATTAGATACTCTTATATATTCTATCTATTTCCTCTAATGATTGAGGGCTCACTGCTTTTATATCAATACGACTTTGCAAGCAAAAAAATAAAAAATCTTTATTTGATAGTAATTTATCTATTTCAATTTTTAATATATTCGTGTGTTTTAAATTCATATCTTCATTTGAAGGTGCTGATAATTCATTAATTGTCGTAACCACATCACACCCAAAAGATAAAGCGAGTTTGAAAAAATATTTAGTATTTACATGGATGAAAAAATAATCTAAATGTTGATTATTTAAAATAGCATTGAACAAGCAAAGAGTGCATAATTTATAATAAAACCTTGACGATGTGACTTGTTCGAACATTATAATAGAATTGACACCATCCTTACCATTCTCACCATATATACTACTATTCGCAAATGCATGAATAAAAAAGGCTTCTGTTTTATCATCTGAAAACCAACGTCCAATACTTAAAGACGATGGCGGGATAATGTTAATCATGTCCATTGTTTCGCTTATCAAGTATTCTTTTATGTGTGGTTGTATCTTGTCACGTTGATCGGTATGCTCAAATTTTATATGGTTTGTTATAATGGGTTTATTTAGTTTTCTATATCGCTCGTACTCAATACCAAAACGTGTATTAAGTGATGAGTTTATTTTAGTTGGTATATCAAAGCCATGAATACTATATATATATGAAACTAATAGATTAAGCGTTCGCATTATGGTTATTTTTTTTGCGATAGAGGGGACGGTTTTTCCATTTTCCCAACGACTTAATGTAACTGTATCTAATTTAGATAAAGAATTACCAGATGAAAGGAATAGATCTACAAAATCGTTTTGAGATAGGTTGTTATCAGCTCTAAATTGTTTCAGTAAGTCTTTAAAATTGTCTTTCATAATTAAATCTTAATCCATAGATAATAGCCATAGAATGCTATGGGTGTGTATAAAATGCAAATTATTTATTAGGCATTAGTATATTTTTTGTTAGATATAATAATAAGAATTATCATTGATTAAATGAAATAATGTTCATCAGTGATAGCATTGGTGATACTTGTGGTATTGATATGCTATTAATTTAAAAGAAGATGTTTGAAATAATAATAAGCCACACTGTTTTTTAAAAAGGGAGGGCTTCCTTGGGTTATGAAAAATGTAGTATTACAAGAAAAACCATACTTGAATCATTAGAAAAAAAATATTTTATAAACTACTATCAACCCATCTATGATGCAAAAAGTAATCAATTAAATGGAGTTGAAGTTTTACTAAGATTGATACATCCGTCTTGGGGAGTAGTTTATCCTAATGATTTTATAGGATTGGCTGAAAAAGAAGGCCTAATCGATGAGCTTTTTTTCTTTTCAACTAGTTGCGCAATACGGGATCTTAAAACCTATCATCAATTAAAAAAAATATCTATTAACGTATCACCAAGCACCCTCAATGTGCCTAATATCCATCATTGGCTGATAGATAAATGTAAAGAATCGCAGATTTTAAGTCATCAGATAACGTTAGAGTTGACTGAAAATATAGAATATAGACAAAACACTGTGTCATTAGAAAATATTAAGCGCTTAAGGGGCTTGGGTTTTGGGTTGTCTATTGATGATTTTGGGGCTGGATATTCATCATTGCCGCGTTTAATGGAAATCCCATTCACTGAGTTGAAAATTGATAAAATTTTAATTCAAAATATTTTTTTTAATAATAAAAACAAGAAAATAATGGAGCACTTGGTTAGCTTAGTGCATAGCTTAGGGGCGCAAATTGTTGCTGAAGGTATTGAAGATAGAGATACATATAATATGATGAAAGAAATCGGGGTTGATTTATGCCAAGGTTATTTTTTTCATCGGCCAATGAGTGTTGATGATTTTGTAAATAATATGATGCCTCTTTAGGCGTGATGCCATCACTTACACTTTTAATAAGCATCAAAGAATACATCCTAATTTTATCCCCGAATTTTGATTGAGAACTGTATAACTTTTTAGAGCAAAGTTACCTATGAGAAGTGGCTTGCGTGATGGATATCGGGAAATTAACAATAGTTTTGACAGCTTGAAACCTGAAAACAAGAGAAACCCCAAAAACCTTCAGTATAAATTAAACAACTAGCAACCCTTGGAAAGTCACAGAAGAAATTAAAATGCCCTCTTGTTTAATGTTAGACTTATTGAGCTAGACTATAGAAATTATAACTATTTATTTTTATTAGTAATAGAAGCGGTCATTTAACGTAAATTTCTATCGAAGTGCTTGGTTTTAATTGAAAAAGATATTTTATTAATAGTTCCATTCTTTATCCCATTGTCGTTGCTCTTCTATATCTTCAATCCGCCGACGTAAATTTATTTTTTTTTCAACTTCCTTATTTTTCTTTTTTTTGCTCGGCTTCTTTGCAGCTAGTTCAGTTTCCATCATATATTCTCGTTATTTTTAATTGGATACGGATTTTATAAAGTATAGGCTTAATTGTTAATAGCAATTAAATGTTGATTGCTATTAACATGCTATTATTATGACGATCTTACCACCAATAATATGCATAATGATAACCTTGATCTGAATGAAATATCACAGTTTAAGGCCCTTCTACCGCCATAAGCTCTGTTAGATCTATATTACTCTACTCAGATCTAAAATCTTGCACATTGACATACAAAATCTGGTTAAACTAAATGATGCCAGTCTTGGGAATGTTTATTTTTCCTATTTTCTAATCCACAAATTTTAAACTAGCCAGCGTCATTGGTGTTGCTTTTGCTTTTGTTTTCGCCTAATACTGGCCAAGTTTATATTTATTAAGTGATTGAACGCATTTATCCATTGTTATTTACCTATACTCTTGCTTCGACAGTTTTTACAGAGTGGCCTTGCTCTAAAACGAATTACGCGAATTTTAATCGCAAATCGAGTGCAAGATTATGACGCGCTTTCTTGTTTTGCGTAAGATAAAAAAAGGCTAAGTACATCGTACTTAGCCTTACATTAAATATTACTAATATGCTTTAGTTAATACATTACTTTCTATTGATCTAGTTTAAAGACCAACAAGAAGGGAATGAAAATGAATTGTCTGGGTCTTGAGGAGCAAAGTACTTAGTATCCATATTTTGGTTTACATACCACTTATTATTTGGATCCACGTTGACATAACCTTGCCCATAGTCACCAAGTTTGTCATCCCCTTTACCATCTTGATAACAAATCCATTTAACAAAATTTTGGGTTGAGGGATACTGAGCATCAGGTATGCTAAACCACTTAGCATCAAACTTGTTTTGAATAGTTGAGCTACCAACTTGCCAGTTAGATCTACCGGCAATTTTTAGTTGATTCATTACATCACAAGCAACTGTTATATTCTCTAACCATACAGCTCTCGCAGCTTCTGTGCCGCGTTTACTCCAGTAAATAGCTCTAAATCGAGTATATCCTTTACCAATTTCCTTAGAGCCTAACGTGCTATAATCGGGAACGGCTAACGATTTAAGGATCGTATTAGAAAAACCTAAGGTAAACATCTCAGAATTTCTTCCATTAACAACTGTCGTACAGCCTAATCTATCAGCCATAATAGGATCGACACCAGGAGGACAAATAGTCAAGCCATATATTATTTGAGTTGTATTCGTTGCTTTAGGATCGGAAATATTCAGTATTAAACTAACAACTTTATCTTCATGGCCTATTTTCTTTTCAACTAAGACTGAATTGCCACGTATTTGAATATCAATATACTGAGATGCTTCTTCAGGAGTAATTATTCTCCCTTCGTAGTTCATATTATCAATCTCATACTTAAGCTGATAATCATCCTCTGGGAGGAATATTTGACTGCCTGTACCAGAGTCAGAACTTAAGTATACCGTTGCTAGGTTATCAAATTTACCCCCGTAATATTTCTCCACAAATGCCCAAGGCTTATCCTTAATACTCCTTGCACATGAGAAATATGCTGGGTTTACTTGTGATCTTGATCCATCATATAAACTAAAAGCATCACGTCCGTCTGTTGCATATTTCTGACCACTATGCCAATGGTACTTACTTGCAAATACTGGTTGGTTTCCAAGCACATTTTTTCGCATATCCTCCATTGCCCTAGTCGTGGGTAGATATGCTCCCATTGTTTTACAATAAGCTTCAGCTAATGATTTATCAAAAGTAGGGTATAAGCCTGGAACTCCGGCCATTCCATCTTCTTGAAATAATCCAGTGTACACACCATTTTTAGACAAATCACTTAATGTAAGAGGTGCTATAAATTCAACTTGCTGGACTGTATCAATAATATTTTCGTAAACAGTTACATCAAATTGCAATAATCCAATACCATAACCGCCATTATGATCTGAAACAATATATGTAATAGCTTCAGAACCTGGGTTAGTTGGGGTATATGTAAATGAAGTATGACCATCAATTACAGCACCACCACTCATTGCTTGCACATAAATCAACTGTAGATCATCACCTTCAGCATCGCTAATCAGATCTGCAACATCGATTGGCTGTGGTCCTGAAATTATATTAACTGTCGGAAAGACCTTATCTTTAGCGATGGGACTTGAATTTCCATTTTGGCCGATTGCGATATATATAACACCAGGTTTAGCAATATTATTAACTGAGTCTATTTCTGTATAAAATATACGAACAGTACCTATAGTATCAGTAGGGGCTTTATACGTAATGTCTGTTCCTGTCGGCTCTATAATATAGCCAATATCACCAGATTCCGTCTCACCTGTTAAGTATACCGAACTAGGATCAATTGCATAGCCTGTTTCTATCAGTAAATCTTCGGGGGTGAATCTTATTGTGTTGCCTTCGAGTACCGTCCGCGAAACAGGAGGCAAAAAATCGCCTTTGGTGTAGTCCTCTGTTACGACAACTTGAACCATACCCTCACTTGTGCCTGCATACTTTGAAGATTGTGGTTTTACATGATATTTAAAACGACACACATCGGCGCTATCTGTTGTGACTTTAAATGTTAAGCCATTTATATCATTTTCATTAAAGGCACAGTTACTATCTATACTTTCTATATTTTCTATAATTAAATCTTGATTGTCCTCAGCAGTTACTTTCTGCCTTAGATCGATAACTTGGGTGTGTTTTGTGGGTGAAAAGGATAGTAAATCCTGAGCATTAATCGCTATTTTTTCTTGTGGTGATGGTGATGTCCCATCGCCATCGTCATCGCTACCACCACCACATCCTAAGAGCATCAGCGGTAATAAACTAAAAATTAAGCACTTTTTTATATTAAACATATAGCCTCACTTTATGATAAAGCTGATTTATATATATCGCACGAGGCCAGATGCCGTGCGAATATAATATTGAATTGTTATTAGTATTAAGAATGACTTAATACCTTATAAAGGATGGTGCCATTTAAAGAATGACATTTATTAAACTAGCACCTTTATATTTAAGCAACAATAGCCATAGTCGCTGTTGTAGTGCAATGTCATTCCTATGAGCTCCTTAAATTAATTATTATAAATATTCTAAATTCCGTCACATTTTACTGTGATATTTATGTTAACAAAAATATGCACATGTGCACGCGATTTTAATATTGTATACAATGTTGTTAATAGCATATCCGAACGATGTTCTTTCAGTGTGCTATTAACGAATGCTGTGATTATCTTTACTATGATTAACTATCACCATGGTGTCCATGGTGTCCATGGTGTCCATGGTGTCCATGGTGTCCATGGTGTGAATGATTATTTAAATAAAATACATAATAAAATATTTGGAGTTAGTCTCATGAAAAAGCAAAATTTATTGTTAGCAACAGCATTAGTATCAGCACTTGGTTTTTCTGCAGTATCTCAAGCAGCGCCAGAAGACCTAGCAGTAGGCGACCACTCAACAGCTTACCTTCAGTGGACTGGTTTTGCTAAAGTTATCCCTGGTGATAACGTTGTAATTACTGGTAAATCTGCTGGCCCTGTACTGGATGGTGAGCTATACGTTAAGTCTGACGGTACATTTGAAACGACTAAAGCAATCGATCTTGAGTCTCGTTACTACCTAACTGATGCTGTTACAGGTGCTAAGTCAGCTGGTGATCTACTAGCTACAAACTGGACTCTTGATGCTAGCGGTATCACAGCTTCTTGGGGTTCAAACCCTACAGCTGGCATGGATATTAAGATGAAAGATACTACTACTGGTCTAGAGCTAACAGACGCAGCTGGCCCAGTAAAAGTAGATAACGTTCAGTTATCTGTTGTTAATGACATCCCAGCACCTGAAGCTGAGTCACTTAACATGCTTGAGCCATTAGTTGTTAATGCTAAGGTTATTGCAACTGTTGTTGATCTTCCTTCAGCATAGTAGTAAGCAATATTTAAGATTAGACATCTATGATGCCTAATCTTTTTTCTTATCTGACTATATCTGATTATGGGTGTGTATTTTGTCTAAAAAAATAACAATAGCGCTAATTTGCACTTACTTTTCTTCTTTATGTTTTGCTCAGCAAGAATTCCCTGTGAATTTTATGATGCAAGCTGATGTGACTCCTATTGCGGCTGGGTTTAAAATAGAATCGGTTGTAGCATCACCTAATAACATAACAGTTCACTATGATGAATCTGAAGAACGCTTTAATGATGCGCATTCAACATTAATCGTTGATACCAACATACCAGCAGAGAGAAGCGAAAATTTTTATTATGATCTTAGCCTTACTAAAAATGAGGCTTCTTGTGTTTTATATAGTGGAGAGACCGTCCCCTATGATGCTCCTACATTAAAGATCACTGATAATGAAGGGGTTTTCGTTGGTATAAGTACAGAAAGCCCAATGCTTTGGCAAAAGTTTGACAGTGTTGTATCTGAAACGAAAGCTAGTATAAAAGATATTAATATGTCTTTTTCAAAAATCCCTTTCTCAGAGTTCAATTATAATTATAAGAATTGTATTGGTGAAGTGACATTAATGGTTGGATTATCAATATGAATGATCGTTACTTAGTTTTATCTACATTTATTTTATCCCTATACTCTGCCTCATCACATTCGGAAGGTATAAATCATCAAAATATCCCTGAAGAATTTAAAGCAATGTTTGATGAGGAAAGGAGCTTAGTAAATATTTCTTTTCCATCTGGTGATGTGGAGAAACAATTTTTATTAAGATCGTATGATAGAGTGAGATTAGATAAAACAGACAAGCCTGCAATTACAAACTTAAAAAGTATTCTTGTAAAGAATAATATTAAAGATGAATATGTAAATAAAATATTATCAGACTTACTTTCTCAAGATGGCATCAAAAACACGACTAAGTGTGAAGGTCTTTCAAGTACATGTGTTGTAATTACGGATAGTTATGCTTTCTTCTATAATATAGACTCAAATGTTTTAAGAGTTTTCTTATCTGAAAATGTACTTAAAGATAAAAAAACAGCTGCAGTATATGCTTCAAATGTTAATAACAATAATGCACTAATTAATAGTTCTTCTATTTTTGTTAACCAATATGATGATGATACGTCACTGAATATATCTGATAGTTTAGTTAAAGGGTTTAAGTATGGTTATTTACGGTCAGATTTTAATATAAATACTGATGCAGATGATGTTTTTGACCTTAATGAATTATCATATAACGTAACTAATCATAATACCGAATTCAAAGCCGGCTATTTTTCAGATAATAATTCGATGAATGCGACTGATATAATAGATTCGTTTACAAATTCGGATACTTTTGATGCTTCTTTTGGTTCATCTAGAAATCTTTTACTTAAAGCGAATCAAGCATATAAGAAAGTTAATATATATGTACCATCCGCTGGTTTGCTATCGATACGAAAAAATGGCGTATATATTAAACAGTATGCAGTAAAGGCAGGTCAACAAGAAATTTCATATAATGACCTACCTGCTGGTGTTTATGAAATTAATGTTACGGTTAAGTCCGGTAATAATGTCTTTTTCGACCGAAATTACAACATCTATAATATAAAATCCGCAGAGCTATCAAAAGGTGATTTTGATTATCGTGTTCAAGTAGGTATGTTAACAAATAAGGGAAATGATGAAGGGTACAACCATGATTATGATGGTGATCTTGATGAATATAGTGGCAACTATAATGATTCTTTGTATTCATCAGCTAAGTTAGCGTATGGTTTAGCTGACGGACTAACTTTATCTGGAGCGCTTACATTATCGGAAGAAAAAGATCTCATCCTCCAATCAGCTATTGATTATACATTTATTAATGGTGCTCAACTGACTTATAATAATAAACTGTATAGTGAAGGTTCCAGCTTAAATACAATTAATCTATATTCGCCATGGATTAATATCGGCTATGAAGATTTTCATTTTGATGATGATGATGGGCTTGCTTGTTTTACAGAAGCATGTGATTCAAGAACCAATATCAATATCAGTAAATCTATAATGCTAACGGGATCCTTATCGACTGGACTTTATTATAATTATTATAAGTATGCTCAAGGTAGTAGTACATCTATAACCAATAATTATAATTATGATTATGATTCATCTAATAACTTTAATTTTGAGATTACATATAATAAAAATGACGATAATATTGTTATGTACAATCAAAATGATGATGAATTTCAATTTAATTTAAGATACACCAAAACTTTTGGTAATAATAGTAGACTTTCTTTTGATACCAGCGCACAAAAAGATCAATTTACTGATTTTACTTCAGAGTTTGATACTGGTGATTTATTACCAGATGATAATATGTCACTTTCAGCATTAGCGAGAAGTTCGTTTGTGAAAGATAGAGATGAAACCAATGATACATCTTTAGATATTATGGCGGATTACCAAAATAATAACTTTGATGCTAATTACTATGCTTCGATCTCAACTGTTGGTACGACACAACAGAATCTATCATTGAATAATACCCAAATAATCACTTCTGATGGCATTGATTTTACGAGACAAAAATCAGAAGCTTATCTTAAGTTAGATATTAAGAAATCAGATGATGTTAAAGATAATGACAGCTATGGGGTTTTATCTATAGAGCAGGACAGTAGTCGAAAATATGATGTTAATATTAATAATGATAATAAAATAGTACCCTTAAACTCATACGCTCAATATAATAATAGAATTGATACGGAATCATCATCACTCGAAAATACAGGTAAAAATAGAGCAGAATTTTTTGTTCATCCAGGTAGTGTCGTTGAAACGAAGATGAACCTTACTAAGGTTGTATCTTTTGTTAGTGGATTTAAAGACATACTCGATCAGGATATTTTAGCTGTTCAATGTGTTGGTGAAGGTTGTGTTGATGTCGAAAATATTGATGCTAATGTGTTTAAAATTGCAGTTAGATCTGGACAGCCGTTTGTTCTGAAAAATAAAGATAAAGAGCTAACTTGTTTGACTCCTCAAGTACGCGATATTAGTGTGTTAAATATCGGTATGAATTACTGTATACCTGATGATAATGAACAGTTATTGGTAATGACGGATCCTCAAACAGGAAAAGACATGCGTTATGTTTACCTCGGTATTTTTGAGACTAAAAATAAATGGCGTTATGCTTCTCTAGATAAAGATAGTCAATATAATATTATTGAAAAGAAGTTTGGTGATGATAAAAACTTAGTTTATGTATCTTATGATCAAGAACAAATAGTAAGTAATGATATGAAAGAAAAACTTTCAAATATTATGTTAACGGCAGATGTACCTAAAGATGCAATTTCAAATTACGTATTATTGTTGAATAAGAATTGGAATTAAATATGAAAAAATTATTATTATTGGCGTTACTATTTCCTTCAATATCACATGCGATTGCTATTGATACTATGCTTAAAATTGCTGATAGCCATGGCGCGGGGGTTTATACTGTTACAAACAATGAAAACCAGCCAGCTTTCGTTAATGTTAAGTTATCAGAAATTAAAATGAAAAATGGTACGCTGGTTAAAATGCCTTATACAAAAGCCAATTTATTGGAGTGGGGGGCGACTTTAACCCAAAATAAATTTATTCTTGACCCGTTAATGGCGAAAAAAGTAGGTATAAGAGCCTTGTGTGCTGATGGCTGTAATCCTGACCTCGATACTATTTTTGCCGTGCAATTTACACCATCACCTTATTCAAAAGATGGTAAACAGAAAGGCGTTGCAATAAGTTATGGCTATGAAAGTATCTTTATTATACCGGCTAAAAATAAAAAAATAGCGTATTCAATTGATAAAAAGAATGAGAATGCATTATTAAAAAATACAGGTAATACTACATTAGAAGTATTCTTTAACCAATGTAGTGCAGGCTTTAAGTCTGATTGTAGTACTAAAGTTATTTTACTTCCCGGTAAAACCAAAAAATTAGTTCTACCTAAAAATGCAAGAAAGGGAACAATTGATGTGTTTGTTTCATCAGTTGATGATACTTTTTATAGGAAAGAGGTCGTTGCAAATGATAAAAAAGCCATATTTAATAAAATTATTAAATAATAAAAATTTTTTATTGTTAATAGCTATATATTCGTCTAACTGCTTTTCTTTTATGTTAGATGGAGAATTAACGGGTAATGATCTTAAATTCAGAAATGTCGTATCGAGTGTTTCTAGCGCTAGCTATAAAACGTTAGCAGACTGGGAGCCGGAACATAATTTACTGCCAACAACGGCTTGGTCTCCAGGATTTAAACATGATAGTAAAAATATTGTCTTAGTTGGTCCTAGTGGGGCAAAAGTAGATATTTCTGATGCTGTATCAATTGTCGGTCTTGAATATAAATCAAGTAATGCACTTGAAGAGGTTAGTGAAAAACTATCAGTAACAAAGTGTGATACATATGGTACGAGTGGTAATATTGCTTATGTTGTAAATTCATCAGGATCTACGGTTTGTTCTGGATCTGTTGTGAATGGTTATAATGCGATGCCATATCATTTTATTAGACCTATATTATCGATTGATAATGCTAAAATTGTTGAAGCATTTAATAATTTGCCCATAGAAGAAAAACAAGAAGGCTTCTATAACTACAGCTTTGGTTTTACCTACCCTTATGGGTTTATCGTACCAGCATCAGGGGTTAAAACTTGGCAGAATTTATTTAAAAATTTCGTGATTAGTATTGCTTATAAACCTGGATATATCGCTGATGTACGCTTAGAAAACCCTGGTGTACACGAATTTGATTTTAGTATGACTAAACCTGAGAGCCCTTATCTTGAAGGGATCGCAAAGTTCAATGTTATCGCTACGGGATCATTCCCGACCGGATTAGTATTAAATATCCCTACAGGGAATGATTTTAGTTTGAAGCATATTAATGGAAAACTAGGCGCTGCCGATATTCCAATAGATGTTATTTGTCCTAATTGTGAAGTGCAAGAATTAGTGACAGATGGAGTGGAACAAGTCTCTACAACTAAGATTAATGTTAGTGGTACGAAAGTTAAATTCCCTATTGATGTGAAAATAAAGAAAGAGAGAGAAACTGTCGCTCTTGGACAATATTACGGTAATTTTGTTTTTACATTTGGGTTAAATCTTTAAAGTAATAATGTAGCTTAAGTCATTATTACTATATTAGATGTAGTTCATTATAAGCTATAGGCTGATATTACACCCTATAGCTTAGTTTTATACAATAATACAATTGAAATTATTCTGGATATTATCATTTGATGATGATTATTTAGGTGTAGAGATGTCAATAAAGAAAAGTCAATTAAGAAAACGAGTAAATAAAAGATTTCAATCTGCATATGATACCTATGGGTATTTATCTTTATGTTCTATTATTAATTCAAATTTAATGAAAAAAAGAAAGCAGAAAAACGCGATAAGCCCTAAAAGAGTATATCTATTTCAGCAATATGAAGAAAACAGAACGCATATTAAATTATTGCCACAACAAGCAAATATTGCTGTTTATAAAAAATATCTAAATTGATGATAAGCAATAATAAAAATCAAGCCGCAATAGGTAATATACTTTGCTATTGTGACTTGATTATTTGTTAATATGATATTCACTCTATATATTTTAAAAATATAATGATTGTATACTTTTAGGTCTAAAAATAAGAAATTACGTCAGAAATATAAATGTGCACTTATAAATAAGTCAATAAAAGTAAATATTTATTGATAGCACAATCAGTTATGAGGGTTGAGTCACATTTGTGGCAAAAAAATATAGTTTGTGAATAAGTGTGTAATATTAGACGGTAAAATCTTTTAGATAGCCCTGTAAAGACTAAGGCTAACTAAAGGATCATACTTATGAAAAAACGCTATATTGTTTTAATCGCTGTTATCGGCATTGTTATTGGCTGGTTAACCTTAGGGGGTACACAAGCTGTACTTCATGCAACCTCTAGCACTGAATTTTGTGTGTCGTGCCATACGATGCAAAAACCACTCGCTGAATATCAAGGTTCAGTACACTTCAGTAATCAAAAAGGCATTCGTGCAGAATGTGCTGATTGCCATATCCCTAAAGATCCGATTGATTATTTAATTACCAAGGTTCGAGCTTCTAAAGACATCTACCATGAATTTGTTACGGGTAAGATTGATACTGATGCTAAGTATGAAGATCACCGCTTAGCAATGGCTGAAACGGTATGGGGACAAATGCGTGAAAACGATTCTGCTACTTGTCGTTCTTGTCATAGTCTTGATGCGATGGAAACCTATGACCAATCAGCTAGTGCACAGAAAATGCATTTATACGGTAAAGAAAATAATCAAACCTGCATAGATTGCCATAAAGGTGTAGCCCACTTTGCACCACAAGCTACGTTAGATACCTCCGCTTTTGATCACCTTTTCGACATGGCTAAAAATACTAAAGCAGACGCAGTAAAAGTTTATCCAATTGAAACCATTAAAATGGCTGATCTTGCGACGATTAATCCAACCGTTGAATTAACCACTGTCGCGCATAAAGATAATCAGCGTACGGTTATGGTTTCTGGTTACCAAATGAAAGGTGCAGAATCTGTTATCTACATGGGTGAAGGTCAACGTTCAATTATCGCGACCTTAACGGATGCGGGTATTAAAGCATTAAAACTGGGTGAGGCTAAAACTGACGCTTACGGTAATCAATGGCGTAGTGCTGAGCTAACAGGCACTATTGATGCGCCTGTTCTTGCTTCTAATCAACCGTTATGGGATTACGCAGAAGAATTGGATAACGTTTACTGTGCAACGTGCCACGCTAAAATTCCAGCTAATCACTTCACTGTTAACTCTTGGGGTCCTGTTGCAAAAAGCATGGGTGCACGTACAGATATTTCTGAACTAAACCTTGAGATCTTAACTAAATTCTTCCAAAACCACGCGAAAGACGTGGCAACTCATCAATAAGGGAGTGGTGACTATGACAACGATTACTCGTCGCGGCTTTTTAAAAGGCGCAAGTGCATCTGCTGGTGCATTAGCGATCACCTCTATCGCTCCGTTATCTGTAAACGCCTCTGCATTGGGTCGTACAGATTCATTAATTCTAACCGCTGGTCGTATGGGGCCTTTGCTTTGTGAAGTTAAAGATGGTCAACTTATCTCAACCAAAAGTGGCTTAGCGCAAACTGTACCCAACAGCTTACAACAAACAGGACCATCACAGGTTTACACTAAAGCACGTGTTAAATACCCAATGGTACGTAAAGGCTATTTAGCAAACCCAAGTGCTCCTCAAGGTGTACGCGGTAGCGATGAATTTGTGCAAGTATCATGGGATGAGGCTTATAAGCTGATCCATGAGCAACATATGCGTATTCGTAAAGCTTATGGTCCAGAGTCTATCTTTGCTGGTTCTTATGGCTGGCGTTCAAGTGGTGTCTTGCACAAAGCGCAAACATTACTTCAGCGTTATATGAGTATGTCGGGTGGTTATGCGGGTCACTTAGGCGACTATTCTACGGGGGCGGCTCAAGTTATTATGCCGCACGTTGTTGGCTCGATTGAAGTTTATGAACAACAAACTACTTACCCGGTAATTTTAGAAAACAGTGAAGTGGTGGTGTTGTGGGGCTTGAACCCAATTAACACTTTAAAAATTGCATGGTCTTCAAGTGATGGTCAAGGTCTTGAATTTTTCCATCAACTTAAGAAATCAGGCAAAACTGTTATTATCATTGACCCAATGCGTTCAGAAACTGCTGAATTTTTTGGTGATAAAGCACAATGGATTGCACCTAATCCGCAATCAGATGTGGCAATGATGATGGGTATTGCTTATCAGTTGATCAAAACACAACAACACGATACTGAATTTCTTGCTAAATACACCGTAGGTTTTGAGCAATTTGAAGCCTACCTCATGGGTAAAGAAGACGGCATCGAGAAAACACCACAATGGGCTGAAGCTATTTGTGGCGTTCCTGCAAAACAAATGGAGCTTCTGGCTAAAATCTTCAAAGAAAACCGCACCATGCTGATGGCTGGTTGGGGTATGCAACGCCAGCAACACGGTGAGCAACGTCACTGGATGCTGACAGTTCTTGCTTCTATGCTTGGTCAAGTTGGCTTACCTGGCGGTGGTTTTGGTTATTCATACCATTACTCTAATGGTGGTAATCCGACCCGTGACGCTGGTGTATTACCTGCAATGTCGCCATCTCTAGGAACAAGCTCAGCCGGCGGTAATGATTGGGCTGTTCAAGGTTCGGTGACGGGTTTCCCTGTTGCGCGTATTGTGGAATGTTTAGAAAAACCGGGCACAGAGTACCAACATAATGGTCATACGCTAACGTTCCCTGAATTAAAAATGATCTGGTGGGCGGGTGGTGCTAACTTTACCCACCACCAAGATACCAACCGTCTGATCAAAGCATGGCAAAAACCTGAATTGATCGTTATTTCTGAACCATACTGGACGGCTGCGGCTAAGCATGCGGATATCGTGCTACCTATTACGACCTCATTTGAGCGTAATGATCTGACGATGACAGGTGATTACTCTAATCAGCATCTTGTGCCGATGAAGCAAGTGGTTGAGCCACAAAACGAAGCGCGTAGTGATTTAGATGTATTTGCTGATATGGCAGAACACCTAAAGCCCGGCGGTCGAAATGTGTATATGGAAAACAAAACGGAGATGGAATGGCTGCGTGATTTCTATAAAACTGCTCAAAAAGGTGGCCGTAACGCACGTGTTCCTATGATGAATTTCTCTAAGTTTTGGGAAGCAAACAAACTTATTGAAATGAAGTGGAATGCAAAGAACGCTGAGTTTGTACGTTTTGCTGATTTTCGTAAAGATCCAATTATGAATCCACTCGGTACGCCAAGTGGTAAAATTGAGATCTTTTCTAAAACGATTGAAAGCTTTAAGTTAGATGATTGTCCTCCACACCCAGTATGGATGGAGCCAACCGAGTGGATGTTTAATTACAATGATGGTGAATTGCAGTTAATGACATCACACTCAGCACATCGCTTACATAGCCAATTTAACTATGCTGATCTTCGTAAACAATATGCGGTACAGAACCGTGAACCGATTACGATCCATCCAGAAGATGCAAAAGCCCGTGGTATTAAAGATGGCGACTTAGTGCGTGCTTACAACCAACGTGGCCAAGTTTTGGTTGGTGCTTTTGTTTCTGATGGTATTAAAAAAGGCAGCGTATGTATCCACGAAGGTGCATGGCCTGATTTAGACTCTAAAACAGGCATGTGTAAAAATGGTGGGCCAAACGTATTAACTATGGATATTCCAACATCCCGTTTAGGTAATGGTAACTGTGGTAATTCTGGAGTGGTGAAAATTGAGAAATTCACAGGTATTGCTCCAACATTAACGGCGTTTACACCACCTAAAAACGGTTAGTTAATAGTGTAACCTGACTAAAAAGCCGAGTATTAATACTCGGCTTTTTTTATAAATAGTTAATAAAAAAGATATTTTTAATTGCGCTGTACTAATTCTAATTCAGCTAATTCTTTTTTTAATCGCTTTAATTGTGCTTTTTGCTTTTTTATCAAATTAGGCTGTTGATTGATTTCTTCTATCTTTTCTAATTTCTGCTGTCGTTCACGAGCCGTTAACTTATCATAAATGATGCTGTTTTTTAATCTATTCAATCGTTGTTGCTGATATTCATTATCATATTGTTCATTTTGTAATACTTGCTCGGCTTGAGTCACTTTGTTTTTTAACGTGAATAATTGTTGTCCTTGATGATAACCTCGTAAAAATAGAGCAGAGGTCGATTGTGGACAAACACCAAGATAGCGATTGCCATTTGAACCAACAAAAAAACCATGACTTTCAGTACAGTATGTTATTAACCCTTGCTGATAACTTGCTTGATATTGGTTAAAGTTAGCATGAACCTTATATTCAGAGCATGCAGAGCTACGTTCATTAAATTGATTAGCTGATGCGCCTTGTGAGCCATCTAAATATCCTAAAGCCGACCAATTCGCCGCCTGGCATTCTTGTTCATTCATTACGGAGCATGCACTTACCGTTGAGCATAATATAAGTGTAATAGTGAGTGATTTTATCGTCATGAATGATTATCTTATAATGAATAAAACGGAGTATTCTAGAGGGATAACAATTAAAAATAAAGTAAGGTGTTTTTAATACTAAGATCTATGCATAAATAACAGTGATTTTCTGGTAATAAAAAGGCTAATGAATTGATAGTGCTATTATTTAATATGTTAATAGATCGTGTTAATTAAAAGCGATACCTATATTTAATGGTTATAGATATCGCTAATGATTAAAACAAATTCAAACCAAAGGCAGTTTTAATATCCGTTAAAACTTGTTGGGTTTGTTGGTTAGCATGTTCGGTTCCTGCTTTTAGGACTTCAATGAGATAATCTTGGTTATTTAAATAATCACTACGACGTTTACGTATTGGTGATATTAGATCTTGTAAACATTGTTCTAAGATTTTCTTGGTTGTTCCATCACCTAAACCTCCTTGGCGATATTGCTGCTTTAACGTTTCAATATAAGCCCCATCTGGGTGGAAAGCATCAAGGTAAGTAAACACAATATTACCCTCAACGCAGCCAGGATCTTCAACACGGAGATGATTAGGATCGGTATACATTGATTTTACTGCTTGTGAAATCGTCTTACTATCAGCACCTAATGTGATGGTATTCCCCATTGATTTAGACATTTTATTTTTACCGTCAGTACTTGGTAAGCGAGCGACTTTGCTTAATAGCGGTTGACATTCCACTAAAATATTCTTACCTGCAATAGTATTTATTTTTCTAACAATTTCATTGGTTTGTTCAAGCATTGGTAATTGGTCATCACCGACAGGGATTAAGCTTGCGCGAAATGCTGTAATATCAGCGGCTTGAGATATTGGGTAAGTTAAAAATCCAGCAGGAATAGAACGGCCGAAGGCTTTAGACTGAATTTCACTTTTAACGGTAGGGTTACGTTCTAAACGTGCAATCGAAACAATGTTGGAGTAATACATGGTTAATTCAGCGAGAGCAGGAATGGCAGATTGAA
Source organism: uncultured Photobacterium sp. (assembly GCF_947039875.1). Classification (GTDB taxonomy): domain Bacteria; phylum Pseudomonadota; class Gammaproteobacteria; order Enterobacterales; family Vibrionaceae; genus Photobacterium. The sequence goes on from NZ_CAMRAN010000004.1 coordinate 17,755, forward strand.
GACAAATAGTGGTGAGTTTTGGATCAATACCAACCGCTAAATAATCAGCGACAACATTAAGAATATTGTCTGCGATCTTTTGTGGATTATGGCCATTATCGGTAAGACCTTGCATATCAGCAACGAGAATGTTTTGCTGGTATTGATGCTGTAATTGTACTCGTTGTTGTAATGAACCAACATAATGGCCAAGGTGAAGCTGACCTGTAGCACGGTCACCAGTAAGAATAATAGGTTGATGTTGATTTGGTGCAATTGATGCTTGAGTGTTCATATGCTTCTCCGAAAAAGTGCGCCGGAGAGGTGGGGAAATACGGATAAGATTAGGCGTATTCATTTGCAACCTTCCGGCGGCAAAATGAAATAGAAATAAAAAGATAACTCTATTCAGCGCCGCTCGATGAAGAACGCCACCAAAAGAAAAGGGATGAGATAGTGCTTGTTATCTTTTTCATATGATGAACCTATCAAAATAATTAAATGAAACAAGTTGTTTTATTTGGTAAATAAATGATGTTTTTTATTGCTTGTAAATCCAAGTAATTGGTTTGTTGAGCGTAGTGAATGTTTTTATATGAAAATAGAGATATCTGAATATATTTTTATACTGCGGATTTTATAAGTGAAAAAGATTAATTGTGGTTTTTCTTTTTTTCTCTTTATTTTATATTTCTATGTTGGCATTCCTTTGCTCGTAGTCTTGATATTATTATCATATTAAAAACCAACCTCGACGTTCTTTTCGATAGATAATACCTTGAGATTCTAACTGTAGTAGTGCTTGTTTTACTGTCACTCGGTTAGTATTAAAGATATCACTTAACTCTCGTTCTGATGGTAATCGTTTTGATTGAGTAGCAAATAACCCTCGGTCAATTTGTTGAAGAATCGTGTCACAAATTATTGAGAGTGATGATGGCTGTTGTGTGCTCATTGTTACCTTTGATTATCATTGTTAAAGCTGTACTTATACCGAATAGCATAACAGTGGTATGTCATTATTGTGTCATTACTGCCAAGGTTATTGGTTGTAATGGACTAAAAAGGATTATTTCAGCACTATATTTTATTGGAAAGATACGTTTCATTTATCGTTAATATGCATTTTGTTTTTGTTATATGTATTTCATATGCTTATTTACTGTTAAATGTAATTTATCTATAAAACAATGGGTAACATGATTTTTAATATCAAAGTGTAATTTAACAAAATTGATCACTGTTTTATTATCGTTTTTTTAGATTGATATTGACGGTTTTTTGCCATGGATTTTTTGTATCGATCTCTCAATTATGCAGCAACACAATTAATTAGAGATTTAATCATGAAAATCTTTCCGTTTGTTTTATGCACTACATTACTAAGTACATCTGCATTTGCGGCAAATACTAATATTGTAATAAATACACCGAATATTGGCGGTCAAGATCCAGTCATAAATGGCACAATTTCAAGCGGCAATGTAGCTATAGGTAGAGATTCATCTTTTCAAGGAAGTAGTAATCTTGTGATTGGCTCTAATGCAAATGCGGCCGATACATCTATTGCTATTGGCAATCATTCTTCAGCTCAGGGTGAATCAGTTGTTCTAGGTGCTGGTGCTGTTGCTATTAATAACGGCATTGCCATAGGTAATCAGTCGTATTCTGATGATGGTCAGGTATCTATTGGTACTCAATATAAACAGCGTCGTATTGAAAATATGGCAGCAGGTCAAAAAGATACTGATGGGGTTAATGTTAGTCAACTTACGCCATTAAAAAATAATATAGCGGCTAATCAAGCGAAAATTAAAACCGTTGAGTCGGCGGTAGTGAAAAACTCGTCCAATATAACAATGAATAAAAATGATATTGTGACTAATAAAAATACAATAATGACGAACACATCAAGCATCACCACCAATACTGGTGCGATTAATACTAATACATCAAATATAACGACTAATGCTGGAATGATTAATCGTAATGTAACTACTATCAATAATAATACGACTCATATTCGTACCAATACAGCTAATGTAGAGCACAACACGACTGAGATAACGAATACGAAGCAATTGGCGTCAACCAACCAGACGAATATTAGTAAAAATACGAATGGGATAACAACTAACCGTAACAATATTCAACATAATTCTGATCGTATAGACAATATTGATTCTGATAATAAAACTTACGTTGATAATAAGTTTAATCAATTAAAGACAGATATCTATCAAGTAAGAAAGCGTGCTGATGCTGGCACAGCTTCTGCTATGGCAATGACACAAATCGCAGCACCACTGAATGGATATAAATATAATATTGGTATTGGTATTGGTTCATATGGTGAGCAAGCCGCAACAGCTATTGGTGCTAAGTTTAGAGTAAATAAAAGTACGACCATTGGATTAACATCTTCGTATGATTCTCAGCATAATCTTGGTACATCTGTTGGTGCTAACTGGTCATTTAGATAAATTTCTCTAATATTATGAATTAATAGAGAAAAAATCTTTATTTTTATACACATAAAAACAGTTAATCATAATTAATATTTTTGTGTGCGGTAACATCTAAGGCCGTGGTTATTACTCATAATGAGGATTATTAAGTAAGTCTCGGCCTGTTCATTATGATTATAAAAAAGATCGTATTTTTAACAAAAAGAGGAATATTTCACGCTTGATAGTTATTTTTTAGTAATAAAAATGGTGAGTGGAGGAGATTTAAATTTCATTAAAATAGCGAAGATTGCTTAAATGTTAGTTTACACATATATAATAAATAGTATTTTATATTTTATTTTTGATCTTTACATATAAAATAAACCTCAAAATCAGCATGTAGGCGCTATTTTTATTGTTCCTTGTTTTGTGTAACGGTATGATTTTAAAGCTTAATGTTGGTGTTGTTTGATTTGGTTTACCTTCTAAAAGCAAATTAAACAGTCAGTGATGCATAATGACGATTAATTACAGTTAGAAAATAAATTTCATCTTTAGTTGTGATATATGTTTATATACTGCCAACTTTAATACTGATATTCGTCTGAATTAAGACAATAAGCATTGTTGATTTTAACATGAATCAAAAAATAGAGATTCAACCGCAAAATACGATCCAGAGTTATATTGATGAAATATCAATAAATAATCCAGTTACTAGTAAATATTCAATGTCAATGACACGTGTGCAATGGCGAATTTGGTTACTAGCAACATTTGGTAAGTTTTTTGAGGGTATGATCGTTTTTATGATGGGGTTAACTCTACCATTATTAACCCTACAATTTCATTTAACAGAGCTACAGAAGGGTATAATTAGTTCCTCGATTCTGTTTGGTATTTTAATTGGAGCGAGTGCTCTGGGTGGGCTATCTGATCTTTATGGACGTAAGAAAATGTTCATTATTGAGATGGCTTTACTCTCTATTTGCTTGATAGGAATGGCGACTAGTCAATCTTATTTAAGTCTTTTAGTGTTTAACTTTGGTATTGGCTTAGCTTTAGGGTGTGATTATCCTACGGCGCACTTAATGATATCTGAAAGTATCCCATCTAAAAACCGTGGTAAGTTGGTTTTGGGGGCGTTTGCATTTCAGTCTATTGGTGTTTTGTTTGGTATTTTAACCGGTATTTTTGTGTTGACGTATGTTAATGACATTAATGCATGGCGGATAATGTATATTATTGCTTTGATTCCATCATTAGCGATTACGATTGCACGTTTTTTTATTCCAGAAAGTGCGCATTGGCTTTTGTCTAAAAATCGTAAAGCTGATGCTGAAGTTTCATTGAAACGATTACTGCATCGTTCGCAGCAGTCATCGATGCCAATTGAAGAGACACCGTGTGATGAAGTTGAATTAACGTCTTGGCTACATGGCTATAAGCGGTTATTTAAAGAAAAATATCGTGCAAAAACAATTTTGGCATCAGTTCCTTGGTTCATTCAAGATCTTGGTACTTATGGTATTGGTATTTTTACGCCAGTGATTCTTGCTTCTGTGCTTGATCCACATAAAGCAGCAGGGGGCGATGCATTACATAACACAATTGCTAATACAATTTATTTAGCAAAAGGTACCGCTGTTATTGACTGCTTGTTAATTATTGGCGTTATCTGTGCGATTATTTTTTCTGAATCTGTTGGCCGGATGAAGCTTCAGATTTACGGTTTTATTGGTTGTGCAGTTGGTTTGTTGTGTGCGGCAATTTCAGTGAAGTTGCATGGTGATTATCAAATGTACATGCTGTTTTTAGGTTTTATGTTATTCAATTTCATGAATAATTTAGGTCCTAATGCGCAAACCTATTTGATATCTGGTGAAGTTTTTCCAGTAAAAATTAGAGCCAAAGGGGCGGGCTTTGCAGCATCAATTGCTAAATTTGGTGCTATTTTAACGGCTTTCTTATTTCCGATTCTTTTACATGGAATTGGCGTGTTTACGCTCTTATTATGTTTAGTGGTCACGTCATTGCTTGGCGCATGGGTAACACATAAGTACCGTTTCGAAACGTCAGGTAGAAATATTGAAAGTATGTAAATACTGACATCATCCAATTTATTTTAAAGCATCAGCTTATGGTTGGTGCTTTTTTATATTTATACGTTGCTGAGTGTATATTTTCCTGACGCTACATAGTGTTGATCAATGCGCTATTATTTAAAGAGAGTTACATGATGACGATGTAACTCTCTTAACTTTATCCGCTTGACCTTCCCCTCAATGTAACCTTTATAATGTTATTAAATAGATTGATAGTAGAGAGTAGATGCCAAGATGAGCTGTTGTAATAAAGCCCCAAAAGGCGGCGCAAGCTTAGGATTATTGTTAAAGTTTATTGTTGCGATTTTTGTATTGTTGTTAATTGCATCTTACTGGCAATAATGTTGTGATTAGGCATGAAAATCTTTAATCTAAACAAAAATACCTTAATTAGAATTTTCTATTATTTTGAATAATATTTCATAGATCTCTTTCTTCGTGTAGCAAACAAACTGAATGTAGCAAACCAATTAGATGAGTGTTTTTAATCGGCAATGTGATTAAAAATGCGACTGTTCACATTTTTGTTGAACAGTTATATATACACTTGGTTTTATATTGCAACTTTATCATTACGCATAACAGTCGTTATGGTTATCTGTGATCATAAAGTGTGTGGACTATTGTTGTTATACACGGAGATAGAATATGACTATCGGTAAGTACCTCAGATGGAAAGATTCGCAAGGGAAAGTGTTTCGTCCTGTGTCATTAACGGGCACCGAGTTACTCAATGATCGCACTTTAAATAAAAGTACGGCTTTTACTCAAGAAGAGCGCGATGCTTTTCAATTGACGGGATTATTACCCCCGCGAGTACAAACGTTTGATGATCAACTTAACCGTGTCTATGACGGCTTTAGCAGTGCTTCCACTGATATTGAAAAATACCTCTTTTTACGCTCACTTCAAGATCGTAATGAAACCCTTTTTTATGCGTTACTCTCACGTCATGTAGAAGAAATGACCCCCATCATTTATACCCCTACTGTTGGCAAAGCATGCCAGGAATTTAGCCATCGCTATCAAAAAGCGCGTGGGCTATATATTACCGAAGAAAACGTAAGTGCGATGGGTGAGATGTCACGTCATTTTATGGGCAAAGATATCAAAATTATTGTCGTAACTGATAGCCAAGGTATTTTAGGTATTGGCGATCAAGGGGTTGGCGGTATGGGGATCCCGATTGGTAAGTTATCACTTTATACTTTAGGGGCAGGGATCCATCCCGCACATTGTTTACCGATAGTATTAGATGTCGGTACTGATAACCAAGAGTTGCTTGATGATCCTATGTATTTGGGTATTTCACGTAAACGTCTTCGTGGTGATGCCTATAAACGCTTTATTAAAACATTTGTACAACAAGTTAAACGCCATTTTCCAAAAGCAGTATTGCAATGGGAAGATTTTAGTAAAGCCAATGCGTTTGATAATCTGAGTGATTATGAAGACAGCTTGCCGTCGTTTAATGATGATATTCAAGGTACGGGCTCAGTTGTATTAGCGGGTATTTTAGGGGCATGTAAGATAAAACAAGAGCGCTTAGTGGATCAAACTTATGTGATCTATGGAGCGGGTGCTGGTGGCGTGGGGGTTGCTGATCAGATTTATGCTGGGCTACTAAAAGAAGGCTGTACTCATCATTCTGCGCGAGCGAAGATTTTTATTCTCGATTCTCAAGGTGTGGTATTTGATGATCGCGATGGGCTTGAAGATTATAAACGTCGTTATGCTAAATCACGTTCTATTTCTGCTGGGTGGCATGCCGCTGAGTTGGGTAAGATAAGTTTAACTGAGCTTATTAATAATCATCCTGTTACGGTATTATTAGGTGCAAGTGGTATCGGTGGTGCGTTTATGGCGGAACATATTCAAAAGATGATGGAATATACGCCAAGGCCAATTATATTTCCGTTATCTAATCCTACCGCTAATTGTGAAGCGATTCCTGAAGCGATTTATCATTGGAGTGATGGGCAAGCGATCGTCGCAACGGGCAGCCCGTTCTCTGATGTTGAATATAATGGCCATCAATATCGTATTGGACAAGGCAATAATGTGTTTATTTTCCCAGGAGTTGGATTAGCGTCGATTGTGTCGCAAACGGAAAAAATCACTCAAGATATGTTTACCACGGCATCTTATGCGCTTGCTGCGTGTGTGAGTGATGAAGATATTGCCAGAGGTTGTATTTACCCTCGTATTAGTGTGTTGAAAGCTGTGTCTGTTCATGTGGCTCATTCAATTTTAACGCAGATGCAAGCAACGGATGCTTGTTGCCATTTACGAGATAAAGATTTGAAGCAAGCATTATCTGAGCATATGTGGGAACCGGTATACTTACCTTATCGACGCGTATAAGCACGTTATTTTATAAAATATTCAGATAAAGAAAGCCATATTCATGATTGGATATGGCTTTTTTATTTTATAAATCATTATCTTAGTGTTTTTATGTTATTTGGGGCTTATCCGTTGTTATATCTCATGGCTTTATTTTTTTATCGAAACGTTTCGATGGTGAAACTGTGAGCCAAATAGATATTTTGGGTCTTTTATTTACGTTGAAAGCGATCATTCTCACACCTTATCTATTTCGCACTGGTGAAATTATTGAGGCCGTTTATTATTCACATCGAAACGTTTCGATGTGTTTTTCTGTCACTTAAAAATATCAATTCTAAGACAGAAAATTTGAACGGTATAACGTGTAACGAGAAGGTCTACCAAATGAAAAAAACGACGCTAATTAATGCAGAGCTTTCATACCTTGTGGCAACACTAGGACACACAGATGAAATTACTATTTGTGATGCAGGCTTACCGATACCTCAACATATAAAACGCATCGATCTTGCGTTAACTCATGGCGTACCAAGTTTTCTTGATACAGTGAAAGTAATGTTATCTGAATCACAAATTGAAGGGGTTATTATGGCCGCTGAGTTTGCTGAAGTCAGTCCTGAACATCATCAAGCATTATTAGCTATTTTAGATCAAGAGAGTACAGCAACAGCTAAGCCGATTCATATCTCATATTTATCTCATGAGGAATTTAAGCAACGCACAGCGCAAAGCCGTGCGGTTGTGAGAACAGGAGAATATACACCGTATGCCAATGTTATTTTCCAAACCGGTGTCGTTTTTTAAGCGCTAAAATAATTTTTATCGATGCCTTGTTTTATGACAACAGAGAATAAATACCATGCTCTTTGATTAGAGTGATTATTTATGGAAGATAAATTATGTTTATTAAGAATAATACAGTTCAACATGCTGATGGTTTTTTAAATAGAACACCGATATTCCAATTTTTATTATTATCATCAGTATTTGCACTTTGGTCTGCGGCAGCTGCTCTGAACGATGTATTGATTACGCAATTTAAATCAATTTTTGAACTGTCTAATTTTGCTTCCGCATTAGTACAGTCAGCGTTTTATGGCGCTTACTTTTTAGTGGCTATTCCAGCCTCGATGGTTGTGAAAAAAACCTCTTATAAATTAGCGATTTTATTAGGTTTAGCATTGTATATTTTTGGCTGTTTGATGTTCTTCCCTGCATCTCATGCCGGTACATATACCATGTTCTTAGCCGCAATTTTTTGTATTGCGATTGGACTATCGTTCCTTGAAACATCATGTAATACCTACTCTGCAATGATTGGTGAGCCTGAGCGTGCAACATTACGTTTAAACGTTTCTCATACGATCAATGCGATGGGCTACATTATTGGTTTATTACTGGGTAAACATTTAATTTTCCAAGAAGGTGTTGATGTTGGTCATATGATGGCAACGTTAACCGGTCCTGAACTTGAAGCGTTTAAATACCAAGTATTACAACAAACATTAGAACCGTACAAATGGCTAGTCGGTGTAATAGCAACTATCGCTATCTTAATTGCGATTACTGAATACCCTAACTGTAAAGCAGCGACAGACAGTAAAGATAATCAGCCATCATTTGGTGAGACACTGTCTTACCTAATGGGCAATAAACGTTTCTTTAAAGGTATTGCGACTCAGTTTGCTTATGTTGGTATGCAGGTAGCAGTATGGTCATTCACCATTCGTTTGGCGTTAGAGTTAGATCATAATATGGTTGAGCATGATGCGGCTAACTACTTATTGTATGCCTTCATTATGTACTTCTTAGGTAAGTTATTAGCAAACTACTTATTCACTAAAACGGCACAAGAAAATGTATTAATGGGCTACTCAGCAATCGGCTTTCTTTGCTTGATGTATGTCACCTTTGTTCCTAATTTCAGCGCTGTTTGGGTTGCAGTGGGTACGTCAGCCTTGTTTGCACCTTGCTGGGCTACAATTTTTGCTTCTACCTTACAATCTGTTGATACACGTTACACAGAAACAGCGGGTGGTTTTGTGGTGATGTCTATTATCGGTGGTGCGGCTATTCCTGTGATTCAAGGTCTACTTGCCGATAATATTGGCCTACAGTCTTCTTTCATTGTCAGTGCATTGTGTTTTGCTGTGGTATTTGTTTACTTCATGAATGAGAAGAAATACAAACAACAATTCAATTTTGTGGCTGCTAAAGCGTAATGTTCTGTTATGACCACTCAATCATGGGTGGTCAGTTTTTGGAGGAATTAAATATGTTTACCTTACTGTTATATAAAGAAAATTTCACAAAACAGAGAACCTTGATCGCTCAGTCTGAACATTTTGAGATCCATAGCTTTCTATATAATTCAGGTGTGCATGCCATTGAAATTAAAAACGCAAAAGGGCATTTAGTCGTATTACCTTTTATGGGACAGATGATTTGGGATGCCCAGTTTTTGAATACTGATTTATGCATGAAAAATATGTTCTCTGAACCAAAATTTGCCAAAACAGTCGTTGAAACTTATGGGTGTTTTGCTTTTCATGCTGGCATGATTCGTATGGGATGCCCATCGCCACAAGATGATCATGTATTACATGGTGAAATGCCTTGCGCAACAATGGATACTGCGTGGTTAGAGATTGATAATGATCGTGTTGTTATCAAAGGCTCTTATGAATATGTAATGGGATTTGGCGATCACTACTTAGCGACGCCTTCAGTACAGTTGAATAAAGATGTCAGCCTCTTTGATATTAATATGGTGGTGAAAAACCTTGCCTCTGTGAATATGCCGTTGCAGTATATGTGTCACATTAACGCCACATATGTTGAAAATGCAGTGATGACGCAGAATATTCCAGACAGTGCTTTAATGTTACGAGAAAGTGTACCTGCGCACGTACAACCGACATCACAGTGGTTGGCATATAACGAAGGTTTGAAAACATCAGCACCGATTTCAATATTAGATCAACCAGAAATGCATGATCCTGAAGTGGTGTATTGCATGGATGATATTGCTCGTTATGTTGATAAAGCCGTATTTAAGATGCAGATTGATGCTGATAAGTACCTGCAAACTGAGTTTGATACCCATGACTTTAATTGTGCGACACGATGGTTATTGTGCAATGGTGATCAACAAGTTGCGGCATTTGCATTGCCTGCAACGTGTCGACCTGAAGGTTTCTTAGCCGCTAAAGAGAAGGGTACTTTGATTTATCTTCAACCGAATGAAGAGCGTTGTTTTAGTGTACGTACAGGTATTTGCCAATCGTTCTAAATCGTTATCAATGAGAGTTTACTCTCTCCTAAATGTTATTTAATGATGATAGGAGAGAGTAAAATGGATGCTTTTGATTTTTTATTTTAACGGTTTATTTAACTAAAAATTAAAATCATCCATTTTTGTTATGTTCTACTAGAAAGGCTCATAAAGAGTCGAGGAAAATCCTATGAATAAGTTAGTGGTATTAGGTAGTGTTAACGCTGACCATGTTCTGCAAGTCCCTTCTTTCCCACGCCCAGGCGAGACGCTTCACGGTCGTAATTATCAAGTTATTCCTGGGGGAAAAGGGGCTAACCAAGCGGTGGCTGCTGCGCGTTTACATGCAGATATCGGCTTTATTGCTTGTGTAGGAGATGATTCATTTGGAATCAATATTCGTGAAAACTTCCGCATGGATGGCATTGATATTACGGCCGTAAAAATGGAGCCGAATTGCCCCACTGGTATTGCAATGATTCAAGTATCAGATTGCGGTGAGAACAGTATTTGTCTTTCTGCTGAAGCGAACGCAAAGTTAACAGCTAGTGCGATTGAAGCTGATTTAGATCGTATTCGTGATGCTGATTATTTATTGATGCAATTAGAAACGCCGTTATGTGGCATTGAAAAAGCGGCGCAAGTTGCTAAAGACGCAAATACTATGGTGATCTTAAATCCGGCACCAGCGCGCGTATTGTCTGATGAATTATTAGCCTGTGTGGATATGATCACCCCCAATGAAACCGAAGCGGAAGTATTGACTGGGGTAACGGTTACTGATGCTGAAAGTGCGCAACAAGCGGCGAATATTCTGCATGCAAAGGGAATTAAAACGGTAATGATTACCCTTGGTGCTAAAGGTGTATGGCTAAGTCAGGATGGACGTGGAGACATTATTGCAGGCTTTAACGTTGAAGTGACTGATACAACGGCGGCGGGTGATACGTTTAACGGTGCATTCGTGACTGGTTTGTTAGATGGTTTAGCTTTAGAATCAGCAATCAAATTTGCTCATGCGGCGGCGGCTATTTCCGTGACGCGTTTTGGTGCTCAAACATCAATTCCAACCCGTAAAGAGGTTGAAGATTTTCTTGCACAGCAATAAATAAGCGTAATTATTCACCAAGGATCAACAACATGGCTACGATGAAAGATATCGCAAAATTAGCTGGGGTTTCTACATCCACGGTGAGTCATGTTATTAATAAAACCCGCTTTGTCAGTGATGAAATATCAGAGCGGGTTAATAACGCGGCAAAAGAACTGCATTATAACGGGCCATCAGTGTTGGCACGTAGTTTTAAAGTTAATCGCACTAAAACATTTGGCATGTTGGTGACGACATCAACCAACCCATTTTTCGGTGAAGTGGTAAAAGGTGTTGAGCGTAGCTGTTATCAAAATGGGTATAGCCTTATTTTGTGTAATACCGAAGGTGATCACCAACGGATGCGTGAATCTATCAATACATTATTACAAAAGCGGGTTGATGGGTTGATCTTAATGTGTTCATCATTAGAAGGTGAACGTATTGATGTGTTTGAACAATATCCTGATATTCCCGTTGTAGTAATGGATTGGGGACCGATGTTGTTTACTAGCGACAAGATTCAAGATAATTCTCTACGGGGCGGCTATATGGCAACCCAATATTTGATTGAATCAGGTCATGTTGATATTGGTTGTATAACCGGACCATTGATTAGACATCAAGCTCAAATGCGTTATGAAGGTTATAAACGCGCGATGAATGAGGCGGGTTTAGCCTTTCATGCTGAGTGGATCATTGAATCCGATTTTGAATGTGAAGGTGGCTATGATGCCTTTATGAAAATGAAGCAACATGGTGTGCTACCAAGTGCTATTTTTGTCTCTAATGACATGATGGCATTAGGGGTGATGAATGCGGCTAATGAGTGTGATATTCGTGTTCCTGATGATTTATCTGTGATTGGTTATGATGACATCCATATTGCTAAATTTATGTCACCAGCGTTGACGACTATTCACCAGCCAAAGTATCGCTTAGGGCAGGCTGCGGTTGAAACTTTATTAACCCGTTTAGATCATCAGGCAAGTGCAACACAAGTGATTCAAATTGAACCTACATTAGTGACTCGAAACAGTGTCAAAATAGTCAATTAGAATAAGTAATAGCTTCGACTTTATCGAGCTAATAACAAGTGAATAGATTACCGTTAGATGATAAGTTTCCCCCGCTTGTCATATTTTTTTATCTTACATAGCATGATGTTATCTCAATAGATTATAATTTAACTATCGCTATTTTTCAGATAGCGCTGAGATTTAAAATAGCATACTCAATAAGCGGTACTTTGAGAGAGGCGAGATAATCTATGCGCAAAGTAGATGATTCACTTGCAGTCTGGTTACAGGCGTTTAATCATGAATTAGCCACTACAATGATTGCGGGTGTTGAATTTAGTACGACCAATGTACGAGCAGGTCTAGCGACTATAACTCGAACATACATTACTGAGATACCACATATAGATATGGTCGTTGATGACATTATCGAACATGTGCCTATTCGTGTTTATCATCCTCAGCCACAAACAGCCTTACCTGTATTAGTGTATTTACATGGTGGTGGGCATGTTGCGGGTAGTCTTGACGTTTATGATCCTATCTGCCGTAAATTGGCCTTAGCTTGCCAGTATATTATTGTGGCGATTGACTATCGTCTAGCCCCCGAATATCCCTATCCCGCTGCGATTAATGATGTACGATTGTGCTTACAACATCTTTTTTCACGACTTAATAATATGGCGGTTAATTATATTCCTTACCTTGCTATTGGCGGTGATTCTGCTGGTGGCGCTCTGGCGGCAACCGTGTGTGCGATGGTACAAAATGACGAGGTATATATTAGTAAACAAGTGCTTATATATCCTAGCCTTGATTACACATTGTCTTTACCTTCGGTGGTGATGAATGGTAATGATTATTTTCTTCAGATAAATAAAGTGCAATGGTATTTCGATCAATACTTTCAAAATAACCAAGATCGATACACGGCATCACCGTTATGGTTACCAATCCGCATTGGTTTTCCATCTACGTTAGTGATTACGACCGAGTTTTGCCCCTTAAAGGATGAAGGCATTGCTTATTACAATAAATTACGTCAGCAAGGCATTAATGCGCAACATTATCATGTATCTGATATGGTACATGCGTTTTTAAACTTAGAATATGTGGTACCGCAGCATTGTCGGCAATTGTACACTGTGATTGGAGAGTTTTTAAGAATGGATGAGACTGAATAAAAAGCCGTAAGTAAACGTATTAAATGATTTACTTACGACTTAGTGGTTGAGAAATAGTTGTTTCATTATTCAAATATTGACTCTAGTAATAAATATAAACCGCGTAGTAAATCCATCTAACACCTTCCATAGTTTGTATATATTTCATCATTTTCTTCTTATCCAGAATAGTGTGGTTGCGTATTAAGTCAATGGCTATTGCTGTAAAAAAGTGCATATTGTGAATCTTAATCACGATTTGTTATTAATGAGTAACAACGGGTGTTTTAAACTGTATTTTTTGAATACTATTAGGTTATCAATAAAATACATAAGGATAGCCAATGATTCCTCGTCTTAAACGTTTAGCAAGCGCATTTGAACCGTTTATGTTGTTAATGGGTATCGTAGGGCCTTTAGCAACATTACCGCAGTTGTTTAAGTTGTTCTTTTCTCATACAGAACACGCATTGGGATTATCATTAACCACATGGGTACTTTATGCCTTATTAGCGGCATTATGGGCTGTATATGGCTTTGTTCATAAAAATCCCCCGATTTGGGTTGGTAATAGCTTGGGGTTTTTAATGGATATGGCAATGGTGATTGGTATTTTTTGGCATACTGGTGGCACGTTTTAAGGCTATGTACGATTGTTGTATGTAGTTTGTTTACCAATGGTCATTGCTTTCATTTTTACATATATTCAGCTTTCAGTTGTGATATTGTGGCTAAAACTGAAGTTATGATCATTTTTCAATCGGAAAAGAGTGACAATGGCACTTTGTTGCTTTCATTTTATCCAGTACCGTAATTAAACGAAAATTAATAACGGAAGGATAAAGGAATAATGAAACATGCTAATTTAGCGGTATCTATTGCCGTAGCGTTATCGACATTGATTGTACCTACCTTTGTATTTGCTCAATCTAACTCTGCTTTGATTGTTAGCCATCAACAATCACAATCGCTGGTGGAATATCAAGCATTGCGCCAACGTTGGGCGGCGAGCTTTCTTGGTGATGCCACTATTCCCTTTGATGAAACTTTAAAACAAACTGTTATTACAACTAATAATGCTGCTAATCGATATTGGTCATCAATGTTAACCGTGTCGACACGGACGAGTCTGTGGAGTGATGTGGTATTAGATGATCAAACTGATGTCGGTAAAAAGGTTTTAGGGGCTAATCTTCGAACCTCTTACCAGCGGCTATTTAGTATGGCAAAAGCTTATCGTTTACGTGATGGGTCGCTTCAAAATAATTCAGCGTTATTAAATGCGGTTATCGATGGAATGACATTTCTAAATCAACATTATTATAAAGTTGGTGCTAAAGAATGGGGTAATTGGTGGCACTGGGAGCTTGGTACGCCCAAAGATATACATAATATTTTAGTGTTGTTATATGACCAATTACCGCTGCAACTAATTACCGCTCATACTCAAGCAACCCGTTATTTTACGCCAGAGGCAACCCATTTAGGTGCTGGGCCTGGTGCTGATGTGTCAAGTAATCCTCATTACCGTTTATCAACAGGGGGTAACCGCACTGATAATACTCAAGTAGTTATTTTGCGTGGTATTTTGGATAACAATAGTGCTGAAATAGAAGCCGCTATTGCTGCTTTATCACCTGTATTGGCGGAAGTGACAACCAGTGATGGCTTTTATAGTGACGGTAGCTTTTTACAGCATTATGATATTGCTTATAACGGTACTTACGGCAATGTGTTACTTAATGGCCTCGGTGCACAATTAGATTTGGTTGCGGGATCACCTTGGCAAGCTACTGATCCTGTGCTTAAAAATATTTATCCAATTATTTTTAAAAGTTACGCGCCATTATTAGAGCGTGGCACCATGATGGAGTTTGTGAACGGTCGTGCTATATCTCGGCCAACAGAGCAAGGTCATCAGGTTGGGCATTTAGTGATTGCTTCACTGTTACATTATCTTGATGGTGCTGATCCACAAACAAAATTGCGGTTACAAGATTTAATTAAAACTCAAATTATTCAAGATACTTCCCTCGACTTTTTTACCTCGATTAATCACGTTGGAAATTACCAAAAAGCAAAACTATTAGTGGCTGATTCCAGTATTAATGGTGAGCAACAGTTACAAGGTTTCTTTAACTATCCAGCGATGGATAGAGTTGTCTATCGTGGTGATGATTGGAGCTTTAGTTTAGCGATGCACTCAAGTCGGTTAGGTAATTTTGAGTGTATGAATAATGAAAACAAACAAGGATGGTTTACTGGCGATGGCATGGGCTATCTCTACAATGGTCAGCTTGATCATTATCAGAATTATTGGCCAGCAGTAAACCGTTACCGCTTAGAAGGGACAACCGTCGATAATCAATTGATGTCTGATTGTGGTGGCCAGCGAAATCAAATTCGAGGTGGTCGTCAAACACAAATGGATTGGGTTGGCTCGGTGCGTTTTGACGATATTGGTGCTGCTGGAATGATGTTTAGTAATTGGAGTAACACGTTAACAGCTAAAAAGTCATGGTTTATGTTTGAAGATGAGATCGTGATGTTAGGCTCTGATATTAAATCAACTATTCAAGCTGATATTACCACCACAGTAATGAACCGAAAGTTGGCTGATAGGGGAAATAATACGTTATATGTTAATGGTAAGCGTTGGCAACCGCAGTTAAATCAATTATTGAAATTACGAACATTAACCCTTGGCAATGATGAACTTGATGACAGTGATATTAGCTATGTATTTCTAAAACCAACAACGGTTACTGTTGCACAACAACTAAGGACAGGGGATTGGAGTGATATTGGAACGCGTAGTGGACAAGTAAGTGCTAACTTTGTTTCTGCTGAAATAGCACAAACACCTGAAAATGATCACTATGCATACGTCGTTATGCCTAATGCTAATAAAGACGATGTGCAGGACTTTATTGATGAAATGCCAATTAAAGTTCGTCGTAATGATAATTTAGCCCATATTATCATCCATAAAGATAAAGAGGTAACAGCGGCTAACGTCTGGACAGAACAAGGCGTTATGATCACCAAGCAAATCACGGCATTTTCAAAAATGGCACTAATAATTGAAAAAGATGATCGCGAATTAGAGATTGCAGTTAGTGATCCATTACAGACGCAGACAACGTTATATATGAAGTTAACAAAGCCTGTTCAAATTGAAAGTGATGCAGAGCAACGATTACAACTTGATAGTCAAGGCAACCTGATGATCAATGTAGAAGGATTAATTGGTCAAAGCTACCACTTCGCGCTGAAAGTCGTCTCCGCTGATTAATTATTCTGTCATTAATATCGCCGTTATTAAGTTACAGATTACCGCTACTTAGTAACGGCATTTTTTCACTTTCTATTTCATAAGATAAAAATACTTACGTTATCTTTCATTTTTATTCGTTTGTGATCTTTGCCGCTTTAATCTTTCGTTTTCTTTCGTATGATGTGTTATCAGTATTTCGAAAGCATTTAAAAAGGTTAACTATGGCGCTGTCTTCATTTCATTCTCAACAAGCACGTTTCCATATGATGGTTAAGCCAACCAGTTACCGTTGTAACTTAAAATGTGATTATTGCTTTTATTTAGAAAAAGAAACGGTTGTGGGTAATGCCAATGATAATCGTTGTGGTTCTGCTGTAAATGCTACAGATTCAAGCTCGACGATTTCAAGTAGTGATCAAATGTCAGATGCGACTCTTAAACGGTATGTTCGACATTATATTGCAAGTCAAAATAGTACTGATATCGACTTTTCGTGGCAGGGTGGTGAACCCACGCTCGCTGGATTGGATTTTTACCGTAACGTGGTTAAATACCAAGCTCAATATGGCGTTGGTAAGAATATTACCAATAGTTTTCAAACTAATGCGGTTGCTATTAATCGTCAGTGGGCGCAATTTTTTGCCAAACATAAGTTTCTGATTGGTGTCTCCGTTGATGGCACACCAGAAGTACATGATAAATATCGTATTTCAGTCAACGGTAAACCAACTTTTGAGCGAGTTAAAAAAGCCATTGAATTACTTTTAGAATATAAAGTTGAATTTAATATTCTTACGGTTATCAATGATCAAAATTGGAACAAAGGCCGTGAGACTTACCGCTTTTTAACTTCATTAGGCGCCCGCCACTTACAGTTCATCCCTATTGTTGAAGTACAGACACAATATCAAGCCAATAGCAGCGGTCATTATTCACCCCAAAAAGACGCACCATTAACTCATTTCTCTGTGCCTGCTGAGGGTTATGGTCAGTTTATGAGTGAAGTGTTTGATGAGTGGTTACAGCACGATGTTGGCACTGTGTTTGTACGTATGTTTGACAGTATTTTAGCGACATGGCTTGGTTATCCAGCCTCTGTTTGTGTGCAATCAAAAGAATGTGGTCAAGCAATGGTAATAGAAGCCAATGGTGATATTTATTCATGTGATCACTATGTATATCCCGCGAATAAACTGGGCAATATTGCCACCACCGAACTGGTTAAGTTAGCGACCAGTAAACAACAACAGCGGTTTGGAAGTGCTAAATCGCAAAAGTTGACTCAACAATGTCAGCAATGTGAGGTGCATGGGTTGTGTTATGGCGGTTGCCCTAAGCATCGGCTAGTTAGTGTGGCAGGGGAAAAACATAAACAAAATTATCTGTGTGGTTCCTATAAGCAGATTTTCCGCCATACCGCCCCTGCCATGCACATGATGAGTCAGGCGATTCAACAAGGAGGAACGGCAGTAGATGCCTTGCCTTATTTAGCACAATTACGCTCAGCATAATATTGATTATTAAATTGAATTTTAAGACGTATTGCTGTGTGTTACAGCAGTATATTACAAGGAGTATACAATGAATCTGTCCTCGACGAAGAAGACGGTAATTGCGAGTTTTGTGGCCGCGGCTTGCATGGCCTCTTCTGCTGTAGCAAATGCAGCCCCAATAACAGCCACAGCAAAACAACCCAATGTATTATTAGTGGTTATGGATGATTTGGGGACAGGTCAATTAGATTTTGCATTAGACAGTTTGAATAAAAAAACCTTAGCTGAACGGCCTGTACCTGTTCGCTATCAAGGTGATTTTGATAAGATGGTCGATGCCGCTAAACGTGCGATGCCAACGGTGGCGAGTTTAGCGCAACAAGGCGTGAAAATGACCAATGCTTTTGTGGCTCATCCTGTTTGTGGTCCTTCGCGCGCAGGTATTTTCACTGGTCGTTACCCAACTAGCTTTGGTACTTACAGTAATGATGATGCACTTCAAGGTGTGCCATTAGATATCAAATTACTTCCCGCTCTATTTCAAGAAAATGGCTACAATACTGCCAATATTGGTAAGTGGCATAATTCAAAAATAAGCAGTAAAAATGCCGTTGCCGATAATAATAAAACTCGTGACTATCACGATAATCAGATCCCTGTAACACCAACAGAATACTCACCAGAACAACGTGGTTTTGATTATTCCTACAGTTTTTACGCCTCTGGCGCCGCATTATGGAACTCACCTGCGATTTATCAAAATGGTAAAAATATTCCAGCACCGGGTTATTTAACCCATAACCTGACCAATGAAGCGCTGCAATTTATTGAACAAAGTGGTGATAAGCCATTCTTTATTAACCTTGCCTTTAGTGTGCCGCATATTCCATTAGAAGAAGCGTCACCCGCGAAATATATGGAGCGTTTTAATACCGGTAATGTTGAAGCGGATAAATATTTTGCTGCGATCAATGCTGCTGATGAAGGGCTTGGACAAATTGTTGAATTGCTGAAGAAAAAGGGTGAATTAGACAATACACTTATTTTCTTCTTATCTGATAATGGCGCGGTACATGAATCACCAATGCCAATGAATGGTATGGATCGTGGTTATAAAGGTCAGATGTACAATGGTGGTGTACGGGTACCGTTTGTCGCTTATTGGCCTCAGCATATTCCTGCTGGTGGCACTAACGATACTCTGATCTCAGCATTAGATATTCTACCAACTGCTCTAAGTGCTGCTGGGATTGCGATTCCAGAAGAGATGCAAGTTGACGGTAAAAATATTTTGCCTGTACTTGAAGGAAAAACAACACAGTCTCCACACCAATACATTTACTGGGCAGGTCCTGGCGCGAAACATTACAGTGAAGAAAATGATGCATTTTGGCATGGTTACTGGAAGTGGATCACTTATGAGTCAAATGACATTCCTAGCAATCCAAATCTAGAGAAGTTATCAAAAGGTTCATGGGCAATTCGTGATCAAGAATGGGCATTGTATTTCTATGATGATGGCTCCAATAAAGTGAAATTATTCAATGACAAGCTTGATCCAAGTGAATCAAAAGATCTTGCTCAGCAATATCCACAAAAAGTGAAGCAAATGAAACAAGCTTTTTATGAGTGGATCAAAGACAAGCCAAAACCAGTCGCATGGGGACAAGATCGTTACCAAGTGCTAACGGAATCAGCAAAAGGTTAATCACGCATCACCCACTATCGCACTGCAATCATGTTGACGTTATATCAACATGGCTGTGGTGCGTTATTGTTCATGGAGGATAACAATGATAAATGATACTCAAGCGGCTATTTCACTTTCTGAATCGGCATTACATACCCCCACCGATGTTACAGAGCCATTACCTTATGTAGCAAAACAAATTCAAGCAACTGAACGTCCCATTATTCCTTATGAGCACCCAACACCGGCAATGTATTTGACGTTATTTAAACAGCGACTTGTGCGTTTAAAAATGAAAGCGGCGACTTACTCTGATAATGATGTCGCAGTGGCGGCCTGTTTTACTAATGATGCACTAAGTATTAAAAATAAATGTGAATACTTAGTACGCTATGTTGCACAAGCGTTTGATCATTATGCGGTATGGGACTATAGCCATGCTTATTATCCGGGGCGTCCTAGCCAGCAAAGTGCACGTACCGATGCGATGGAAGGCACTAGTCGAGTGTTACCTACAATAGCAGCATGGGTCAGCCAGCATGGTTCGCAGCCATTAGAGGGGCTTAATGGTCATCCATTAGACTTTGTCGCAATGTTACGCAATGCTTTTTTAGCCGGAACAGACCCTCAGCATGCGGGATATTGGGGGGAATTGCATGACTATGACCAGCGTATTTGTGAAAGTGCTGATTTAGCGTTAGCGCTATGGTTGAGTCGTGACCATGTTTGGCAACCCATGAACACGGCTGAGCAGACACAAATTATTACGTGGTTTAAACAAGTTAACCACTGTCAAACGGTTGATAATAATTGGCACCTTTTTCCGTTGACGGTGCAATTTGTCATTAAGGCATTAACAGGGGAAGACACTATTGCACAGGATAAATACCAACGCATTAAAGCGTTTCATGTGGGTGATGGCTGGTTCCGTGATGGTGCGAAAGGGAATTATGATTATTACAACGCGTGGGGATTTCATTACTCGCTCTATTGGCTCGATCAAATAGATTCAAGTTTTGATAGTGGATTTATTCATCAAACTCTTGCGGATTTTGTCAGTCAATATCGCTATTTATTTACCGCAGAAGGCCTGCCTTTTTTTGGTCGCAGTGCCTGTTATCGTCTTGCCGCCGCCGCACCTCTGATTATGGCTCTAGATCAACACAGTGAAGCTATTACTGCTGGTGAAGCTCAACGCGCCTTTGCTACTAGTTTGGAATATTTTATTGGTCATGGCGCGATGCAACATGGCGCGCCAACACAAGGGCTGTTTGATGATGATACTCGATTAGTTGATAACTACAGTGGCCCAGCAAGCAGTTTCTGGTCATTGCGAGCATTGAATATTGCCTTATTTTGTGGTGATCGAAGTGGCTTGTGGCAAGCAGATCCACAACCATTACCCATTGAACAAAGTAATTTTAATGTGGAATTTAAGGCGATCAATGCGCAAGTCATTGGCGTTTTCGAAACGAAAGAGGTAGTAGTGATATTTAAAAATGATTATATCACCGAACAAAATCCATTATCTCGTCGTTTAGAGACCCAATCAGCCCGTTCTTACTGGCTAGAAACTATTTTAGGACGAGCGGAAAGGCCGAAGAATAACTTATTGCGTAAAGGTATTACCTGTTATTCATCGAAGATGTCGCATTTCTTTTGATTTCATTTTGTTATTTATTTTCGATTTGAAAGTGTTTATGTGATTCAGATCTTTTTATTTGTTTTTGTTTTCGAATATCATCTAAATCGAAAGTTAACGGAAGGTTTGGGGTTTTTTATGTTTTTGGTTTCTTCGCGTGAAATGCTGTTGAAAGCGCAGCTAGGCGGTTATGCCGTTCCTGCTTTTAATATTCATAATCTTGAGACAATTCAAGTTGTACTTGAAACAGCGGCAGAGATGCGTTCTCCCGTTATTCTTGCTGGCACGCCTGGAACTTATTCTTATGCTGGCACTGATTACTTGGTGGGTATTTGTCTTAAAGCGGCAAATATTTATCAAACGCCAATTGCGTTACATATGGATCATCATGAGTCGTTCAGTGATATTCGTACTAAAGTAGAAGCAGGTATTAAATCAGCGATGATTGATGGTTCGCATCATAGCTTTGAAGGCAATATTGATCTTACTCGTAAAGTCGTGCAATTCTGTCATGGTTGGGATTGTTCTGTTGAAGCAGAGCTAGGCCGTTTAGGTGGTCAGGAAGATGATCTTATTGTTGAAGATAAAGATGCACTTTACACCGATCCTGATGCTGCGGTTGAATTTATTAATGCGACAGGTATTGATTCATTAGCGATTGCCATTGGTACTGCTCATGGTATGTATAAAGAGCAGCCGCGATTAGATTTTGATCGTCTTGGCATTATTCGTAGTAAAACGGATACACCATTAGTGCTTCATGGCGCTTCAGGTGTGCCAGATGCCGATGTACGTCGTTGTATCGAACTCGGTATTACGAAGGTGAATGTTGCGACTGAACTTAAAATCGCCTTTTCTGATGCTGTAAAACAATACTTTATTGAGCACCCTGAAGCGAATGACCCTCGTCATTATATTATTCCGGGTAAAGCGGCAATGAAGAAAATTATTCAAGATAAAATTCGCGTATGTGGTAGCGAGGGAAAAGCGTAATTAGCCACAGACTATAACCTCTCGCCAGGGATGACACAATGTAATGCCATTTCCCCCTTAAGCTGATCAGCTTTATTTGGCATTACATTTATAACTTTGAGTGATGATGTTTTTTGGCCATGATTGATTTTCATATCTCATCGTCATGGCCTTTTTTCTGATAGCGAATAATGGTTAATAGGTGAGGAAAAATGACATTTCCAACTTCAGCAATAAAGCGCAATATCGCCATTTTAGGTGAGTGCATGATTGAGCTGAGTGGTGCGCCTTTTGCAACTCAGCAACAAAGTTTCGGTGGCGATACGCTCAATACTGCGATTTATCTTTCTCGATTGCTTCCTCAACGTTCCCCTAGTTATATCACCGCATTAGGCATTGATAATTATAGTAATGCCATGATTGATGCATGGCAGTCTGAAGGCATTGATTGCCGTTTTGTGATGCGTGAACGCGATAAATTACCCGGCATGTACGCCATTGAAATTGATGCCGAAGGAGAGCGTAGCTTTCATTATTGGCGCAATGATTCCGCCGCACGCTATATGTGTGAACATGCTCAGTTTTCACAGATTATTGCGCAATTAAAAGACTATGATTTGATCTACCTCTCAGGGATCTCTTTGGCTATTTTGCCTGAACATGGCAAAATTAAGCTCGTTGAGGCCCTTGAAAAATTAAAAGCATCAGGTTGTAAAATTGCGGTTGATTCAAATTATCGGCCACGATTATGGAATGGCGCTACCCATGCTAAAACATGGCTATCAGAATTGTATCGCTTAGCTGACATTGCGTTAGTTACCGCAGATGATGAAGATTTATTACGTGGTGAGGTGGATACACCCGCTGATATTATTGCTGATCGCTTGCACCGTTTAGGGGTTAGCCAAGTGGTGGTGAAGTTAGGCAGCAAAGGCGCTATGTGGTCACAAGCAGGTCAAAAAGGCTTGGTTGATGGTAATAAGATTGATGCTGTCATTGATACAACAGCCGCAGGGGATTCTTTTAATGCTGCTTATTTAGCGGCATGGGCGAAAGGTATGCCAATGATTGCTTGCTGTCAGTGGGGAAATAATCTTGCCGCTCAAGTGATTCAGCATCGCGGTGCCGTTATTCCTCTGCAATGTACCCAATATTTAACGGATTTAATGAGTAGTAATTATGATGACAAATGAATGGATTGATCGTTTGCGTGCATTGCGAGTTATGCCTGTCATTCAAATTGAGCATGCAGTCGATGCTGTGCCTCTTGCTAAAATATTAGTTGAAAATGGTCTACCTGCTGCTGAAATTACCTTTCGTACCGCAGCTGCTGCGGAGTCTATTCGCTTAATACGTGCTGCTTATCCTGAGATAGTGTTATGTGCAGGCACTGTTTTAACCGTTGAACAAGTGAATGCAGCTATTGAGGCGGGTGCTGACTTTGTTATTAGCCCTGGGTTTAATCCAACTACGGTGAAATATTGCCTCACTAATAATATTAAAATGATCCCTGGGGTGAATAATCCAAGCTTGGTTGAGCAAGCATTAGAATTAGGTGTGAGTGCACTGAAGTTCTTTCCTGCTGAAGCTTCTGGTGGTGTGAACATGCTTAAATCATTAGTTGGGCCTTATAGTCAGGTTCAGTTAATGCCAACGGGTGGCGTAACACCGCTTAATTTGGGTGAGTATTTAGCGATTCCACAAGTAATCGCTTGTGGTGGAACATGGATTGCACCAACCAAGGCAATTACCAATCATGACTGGGATCTGATTGCCGGTAATGTACGTGAAGTGTGTGCAATGATTGCTCAGATGAAGGCATAGGGATTGACGATGACAGAAGTAAAACACGTTGCAGTACTGCTTGCTGATGGTTTTGAAGAAGGCGAAGCGGTGGTTTTTATCGACATTATGCGCCGCTTAGACATTAAAGTGGATGTGTTGTCTTGCATGGAAACTACAGCACTTAATACTTACTTTGAAACTAAAATCAGCGCCGATTATGTGTTAACAGATAAATTTGATAAGACTTATGATGCGGTGATGATGCCTGGTGGCCCACAAGGTACTGATAATTTATCCGCTAACGCCAATGTTATTGCTTTTTTAAAGCGTCATATTGAAGCCAATAAGTATATTTGTGCATTATGCTCTTCTGGCGCAAAAGTACTTGCTGCGCATCATTTATTACAAGGTCGTACATATACTACCGGTGATAAATTAGCTGAAAAATTTGATGACGGTGAATTTGTTAAACAGAAAGTGGTTGTTGACGGTCAATTTATTACCGGGCGTGGTTTAGGGGTGAGTTTTGAATTTGCCTTTACGGTTGCACGCTATTTGTTAGCTGATAATCATTCCAAAGTAGATTGGCAAGCAAGCCATATCTATTTTGATCACTGGCCGTTAAATAACGCATAGTGCTATAGCGATAATTATAGAGAGAAAGTAGTAAGCCTAGTTAGGTTAAATAACTAGGCTTTTATATATTTAGCGGAAACCTTTTAAATAATCATTTAACAATAAATCTATCAAAAAGAGATCGTAATGAAAGGGCATATATTAATGTGCTTTTAATTGACGAATTATCTCTGTCGCAACTGCCTGTGCTGATGCTGGATTTTGGCCAGTGATAAGATTGTCATCGACTACAATATAGCTCTGCCAATCAGGCCCTTGAGTGTAATGTGCACCTTGGTCAGTTAACATATCTTCCAGTAAAAAAGGAACCACAGCACTTAATCCAACCGCGTCTTCTTCACTATTACTAAAACCAGTGACATTTTTGCCTGCAATAAGTGGGCTGCCATCAGCGTTTTTAGGTGCTTTTAATGCTGCGGGGCCATGACAAACAAGGCCAGTGGGTTTGTGGTGTTGGTAACTTGATTCAATAATATGTTTTGATGCGGCATTTTGGGATAAATCCCACAGTGGCCCATGTCCACCAGGATAAAATACAGCGTCATAATCGGCTGGATCGATAGTTGATAATAGTAAGGTATTAGCTAATTGCGTGATTGCATTAGTATCATTTTTAAATCGAATAACCGATTCTGTCTGCATCTCTGCGGTATCACTTTTTGGATCAATGGGTACTTGTCCACCCAGAGGAGAGGCAAGGGTCACAGTATCGTTATTATCTTTAAAGAGATAAAAAGGGACAGTAAACTCATCTAACCATAGGCCTGTTTTTGCTGTGGTTGTACCTAAATTTTGATGAGATGTTAATACGATTAAGATATTCATATTAGTTTAAGCCCTCGTTTAATCATTGAGATTAAAAATACATAATTTAATGCCTGTATTAGTTATAGGCTTAAATAATGTGGCTCACAAGCGTAATAATTACTCTTTTTATCAATATTATATCTAAGGAAAAATAATAAATAATGGCTTGAACATTAGCATTATTATAATTGTAGTGCAGTCAATGTTTTTAATCGTAGATATTATATAAGGGGATAAACAAAAAGGCCACTAAAGTGACCTTTTTGTGAAGAAATGAAAGACTATAATTAGTCAGCCATTTCCGCATTGTGGTAAACGTTTTGTACGTCATCACAATCGTTTAGTGCATCAAGGAATTTTTCAAACATTGCAATGTCGTCACCAGCCAATTCAGTCATTGTCTGTGGTACGAAAGCAATTTCTTCTGAATCAATGATAACGTCAGCCATTGTTGCAGTAAGTGCGTTTTTCACTTTAAAGAATTCAGTGTGTGGAGCGTAAACAGTGATCTCGCCATCTTCACAAGTGATGTCAGTAACGTCTACGTCTTCCATCATTAGATTTTCAAGAACAACTTCTTCGTCAGTACCTTTAAATTCAAACACAGCTTGGTGTTCAAACATGTGGCCAACAGTGCCTGGGCTACCGATTTTTGCATTGTTTTTAACGAATGCTTGACGAACGTCCATGAAAGTACGGTTGTTGTTGTCTGTTAGACAGTCAACGATAACCATGCAGTTGCCTGGGCCAAAACCTTCGTAACGTGCAGTTGAGTAATCTTCACCGCCGCCGCCTTTTGCTTTATCAATTGCTTTTTCAATAACGTGGCTTGGTACCTGATCTTTTTTCGCTTTTTCGATAAGACGACGAAGCGCTAGGTTACTATCAGGATCCGGACTACCGTTCTTAGCACAAACGTAGATCTCTTTACCATACTTTGAGTAAACCTTGATCTTAGCGCCTTGGGTTTTTGCCATAGACAATTTGCGTACTTCGAACTTTCTTCCCATGAGGAATCACTCTCTTTTACTGTTTTAAACGGTCAATTATGCAAATATTTTACCAGCACCCCTTTATTCTGGCTAGTTAGATCTGTATTTATGCTAAGTAAAGACGTTTTTTTTATTTTTACGTTGAAATATTAAACCAACTTAAAAAAGAGTAATCGGAATACTTATTTTTGGAGCTAAAGATTTCAAATATAGTTTAATTTCTCGTAAGGTAATAAAACAAAGCAAATAAATCCTATATTTTCTTACAATATAAGAATTCCTCTTGTTGTTCGCGCTATAATTGGTTACAAATAATCATCACACAAATTAGAGATAACTTACCTGTGACTCATTCACTAAGCGCTAATGAAAAATTGTTACAAGTGCTGGTTCATATTGCGGCGTCAAATGTACCGCTTCAAGCACAGCAACTCAGTACCGAAATGGAAATGCCGATAAGTAGTTTATATCGCTATTTAGCGTTGCTTCGTGATTGGAATTTAATTGAAGAGAATCATGGGCGTAATACTTATAGTGCGGGTCCTGCTGCGTTACAACTGCAACGTAATTTTGAAATGAATTCACCATTACCTGATGGTGTAAGACCGATTTTAAAACGATTACAGCAGCAAACTGGTGAGATGTCAGCGTATATGGTTGCCGTAGGTTTTAATGCACTCTGTGTTGATAGTATCGATAGCCCTTATGCGTTGCGTTGTAGTTATGAAAAAGGCCAAAGCCAGCCATTGATTCGTGGTGCATCAGCTAAAGTTATTTTGGCTTACTTACCGTTAGCTCGCCAATTAACGATTTTAGAGCATTATGATATTACCGAACAAACACAGATAGATACGTGGATTGCTGAATTAGATCTTATTAAACAAGATGGTTTTGCAATCAGTACATCCGAAATTGATGCGGGTGTTTCTGGTGTGAGTGCACCGGTATTTGTTGGTAATAAAGTTGTCGGTGCGGTTAGTGTTATGGCGCCAGCAGAGCGTATAAATAGCCGTAAAAATAAAATTGTAATGAGTGTATTACAAGCAGCAAGAGCATTACCACCACAACACTAGCCTGTGTTGTTTGTGCAATGAAAGAGAGGGAAGATTGGCGTATGTTAGTTGATCAATTAAAAAAGTTATTTAAAAATGAGCCTCAAAAACCGATGGCATACCATCGTAAACATACGCTCATCAGCCCTTATGTCCAGCAATACCAGCCCGGTATTATGCTTGTTGGTGTCATTTCTGATCTGAGTCTTGATTGGGGACGTGGCTTACAAGGCGCGAAAGAAGGTCCTGCAAGTATTCGACGGATATTGCCTTACACCCATGCTCAAACAAAATTACCTTTTTATGATGCGGGTGATATAGAACAAACCAATAATGATCATAGTTTTGCTGCCGTTAGCCAACGACAGCACCAATTATTATTGCGTTGCTTACGTGATGGTCATTTTCCTGTTGTGCTCGGTGGTGGGCATGAAATCTCTATTGCTAGTTATCAAGCACTGTCTGATTTCAGTACCGAAGTAAAATCAGCCCCCGTGATGATTACTGAAGATCAGCAACCACAATTGTTACCGCAACGAGTGGGCGTGATTAATTTTGATGCGCATTTTGAACTAAGACCATCATTATCGTTACGGGCGGGATCTGCGTTTCATGCTGCATGGTGTTATAGCAAAGAACAACAGCGCAGTTTTGATTTTCTTGGTCTTGGTATTTGTGATCATGCTAATTCACAAGCAATGTTTAAATTGGCAGAAGATCTCGGTTGTCAGTGGCTACTTGATAATCAAATGACGACGCGTAATAAAAAACATGTTCAAGCACAATTAGATAGCTTTATTGATAGTGTTGATTGTATTCAATTGAGTATCGATCTTGATGTATTTTCTTCCTCGATTGCTCCTGGTGCGAATATGACGCGTATGCATGGTGTTAGCTTATCAATGGTGGAGTGGGCAATTAAATATATTATGGCGAGTGGCAAAGTTAAAATTGTTGATATTGCAGAGTTGAATCCAGAATATGATTACGATAATCAGACTGCAAAATTGGCGACTAAACTGATTCAAACCATTGTTCATTTTGTTTAACGCATTTTTATATATGAGTAACAGCATGAAAATGATGATTTTATGATCATAAAGATGCTCTTTTGATGGCTTTGGTTGAATAGTAATACAAAAGTCATTAATTATAATGTTTTTATAAAAAAAGCCTTTACAGCCACCGTGATGATAGGTATTATTCGCGGCATTGGAGAGATGGCTGAGCGGTTGAAAGCACTGGTCTTGAAAACCAGCATACGTTTATAGCGTATCTAGGGTTCAAATCCCTATCTCTCCGCCACATTCTAGAAATTTGATTTAATCGAGTTTCATACAGAATTGGAGCGGTAGTTCAGTTGGTTAGAATACCGGCCTGTCACGCCGGGGGTCGCGGGTTCGAGTCCCGTCCGCTCCGCCAACACAACGAATCCTCGTCAGAAATGACGGGGATTTTTTGCATCTGGAGTTTCAAAATCTAGATAATAAATGTTAGATGCGATAAATGACGGCATAAGTGTCAATATCGGCCTGTCACGCTGGGGGGCGCGCTGATTTTCGGAATGGCAAGTCCCGTCCGCTTCACAACACAATGAATCCTCGTCAGAAATGACGGGGATTTTTTGCGTTTTGAGTTTCAAAACTTAGATAATAAATGTTAGATGTGATGGCATAAGTGTTAATCGTCGGCCTGTTACGCTGGGGGGCGCGCTGATTTTCGGAATGGCAAGTTCACGTCCGCTTCACAATACAACGAATCCTCGTCAGAAATGTGAGGATTTTTTGCATCTGTTCTATGCTAAATGATTGTGGGTTATTATCCGTCATCTCGGAAGAGAGGCACGAACTATCCGTGATCTATTCATCACGTGTTTGAGCATTAAAGACGGCAGTGAACATACGTTAAAATGCAACGAAAACAGTCACTTTACGACGCGTGGGAAGTAGATTCCCTATCTCGTTCGTAACCTCACTGTAGGGAATGACGGGTGGTTGGTCGTCACCTCACTGTAGGGAATGACGGGGGGTTGTTCGTCACCTCGCTGTCGAGAATGATATAAGGTTAGTTAGTCGCGAATCAAACAACTACTTATTCACCGCTAAATACGCACCTGCCGCGATCATAATGCTACCTGCTGTTTTATTTAATCGTTGCTGTGCGATGGGTGCCTTAATCACTTTAGCTAATCGTGAAGCGCCATAAGCAACTAACATAATGGCTGACATCAAGGCAATGGATGACAAAACAGAAATTAGAATGATATCAGTGCTGTTTAAACGGGTTAAATCAATAAACGTCGGTAAAAAAGACACATAGAACAAAATAACTTTTGGATTAGAGGCTGAAATCAAAAAGCCATGACCAAAACTGGCTAAAGGTGCTTGCTGTGGCTGTTGCTCAGTATCTGATTGTTGGTTTTGTGATAAAGCCGTCAACATTTTATAGCCGAGGTAAATTAAATAACCTGCGCCTAAATAACGAATAATCACAAACACTTCTGACCAATTGTCAGCGATAGTCGCTAAACCAAAGCAGGCTAATTGTAAATAAAGCAGGTCACTTGCTACCATCCCTAATGCCATCATGATGCATTGACGAGGACCTTCGACCATTGCTTTGGCGAGAATAGCAAATACACCAGGCCCGGGAGTAATAGCAAAAATAAAAATAGCAAAAAAGAAGGCAATTGCAGCTTCTAGTGACATCATATCATCCTTGTAAATACGCATTTTTTGAATGCTATCATGCAAACAATGTTTTGCCTTTAAATTTTCATACATCAATGACAACATTGTTCATTTTTGTATAACTTATTGTATTTATATATTTTTATTTGTTGGCTACCGCTGATTTATGATAATAATTATTATTGTTAATTTGAACGTGATAATTAAAGTACTCCTTTTTGCTTTTTTAATAATCAAACAACACATAAAACATGGTTTTTTGGAGCGATTAGTTTCAGAATGTCGAGCTTATTGCATTAGCAAATCTTAAGAGTATCACTGCGTGGTTCTCTGTCTATTAAGTCTTCAGAGGGAAAAGTTCTTGGATAAGCCTAAAATTATATGTGTAGAAGGTAATATTGGTGCTGGTAAATCGACCTTACTCCCTCAATTAGCTGTCGCCTTAAATGCAACTGCCATTTTAGAACCAGTAGATTCTGATCCTGAATTTCAACATTTATTAGGTGAATTTACTTGTGATCCATTTAACGTCGAGGCTCGCAGTAATTTTCAGTGCTACATCACGGCTCAACGTGCTGAACTTTTGAATAATTTGAATCCTCAAGGTGTCTATATTATTGAGCGTTCTTTACTTAGTGATTTAGTCTTTACTCATGCTTGTATTGCTAATTACAACAGCACGGCTGAAGATATTGCTAAGCATATGGCGTGCTATCAGCATTTGATCAGTCAAATCAATCAATACCCAACCATTGATTATTGTATTTATTTAAAAACCGATCCTGAAGTGGCTTATAGCCGTATGCGTCAGCGTGGACGTGCAGAGGAAATGGGATTAGATATTGGTTATATTAGTGATATTGATGCATTTCATGATGCTGTATTACCACAAGCATGTCGTAAGATGGGAACGACGTTAATTCATATTGATTGGAATACACCACTTGCTGTTGCTGATCTATTACCACAATTGAATGCTGCTGGTTTAGATATGAACTAATGTCACTGAGTAGTGATATAACACCAGAGAGGCTACAGTTAACTATTAACTGTAGCTTTTTTTGTGATTAGCTTTTTAGCATCTGCCAATATTTTTGGTAAATATTAACAGCGTCACCTACATCATCAGTGAACTCACCGTGGTCAACTTGTGCGTCAGTTGGGAAAATCATCGGGTCATTTTGTAATTCAGTCGGTAAAAACTGTTTGGCTTGTTTATTTGGGGCAGGGAAGCCTAGCTCTTCAACAATTTTTGCCTGATTTTCAGGACGCATAAAGAAGTCGATAAATTTAAATGCGAGATCTTTATGCTCACTACCTTTAGGGATGATAAAGTTATCCATCCATAAAATAGCGCCTTCGGTTGGATAAACAAATTTAAGCTCTGGCATTTCTTTTTGTGCCATAAAAGCATTACCGTTCCATTGCATTCCTACCATTGCTTCCCCGGTAACATAAGGAACATGAGGAGCATCAGAATTATAAACGACAACGTTTGAGCGTAATTGACGTAATTTCTCGTAAGCTTGCTTAATTTCTGCTTCATTGGTGCTATTAATACTATGACCTTGTGCCCGCAGTGCCATACCGAACACATCTCGAACATCATCAAGTAACATCACTTGTTGTTTGAAATTGGTGTTCCATAAATCTTTCCAGCTCGTTACCTGATCGGATGTGATTACTTCTGCATTGTAGCTAATCCCCGTGACGCCCCATACATAAGGTAAAGAGTAATCATTATTAGGATCAAATGGTTGTTTCATTAGACCAGAATAAATGTCATTTAAGTAATGCATTTTGCTTTTATCTATCTTTGCAAGCATGCCTTCACGCGCCATTTTCTCAATAAAATACGTTGAAGCAAATGCAACATCATAGCCTTTACTATCAAGTAGCTTGAGCTTGGTATACATCGATTCATTATTATCAAATGTAGAGTAATTGATGGTGACATCATATTCTTTCTCAAAGGCTTTGATTACATCTGTTGGCATATATTCCGCCCAGTTGTAAACGTTAAGCACATCATTTGCTGCCGAAACATTAAATGCTGAAAGTGCGAATGCTAGTGTGGTCACCCCTTTGAATATTTTATTCATATTATTAATTCCTAATTGACCAGGTAAGTCAGATCTGAGCGCGGATATTAGACAGAAGTTTGTTTGTGTCAAAAACAATCAAGCTAAATTATGAACTAAGTCACAGTAATAAATTGCTTGTGAAGCATCAAGACTCGTGACATTATCCGCGCGATTTTTAACCTGTATTTTTTTTGTGGGCAATTGGAATGTCAATCAACAGTCAATATATCGATAGTTACTACCAAGCAACCGTTAATGCGTTACCTGAACAACCCCTACTAGATCAAGCAATTGAAGCTGATGTATGTATTATTGGTGGTGGTATGACAGGATTAAACGCCGCGATTGAATTACGTCAGAAAGGATTCTCTGTTGTGGTGCTTGAATCACAACGCTTAGCATGGGGAGGATCTGGGCGTAATGGGGGTCAGTGTTTAGTGGGTTATTGTTTAGGGTTACGTGAAGTTGATGAAACATACGGACCTGAGTGGGGTAAGCAGCTGTGGGATCTCTCTTGTGAAGCAGTTGATATTGCTCGTGATCGCATCGAGAAATTTAATATTGATTGTGATTTTCAACAAGGCTATATCGAACTGGCGTTGAAGAAAAGCCAAGAAGCTGAGCTAAAATCTTGGTATGACTTAAAACAGAGCCGTTATGATTATCCAAGTGCTAGCTGGTGGGACAAAGATAAAGTCAATCAAGTGGCACACACTGAGCGTTATTTAGGTGGTCTATATGATTCAAACAGTGCTCATATGCACCCATTGAATTACACCTTAGGTTTAGCACAAGCAGCGTTAAGCTTAGGTGCGACTATTTTTGAGAATACGCCAGCAGTAAAACTGGATAAAGGTAATCCGCATATTATCCATACTCCAAAAGGTCAGGTTAAAGCCAAACAAGTTTTATTAGCGTGTAATGCGTACCTTGAAGGATTGCACCGTAAAGCACAAAGTGTTGTATTGCCTGTAGTGTCTTACATTGGTGTGACTGAGCAATTGGGCGATCGTCAACCTATCAGTAATATGATGGCAATGTCAGATTTAAATAACAGCCTTGATTATTACCGCCCAACACCGGATGGTCGCATTCTGTTTGGTGGTGTTAATCACCCATTTAACGGTGAATACAGCGATTCAAGTGAGCGTCTACGCCAGCGCATGATCACCGTGTTCCCACAACTTGCTGACGTGAAGATGGAATACCATTGGGGCGGATTGTTTGCTGTTACTCGTTCTTACATGCCGCAAATTGATCATCTAGGCAATGATATCTATGTTGCTCATGGTTATACTGGTCATGGTGTAGGATTAACCAATATTGCAGGTAAAGTTGTTGCTGAAGCAATGGCAGGTACTGCTGAACGGTTTGATGTGTTTGCTAAAATTAAACATGGTTGGATTCCAACCCCAGAAGTTTTACGCAAACCGGCACTAGCAATGGCTATCTGGAAAGCACGATTAGAAGACTCACTGGGTAAATAATTAAAATTTAGTTGCAATAAAATATAAAAAAGTAAGTTTATTTGCCATCTTGGTACGGTAATAGTGAATTATTTGCTTATTTAAATCAATCAGAGAGAGCCTTATGATCGAGCGTCAAGAAACGAAAGCCCGTATGAGTCGTATTGTTAAGCACAATGGTACTATTTATCTTTGTGGTCAGGTTTGTGCTGATGCAACTAAAGACATTACCGAGCAGACACAGACGATGCTCGATAAAGTTGAAGTGTTGCTTGAACAAGCGGGCAGTGATAAAGAGCATATGTTATCAGCAACTATTTATATTAAAGATATGAGTTTGTTCGCTGAGATGAATGCGGTGTGGGACAATTGGGTGCCTGCCGGATATGCTCCTGCTCGTGCGTGTGTTGAAGCAAGCATGGCACGTGATGCTTTATTGGTTGAAATCTCTGTGATTGCTGCTGAAAAATAATGCTTATTTGTAATCATAAAAGGTCGACAATATGTCGGCCTTTTATATATGAATACATGGTAAAACGCTACATTTAGTACAAAAACTAATCGGTTGATGTTTTTAATTAAATTTTAGCTTTACACGATTAGCTAACCTCGATATTATGCGCGGCATTGGAGAGATGGCTGAGCGGTTGAAAGCACTGGTCTTGAAAACCAGCATACGTTTATAGCGTATCTAGGGTTCAAATCCCTATCTCTCCGCCATATTCTAGAAATTTGATTTAATCGAGTTTCATACAGAATTGGAGCGGTAGTTCAGTTGGTTAGAATACCGGCCTGTCACGCCGGGGGTCGCGGGTTCGAGTCCCGTCCGCTCCGCCAACACAATGAATCCTCGTCAGAAATGACGGGGATTTTTTGCATCTGGATTATCTACTCTGTACTATTGCCATTTTATTAATTGTTTATTATTCCAATTTTCCTCAAGTGTTGCATATTGTTGTTCTAAAATATGACGCTTTATTTTTAAGGTTGGCGTTAAAATACCATTATCAATACTCCATGGTTCTTTTATCATTAGTACGCCTTTTATTTTTTGATGTGATTCAAGCTCTGTGTTTATCTTTTGAATAATAGTTTGGAGTTTTTTCTCGTAGCGAGATTGATCGAATTCAACATAGTTATGAGCAACGGCTAATAAAATAGGCGCGGCCATTCCTGATCCTATTAAGCATACCATTTCAAAATTACCCAGATCCATTAAGCGCTTTTCGATAGGGACAGGTGAAACAAATTTGCCTTTCGCTGTTTTAAATGTATCTTTCTTACGGCCTTGAATTGTTAAATAGCCATCATTGTCTAAATGGCCAATATCACCCGTATATAGCCACCCATCATTATCAAAACTTTCTTGGGTTGCTTGTGGGTTGTTATAATAGCCACTAAATAAGCCTTTACTGCGCACTAAAATCTCTTTATCTGCTGCAATTTTTAATTCAATACCGGGACCTGCTCTACCTACGGTGCCAATTTTATCACTACGATAAGGATGATTAAGGGTGCTATAGGCAAATGATTCGGTCATTCCCCATGCTTCAGTAATATTAAGTCCAATACTTTCATACCAAGATAATAATCCAGTAGATATGGGAGCCGATCCACAGCCGAGCACTCGTGCGTGATCTAATCCTAATCCTTGGGCTAATTTACGTTTAATTAATGTTGAGACAAGTGGAATTTTAAGCAGAATATTTAATTTAGGTTGTGGCAGTTTATCTTGGATCCGTTGTTGGAATATGGTCCATAAACGGGGTACAGAAACAAAAATAGTCGGACGATGCATTTTTACATCATCAATAAAGGTATCGAGAGATTCAGGAAAGGCGACTTGTAACCCTGACATAATCGAAGATCCAAAGATATAAACGCGTTCAGTAATATGGGCTAATGGTAAATAAGAAAATAACCGTTCATCACTTTTTAAGCCAATATGCTCAATAATTTTTTGTGATGACCATACAAATGCGCCATACGTTAACATCGCACCTTTGGGCATGCCTGAGGTGCCCGAAGTGTAAACGATAGACATTAAATCCGTATCATGATGTGTTCGACGTTCAGTTGTGGGTGAATATTGTTCAATAAGGTCATTGAATTGATACTGACATGTTGGTGTGCCAGGGTAAGAAAAGGCAATTGTTGGTAGTGTAGGGTGACTGGCTATGACATCATTGACGGCTGCTGGGTTGTCTAATTTTCCGATAATGACTAATGCTGCCTCACTATGATCAATACAATGGGCAATAGTGTCTGCTCCCGCAGTAGGAAAGATAGGGACGCTAACATAACCCCCTAACATCATAGCTAGATCACAAATAAACCATTCAGCACAATTTTTAGAAATCAGAGCAATACGTTCACCTGGTTGAATGCCTAGTTGCTGAAATGCTGTGACCAGACGTTGTGTTTTATCCGCAACACTTGCGTAAGTGTAATTAACAAACTTACGGTTGATAATTTGCTTTAAATAAATATCGTCAGGGCGCTCATTGGCCCATTTGATGATCATATCAGCAGGTGTTTGCAATTGAGCCATAAGCACTCCGATTGATAAATGGGTCATAACTTATGATGTTGTTATAATGTTAAATTTAAGCTGTTATGTTCATCATAGTCAAGCGTGATAATACTGGTTAATTAATGTTTTAAAGGCTTTTTGGAAGAGGGTGTTAACTTAACCTACTGAATAATAATGGCTTATATTTAAGCGGATGTATGAATAATTGGGCGTGAACTTATTCAATTTATGCGTCTTATGTGACATAGATAAATTGAATAAGAATATTAGAGAGAATAATAATGATAATTAAGCAGAAATATAACGTTGGGATTGAGTATATAATTGTTGATATAGCGCTGTATTTTGATCTTGAATGTGGCAAATAGACAATAAATCCTCAATAAAATAACCAACAGCTCGCCATTCAATAACGGCAATTTTTTTTTGTTGTTGTGGGGATAAATCATCATAAATAGATGCAGCCCCAAAATCACCCACTAAAATATTAGCATTGTCGTCAACTAATACGTTATGTGCGTAAATATCACCATGAGCGACACCTTGTGTTTGTATATGGCTAATTACTGCTGTCATTTGTTTAACAATTGTCGCTATTGCTGCAATTGACAGTGTAAATTCAGCAGGGAATGTGTCACGAGTGCAAGTAACGAATGTTGGCGGTAATCCAAGATTATGATAATGCGCGGGAATTAAAGCCATGATTAAGGCTAAGTAATTGGGTTCACTCACTTGGGCTAATGATGCCACTAAATTGGGGTGTGCACCTGTTTTTAAACACGCATTTAATTCATCTTGCGGATAACCGTCAGAGGTAACTTGCCCTTTAAATACTTTAACCGCAATGTCGTTATCTAGTTGATGTGGGTTAGACCGCCATTGAGCCAAAGAGATAACGCCTGAAGCACCTTGCCCTAATACTTTTTCTAGTTGGTAATCATTTGAAGCAACATAAGGCAGTGAATTAGTAACCTGCTGATGACGATTGAAATGATTACCAGAAAAAGCCAGCCATGCTAATTTGGGTAAATCCAATAATTGATCTGGAAAGGCGGTTAATGCATTGGCGGATAATCGAATTAATTGTAAGTTAACTAATTTTTTCATTGATAGCGGTAGCGCCGTTAGGGCGTTGCCTGCGAGTGCCAGTTTTTGTAAATGGATACAGTCGCCAAGTGCTTCGGGTAGGGCTGTTATTTTATTATCGGTTAAGATCAACCAGCGTAATTTTTTCGGCAGTGAACTAGCATCAACGGTGGTGATTTGATTGGATTTAAAGCCGATCATTTCAAGATTAGGACAAGTCCCTAAAATGGTAGGTAATTCAGTAAAATTGTTATTTGAAATAAAAATAATGCGTAATTTAGTTAGCTGGCTGAAACTATCAGGTAAATGGCTTAATTGATTGTTGGTTAGATCTAACACTTCTAAGCTGCTCGCAAGTGTTAGTATTTCTTTAGGAAACAGCGTCAGTTGTTCGCTTAACGCTAAATGTGTAGTGCCTTCAAGTTGGCCTGAGCGTAATTGTTCTAACGTATGCAAAATTGTCTCATTTTTCATTAGGTATAATTTATAGTGCTATTGTAAAGATTTTAAAGGGTTAGATCACGACTACTGTACAAGTTTACGATTTCATTTAAATTCATGTATAAATTGATGGTTGTTTAAGCAGTAATTCGAGTAAACTGATACAATTCAGCCATAGACCATGGTTAGTTATCGGTGAATTACCGCAATGTTATGCGTGTAGAAAAATTATCATTGAGGGTAGTGTGTTAAAGAACGTTATTTGTCCAGTAATGCTAGTGTTAACATCGATCAGTTGTGCACACGCAGAATCGTTATATATCCCATCATCAACGTATGCATCATATCCACCAGCAGGTAGTCGTACTGTTAGTGATGTTATGAATCGTTATTCGCCTTTTGTTGAGCCTCGATTAAAACGGTACTTTGATAATGTTGGGTTAACTTATCCGCCGCAGAATATTGCTTTATTTGCGATGAAACAAGAGCAAAGTGTTGAGCTGTGGGCGAAAGAAAAAGGTAAATGGTCTTACGTAAAAGATTATGATATACAAAAAATGAGTGGTCATATGGGGCCCAAAATGCGTGAAGGTGATAAACAAGTGCCTGAGGGTGTTTATCAAGTGTCATTGCTAAACCCTAATAGCCGTTATCATTTATCAATGAAGCTCAATTATCCTAACGCATTTGATCGAAAGTATGCGCAATTAGAAGGGCGCACTTCACCGGGGAATAATATTTTTATTCACGGTAAGCAATCTTCAGTTGGTTGTTTAGCTATGGGGGATTACGCGATTGAAGAATTGTTTTTATTAGCCGAAAGAACAGGTATTAACAACATAGAAGTATTGATTAGCCCACACGATCCGCGAAAAAGTAAATTGCTCGCTGTAAACACGCAACCTTATTGGACTAAAATTTTATACCGCGACATTGAACAGTATGCGAGAAAATTTAATCGTTAATTATGTGGGTTTACCCTAGTTAAGCGAAAAACATTTTGTAATACTACAGCGAACCAATATCCTTGAGATGATTACTTCGTGTCAAGGATATTATCGTTGCATAAAATGATTAGAACAGAGCCAACGCATTATGCCTAAGCGTAGTAAAGAAGACACAGAGATCACTATTCAGACTATTATGGATGCAGTGATTGAGCAAATATTAACCTTAGGTTACGATAAAATGTCGTATACCACCTTGAGTAACCAAACGGGTATATCAAGAACAGGCATCAGTCATCACTTTCCTAAGAAGCAAGATTTCGCTCATGCACTTGATGGCCGTATCTATCATCTCTTTGTTGATAAGTTGGATTTAACCAGTGATTTGCAGGCATTTGCAACAAGTTGGTCTGCTGCGTTAGATGATGAAAGTTTTCGCGCTATTTTACGATTATTATTCCATCATATCT
This sequence comes from uncultured Photobacterium sp., assembly GCF_947039875.1. Lineage (GTDB taxonomy): Bacteria > Pseudomonadota > Gammaproteobacteria > Enterobacterales > Vibrionaceae > Photobacterium. Next base: position 57,247 of record NZ_CAMRAN010000004.1, read on the forward strand.
CCTCTGCTGAAACATCACATGAATTTGCTCATCGCGGCATTGAGCGTTTATTTACGCTTTGTGAACAACGTTACGGCAAACAAAGTATTGGTGAACTAGAGTGTTTATTAGGACGCTCATTAATTCGTTTAGCACGTTAATTATTGCTTATTTAATAACAGTAATTTTTTGACTAAATATTAATAGCCCACATTTTGTGGGCTATTTTGTTTGTAGGTACAGCTGATATTAATATTTTCGTTGAATAGGCAGGTAATTAAAATAAAGTAATCTTTTCATTATCTGTTAAAATTTATTAATTTAGAGTATCTGCTCTATATTTACGCATTGGCTGGAAAGAGGTTAAAGGTTCATACATGAAGATTAGGCCATTGATGGTGAAGCAACTCACGATTGCATTATTAGTTATCGTCCCAACGGTACATGCTGCACCTGTTAGTTTTAATGATGCATGGCATACTGTTGTTACGACAAATGATGGCTTAGCAGCTGATCGAGCCAGTGTTGAACAAGCACAGTATATGCAAGATGCTGCCAGAGATATGTATTTACCCAAGGTTAGCATTGGGGCGAATTATACGCGTTTAGATCATGATATTAAATTGTCGCCATCAGACATTTTTGGTAGTACTTCTGCTGCACATACTGAAATTGGTCAAGTGATCAATAATATTGTTTCTAATTCACAATTGAACTCGGCATTGACCTCTAATATTTCTGATCGTGATGTATTTACTAGCTCGATTCGGGCCATCTGGCCAATATTTACTGGTGGTCGTATTAATGCTGCTCAAGATATTGCCGAAGGAAAAACAGATCAAGCAAAATATATGTTAGCCATGCAGCAACAAGCAAAATTTGAAGATTTATCCCGTTTTTATTTTGGGGTTGTATTAGCGAAAAATGTATTACAAACGCGAATTGAAGTGGCGAGTGGTTTAAAACATCATTATGAAGACGCAATAAAGCTTGAACAACAAGGCCAAATTGCGCGGGTAGAGCGTCTACAAGCGCAAGCAGCTTATGATAAAGCAAAAGTAGAACAGCAGAAGTCATTACGTGATTTAGAAATCGCGCAAGTAGCATTAACTCAGTTATTAAAGCAAGCGACGCCGGTAATGCCATCAACAGGGCTGTTTATTAATCATTCATTACCACCAATGTCTACTTTTGTTGATAAAACCTTAGCGACGTATCCCGGTTTGCATATTTTGGATGCAAAACGTAAGCAAGCGGGAGGCTTGATAGATGTTGAACAAGGTAAATACTACCCTGAAGTGTACTTATATGGGGATTATAACCTGCATGATAGTGGCAGTTTAGCCGCGACATTGGCACCTGATTGGGCCGTTGGCGTTGGGGTGAGTGTACCACTGATTGATAACTCTGGCCGCTCAGGAAAACTAAGTGCAGCGCATTCAATGGTGACACAAGTTAATCACTTACAAGCGCAAGCACAGCAAGATCTAACGGTATTGGTTGAAAAGACTTACCGTGAAGCGAAACAAGCATTAGAAGAATATAACGGTCTTGCATCTAGTTTAGCACTGGCGAATGAAAACAGTTTATTGCGAGAAAAAGCCTTTGGGCAAGGGCTATCAACCTCATTAGATGTCGTCGATGCCGAGTTATTTGTCGCCAGTATTAAAACGCAACGTTTAGCTGCGGCTTATCAATATGTCGCGAGTTTAACGCGCTTGCTTGCTATCAGTGGCGAGATGAATACATTTAAAAATTATCAGCAATATCAAGGGATCGAGGTTAAATTATAATGAGTAAGTTAAAAGCAATTGCAGTGGCGGTTCCTGTTATCGCAGTGGTTGGATGGCTCGGTTATACCTTTTGGCATGCTTATCAACCTCAACCTGAACGTATGCAAGGTCAAATTGAAGCTCAGCAATATAATATCGCATCTAAAGTGCCCGGGCGTATTGACAAAGTATTGGTACGTAAAGGTGATGAAGTACAACCTGGGCAGTTAATTTTTACTATTTTAAGCCCTGAAATTGATGCTAAATTAGAACAAGCACAAGCGGGTGAACAAGCTGCGGGAGCATTAGCTCAAGAAGCAGAAAATGGCGCACGTATTCAACAGATTGCCGCGGCAAAAGATCAGTGGGGTAAAGCGAAAGCGGCGGCGGCACTGATGCAAAAAACCTATGTTCGTATTAATAACCTATATAAAGATGGTGTATTAGCAGAACAAAAGCGTGACGAAGTGTATACCCAATGGCAAGCGGCTCAATATACAGAAAGTGCTGCTTTCCAGATGTATCAAATGGCTAAAGAAGGGGCGCGTGTTGAAACCAAACGGGCGGCTCAAGAAAAAGTAAAAATGGCAGCAGGCGCTGTTGCTGAAGTTCAAGCCTATGTTGCTGATACAAAAATAAGTAGCTGGCATAAAGGTGAAGTATCACAAGTACTACTACATGATGGAGAATTAGCACCACAAGGTTTTCCCGTGGTTAATATTATCGATATTAGCGATGCTTGGGCTGTATTTAATATTCGTGAAGATAAATTAAAAGACTATCAAGAAGGTAAAACCTTTAACGTGACCATTCCTGCACTAGGAGATAAAAGCTATCAATTAAAAGTGACCCATGTAGCGGTTATGGGTGACTTTGCGACGTGGCGTGCAACCGACACCGCGAAAGGTTTTGATATGCGAACGTTTGAAGTTGAAGCTCGTCCAACTCAACCTATTCAAGGGTTACGAGTTGGTATGAGTGTGATTGTTGAGTAATGATATGGTTGTCTATTCAGCAATAAAAAACGAGTGGCGGACTATTTGGCAAGATAAATGGCTGCGAGCGTTAGTTATTTGGCTACCTGGATTGTTATTTTTGACGATGTGGGCGATTTTTGCGACGGGTATAGCACGTAATTTACCTGTTGGTATTGTGGATCTTGATCATAGCCAAATGTCACGCCAGTTAACGCGCTATATTGATGCCAGCCCAAGTATGGCCGTGACACGCCAGTTTACCGATGATCACACAGCCAGTGCTGCAATGCGGGCTAATGACATTTATGCGATGGTGGTGATCCCCGATAACTATGAAAAAGACGTTAAGTTGGGCCAAGCACCACAAATCACCACTTTTTATAATGGTCAATTTATCTTAATTGGTAAAGTTATTAGCTCGGCAATGCTACAAGTTGAAGGTACCTATAATGCTGGTGTCGAGGCGATAAGGAATATGAGTTCCGGTGCGCCAGTGCCCTTACAAGCATTAGGGCAAGCGGTACCTATTCGTGCTCAAATAACTCCTTTGTTTAATAGTAATAGCCATTATGGTCAATTTTTAGTTTCAGCGATTATTCCGTCTATTTGGCAAATTCTAATTGTAGCAACGACTGTGTTGGCATTAGTACATGAGGCTCGTGGTCAGGGGCTGTGGTGTTGGTTAGCACATACTCCGTGTCAAAAATTATTAGGTAAGTTATTTGCTTATTCTGGTTTGTTTTTAATTCAAGGTGTGCTTTTTTTATGGTGGATGTATGTTGCGCTTGATTGGCCAATGCATGGTCAATGGGGAATATTGATTGTCGCGCAGCTATTTATGGTGTTTGCTTGTCAAAGTATGGGGAGCTTAATTTATTTTGTAGCAATGGAAGCTCCACGGGCAATGAGCTTTGTTGCCGCTTATACTGCACCTGCGTTTGCCTTTATGGGGATCACCTTTCCTGCTACTGATATGCCGATTATTGCTAAAATGTGGCGTGGATTGTTACCCGTTAGCCATTATATTGAAGTGCAATTACAGCAAGTCGATTATGGTAGTGGTTGGTATCAAGCTTTCCATCAATTGGTGGTATTAAGTAGCTTTATTTGCGCTTTATTTTTAGCGATGGGATTAATGTTAGTTCGTCGTAAAAAAGCATTGGTGACTATGGGCACTGTCGCGGGAGATCATCATGAGTTGGGGTGATTTATTTAAACATGAATTAAAAGCCATTTTCAGTAATTTTTCATTGGTATTTACTGTCTTTGGTGGGGTTGTTTTTTATTCATTTTTATATCCTTTACCTTATATAAATGAATTACCACGAGAACAACGGGTGGCAGTGGTTAATCTTGATCATAGCCAAATGAGTCGTGAGTTAATTAGAATGGCGAATGCCACGCCACAAGTTCATATTACAGAACGGCTTGGCAGTATTCATGCCGCGGCAGTTGCGTTAGAAGATCGGCAAGTGGATGGTATTTTGGTGATCCCTGAACATTTTTATCGGGATGTGATGATGGAAACCAGCCCAACATTGGCCTATGCTGGTAATGCTGCCTTATTCTTAGTTTATGGTACGGTGGTTGAAGGCTTAAATGATGCCGGCAATGGCTTAGCCATTAAAGCCAAAATAAACCGTATGATGTTAACCGGAGATGGTGTAGTTGAGGCAACTCAGCATGCGACAGCCATGAAGCTTAATATGCGGCCAGTATTTAATGTCACCATGGGCTACATCAATTATGTTGTACCTGCCGTTTTTGTGTTGATTCTACATCAAACTCTGTTAATTGGGGTTGGAATGATGGGAGCTACAGAGAATGAAGCGCGCGCTGCGGGTAAAACCGGATATTGGGCGCAGTATCCAATTTGGATGGTAATGACGGTACGCGCATGTTTATTTTGTTTGATTTATTTACCTTTAGTGATGTATTACTTTGGTTTTAGTTATGTTTATTACGGTGTGAATCGGTTGGCATCAATAGGTGACTTGATCATGATGACGATCCCATTTTTATTAGCCGTTATCATGCTTGGTATGGTATTGGGCCAATTATTACCACGTTGTGAATTAGTCACATTAGTCGTACTTCTGAGCTCGTTACCACTGGTATTTAGTGCTGGATTTATTTGGCCACCGTCAGCAATACCTACAGCGATTAACTATATTGCGCAACTTGCACCTTCAACTGCGGCAATTAATGGTTTTCTTGGACTTAATCAACTTGGTGCGACATTTGCTCAAGAAATAGATCGTTGGGGACAGCTATGGTTACAGTTTATTGGTTTTGCAGGGATTAGTTATTGGTTAATGCGATGTTCACGACGAATAATTAAATAATAAAAAAGAGCATTTAGGTGCTCTTTTTTTTGCATTTAAATATACGCTGTTTTATATTGGCGCTAGTTGCGTAAATAAGATGTGGCAAATGTTAAAATTACAGCCACACTTAGTAAGTTGAATGAGACTTTAATAGTAGGAGATTGTCTTGAGTCATAAATCGATGACAAATAAAAAAATGATGGTCGCTGTGGCAATGATATTGTCATTCGGTGTTGTAGGCTGTGCTCAAAATCCTTATGGCAATACTTATAATGTTGCTGAAGCTCGTACAATGCAAACTGTTTTGAGTGGGACAATTACCAAGCTAGATGCTGTGACAATGAATTCTGATGGTGAAAGCACGATAGGTACGCTTGCAGGTGCTGCTGTCGGTGGTATTTTAGCCTCGAAAATTGGTGGTGGTTCAGGCTCTGATATTGCAGCTATTGGCGGTGCTCTTGCTGGTGGTGCGTTAGGTAGTAGCGCTGGTGATGCAATTAGTAAACGCCAAGGTGTCAACATTATCATTAAACTGGATAGTGGCCGTACTGTTGCCGTTGTACAGGAAGTTGATCCTAATATGCTCTTTAAAGTTGGACAACGCGTCGATCTTTATCAGCAAGGACGTACAACACGTGTTGTCTCAGCCAATTAATCTGACAGCATGATTGATAAAAAGGCAGTGAGTACTGCCTTTTTTATTGCCTATTATTTAACAATATGATTTTTAACTTTCATTGGTTGTTACTTTGTTAGGGTCAATGTTTCCCTGGATGTTTTTTTGTGAACGTTGAATCTGTTTTTTTTAACAAATTATTATGCTGTTAGTCATGATTTAATTATCATGAGATGCTGTTTTTTTAACACCTTTAACTTTTTGCCCTGTTAATCGTGTATCTGTTGGGGGTTTATCTGGTATGATCAGTCTACTTATCAATGCTGTGAAGGAATATTCCAAAGGTCAAATAATGAACGAATAATTAAATTGTAACTAATTGTGTCAAAGAGTAGGCTGTGCGTTATTCTAAATACCCTCTTTGAACGACGCATATTTAATGAATAATCCTAAGCTCGATGCGACTTATAAACGCCTTCGTTGGCAAATAATTATCACGACTTTCTTAACTTATACAGTGATGTATATTTCAAGAAAAGCGTTTGCCGCTGCGGCACCATTGTTAATGAAAGATCTTGGCATGACTGTGGTTCAGTTTGGTTTAGCCTCATCGATTTATTATATTCTATACGGCCTTTCAAAATTTAGTTCAGGCCTTCTTGCCGATAGAATTAACCCTCGTTTATTTTTAGCTCCAGTACTCGTTGTTATTGCCATTATTAACGTCGGTATTGGTATGACGAACAGTGTCACGATGCTGTTAGTGTTGTATTGTTCAACTGCGATTGTTCAAGGTTGTGGTTTTCCACCTATTGCGAAAGCGATTAGTCAGTGGTATTCAAAATCTGAACGTGGCGGTTGGTATTCACTTTGGAATACTTCGCATAATGTCGGTGGTGCATTAGCCCCATTAATTGCCTCTGCTGTGATCGCTTACACAGGTAACTGGCGTTATGCGTTTTATGTTCCAGCTGCTATTACCGCAGTACAAGCCTTGATTGCCGCTATTTTGATGCGCGGTAAGCCTGAAAATTATGGTCTACCGAACGTTGGTGTATGGCGTAATGATGCGAAACAATTAGAAATTAATGAGCGTTCTGAAGCTGGATTATCAATGTGGGTAATGTTTCAGCGCTACATTTTAACTAACCCAATTATTTGGTTAGCGATTGGCGGTGATTTATGTATCTACGTTATTCGTACTGTTTCAAGTGACTGGGTAAGTGTTTACTTCGTTGATGTGCTGCATTGGGATTTGGTTAAGTCTAATTCTTTAGTGGCTTGGTTTGAAGTCGGCGGTATTGTTGGCGGCTTAACCTCTGGTATTATCTCCGATAAATTCTTTGGTGCCGATCGTTGGAAAACAATTTTAATTTATAGCTTTGTGTTGATTGGCGGTATGGTTGGTGTTGCTCTAACTATCCATTTGAGTTACCTGCTTGTTGCACTATGTTTCTTTATTATCGGTGCTGGTATTTATGCTCCACAGATGCTATTTGCTTTAGGCATTATTGAAGCGTCACATGCTGATGGTGCGGGTGCGGCAACAGGCCTTAAAGGTGGTGTTACATATATTGGTGCTGCGCTTGCTGGTGCGCCGATTGCAATGATTGAAACTGCTTATTCATGGAATGGTGTGTTTACATTGTTAGCTGCTATCGCTGTAACATTAGTTGTGTTAATTTGCGTTATTATCCGCGTTGATAGTAAACGTTTACCTATGTAATATTTTGATTTTATAGGTAATAAAAAAGCGACCATCATGGTCGCTTTTTTTGTATTTCGATATTAGTAATAATAAAAGATGAAAAATTTATACCGCAGATTATCGAATAGAGTTCAACATAAAATCCATCACAGGATCTATATCGGCATCAATATCCAATGCTTTTGGCATAAAGCTTGGTGTATTCAAAATACCACGTTCAATCAGTTCATCGAGTAACGGCTTAAATTCAAACCCTGTTTTACCAATAAATAATGAGGTTAAGTCTTCTGTTTGGTATGCATGAATGGCATCTTTTAAGCCGCGTAAATAAAGGAAGTCTTTTGTAAAACCACCTCCACGATAAGCTCGCGCAGTAATGGTAAAGGCTTCATCATCGCACACGTCATAATCATGACGTAAACTATTAAAACAATCGTTAAAACTATCGCCATTAACCATCATTTCAACCGCAACCACACGTAACGCCAATGTTTTTAAGCGATGCAGTGGAAAGTTGCCAGATAAATGTTCACATAAAATCGCAAGACCTTCTTGAGTATGGGTATTACCCGGTAAGCCTAGTTGTAAAATTTTAAGTGGTTGTCTTTCAGCGTTTACTGAAGTAACAAGGTGAACACCTAATTCATGGTGAATCAAGGCGTCTAAATCATCTTGAGTAAAGCGGCTATTTGGATTAACTTTAATCACTTTGCCACTCACCATCGCGCGAGCAATTAATTGCTTTGATGATACTACTTTACAAGGGATATCATATTCAGCCGCCGCGATTTTAAAGGCTTCGATAGCTTCTTTGGCATTGATATTTGCAGGTTGTTGATCTTTATATTCACACGCATGCAAAATAAATTTTGCATTGGCGATATCACGCTCATCAGGCTGGCCGTAATAACGCAGTGAGTTATATAAAAACTCATCAGTACCAATGCTACAAAGCAAATCAATACGTACAGCTAACTGATCGATGACCTTACGGTACATTTTTTGTACATCAGCATCACGGATTGTTTCAACGGGTAAGCGATAAAGCTGCTCACGGAATTTATACGGATCCAAATCCAGTTGACGGTAAGTGAATTGTGGCTGATAACTGTATGGCTTATTTAAAAAACGTCTTTTTTCTTGTTTTAAGTTAGTAGGGTTAATATAGCTTAAGGTATTAATTCCTCGTGCTATTTTATACAGCTTACGGTCAAGATTAAGTACTTCTTTGGAAAGATTCGATGCTAAAACATCACTGCCTGTAAGTCCTTTCGCTTTGGTGCGTTTTGTGATCGTAAACGCTGCGTGTTCAGTGATTACTGTTTTCATTGATTCTTTTAGTTTTTCAATCACGAGAGGATAGGCTTCACCCCCTTCTTCGTTCATGAAAATCTTCTTCACCTCAATCGGTATAATTAAGGTATTTTTGAAATGTTGCTTAATAAAAGCGGCTTGATAGCCTAAACCTTTAAAAATATCATTCTCAAGTGCATTAACATCAATATTAGGCAGCTCAATATTGTTAAGCCCTTCTAACAGGACATCAATTTCTTTGCGCCAGCGACGACGATTAATCTGCATAGTACCTACATTAAATGTCGGTGTTGCAGTATCAATGCGTTGGTAATTGTACGAATGAATGTCGTAAATTAGGCATAGTCCAAATTGCAGCTCTAACGTCTCTACTAAGCACTGAAGAATACGGTAGTAACTTTGGTGTTTAGCCAAGGTTATTTCGCGTTCAGCATCACTGATAGGCGTTGACCAAACATTCTTACCCCATGCGTCATCATAGATGCAATTTTCGGGTGTACGATTGAGATCATACTCATAACGTGAATCTTCACCTTGTAATACAATCGGTAATGAAGAAATAAAATCACCAGTAAAGGGATCTTCTTCAAAATAACGTTCTTCTTCAGTCAATGCACACTGTGATTGCAATGACTGACGTAGTTTATGACCGTTATGGATCGCTGTTGCGATATAAGGCTGATACTCACTGATGCGAATCATTAAGCTGCCATCATTGAGATGGGCTTCAAATGGCGTAAGAGTGCGGATTTTTTCTAAAATTTCTAACTCAGTAAGCTGCATCTGCAATTACCTTCCGAAAATCGTTTTTGCGAGTGATGCCAACTTCTTTTGCCATCACAACGCTTTCTACAAAATCCAGCACATTACGCTGTAACTTCACACGGTTTAAGCGATTAATACGGGTAATGCCGCCTGGACTTAACACATTGACTTCAACTAATTTGCCGTTAATCACGTCTAAACCAACGAAGTAAAGGCCATCACGGACTAACTTAGCACCAATGTGCTTACAAAGGGCAAGTTCTTGCTTAGTCAGCACGTGTTTTACTTCGCGGCCACCTGCATGAATATTTGAGCGTACATCACCTTCTGCTGGGATACGACGCATAGCGCCAATAGGCTCACCATTTAGTAGCATGATGCGCACGTCGCCTTGTTCTGCGCCTTCAATGTAGTCCTGAAGAATCACGTAGTTCTGATCATCTCCAATGTAGAAATCTAATAGTGATTTCACACTTGATTTAGCGCTCTTTTCAATCAAGATCACGCCTTTTCCGCCGTAACCATTTAACGGCTTAAGGATCATGCGTTCTTGTGGTGATTCATCAAGAACACGTTCAAGGTAATCACGGTTTTTAGATACATGAGTAACAGGAATAAATTCTTTGTTTGGATCGGGTAATGAAGCGGTATAAAGTTTATTATTTGCCACACGTAGGCCATCAATATCGTTAACGATAAAGGTATGGTCGCGTACTGAATCAAGGAAGTTCAGCGCCATGGTGTCTAATGGCGGGTTAGCACGCATAAAGATAACGTCAAATCCCGCTAATGGTAGTTCGGCGTTATTAAATTCAGCTTTGCGGTAGAAGCTTGGAATATTGTTTGAGACTTCACCTTTTTTTAATACGTTGCAGAAAGCAATTGCCATACTGTCGCGCATGGTTAAGTTACTCGGTGTTGTGATTGCAACCGTGTGACCGCGACTTGCGGCTTCATGAATCAGGCGCAAAGTAGAGTCGTTTTCTGCTTCAACGCGTTCCCACGGATACATAACAAAACAAATTTTCATAGCTATACCAAAAAGTGGCCTGTTAAATTATCGTACAGGCTAATATAAAGAAATAAGCCATCACACAGAGTGGGATGGCTTCATTTTGTTGGCGATTGTTTTGAAAATCCGTTTCTGTAAGTGCTATTTAATAATCGATATCGTTATCAGTGCCACTATCGCTATCATCATCTTCACCGTAAGAGCCTGTCGTATGAGCTCGTTGTGAAACACATAATGTATAACTACGTGTTTTATGACTGGTATGGTTTAGGTATTTGAGCCAACATTTACCAAATTCAGACACTGCCTGTTGTTGACCTTGAATCTCAGCTAAGAACTGAATTTCAGAATCATCAATAGGTTGGGTGGTGCCGTCAAATAGAGCCCGCATAGAACGTCCATAATTTTCTAAGACGCTGGCTTCACTAATAGTAAAAATACCCGAGCGGTTAAAGCCGCGTGGGAAATTTTTATCGTCGTAAAATTTACCTTCACTTCTCATTCATAAAGTCCTTGATGTGATTTGCGCTGATATTTATCCAGACTTGCGAAGTTGTAAATCAATTATTTTTTATTGTTACGATGAAAATATTTAATTAATATTCAGTGATAATAGGTTGTACTATTCTATAAGGTATTAACATTGAATTTATTCGCTATATAATGACAGGCTTATACCGTTTTTTTTATTTAACCTACTCTTATTATTGAGAATATTTCCGTGGATACTGAATTACTTAAAACGTTCTTGGAAGTTACCAAAACACGTCACTTTGGTCGTGCTGCAGATAACTTATATTTGACCCAATCTGCAGTTAGCTTTCGTATCCGCCAGCTTGAGTCACAATTAGGTAATCCGCTATTTTCTCGTCAGCGTGGAAATGTGCATCTTACTGCTGCTGGTGAACGTTTACAGCCTTATGCAGAAGCAATTTTGCAAACTTGGGGTCGGGCTAAACAAGATGTGGCGTTAACTGATAGCCTAAATACCCAGCTAGCGATTGGCGCATCACCTTTATTTTGGGAGTTTGATGGTATCTCAGCTTGGATTAATCATATTTATGCCACTGTGCCTGGTCTTGCTTTACGTTTAGAGTCTGTAAAACGAGAAGGTATGGCAAAACGATTGTTTGATAAAAGTATTGATTTGTTCATTACCAGTGAACCTCCTAAAATTGAAAACTTATATGTTCAAAAAGTACGTGATTATCAATTACAGCTAGTGACTCATCAGCCTAATTGTAATGTACATAGTGTGCGTGACATGCCTTTAATCTATCTTGATTGGGGAACCCGTTTTTCGGTGGAACACAGTCGCATACCTGAATTACAGCGTACGCCTGTACTGCATACCCATTCATGCAAAATGGCACTCGATTATCTTTTGGCAAATGGCGGAGTCGGATATTTCCCTTCTTTTGTTGTTGGTAATAGTGCTGTTTCAGATAAATTGTATGTTGTTGAAGACGCACCAATTATGGAGCAAAGTCTTTATTTAGTATGGCGCGAAGGTAGTGAAAAAGAAGCATTAATTAATGCAATTGTCGATGTTCCGTTTCAGAATGTGATCGAAAGCATTTGATGTGAATTATTTATCATTACCAGTAAAATAACTTGTTGTACGGGAGCGAATTCCTGAATTAGTCTAAGAAAAAATACTGCTAGGGTTAGAAACAATGAGCTATGGACCGGATTGTCTGTCATGTTTTTTACATCAACTTAGCACTGTTTTGTCACAATAGAACATTACAATTGCCAGTGTTCTATTTTAATAATTATCTACTCTGGATGTAGTTCAGGAAACGCAAATGGCTAAGTTAAACCAAAAATTTCACAAAGGCAGCAAATCAAAATTCAATTCTGAATTTGCAGATGATTTTCAGGATTTAGATCTGCAATCTCGTGGTAAGAAGAAACGTCGTGTGACTCGTTCGCGTTTCGATAGCCCGGAGTACAGCGATTTCGATTATTAATAGTGATGTGTAATTCACGATAAAAGATCGGCAATTAAGCATTAAAAAAGGCGTACCTAGAAGGGTACGCCTTTTTATTATTTAATCGTGTTACAAAATATATGCTGTCGTGATAAATATAATAACTAGCAGTTATGATGCACTTTTTTGTTCACTTAACGTAGCATAACGGTGTAGCAACTCAGTTAACACACTGACCCAATCAAACGCATTATCTGGTGCATTGATTAAGATTTTTTCTACTTCAGCACAGTGTTGTTCTAATGTTATTGCTTCTTCTAGCTGAAAAGATATGGCATAAAAATGCCATAATAATAAACGGATCATACGCTCACTATTTTGTTTGGCATTATCAGAATCAGAAAATGCAACATTTACTTCCCCTAAGGCAATTGCTGTCATGCGTAGCATCGCATCAAACTGGGTTGATTTTAAACGCTCGTCACTATCAATTTCTTCTTGATCAAAGGTAAATATTTCTTGCATTACATCTTCTGGTACCATACGACCGATTACGCGAAGACTAAATTCTTCTAATTCATGTCGCGGCATGGTTAAAAGGCAGTTTAAAGTATAATCACGTTGCATATAATTTCTCGCAGATACCACGACGCCGATCAGGATTGATCATAGGCGAATAAATAAAGAAGCGTATTTTGGAGTATTTATGTCTAAAAGGCTAATAAAACCCAAATTGATAGATTAGTGTGAAAATATCTGGCAACGTGATGATAACCAAATTTACATATTAAGTTATAGTAATTCTATTTAAAATCAGTGTGCAAATACTGGTATCATTTAGTGAATGCTTTACCAAAATACGTTGGCTGCCACCCTGATTTATAAGGTGGTAAGGACGAACTTATTACATTGAACAGGCTTATGACGTCAAATAATCAACAAACACCTTCTCAAGTGCCTCAAACAAAGAAAAAGCGCAGTATTATTGTGCGTACCTTAATTGGTGCTGCATTAATTGGTACCGCTGGTATGGCTTATTTAGGTTATGACTTAAACCAACAAATTAGCGCTAAGTTTGCAGGTCAATTATGGCAATTGCCTTCTGTTGTTTATGCGCGTGAAATGGCATTACAGCCTGGGGCGCCGATAACATATAACACCTTAGTTAATGAACTTAAAGTATTAGGGTATCAAAAGGTTGCGAACCCAGATCAAAGTGGCGAATACTCAGCTAACGGTTGGAAAGTTGATTTTGTCCGTCGACCATTTAATTTTAAAGAAGGGCCGGAAGGGGCGCGGCATGTTTCGGTGTCGTTTAATAATGACAGCATTACTCGTATCATGGATTTAGATTCTAATCGTGAGTTAGGCTTTTTGCACATAGATCCTAAAATGTTAGGGATGCTAGAAGCCCATTCAGATGAACAGCGTATTTATTTACCTGAAGATAAAATGCCTAAATTGTTAGTCGCAGGATTGATTGACACGGAAGATCGCCATTTTTATGAGCATGATGGTATTTCATTAGTGGGTATTGCGCGTGCATTTATTGCCAATATTAAAGCAGGTCATACTGTTCAAGGTGGTAGTACACTAACGCAACAGTTAGCGAAGAACATGTTTTTAAGTAGTCAGCGTTCATTTTGGCGTAAATTCAAAGAAGCTTACATGGCGATCATTATTGATACTCGCTATGGCAAACAAGAAGTCCTTGATGCCTACATGAACCAAGTGTATCTGGCTCAGTTTGGCGGGCATGGGATCCATGGTTTTGCTTTAGCATCACGATACTATTTTGATCGCCCATTATCTGAGTTACGGGTTGATCAGCTTGCTCTATTAATTGGTATGGTAAAAGGGCCAACCTATTACAACCCTTGGCGTCATCCAGAGCGAGCTAAAGAACGCCGCAATATCGTCTTAGGTCTAATGAACAAAGATGGCGAAATCAGTGATAAAGTTTATCAAACTTCGATTAAGTTGCCGCTGGATATTCAGAAGAAAGGTCAATTGGCTAAACGTCAACCAGCCTATTTTGATCAAATTAAAACCGAACTTGAACAAAAAGCAGGTACAGCGTTTGAAGCTGGTAAAGGATTACGCATTTTTACCTCATTGGATCCTCAATCACAAAAATTAGCCGAAGAAGCGGTTGCTCAAGTCATGCCTGAAGTGCAAAAACGCGCAGGTAAGGACTTACAAACCGCAGTGGTTATTGTAGATCGTACCACTGGTGAAATTCGCGCGATGATCGGTGGCGATAAACCTGGATTTGCAGGTTATAACCGTGCGATAAATGCCCAGCGTCAAGTGGGATCCGTGATTAAACCTGCGCTGTATCTCAGTGCGTTGGAAAATCCAGCACAGTTTAGTCTTACAACGTCATTAAAAGATCAACCGTTATCGATCAAAATGCATGATGGTGCAACTTGGAGCCCACGTAATTACGATCGTCAATACCGTGGTGAAGTGCCATTATTTGTTGCACTGGCTAAGTCATACAACGTGCCAACGGTGAACTTAGGCATGGCTGTTGGTGTTGATAAAGTAACCGATACGTTAACTAAATTAGGTATTCCACGGGAAGCCATTCCTCAAGTTCCTTCTTTATTTCTTGGTTCAATTAGCTTATCACCGCTAGACGTAGCACAAATGTATCAGGGGATTGGTAATGAAGGCTCTTTAGCACCGCTAACGGCGTTGAATGCTGTTGTTGATGAGAATGGTAAAGTATTGTATCAAAACTGGCCTAAAGCAGCAGAAGTTGTACCACCGCAAGCGGCATGGCTAACTATGTTTGCACTACAAGATACGGTTAAATTTGGTACAGCTCATTCATTGAATAAACTGTTTCCAAATACTCATTTAGCCGGAAAAACAGGTACGACGAATAATGGCCGTGATAGCTGGTATGTGGGTATTGATGGCCGTGAAGTCGTTACTGTTTGGATGGGGCGCGATGATAATAAGAGTACCCATTTAACGGGGGCGAGTGGTGCCTTGCGTCTTTATACTAACTATATTCAACATCGCAAGCCTGAGCCATTATTACTGCGCCAACCTGCAAATATAGAAGCTGAAAAATATAATATTGCCGCAGATGGTGAGTATATTCCAAGTTGTGCAGGTAAAACTCGAATGCCTATTTGGGACCCACATGGCGATCTTAAACAAAACTGCCAAGTCGAAAAAGTAAAACATAAAGTTGAAGGTTTTTTCAATAATTTGTTTAACTGGTAATTAGTACTTACTATCAAAAAGCCTCCTGCTATGGAGGCTTTTTCATATATAGATGGTTCGTGTTTTAGCGATTGATTCAGTACAATGTTCGCTTGCAATATAAAATGAGTAAACCGTGATGCGCTTTTTAAAATCGTCAGTACACACTGACTTAACCAAGCTTGATCTCAAGTCAGCTACATTAGCAATATATCATCGCCAAGCAACACGCGCGATTGTACTAAATGGTGATAATATTTTGATGTTATATACTGCTCGTTATCATGATTACACTCTACCCGGAGGTGGCATTGACGCCGGAGAAGATCAGGTTCAAGGATTAATTCGAGAGTTAGCTGAAGAGACCGGCGCGATGAATGTGCGTGATATTAAACCGTTTGGATTATATGAAGAGTTTAGACCTTGGTATAAAGCTGAATATGATATTGTTCATATGGAATCATTTTGTTATACCTGCACGATTGATGAACAATTAGGTAAAACACAACTAGAAGATTATGAGCAGAAAAATGGTATGAGACCAGTATGGATTAATATTTTTGATGCTATTGCTCATAATGAACACACCATGCAGTTTTCTGATAAAAAAGGCATGTCTATTGAACGCGAAACGTTTTTATTAAAACGTATTGTTGCTGAATTATTAGCCACACCGATAGCGCAATAGTTGGCAATAAATAGCAAGACTCACAATATCATTTAGCTGTTGTAAGCCTTGAAATAAACTTATTTTTTTGCAACACGTTTAAAGCTAACTGTATGATTATCTGAGCTTAAAATTAAGGTATTATTATTGACTAAAAAATCAGAAGGGCCAGTTAGCATTTTTTTCACAAAACCATCAACCGTTGCTTGCTCTGTTTGAATGCACATTTTTTGGGTTGATACTAAGTTTTTGGTTGTAATATCTTGAGTTGTTACGCGTATTTTACCGGTTAGTGTATTACAACCAGAATAGGTAACATTAAGATTTTTATTAATAATTAGTTGTGGCTTAGTGGTTAAAGTATCGATAGGTTGAGTATAACCATCAATAGAACTTACTGCCCACGTATTAATAAGATCTGGTGTATTTTGGGATGAATTTGCACAACCTGTTAATATAGTTGTAATAAATAGCGCTGTTAGTAACGTTTTTTTCATGGAGATTCTCTTAATCTTATTGTCGATGTCTACCGTAAGGTATTGAGATTTATTTGTTTTCTATATTGATAATCAGCGATAGTGGGAATATGAATGTGTAGTAATTATCTATTGCCGATTATATCCGCTTGCTAATGAAAAAAACGGACGTCAAGTGTGACAAAGATCGTTAAAAATGTAAATATTCAGTTGCTAAATAATAGAATATTAATAGAGTAAATATCTACATGGTATTTATTGTTTTTAATATGATAGATTATCTTATGAGGGTATTTGTCTTGGACGTACTCTTTTTTAACAGTGGCTATTTAAGTTATTTATATCGTTATTAGGGTATTTATGTTTAAAAAACAGCATCTTATGCAATTGGCAAATATGAAAATGCCATTTGGTAAATATGCAGGTCGAGTGTTAATCGATTTGCCTGATGAATATTTATTATGGTTTCAAAAGCAGGGTTTCCCTGAAGGGCAGTTGGGTATATTAATGGCGCTAGCGCTTGAATTTAAAATAGAAGGATTAGAATCAGTGATTCGTCCTTTGAGGCAGGTTTAGTCAAGTGTTGAAATATAATTATCGTTGTTTACATAAAATTATCATCGTGGTTATCACTAGCGTTGTATTCACTGGGTGCGCGCAACCTAAAACAGTTAGCGAGTTAACGTTTCTTGACCCTAATTTTAAGCGTTGTGTTGTTGCGCAAGGTAAAGATAATATTCAACAAATTACGTCGTTAAAGTGCAGTCATTTTAATATACGAGATGCGCGTGAAATACGTTATTTAACTGATCTGAATAGTTTAGATTTATCATCAAATAGGCTGACTTATCTTGATATTAGTCACAATCGTCAATTACAACTTGTAAGTGTTGAACATAATAAATTGTCTCATTTAGATTTGACCGATAATCCTCAGTTAAAAATTGTTAATGTTAGTTTTAATCATTTAAAAAAATTAGATGTGAGTGATAACCCGCTACTCATGTACTTAAATTATGATAAAACTTTGATTAAAAATGTCGATATTCGCCATAACCCTCGCTTACTTGCTCCCTTTGATGCTATCTATGTGCCAAATGGCCCAACAATAAGTGGAGAATAGTAATGTTGAAAGCAATTCATCATGTCGCAATAATTTGTAGTGATTATGCGCGCTCAAAAGTGTTTTATTCACAATTATTACAGTTAGAGATTATTTGTGAAACGTACCGGGAAGAGCGGGATTCATACAAATTAGATTTAAAGTTACCCGATAATAGCCAAATAGAGTTATTTTCATTTAACGGTGCGCCTTCGCGGCCCAATTATCCTGAAGCACAAGGGTTACGTCATTTAGCGTTTGCAGTTGATGATCTCGCTGCAACTGTACGTTATTTAGAAATAAATGGGGTGGCTGTTGAACCTGTTCGTATTGATGAATTAACCAATAAAGCCTTTACTTTTTTTAATGATCCTGATGGTTTACCGTTAGAGTTGTATCAAATATAATAAATATGATCATGAATAAATCACAGTGTATCAATATTAATGATATATTTAACTAACAACAATATGCGTGTGTATGTATATTTATTGGTAGTTATCGATGATCAGGGATGAAGTAAATGCGCAGGATTATTTTTAATCAGAAAGGCGGTGTAGGGAAATCAAGTATCACGGTTAATTTAGCGGCAATTAGTGCGGCTAATGGATATAAAACATTAGTGATAGATCTTGATGTACAAGGCAACAGTAGTGCCTATTTAGGGATTGATATTAATCAACCTAGCGATAAAACGATGGCTGAATTATTGAATCAAACCGCATCTTGGTTCGCGATGTCGACTCCTGCGTGTGATTATCCTCAAGCAACTGCGTATGAAAACTTATTTGTTATTCCTTCTAGCCCTAAACTTGATAAGTTAGAAGTGGAATTTGAACGACGTTATAAAATATATAAGCTACGTGAAGTACTTGACGCATTAACCGATGATTTTGATCGTATCTATATCGATACCCCACCAAATCTAAATTTCTATACTAAAGCGGGTTTAATAGCCGCAGATAAATTACTAATTCCTTTTGATTGTGATAGTTTTTCTCAGCAAGCTTTAATCAAGGTAATGGATAATCTAGCTGAGTTGCGCGATGATCATAATCGTGATTTAGCTTTAGAAGGCATTATCGTGAATATGTTTAATGCACAGGCAAAGTTTCCGCGGCAAATTATTGAGGAGATAAAAATGCTGGGTTTTCCTATTTTAGAGCCCTATTTGTCTCAATCGATAAAAATGAAAGAATCTCACTATCAACAGTGTCCAATGTTATATTTTGATCCTAACCATAAGCTGACTCAGCAATTTATTGCATTGTATGATGGAATTGAACCCGCTGTAACAGTAGAAAATAAAGCATAAAATAGAATTAATGGTAATTCTAACTTGAATTACCATTAACAGATTATGCCGTCGTTGATGGAAATGCACGTTGATATTCTTCCATAAAATCACGACGGATATCTTGTTCAAGGTGGGTCGCGCGTTCTGTTGGACAAAATAGCATAAAATGTACAATTTGTTCGCCTGTGGTTGAGCTACTGATATGTATATGAGGTTCAGAGCCCGGAAGGTCGACACCAGCATGTTTTTCTATCACATTATTGTAACGGCGAGCAACATCGATAAAATCCTCACTGTGGTGATCGATTTTAGTTATAATTATTGGTAACAAAGGGTAAAGGTTAACAAAGTCTTTTACTACAATTGAAAAGTTATGATAAACATAGCGTTTCATAAAGTTGAGGTTTTTTACCGGATAAGTGAAAAACATACTGTTCGGCAAAGTGGCGGTTTTACCCGTATAATGGTATTGCCCATGATGCAGATCTATTTCTTGAATAACAGTTGCCATCATGTTGTGTTCAATTACCTCACCACAAATTTTTCCCACTTCTATCCAGTCACCAATTCGAAATGAACGAGAGCTTGCGCGCTGAATAGAGCCAGTGAAACATAAGATAATTTCTTTAGATGCGACAACAATAGCGACAGCAATTGCTGTGACGGAAAGTGCAAATTCATTTATTTCTAAACGCCATAATATGAATAAAGTCGCTAAAGTTAAAATAAATGCCCCGTTTTTAGTGCGTGACATCCATTTGCGTTGTGTTTCGGTAACGAAAAATTCATCTCCTCGTACTTGCGATAAAATAAATCGGCGTACGAGAGCAATAATTGCAACTATTATAATAGTAAAAAGAAGTTTATTGGTTAATAAATAGGTGAATATTTCAGTTATTATATCCATAAATTCCTTTATATGTATGATATTACTATTAATCTAAATAATATTGCATAGATTGATATTAAATCCAATGGTTAATTTTTGTATAATATAAAAATAGTATTTAATATTATACATATTCACTTTATACTATCTAGGTGTTTTTAGTTTATTATGGGATATTTAATGAGCTCAATATTACTTTCTTTGCTTCTCACTTCTTCTGTTATTTATCCTAAAAAAAGTGATGCTATATTAACAAATCCAGGTATTGGATTTACAGAATTACAAAGAATTGTTAGTAATGAACTCTCTAATCCTTTTTATGGTGATACGCCAATTCTATCTTATCCTGATACAAGCACAGTCTATTACCGTTGGTATTGGGATCAATTAACGACGGCAGATAATCCGAGCTTGAATGAGGCAATGCTTAAAAGAAAAATAGATAATGTTTTGCAAGAAGCGGCTTCAGTAAATAAGAAAGTAGTCATTCGTTTTATGGCATTGAGAGGGAAAGGCGATCCTATTTATGATGCTGATGTTAATAAAGATAGTAGTGGCATACCTTGTTGGCTTGTAGAAGAATTATATGGTCATGGCTTAAATGGAACCAGCTGCCATTTATCCGATAAAGAAGCTGTAAATATGTTCAAAAATCCATTGTTTATTCATAGGACGCAACAGTTTTTATCGGCACTAGGTAAGCGCTATGATAATAACCAAGCATTATTACGTATTGATGTGGGTATGGTGGGTTCATGGGGTGAATGGAATTTATCTGGCTACGCCTCAAAAAGTAGTTTAAGTGTAGCAATGGCAGATAATGGTTACAGGGTTCAAGATCTTAAGCCCTATATTGATTTTATTATAAAAGCTTTCCCACATACGCCAAAAGTGATGCTAGGTACCAATAAAGGCGACTATCTTAGTTATGCAACTCAAAAGGGTCTTGGCTGGCGAGTTGATTGCTTAGGGGACTGGAATAAAGGATGGAATCATATGGAAGATGGTTATCCGACGATGATTTCACATATGACAGACGCATCAGTAAATAAATACCCAGATATGTTATTTAATCAACGCTGGAAAAAATCAGCGGTCGATTTTGAAATTTGTCAAGGTTCATTACAAGATTGGCATAATATTAAAAATCCCCAACGCCTTACGTATAATCAGGTACGACAAACATTTGACTTTGCTTTAAAGCAGCATGCTTCATTAATTAATGCTAAATCAGGCGCAATTCCAGAACAGTATCAATTGTTAGTTAAACAATTTCTAAATAAATTAGGTTATCGATATCAATTAAATAAACTAGAAGTAAATAATGTAGTACATAATAATGACTATATATATATCAATTCAACCTGGGAAAATGTAGGTGTTGCTCCCAGTTATCGTAATTATCCAGTGACTTGGCGTTTAAGATCTATAAATGGTGATATTGTTGCTTATTATACTTCAATGGCCAATATTGTTAATTGGCTTCCTGCTGATAATGATGAGACTAAAAATCCTATTTATATTATTACTGACAAATTTAAAGTTAATAATATTCCAGCAGGAGAATATTTCCTTGATGTCGGTTTAGTTGATATATATACACGAAAAGCCAAAATAAGTTTGGCTATTGATACTAAACTTACTGATGATAATGGTAACAATTACGTTATTGATAAGAATAAAAAACAATCTAAAATGATAAATCGTCAACAATATATTGAAGAACAAAATAATATAGGTCGCTGGAATGAGATAACAATGATAAATGTTATTTAATATATTATTACAACGATTTCTACTGTTGTTTTAAACCTGAGTTACTAAATAGATTGGGTTTTTATAAGTAAACGCACTGAATGTAGGACAGTAAACATGCATATATTTACAGATCGTAAGCATATTATTATTGATACACGATCAGCAGATGAATTTTTAGAGCACCATATAGACGGCAGTGTTTTTGTTGGGTTTAGTGGGGGAAACTTTAAATATTGGTTAGAACTATTATTACCGGATAAAAATGCGGATATTGAAGTAATTGCTACCGTTACGGATGCTGATAAGGTCATAGCAATTATTAATGAGTTGGGTTATAGCAACGCTAAATTAATGGAGCTAAATTCTGCTGGTGATGTGTTAGCTCACCTTTCAACGGACGAATTTAATAACATAAAACAAAGTGATGCTCCTGCTGTACTTGATGTTAGAGAGGTTAATGAGTATCCACAAGGATCTGTGCCTCATGCCGAAAAATTACCGCTATCTGATATATTGCAAGGCCAGCTACCAAATAAAGATAAACAATATATTGTGCATTGTGGAAGCGGGTATCGTTCAGTTATTGCAATATCGTTATTAAAATTGCTTGGTCACTGTAAACTGATTAATTTAGATGGTGGCTATCAACAATTGATGGCTAAAAAATAGGATGTAATTAGAGAAAAGACAGCGTTATTGATATAACGCTGCCTTTTTATTTGTTACAGCTTGTTGTCATTAGCGACCAAGAAAGGCATAACCTGTAGTAAATGCAGCTTCTTGGAACTGACGTAAACCTGTTGCACGGAAATCAATAGCCATAGGGTTACGTTTTAGTTTTTCTTTGATATCTGCATTAGACATAAAGTTAACATCAAGATCTTCAATTAACTGAATAGCAGATTCAAGCTTAAAACCGACAGAACTTCCTGCAAATTTTCCGCGTGTTTCGCGTGTACGAATCACAACTTTCTCTACTTTATAGTCATCAAGTAGTTTTTTAAATGCAAATTGGAAATCTCTCATTTTTTGGTTATCAAGAGAATTATCCATAATGAACTTTTGAGTTCGGCATTCTGGAATACCGATCATTCCGCCCTCTAAAGTGAGTAGGCAAATAATAGCTTCGTTGCTACGTAGTTCAACTGAACAAATTTTCATGTTTATACCTGAATCATAATATTTTGGTCGTTATTGTAGGCTAAAAAGCGGTGAGCTGTTAGTGATGCGGTAATTTTTTATTAATATTGTTGTTGAAACTTAAATTTTTACTATTAGTAACGCTAACAACGATCCCGTCGTTAGCGTTGTTATTGCATTTTAGTTGCGCTTAACAGGCTTGTAAGTACAACCAGCGGCTAAATATGTTTCTTTATCTGTGATTTCAAATGTAGTGTAGAAGAACCAAGCAATAAAACGTAGCATTTCATCGCCATCATTCATTACCCATTCTGCAAATTCTTCAGGTTCGCCTTGTTCATTTTCTTGACTGAAAACGTGGTAAATACGTTTTTCACCTTCGATTTCCGCGAGGCTAAAGTGGCCAATTAATGCTGCCGCAGCTTCTGCAATTTCTGGCTCTTCATTGTTTGTTAGCATTTCAAGGATTGCTGATACGGAATCAAGTTGTGCTAATTCTTTTACCAGTGTTTCAAATTCATCTTGTTGCATGCTGTTATCTCATAATTACACTATGATGAGTATCATAACCTTAATTGTAAATAGAACCAAAATGTTCAACCTGTGTTAGGTACATTCGCATATCAAATTCAAGTTGATGATATTGAGGTTCCATATGGCAGCAAAGTTGATAAAAAGCTTTATTATGATCTTTTTCCTTTAAGTGTGCCAACTCATGCACAACAATCATGCGTAAGAAAGGCAATGGAGCATCTTTAAAGACAGTTGCTATTCTAATTTCATGTTTAGCTTTAATTTTATTACCATGTACACGTGAAATAAAGGTATGTAGGCCTAATGCATGGTTAATCACATTAATTTTATTGTCGTAGCCGACTTTGCTTATGGGGGCTGATTTTTTTAAATACTGATTTTTTAATTCAATAACATAATCATAAAGCGCTTTTTCTGTTTTAATGGTATGCGGTGCAGGGTAACGGTTAAGTAACAATGTCTTGAGTTGGTCTTTGTCAATTAATTGCTGAACTTGATCCACGAGGTGAGCAGGATAACCCTGAATATATTTGAGTTGTTGCATGACCGATATGACTCTTAACCAAAATGCTCATGCTATAAGGTGACCACTGTTGAGGCAACCTTATTATTTGATAACTTTAACGTCAAATTAAGTTAACAATGATAAAATATTTATCTATCAGTATAAGGACGATGACTGTGGCTTTAAAAATACCGCCCCCCATTTTCATGTTAGTCGCATTAATTATTATGTACGGATGCCACTATTTATTACCATGGTGGCAATTCAATACAGTTTGGATCATTGCTATACCATTGATTATTATTGCTGTGGTGAGTGGTTTTTTATCAGTCTTAGCTTTGACAAAGGCGGATACAACGATCAGCCCTTTGATACCACAGCAAACCGCTCGATTAGTAACGCGTGGTATATACCAATATAGTCGTAATCCAATGTATGTAAGTTTGTTGCTACTGTTAATTGCGGCAGTTTTTATTTATGGTGAATTATCAACAATATTGGGTATAGTTTTCTTTATAGTAGTGATCAATCACTATCAAATTAAACCAGAAGAAAAAGTATTATTAACCTTATTTGGTGAAGAATATACTCAGTATTGCCGTCAAGTAAGACGATGGTTTTGATATTTGATTTATCATCTTATTGATTTTTATACACGGGGTAACCATTGGTAGTGATGGAAATGTTACTATTCAATGTGAGATTGATTTTAAGTGAAGAGGCTACACATGAGTAAAGCAAAAATTGGTATCGTAACAGTAAGTGATCGTGCGAGCGCGGGTATTTATGAAGATATCTCAGGGCAAGCAATTATTGATACATTGAATGATTATCTTACCTCGGACTGGGAGCCTGTTTATAAAATCATTCCTGATGAACAAGATATTATCGAAGCGACATTAATTAAGATGACAGATGTAGATCAGTGTAGTTTAGTTGTGACAACCGGTGGCACTGGTCCAGCTAAGCGTGATGTTACACCTGAAGCAACAGAAGCCGTTTGTGATCGAATGATGCCAGGTTTTGGTGAATTAATGCGTGCGGAATCATTAAAATTTGTGCCTACAGCAATTTTATCACGTCAAACAGCAGGATTACGCGGTGATAGCTTAATTGTGAATTTACCAGGCAAGCCAAAATCTATTCGTGAATGCTTAGATGCCGTTTTTCCAGCTATTCCATATTGTATTGATTTAATGAATGGCCCATTTTTGACGTGCAATGAAACTGTCATTAAACCATTTCGTCCTAAAAACAAATAAATATTTTGTAAATGATATTATTTTAGCGATACTTCGGTATCGCTTTTTTTATTGGTGAAAATTTGGATAAAGCTCACAAAACCCGTAAATAAAGGTCAGTAAAATATTAATAACATTTACCTTGTGAATTGTTTTTACTTGTTATTTATAATATTCTCGTGCAAATTTCATTATTGAATGCGTAAAATTGTCACTACATAGGTTTGGATATGGATGTTAAACAAAGTTGGGGTTTTATTTCTGTCTCTTTGGGTTTTATTTCTCTGCTATGGAGTGTTATGTCATTAACTGGCATGATTGGTCAAGAGCATATATTTACTGAAATGGGCGCATTTCTTAATCTTGCTGGCTCTGATTTATATGATAATACATATGCAGAAAATATATTCGCGGTCGATCAACATAAAAATTTTGTTGTTTTATTGATTGGGATCTGTATGGCCATTATTGGCTCTTTGTTAATGAAAAGTTACCCTGTAAAATCAGCAAGAATATTTTAGTTATCATTTTTATGATTAAAAATAAAAGCAGATAATATTTTATTAAAATTTTTTGTTTATACTTATGGTCATCATTACATCCTTAATATTAAGGGGGGGGGGTGTTTTTAAGTGTTTGTTTTTAAAGTGATATTTTTTAGGTGTTATCCCTCTGTTAGTTTTATTTTTGTTGATGCCTAATTAGAATATTTTATTATTGTTCCCGAGTTAAAAAATTAGCCTTTTTTGGGTTTTTTTTACAGTATAATAACTAAATACGTCTATATATCTACTGCAGAGCATTATTTAGGCAAGTATGAAACGAATAGTGTTAGAAGGTGATTTAAATGATGAAAACAGAAACGATAAAAATAGCAGATGACGGTTACGCTATATTAATAAAAGCCAGTGATTTCCTACTGCTTAATATGCTATTGACCCTTGTTACATCCTTGCATGGTATACATGAAACTGCTGTTGGCTTAGGTGCTAGTTTTCTCTTTTCTGTTATTTTCTTACTTATTGGTGAATATTGTCGATTGTATAAAGAATTTGTTCGTAAAAATTATTATCATTCGATATTAAAAACATTATTAACGTTCTTTTTATCATTTATAGTATGGAGTTTCTTATGCCAACAATTAAATACATTTGATGATATTAATAATACAAACTTAACTTATGCTGTTGTCTGGCAGTGGATCATATTATCAATTAGTTGCATGATTATCATTAAGTGCGTAGTTATTTATGCTATTCGTGAATTCTTAAGGCGTAGAGGTGGAGTGAGAAGAATTGCAATATTAGGTATGACTAAAGGTGGTATTGCTATTGAACATGCATTAAGAAAAGATATTCGTTATCAAAAATTTGAAATATTTTATTTTGATGATCGTGATCTTAATCGGTTTGGTTATTTATCAAAAACACCACTTCGTGGAGATATAGGTAAACTAGTACAGCTAGTTAAAAATAATGAAATTGATGAAGTTTATATTGCTTTGCCAATGGTTGCAAAAAATCGTATTCAAAAGATTTTGAAATTGTTATCGGATACCATTGTTGAAACGTATATCGTCCCTGATTTATATACTTATGATTTAAATGTCAGTCAGATCCGCACTATTAGTAATGTTCAAACGTTTAGTGTGTTTAGCTCTCCATTTGAAGGTATGGGGGGGATATTGAAGCGCATTGAAGATATTATTATTAGTCTTATTATTATTTTATTAATTTCACCGGTACTGGTTGTTGTCGCTATTGGTGTCAAGCGTAGTTCTCCAGGTCCAGTATTGTTTAAACAAGATCGCTATGGTTTAGGTGGTAAAAAAATCCAAGTATGGAAATTTCGTTCTATGGGTGTCATGGAAAATGATGCAACAGTCACCCAAGCGATAAGAAATGATCCTCGTGTAACTAAATTTGGTGCCTTTATTCGCCGAACATCATTGGATGAATTACCACAATTTTTTAATGTGTTACAAGGTAGTATGTCTATTGTTGGACCTCGCCCCCATGCTGTCGCGCATAATGAAGAATATCGAGTTCTCGTTAATAAATATATGTTACGTCATAAGGTTAAACCTGGCATTACAGGTCTTGCTCAAATTAAAGGTTTCCGTGGTGAAACGGATACTTTAGATAAAATGGAAATGCGTATTAAGTATGATTTACAATATATTCAAAACTGGACATTATCAAAAGACTTAAAGATTATTTTATTAACGATCTTTAAAGGATTTGTTAGTGAGACAGCGTACTAAATTATGTTTTTATTTAAGATGAAGAATATTCATTTATTGCTCGTAAGTTATCTTTGTATAACTTACAGTTTAGTTGTAAATGCTGACAGTACTTTTCAAGAGTCTAAGCATATAGATTCTCTTTTAGGTTTGGAATTTTCTTCATCAATCAATGCTGGCTATGGTTTTGATGATAATGTATTTAATCAACACGATGATCATATTATTGGTTCAGATTTTTATTTTTTAAATCCTTCGATGTCTATCATTGGTAAGCGAAATACAAAAGATTTTGGTTTTTATTATTTTGGTAATTATCAAAAATATAATAATGACGTCTCAAGTTATCGGGGAAAAAGTGATCAAAATTATAAAGATCATAATCTAACAGGTATTTTTACTTGGGAACTTGGTTTTCGGCACCATTTAGAATTGTTAGTGAATTATGATATTGGGCATGAAGCTCTCGGAACTGGTGTTACAAATGGTTTTTATTTTTCTGATGATTCTCCGTCACAAGAATCGGCGACATTTGATCTGTTTAATATTACGAGACCAATTGAAAAAATAAATAAAAAAGCAAATGTAAAATATATCTATGGTGCTAAAGGTGCTAAAGGTAATCTCGTTTTTGATTTATCACAAGAACGATTAGATTATGATATTCTTAGTAGTTATACATCTGCTTTTAATACATATTTAAATGATGAAAATATGACAGAAACAGATGCTAATGTAACATTTAAGCATCAATATACAGATAGAACTCGTTTTGATTATAAGCTGATATATAAAAAATATAATTATAGAGATTATCAGCGTGATAATGATGAATTAATTACAGCACTTTCATTTATTAGTCAAATAACAGGAAAGTCAAAAATAGAAGCAACCGTGTCTAGAGTACAAAAGACAATGCAAAGTAGTGATTTTTCAGGTGTAAATTGGAATGTTTCTTATAAATGGCAACCTGCTGATTATTCTACTTTATTTATACAGTCAAAAAGTGAAGTAAAAGAACCTGAAAATACAGGTGACTTTGTTCAATCTTTTGAAAATAGTATTACATGGGATCATCAGTTTTTAGCGAATATATCTAGTCATCTTTCTTATAAGAATCTCAATGATAGTTATCATATTCGAGATAGAAAGGATAAGTATCATTATTTTGATTTAAGGTTAAGTTATTTATTTAGACCAAAAATAGAAGTAAATTTTGATTATAGATACGCTCTTTTTTATTCAAGCCTGAATACAGATGCAGTATTTATTAATGAAAAACCTATTCCTAGACAATATATTAGAAATTTAGGCTATGAAAAGAATCAATTTAGCTTATCAGTTAAGGTGGCGATTTAAAATGAAGAAAATAGTATCTATTCTTTGGGTGTTAACTGTTAGTTTATTTATGAGTACTAGTGCATTTCCGGCATCGAAAATAGTAGGTGATGATTATTTACTTGGTGCTGGTGACCATATTCAAATTTTAGTTTTCAATGAACCTGATTTGTCAATGAAAGTGATCATTGATAGTAGTGGTAATATAATTTATCCGCTGATTGGTAAATTACAGTTGGCAGGGAAAACACCCAATCAAGTTGCTATTGATATTCGTAATAGGCTGAAAGACGGTTACATTAACCATCCAATGGTAACTATCTCAATGCTTGAGTTTCGTCCGGTGTATGTTTCTGGTGAAGTTAAAACGCCAGGTAGTTATGAATATCAACCGGGGCTAACTGTAGAAAAAATTATCGCTGTCGCAGGAGGATTCACTGATCGTGCCGATCGTTGTGATATTAATCTTCGTCGCTCAAATGGGCAACTTTTGAAAGATGTTGTTGTAACTCAGGCTATTTCTCCAGGTGATATAGTTATTATTGATCAAAGTTTTTTCTAGATAGGGTAATTATCGATGAGTTCATTATTTGTTGAAGAAGGAAGTAAATTAGAAAGTACTATTGATTTTTCACGTTTATTTAAATCAACAAAAAAAAATTGGTGGAAAATTTTAGCTTTTGTTGTAATTGTAACAGGAATATCGATTCCATTTATTTTAAAATTAACGCCAAAATATGAAGCTTATGCCACTGTGTTGTTAAAGGCCCAACTCGCTAATCCAACAACATTTGATAAAGTCGTTGATTTTGATTCGACACGTAGAGAATATTATGAAACTCAGTATCAATTATTAAAATCTCGTCGTGTGATTTCACGAGTAGTTGATAATTTAAAGCTGTATGAAAATCGTGAGTTTATTGGTAATAAAAATGACAAACTGGATACGTTAGCGAAACAAAAAGAACGCAGCATTCAGTATGTATTGAAGCATATGACGGTATCACCTATTCGAAAAACACAATTGGTTGAAATTGGTTTTGAGTCAACAATGGCAAAAGATGCAGCGGCTGTTGCTAATGATATTGTTAAAGTGTTTGTTAATTATTCAATTGAAGATAATCGAGATGCTAATTTAAATGTATCATCATTATTAAAAACAGAAGTAAGTGACCTAAATCATCAATTGAAAGCTAAAGAAGCTAAGCTGAATGCATTCCTCAAAACTGAAGATTTAATTACTTTTCGTGGTGTTGATGGTTTTCAAACTGAACAGCTATCATTATTGATGGATAATTTAGCAACGGCTACTGCTCAGCGAGTAAATCTAGAAGCGCTTTATAATGTTGTGACGACTTATAAAAAACAAGGATTCAATGCATTAGCTGCTATTCCTGATGTTTCTCGTCATCCGCAGATGGAAAATTTACGGCAGATGATTATAGAGCAGAAATCGCAACTTGCAGATCTTAAACATCGTTATGGGCCTAAATACGAGAAAGTGATTCAAGCGCAATCACAACTGAAGATTCTTCAGCGTCAAGCAACTAGCTTGATTAATGAAATAGCAGAAGGGATTAAAGAGCAATATCAATCAGCAATAATTAAGCAAAATCAATTACAAACTGCTGTAGATAAACGGACAAATGCATTTCAGCTATTAGGTGAGAAAAAGACAACATATAACAATTTAATGGACGATATTAGCCAAACACGTACATTATATAATCAATTACTACAACGCCAGAATGAAACACAGGTTAGTGGCCAATTTGCTGAACCTACGGCAAAAGCGATTGATAGTGCGATAGCGCCATTGAAGCCAACAAAACCTAATAAAAAATTATTAATTATCGTTATCGCTATTATGTCATTACTGATCTCTGTTTTGTTTGTCATTGTAATGGCAGCCTTAAATAATAGGGTAATGTCTATTAATGAAATAAAACGACGCTTAGGACTTGAAGTTATTGGGGAGATCAAGTTATATCCTCAATCGATCACCCCTCAATTAGTGGTTGATAATAGTGTGGAATTTTCAACATTAGATGAAGCATCGTTAGGTATTCGTAGTCAACTATTGCTACTTAATACTGATGCTAAAATATTAGCTGTAACATCGGCAACGGCGGGAGAGGGGAAGTCATTAGTATCGACCTTAGTTGCTAAAGCGATAGCTATTGATAGTAAAGTATTATTGATTGATATGAATCTACGCCATCGAAGTATTACTCATTCTTTCGGCTATGCTAATAATGGCGGCTTAACTGATATTCTTTATAATAATGTATTAGTGCAGGATGTGATTGTTAATCATCATGGTATTGATATTTTAACCGTAGGAAGTGATACAACCTGCTCTCCATTATTAGTATTAACACATAATAAGTTAAGTCTTCTATGTACTGAACTACGGCATGAATATGATTATATTATTATCGATACACCTGCTGTAACGGATGCTAAAGATACTGTTTTAATTAGCCAACTTACAGATGCAATTTTGTTTGTGGTTGCTTCTAATTGCAATAGTACTAATGTATCTGTATCTGCGATAAATCAACTTAAGCAATATAAAGCAACGGTGTTGGGATGTGTATTGAACAAAGTTAGTGAATCAGATCTAGAATCAAATGAGAATATAGCAGTTACATCACCAAAGGATGTTCTTTTATGAGTTTAATAAAAGGGGCTTCTACGTTAGGTGGCGCTTCCGTTATTTCGCAATTGATAGCTGCGTTTACTATCCTCTTCATGTCATACCGATTTGGTATGTCAGATGTGGGTAACTACGCACTTACGTTTAGCATTATTATGATTGGTGCCCAAATTGCGCTTTATGGTTCGCATTTTTTGTTACCAAAAGTTGATCAACAAGATCTGGGTAAAGCCGTAGTATTTTGTATGTTTCAATCTTGGGTAACAAGTGCAATTTATATTTATATTGTGAGTCATTTTTTTTCGCTACCATTTTTTGCGATTTATATATTAACCGCCAGTTATTCAATGATGATTATTTCTGAGTATGTTTTCTTACGAAATAAGGTGTTTAGTAAATTAGCGATTCAACGAATATCAGTTACTTTGATCGTATTTTTGGCACTATTAATATCATGGAAAATTGAGCTTTTTTATTATATATGGGCTGGTGCACATTTATGCTTAATTAGTTATTGGTTGTGTAAGTGTTTGGATTTTAATGTTTTTTGTAAGTCTGATTTTTTACCTACAACCCAAGTTCGTTTTTTTATTAAACATTGGAATCATTTATCTCGAGTAGGAACCGCTGAAGTTGTCGCTAATGCAAGCTTACAGTTACCAACTGTACTTATTAATTATTGGTTTAGTCCATTAGTTGCAGGTTATTTTGCTGTTGTTAACCGCTTTTGTTTATCACCAGTACTTATTCTTGGGCAATCAGTACGTAATTATACATTCTCTAAATGGTCTGAGGACTTCCGTAATAAAGTATTTAATTACGCTGAATTTAAGCAAGTGCGATTATTTTTAATAGCGATAGCAACGCTGACTGTTAGCGGTATTTATTTTGTGTATCCATGGTTAACGCAACATGTACTTGGTGAACAATGGGTACAGTCTGTTGAAACCTCGCGTTTAATGTTGCCTTATGTATTTGCTATGCTTGCTTTTGTGCCAATGACTGTTATTGAATTAATATTTGGCACGCCTAATTATTTTTTGCGAATTCAATGTGAGCAGTTAGCAATCGTTGTATTAGCATTTTTAATAATGCCATTAATATATAAAAGCTATGCAGTTTCATTGTTAGTCTTCACTGTGTTAACGGCAGGAAGATACTTAGTGATTTATATTAAAATTAATAAACATGCCATTATTTTACGTGATGAAGGTGTTGTGTAAATGAATACAGGCACCTTTTTTCAGGCTTATATTTTTATTACACTCATTTTTAGTGGAACTGCTCAATATTTTTCAGATATTGATGCATTTTTATGGTTACCTTTTATTATGACGATGGTAATGGTTGTGCTGGTGCCATTACAAACACGTTATAATTATGAGCAACTTGATCAGCTTGAAGTAGCAATACTTGTACTTTTTATCGGTTTTTTTGTATTAGCGATAACGACTACATTGATGCAAGAAGGGCTAAAAACCACTATTGCAGGTATTAAAAACGGGTTAGGCATATCATTGTTATTACCTTGTTTGATCCTTGGTTTTTGTCGTGAATCGCAATTGTATCGAATCACTCAAAAGTTATATTGGGTGTTCTATGCTCAAATACCATTGGTAATGTATCAAGCTTTAGTCGTTGTTCCTGCTCGTGTGGCTTTTCAAGGAAAAATGGATTCATGGGATTCTGTCGTTGGTACTTTTGGCGGTAGTATGGTCGCTGGTGGTAATGGAGCCTCAATGGGACTATTTACGCTGCTAATTATGATGATGAAACTATCTGAATATAAGCATGGTGTTGCAAATTTACGGTCATTAGTACTGCATTTGGCCATTGGTTTTATTATTTGTGTCGTTGCTGAAGTGAAGTTTGTTACGCTACTAGCTCCATTCTTTTTACTTTATGTCTATATTAAATCTAGCTATATTAAAGAAGTTAGAGTCATTGATTTTAAAACAATTATTTTGTCTATTGCTGGTATCTTTATTCTATTATCATTAATAATAACTATTTTATCATTAGGTTTTTCAAGTCAATATCAATCACATTCGATGAGTATTTTTGATATTTTTCTACAAAATATTGGTTATATTTTTGATCCGACAATTATCGTTGCTGGTCTTGATGGTAACCTAGATGAATTAGGGCGTGTGACGGCATTAGCATTTTGGTCATACCATTCTGATATTCATGGTCTTGTAAATCAGTTATTTGGTTATGGTCTAAATAGCTCAAATGCTGGTGGTGCCGATCCTGGTTATATTGCGATGTTGTTTGAATTAAGTTTAGGCTCAACAGCATTAGCCATTTTTTTATGGGAAATTGGTCTTGTCGGAATCGGATTATTATTAATGATTGTATTTCTTATTTTAAAAGGATCAAAGCCAAAGCCATTCTTTTCGATTAAGAATTTATCACAAGCAGATATTAAATTGTTATCCTATCAACCTGCTTTTATTGGATTTATTATTGCAGGCCTACTTACTTTGCCTTATTCACCATTACTTGCATTGATACCTGTATTTCAATTTCAGTTCTATTTTGTATTAGGTGCAATAATGATTATTCGTAAAGCAACCTTAACAAAAAAAAGGGCTTTGATATGCTTGAATTAATAAAAAAAGAGCTAATATTAAATTCTGGTTTAACATCTAAATTTTTTATTGTTAATTTTCGGTTAGCATCTTTATATTATACTTGTGGAATAATTAAAAAAATATTCATTCTTAACGTTATTATTCTAAAATTTCTAAAGTTTATTTGTGGACTTGATATATCACCAAAAACAAAGATTGGTGCAGGATTTATATTGCATCACCCTCAGAATATTGTAATTAATGCTGATAGTGTATTAGGTGATAATGTGATGCTTAAACATAATGTCACGATAGGTAATAAAGTTGATCCTGTTTCTGGTCTGCATGTATCACCTGTTATTGGCAATAATGTTGAATTAAGCCCTGGTGTGGTTGTGCTAGGTAACGTGAGTATTGGCGATAATTCAATTATTGGTGCAGGAGCAATTGTTGTGAAAAGCATACCTAAAAACTCGGTTGCTGTTGGGAATCCTGCAAAAGTGATTAAACAAATAAATGAGGGTTAACTGATGGATAATAAAGTAAATGTGATTAACTTTGTACCTGAAGAATTACCATCTTATCGTCCAGATGTTGATGTTTTATACTCGAAAGAACTACCAAAAGAGGGTGTGAATACCACTATTGTAGGTATGCCTAAAACTGAAACTGTTAATATTCATACCGAGAGTAGTACCTTAAAAACGAGTAAAAAAACAGCTAATCGTTATTTAGATTCAATAGTTTATTTCTTTAATGCTGCAAAGTTAGCTTTTAGCGCAAAAAAAGACGGTTTTCAATTAATTCAAGTACGTGACATGGTTTGGGTGGGCTTAATTTGTTTAGTGATCGCTAAAATAATCAAGCTACCTTATACCTATTGGGTGTCGTTTTTATATGCTGAAAGTCGCACTATGCGTGCGAAAGATCAGACTGAAAATATATCTAGCTGGAAGCGTCCTATTATTTTAGCGCGTGGTTTGCTTGAGGAGTTTATCCTCTATCGTATTATTTTACCGCATTCAGATCGTGTTTATGTCCAAAGTGACTTCATGCTTAATTACATTAAAGATAAAGGCATTGAACAAAGCAATATGATGGTTGTGCCAATGGGGGTTGATTTTGAAAAGATCGATGACTTTGCTAATACTGATGCTATAAAAATACAAAAATGGGGTGATGCTCCTGTTATTGGTTATCTAGGTAGCCTTGATCGACTTCGCAAACTTGACGTTATTATTGAAGCATTTAAAAAAGCTAAACTTACCGTGCCTACACTTAAATTACTTTTTGTTGGCGATTCAGAAGTGGTGAAAGATCGCGAATTTTTACAACAAACAGCTAATGATATGGAATTGAGTGATGATTTTCATATTACGGGTTGGGTACAAACAGAGCAGGCGTGGGCATACCTTAAAGGTGTCGATATGGTGATTGGTTTTATGAATCGAGGGTTATTGCTAGATGTATCAACACCGACCAAAGCTATGGAGTATATGGCACTTAAAAAAGCCATGATTTGTAATGATTCACCTGATCAACAATTTGTAATTGAACAATCGAGTTGTGGACGAGTGACTGATGGAACGAGCCAATCCTATGCTGCTGCAATGGTTGAGTTGGCACAGCATCCAATGACACAAACAGAGTTAGATGCTGGATATAATTATATTAAAAATAACCGTTCTTACGCGTTTATTGGTGAGCAAGTTGCTGCTGATATTAAGAATGTCGTTAATCAAAAAAATTCATAATGGCTGGTAATTTAATGAAAGTTCTATTTGTTAATAAATTTTTCTTCCCACATGGTGGCGCTGAGACTGTTTTCTTTCAAGAACGCGATATGGTGCAAGAAGCAGGATATCAAGTTATTGATTTTTCAATGAAGCATGAAAAGAATATTCCATCAGATTATACGGATTTTTTTGTTGATAATGTTGATTATCATGGTAAACATTCTATTTTTGATAATATTAAAGTTGCAGTGAATTTTGTACATAATCAATATGCATGTGATCAATTTGAAAAGCTAATTAAAGCTGAGCGACCTGATATTGTTCATTTCCATAATATTTATCATCAAATCACACCATCCGTGATCAAGATTGCACGAAAATTAGGCTGTAAAACAGTATTAACTGCGCATGATTATAAGTCTGTTTGCCCCAATTACAGTATGCTTGCTGCTGGTGAGAATATTGACTTAGATTGGATCTCGGGTAGTAATATTAATTTATTTAAATACCAGTGGCAGGATGGCTCATGGCCGCGAAGCATACTATTATCATTAGAGGCGGTATATCATCGTATGATGAAGAGCTATGAAGTATTAGATGCTTTTATAGCGCCTTGTGAATTTATGAAATTAATGATTTTACGTCAAATTCCATCAGCAAATGTTGATGTGATCGTCAATGGTATTGATGCATCAACTACCGGTATTGGTAACGATGGGGGATACTTTTTATTTTGTGGTCGATTAACTCAAGAAAAAGGTATTGTGACTTTAGCACAAGCACATAGCCAACTTAAGGGCAATACACCACTGAAAGTATTAGGCACTGGGCCGATGTTTGATCATATTAAACAACAGTTTGATAATGTTGAGTTATTAGGATTTCAAACTGGAGAGGCATTGACTGATATTATCAAAAATGCGAAAGCGGTTATTGTGCCATCAGAGTGGAATGAAAACTGCTCTATGTCAGTGTTAGAAGCGATGAGCTACGGAAAGCCAGTGATTGGAGCCAATATAGGTGGTATTCCCGAGCAAGTATTAGATACTGAAACGGGTTATTTGTTTGCACCTGGTGATGCCGATGACCTTGCCGCTAAAATGCAGTTATTAGCAGATGATGAAGCATTAGTTATCGCAATGGGGAAAAAAGGGCGGGCGCGATTATTAGAGAAATATTCATTAGATACGCATAAAAGAGATTTGATTAAATTATATCAATCACTTTTAGCTAACTAATTTCCCCTAATAATAAATGCCAGTTAATTGCTGACATTTTAAGAGATGATATTGTGAATAAATCTATTTTAGTTTTGGGTACGCGCGGTATACCTAATGTACCTGGTGGTGTTGAGTCCCATTGCCAGTCGTTATATCCTCTATTAGTTAAAAAATATGGCTTAGATATAACGGTAACAGCCCGTAAACCTTATGTTCCTTATTCAGAAAGTGTGTATGGAGGTGTTAAATTAAAAGCCTTACCTACAGTGACAAATAAATCTTTAGAGGCTCCTTTACATTCACTTTTAGCTGCTTTTTACGCAATAAAAGAAGGTGCTGATATTGTACATGTGCATGCTATTGGTTCTGGTTTAGTTATTCCTTTATTACGTTTATTTGGTAAAAAAGTAGTATTTACACACCATAGCCAAAATTATGATCATCAAAAATGGGGTAAATTAGCAAAATTTATCTTTCGTCTTGGCGAGAAATGGGCAATAAATTATTCATCAGAGGTTATTGTTATCTCTGATTTTATGCAAAATTTAATGATTGAAAAATATGGTCGTGACACCCATCTGATTTTTAATGGTGTTAACCCTCCACAATTACCTGTACAGAGTAAGATCAATAACTATTTAACTAAGTATGATCTTGAGCCGCGAGATTATATTATTGCCGTTGGGCGTTTTTCTCAAGAAAAAGGGTTAGACGTTTTATTAGAAGCTTATAAACTTAGCGGTATCAAAAAAAAATTAGTATTGGTTGGCGATAGTGATCATTTAACAGAATACAGTTATCGGTTAAAAAATACAGCAAGAGAGATGGACAACGTTATATTAACGGGGTTTTTATCTGGAGAGGAATTACATAGTATATTCTCGCAAGCAGATACATTTGTTTTACCATCATTTAGTGAAGGGTTACCAATTGCTTTATTAGAAGCAATGTCATTTTCTTTACCTGTTATTGTTAGTGATATTCCGGCTAATAAGGCTGTGCATTTGGATCATAAATGCTATTTTCCATGCGGAGATAGTCAAAAATTAGCAATATTGTTGACGATGACAATAGATCAACCATTAGTTTGTTATTTTGAATATTTAAAAAAATATGATTGGCAATTAATTGCACAGCAGACTTATGATGTTTTTTTAGCCTCAGAAAATGGTCAATTGTAATGAATGAGGATGTAGTTGATTCATACGATAAGTATACTAAAATTCAACAAGATGTTATTAATCGTGTTATAAGCACGATACCTACAGAGGTTTTGAATTCATTTGATTATAAGCAATTAGCTGCAATTAAAAAATCAGTGGCGATTAATAGTGGTTATAATGATCACTATATTGATTTTCGTCCTGTTATTGGTATTGGACGTTGGCGTTATTATGCCGTATTTTTATTAGGTAAAGATCGTCGTACAGCACCTCGGCATCAAATGCCGATTATTACTATTATTAAAGCAATCCACATTGTTTTTGGGCTATGTGTTGTATTTATATCTGCTGTGTTAGCTTTATATTTAATTAAGTCTGCATTAGGAATCGATATTTTTAAGCATTTTTCGTTTGGGATTTGGGATTATTTTAGATTACATATTTTACAATAGTGATAATGGATTTCTTATTAAAGTATAATATTCTATTAAGTTGTTAATGTTTTTATGATTATATGTGTTCTATATTTTACAGGATAATATAAGGAATTAAATAATATGAAGTGGGTGGTGAAGTTTACGGATCAAGATTTTTGGCGTATTGGGTTAATTAGAGAAAATCCATTAGATGTGATTATCAATGGCTTAAATACCTATGATATTCATTGGTTTAATTTTACAGATAAAGATTTTGAAGCTGATCCATTTATATTTACATTAAACAGTAAAGATTATATTGCATATGAGATTTTTGATTACTCTCATGGTAATGGTAAAATTGAATGTGTTGATTTTAATGGTAAACGTTATGATTTTTTTGAAAATGTAAATAAAATTGTAGGGCATAAATCATTTCCTTTTATATTTGAAGAGGAAAATGAATTATATTCTATTATTGAAACGTCAGATTTGCATGAAATTTCATTGTATAAGTTTAATGGTATTAAATTTGAGAAGATAAAAACGTTACTTAGTGGTGGTAAATATATTGATACCTGTATAAAAAAAGTTGATGGTGTATTTTACTTGTTTACCTCCACTTCTGACGAGCCTTTTAAGCAAAAGTTATTTTTTGCAGATACTTTATTAGGTGATTATCAACCTCATCCTTGTTCTCCTATCGCAAATGATAAAGCTTTTGGTCGTAATGGTGGGCCGATCGTTGATCGTGATAATAATTATTATCGTATTTGTCAAAACTGCGCCGTAACATATGGTGGCAGCTTAAAAGTGATGCATATTACGAAGCTATCAAAAACCGTTTATGCAGAAGAATTTTTCAAAGATGTAATGCCTGTTGCTCCATTTTCTGATGGTATTCATACATTGTCATACTGGGGCAATATGACCGTTATTGACTCAAAAAATATTTTATCTAAATATAGTAATATTTATAGAAAAATTAATTATTTAGCTATGGTTAAGTTTGGTAAGGAAATTCCTTATTTTAGTAAATAAATAGTATTTACACGCTTAAGATGCTTAAGTGAGAAAGCGCCATATTCATTATGAATAGGCGCTTTTTAGTACTTATTCTTTGATATTTATCGTATCAATATGATGCCAGTTATCATCAAGTATCCCATCAATGGCCAGTTTAATTTTAGCCGTTGTCGTTGAGGGTTCAACAAGGGCAACATCTAGCTGATAGTTGCCACGTTTAATATTAGCGGGTAGATAAAAGGTATTCGTTTGTTTATACGTTGGTGCGCTAGCATCACGGTTTTCTGCGGGTAACCATGTGCGAATATCGTTGTCGGTTGAAAGATAGGTGACAACATGATTATCAGCGTTACGTAAACGCCACATTACAGGGTAGTTATTATAGCTAGGCGCTACGCCCGTATTCTGCCATGTTGAAATAATAGTTATGGGTGATGTTGGTATAAAACGGCTACTTATTTCAACGGATGAAAGTTCAAATCGATAGCCGAGTTTCTTAATGAAATCATTAACAAGATCTTTATAGATCGTCGGTACATTACCTGACTTTAGATTAAATAAAGAGGCATGTGAATCAAGGGCAAAGTCAAACGTCTTTTTAACATTATCAAGTGTGTAAATTTTTTCATTTTTTGCCCAATAATCGAGGTCTTGGCAAACTTCAAAATCAACGGGTGCTTGTTTCCAACGATTAAGGAAATAGGGATCAGCATGCTCATTCGTATTATGACCATTGCCTTGTATGTGTTCAATGGTACTTGGATAGCCTTGTTCCATATGATTCCAATTGGGTTGCCAGTCTCCAATACAATCGGCACGCCAGCCAATACCACGTTTGGTTGCATAGCTAGTAATATCATCATCAGTTGATGTCAAATCAATAGAAAGTTGTTTGTTCGGAAACGCATTCTGCATTAATTTGATATAGGGGATTAAATCTTTTGTACCATACCCATGGTGACCTAGTGTTGGCTGTTGATAACCCATTTGTGATGCTAGGTTCCATTCTCCCCAAGTACCAATTAAACCGATATCTAAACGTAATATATTCTTATTCTTGTTATAGCGTTCTCCCATCACGGTAATGAACTGTTGTAAGTTATTTTTTAAGATAGGATTTTTATAATCGACTACAAAGTGATTGTCGTCTGCGCAATCGTCCCCTGTTGTATTATTATCTATTTGTTTTTTTACCCAGCAAGGAACACCTAGTATTTTTTTTCCTTCATTAGGGGACGGATTGTAATAAACCTCGTCTTTTCCTGCCATTGTCATAAATCGGATAACTGTTTTTTTACCTAATGCGGCAGCTTGATTAATTGTGTCGTCAATGAGTTGAAAGTTATATTGACCTTTTTTGGGTTCCAATTCTTCCCAGTACCAACGGAAATAAACCACAGAGGTTTCTGGGTGGCTTGGCTTGTTCCACCATGGATCACCATGAATATTAAATGATTGATGATCAGTAATACCGATATCAGGATTGATTAATATATTATCGATAATTGTTGGTGTGCTTATTTGGGTTATCTCTTGTGCTATCGTCATATTAGCTAATGGTAAAGTTGTAAACGTTAGTAAGCAAATTTTCGCCAACAGAGTGATTGATTGGGAAGGTATCTTGAAAGCGATCGATTTTTTAGTATTTGTTAGCATAATTATTCATCCGTGGAATGTTAAATAATTAAACATCGTTAATATGTATTATTATTGTGTGAACTATGCCAAAAAAAGACTAATAGAGAAGGGTTATTATCGGAATCAAAATCACATTTTTTCAATAATGATAATTTTGTTTGCAGGTGAAATGTTGCTATTATGTTGCATGCGGTTATTAGATTAACGCTTTCTGGGGGCATTATTGACTTTTTATATATTTGAAACTGAAGGGTGGGTGCAATATATCGCCTCTAAATCAGATAGATAAGAAGCGATAATGCAATATTATTGAATATTGGTTGCCGACGCTGGCGTATGATCAACGTAAGCTTTAGTTCCCCACAATGGTACTGTTGATAAACTGTGTTTATAACTGCCGGTTGTTGTTTTGGTTGAATATGATAAATACATCAATGTTTCTGATTGAGGATCATAAATTCGACGTATTTTCATTGATTTAAAAAATATACTTTTAGATTTTTTAAATACTACTTCACCTGATTTTGATTTATTAATATTAGCGATCATTTCAGGTGTTATCTCACCTGTTTGGCGGCATGAAATAGAAGAATCAGAAGGATCAGCTAGACTTAAATCGGCTTCAATACTTGCTATATGGCACGTAACGCCAGGAACGACGGGATCGACTAATGTATTTAATTTAATGTCTTTAGTGGTAAACATTCCTAAAGAAACATCGCCTACTTCATTATCCGAGCAGCCGCTTAGTGTTAATGCGATAGCAAGAGAACTTGCGGCTATTAAAAATTTTTTCATATAGACTCCCTGTTAAATGAATAATCTCACTTAAATTATAATTTGTTATTATTGTGCTAAGTTATACGCGAAATTTTGATCTTTTTCATTATACACTTTTTAAAAATCGTGTTTTTCATCAACAAATCTGTTTCAGGTAAGTGTGATAAAAATAAATATTATAGATTTATAGGCAAGATTTATTTTTAGTTAAGTTGTTGATAAATAGGTATCATCATTGGTTTTATCTTACAGATTAAAAACAGATATGTTCCTTAAATTATAATTTATATTAAAAATAGTCTTTTCAATTGCTAAAATTACACATAGGATGAATGTAACAGCATTGTTATTATAATAATTATCAACGGATGATTATTACTGATTATGAGGAGGATATGATGTCAAATATTCTTGTGTTTCCAGTAAAAGAACAGCCTCGCGATCGTACGCCGTTAGAATTAATTGTTGAACAGGAATTGTTAGATTTAGGTGCTGATAGTTACATGATTGACATTGTTATCGAGCGAATGGAAAAATTTTTAACACTTGCTTCGTTTGAGTTTGATTTGAAAATGAAAGTGTCTAAAAATTGCTTAGATGAAATGAATCAAAATGTATTTCCTGTTATTTCTGATATGCAGGAGTCAATGCGAAAGACTATGAATGATATGTTAACTGAGCGTGTGTTACATGAAATTCGACTATATAATTTAGAACAACACGCTGTTAGATAGTGATAACTCTGCTTTTTTGTCTTCAGTTCGATAAATCCTCTTTAATGCCGCTGGCGAATGATTATTATTACAGCGGCTGTTTATTCTTTTTTGTT
This sequence comes from uncultured Photobacterium sp., assembly GCF_947039875.1. GTDB lineage: Bacteria > Pseudomonadota > Gammaproteobacteria > Enterobacterales > Vibrionaceae > Photobacterium. The sequence continues at coordinate 100,102 of NZ_CAMRAN010000004.1, forward strand.
TCCTAATTGCCAAATTTTTTCTGCTCGACTACCTATTGCCCAAAAACTTAATGCTAATATCGCAAAAAATAGGGCTTTGTGTAACGTGTCCCAGAAGTATTCAAAATAACGGCTATAAAGACACAGAAATAAAAAGATAATGCCAAAAGCACGAATTAAAGAATTATTGTTTTTAATACCGTAAAAAATTGCACCTATAGTGATAAAAAACATTGCCACACTCCAGCCCCATAGCTCGATTTGTTTAACATGAGACCAAGCTTGTAGGCTGTGATAGTTACCAAAAATAGTTAGCATCCATAACGCATTAAAGAAATAAATCAATCCAACAAACAAAGTAGCTTCTTTAGCAAAGCAGAATCGAGTATGCGGTTTAAAGACCGTACTTAACGCCACAATCAGCATTCCTACAAAAATAAACCGTAATGGGATGTTCATTCCCCAGAAGAAGTAATGATCGTGCGCAAGATAAGAAGTTTCAGTTAATACCCATAAGCCAATACCGAATAAAGCAAATAGCCATACTAAAACAGAGCGAAGTTGAAGCCCGATAATCGCATAAGCCATCGTCGGGATGAGTATGAAAATACTTTCATGCCAATGTAATGCTAAAGTGGTGTGACTGAGAAACCCACTTGCTACTGCCGTTATGAGTATGCCGAAGAAGAACACGGCTTCATTACTGACGTTTTTTTCTGGATAGCGTTGGCGGCGTTTAACGCCAAAGTAAAATAATAGTCCAGCAAGTACTGTACTCAATGCCGTTAAAACGCTTGTTGGTGTGTTAATGAGGCGTGAGACTAATGCTATGAGATAATCATCGGCCACTAATAAAATAACGGAAAGAATAAAACAGGCGATAGCAACCCAAAAAGAATAGACGGCGAGGAGCTTCCAATCAAAACTAATAACGTGGTAACTCTGACGCAGCTGCTGAGCTTGTTGAGTATCAATAAGTTGCTGTTGCTGCCATTGGGTGATCGTATCACTAAGAAGCTGTCCCTGACGTTTATTAACTTTTATGCCCATATTTGTTCCAGATAGTATCGATCGCGTATATGCGTTGTATTATTTTATAATGCAGTAATAATTGTAACGTGTTGGAAGCATTAATGGCTATAAGGTTAGCTTCTATATGCCGATGGTGAAATATTACAAAGTGGGCATCAATGATAAACACTGGCGACACAGACAAGTATTCGGAAAATCAGTGAGTGCTTGACGAGGTTCAATCTCAAAGCACCAACAGGTCGATTTTCCTGCTTGAATATCACATTGTGCGGACTGTTGGCATTGTGGGCACTGATGCGTTGGTATTATTGCTTTTATTTCAGCCATGATCGCCAGTTGTTGGTGTTCTGGATAGGCTATCCAGTGGCTGATTTCTGTCATTGTACGTAAGCAGCCACTGCAAATTCCGGCATTGTTTTTACATTTAGCAACACAAGGTGATTTCACGATTAATACTCATTAATAAGCCATGTTTAATGATGAGTATGCTAACGATTAATAAATACAAATGCTACTTTCACTATCATGATAATACCGTTGGTGTTTTCTCATATCATAGTTCAATTCTATGATGCTGCTTGTTTTAACACTTCATAGATCGCAATATTATCTTGTGAGATGTGATGACTTGGTATTGTAAGTGTGGGCACATGCTTCATGCCAATTTTAATCATAACATTTTCGGGGCCTGACACTGTTTTTAAGTGTCGTCCATAAAGATGGTGTAAATTAAGTTTATTAAACCCAAACTCTTTTATGCGTTCAACAGCTTCCGTGCAGTAGCCATTACCCCAAAAAGGGACGCCAATCCAATAACCCAATTGTGCACTGTGCTGATTAATGTTTTCTAATCCTGCACAGCCTATAAGTTGGTGATTACTTTTTAGTGTGATAGCAAAAATAGCGGATTGATGGCTGTACCAACCTGCCAAATGTTTTCCGATCCATTTTCCAGCTAAACCATCAGAATAAGGGTGTGGAACACTGATTGTACCGTTAGCGATATCCACATTGCCTGCTAGCTGCTGTATCTTGGTTGCGTCAGATAATTCTAAAGGACGTAGAATTAAGCGTTCTGTTGTTAGCAGTGGTTGATTTTTAGTCATAGAATGTACTCGTAAACATGGCTAGATGTGACTATTAATCAATAAATACAACTTAACTTATAGGGTTATGATCAATTATTGAGTAGATAACTGGTTTAAATCATAGATCTGTGGAGTCACACCAAATTATTATCAGGAGATAGATCTTTTGGTTAACATTTTATTGAGGAGCTTTAGCGCGGTTTGATTGATTTGCACTGATTCTGATAAATTAAATCCAACTGTTATGCTTGGCGATGAGTGAACCAGTAATAATTTTATAGTGAAGGTATTCATTCTCTTTAAAATCAATGATCTGTTCTTGATAAGTACAAGCCATTATCTATTTCATGGATTGCGCTATGCTATTGTTATGATGGTTTTGTTCTTTTTTATCAGTGTGTTATGTTTTTTTTGGTTTTATAATTAATAAAATAAAGATATATCTCACAAAAAAAAGGTGAGAAGAGTTGTCAAAGTGTAAAAATATAATTATATTAACTATGTTGATATAGATCGTTAGGTGAAAGTTATTCTAAAAATTAGAAAGTCTTACGTTTGTATTCTTTCCTAAATTACCCTCCACGAAGTATTATCACAGTGATATTTATTCACAATTGAACTTGTTGTTAGAAGTTGTTGTCATAAATAGATATGCAAATCATGTTGTTCATAATAATTCAATTAATGTGTCATTATAACGTCATATAATATTGGTTAGTATAGAGCACAAATAGTCGAGTAAGAACGGTATTAATATATAGTGATATCAACCTTGCTCATTGGGAAAAAAATGAGAGGTTTATAATGAAAACACGTAGTCGCAGACAGTGGTTTTACCATAAGAATCAAACAACTAAAGCTATTAAAGCTTAGGTTTAAAGAAAACATTTCTTTCTAGGCAATAAAGGAATGAATACATTTAATTATCCTCTAATTAAATGTTGTTGAAGATTGTTTATAACAAATATCAACTGCCAAAGTAGCCAGAAATCCATATTCACGTTATAAAATTTCTGGCTAACTTATATCCCTTTTAATAATTCATGCTCTTATTTATTTTGTACTATACAAAGGCAACCGTTTGCTTTGCTGCTTAGCTCAATGTTAATACTCATATATATGCAATTTTTATTATTATCTATATAACGAGCCACCAATAATAATATCGCTTGGTAGAGTCTTGAGTGGCATATTACCGATATAAATATTACCGCCGACGACCAGTTTATTCGGTAAGGTCTGAATTTGGCTATGTTGAAGCAATAAGTCACCTTTGACGTAAAGGTTATCAGGTAGTTTTTTGAGTTGAGTATGCGCAACACTAAGATCACCAAGTACTCGTAAACCAAAGTTAAGCTGTTTAATTTTAGAGTAAGTAAGATTGATATACCCATCAACGGTGAGTGCTAATGGTAAGTGTTCTATGCTGCTATAAGCTAAATTGAGATTCCCTTTTACAGTAAGGCGTAAAGGCAGCATGCTAATGCGACTATTTTCGAGATTGAGATTGCCATTTATGATTAAGGGATCAGGCAAGCGAATATTACCGCTGTCTTTTAGTGAAAGATTACCATAGCTATCTTGATAATTGAGTAAATGGATTGGGGTCAATGCCATTGTGGGTTGTGCCATCACAAAACACATCACACATAATAACCGTTTAACAATACACATATAAATAGACCTAGGTTTTGTAATAATAAAGACAACAATATATCGGCATAGAGGTGTATTTCTTTAATGTGAACAGATACTGATAACAATCGTTTATTGCCATTTTTGTTTGTCTCTCTATTCAATGTATAATCAGCGCCCATTTGGTTATAGAGAGGGAACTGTGATGAATAAAGTTGTGTTACTCGAGCGTATTCAGCAGCAGTTAGTACAGACATTACAAATAGCGACTGAAGCTGCAATGCGCGCTTACAATACTGCTACAGACGATGAAAATGTGGCTGAAAATAAATATGATACTTTTGCATTAGAAGCTTCATATCTTGCTCATGGTCAGGCACAGCGGGTAGCTGAATGTAAAGCTGATATTAGTGCGTACCAGCACTTATTTGCCTCAATGCCTACACAACAAAATACTGTTGTCGTTGGCCATTTAGTTGCTTTAGAAGATCATGACGGTAATGTAAAACACGTATTTTTAGGCCCAGCGGCTGGTGGATTAAAGTTTACGATTGGTGGACAAAATGTGATTATCGTTACACCTACATCACCTTTTGGTGAAGCATTACTAGGACGAGAGGTTGATGAAGAAGTAGATATTCATATCGGCGGTAATATCATATTGTTTGATGTTATTAATATTGTTTAATCATTATTGATTTTCCCAACGTGATCATACTAATAATCAAAAGTGTGAATTAGTTACGAGTTACCATCCTATCTATAGCAGTAGAATCATTTATTCCGACATAAAATTATGAGCATAAAGGTTATGCCGACGACTAGTTACATGGAGCAATGATGCAGCCTGTTTATACGGATTTGATAGAACAATTACGTCAGCAAATTGATGAACAAAGAATCATTACCGATCCAACATTACTGTTTGCTTATGGTACTGATGCCAGTTTTTACCGTTTGTTACCGCAATTAGTTCTACAGCTTGATACGCTTGATGAAGTTATTTTTGCCGTTAAAACGTGTTATGAACGTAAAATTGCTGTTACTTTTCGTGCTGCTGGTACGAGCCTTTCAGGTCAAGCGCAATCAGATTCCGTATTAATTACATTAACGCGTCGGTGGCGTGATTATAAAGTACTGAATGATGGGGCTCAAATCTGGTTACAACCGGGAATTATTGGTGCCGAGGCAAATACTATTTTAGCGCCATTTGGACGTAAAATTGGCCCGGATCCTGGCTCTATTAATAGTTGTAAAATCGGTGGTATTGTTGCCAATAATGCATCTGGAATGTGCTGTGGTACTTCACAAAATAGCTACCGTACTATTGCTGGAATGACGGTAGTATTGGCTGATGGTACGTTACTTAATACGTTAGATCTCAACAGTATTGCTGCATTTAAAAAAAGCCATGCCAAGATGATCTCAGAATTAATGTTATTGGTGAGTGAATGTCAGGCTAACCGTGTTTTAGCGGATAAGATCCGCCATAAATACCGCTTAAAAAATACCACGGGTTATAGTTTAAATGCGCTGGTGGATTTTGATGATCCCATTGATGTGTTACAGCACTTATTTGTTGGCTCAGAAGGGACATTAGGTTTTATTGCGGATGTCACTTATAACACAGTCGTAAATCACGCCTTTAAAGCATCTGGTCTGTTTGTCTTTGCTGACATAGAACAAACATGCCTTGCAGTAAGCCAATTGAGTAAAACCCGTGTCGCAGCGGTAGAGCTAATGGATAATCGGTCATTGGCATCTGTAGCAGAAAAACCAGGCATGCCACGCTTTATTGCTCAACTGGGTATTGATGGCAACACTGAAGCGGCGGCGCTATTAATTGAGTTGCATGCTGAAGATGAACAAGATTTAGGTCTTCAAAGTGATGGCATACAACAGATAATCAACGCATTTTCGCCAATTGAACAAGTGAATTTTAGTCGTGATGCGAAAGTTTGTGATCAATTATGGGGTATTCGTAAAGAGCTGTTTCCTGCTGTTGGCGCTGTACGAGAAAGTGGTACCACAGTAATAATTGAAGATGTTGCCTTTCCTATTGATCAATTGGCACCCGCAGTACGTGACTTACAAACACTGTTTGTACAATTTGAATACCATGAAGCCATTATTTTTGGTCATGCTTTAGCGGGCAATTTGCATTTTGTTTTTACACAGGCATTTGATACACAAGTTGAAATTGAACGCTATAGCGCCTTTATGGATGCCGTGGCTCAATTGGTTGCTGTTGATTATCAGGGCTCGTTAAAAGCAGAGCATGGTACTGGCCGAAATATGGCGCCGTTTATTGAACTTGAATGGGGAAATGACGGTTATCAGTTAATGCTCGCAATTAAAGGTATTTTTGATACGCGCGGTATTCTAAATCCTGGCGTGATCATTAACGCGGATAAAAAATCACATATTAAAAATTTGAAAGCCATGCCCGTTGCTGATGAACTTATTGATAAGTGCGTAGAATGTGGCTTTTGTGAGCCCGTATGCCCTTCGCGTAATTTATCATTAACCCCACGTCAGCGTAATACGGTGTTTCGTGAAATATCACGCTTACGACGTAGCGATGAAGATCCTGCTCGTTTAGCGGCGATGGAAAAAACCTACCGTTACTATGGACTCGATACGTGTGCAGCAACAGGTTTATGTGCAGAGCGTTGTCCTGTTGGTATTAATACGGGTGATTTAGTGCGTAAATTACGCCAGAATCATACTGAAAAAGCCAAGAAAATTGCCACATGGACAGGAAACCATTTTGCAACGGTAACAGCGTCAGCCAAGGCGGGATTAACTGTTGCGAATAAGATGCATAATCTATTAGGTACCAATAGAATGCATAAGTTCACGCAAAAGGCTTACCAACTATCAGGCCATAAAATTCCACAATGGACACCTCATTTACCGTTACCTGCTGCAAAAATAGTAGCTCCAATTATTAGTGGTATTACCAAAGAGCGGATAGTGTATTTCCCAAGTTGTGCCGCCAGAAATATGGGGGTTGAAGCACAAGCAAAGGATAAGCGTGCGTTAGTTGAAGTTACGATATCGTTATTGGAAAAAGCGGGTTATGAGGTTATTTTGCCAGCTGATTTAAATAATCAATGTTGTGGCATGCCTTATACAAGTAAAGGCTTTCCCGAAACAGCACACCTTAAAGCGCAACAACTTGAACAAGTTTTATGGGCGGCTTCAGAACAAGGCCAATATCCAATTTTGATGGATACCAGTCCATGTGCCAGCACCAGTAAACAATATTTATGTAAAGAATTGACTATTTATGAACCGTTCAAGTTTGTTGCTGAGTTTGTTTTACCAAGATTAAAAATCACACCTCAGTTAGACCCAGTGATGTTGCATATTACCTGTACTTCTCGACGCCAAGGGTTAGCACCACTGATTGAGCAAGTGACTAAAGCATGTGCATTAAATGTCATTATTCCCGATGATATTAGTTGTTGTGGCTTTGCTGGCGATAAAGGTTTTACTACACCTGAACTTAATGCAAGTGCACTTGCACCGTTAAAGGCACAGGTCCCAGCAGGGTGTAGTGAAGGGTATTCAAATAGTCGAACTTGTGAAATTGGTTTATCAGAACACAGCGGTATTGAGTATCGTTCCATTTTATATTTAGTGGATAAAGTAAGCGCTTTGCATTAATACTAAATAGTTTATTAGTGTTTAAATATGATGGACAATCAAGCCCTATTTTTTATGGGGCTTTTGTTTTTAAATTTGTTTAAAAAATATCGCGGCAGATGAAGTTTTATTTTAATGGTATGGATTAGTGGCAAAATGTTTAAAAAGCGACCGTGAGTAAAAGTGGTTATTAAGTTTTTATATTTAAAGCAATCTTCTTTCTATTATTAATATCTCTCTGATTATGGTTATTTAGCAGAGTAAAATCATTAATTTAATGCGTTTACTCTAAATCATATTAAATAAATCGTAAAAATCGATATTAATATACCTATTTGAGTTGTTGGTCACTGTTTTCTGTACTTGAAAGCTTTGGTGGGCAAGCTTATTATTTTATGACTTTAAGTTGCGCTTATCTTCACCAAAAAATCATTACTTATATTAATGACGATGATGATGTACGCATGATGAATATAAAAATATTTTTAGCGAAAATAATCTCTATCACCTAGACTCAAATTTAGCTAAATAGGATAAATCCATGGCAACGACAGATACGGCTCAACTAGAACAACCAAACTCAACAAAAAAAACAAATAAGTTTCGTAATATTATTATTTTTATTGTTATTGCTGCAGGTTTAGGTACTGCAGGATATTTTTATACACGTCATCAAAAATTATATCCAAGTACTGATGATGCTTATATTCATGCCAACATTCTTTATGTTGCACCACAAATCAGTGGCAAAGTACTTACTGTAGGTGTTGAAAATTATCAACATGTTACTGAAGGTGATTTATTGGTTAAGATTGATCCTGCCCCTTATGAAATTGAGCTAGAACAAGCTAAAGCGGCTTATGAAGTAGCAACACAGCAAAATAAAGCCACTGATGATGCTATTTTAGCGGCAAGTGCAAATGTACGTGCGGCTGATGCCAATCTCGTCGATGTTCAAAAAACGTATCACCGTATAATGGATTTAGTGAATCGCAAATTGTTACCAGCACAACAAGGTGATGACGTTAAAGCAAAATTAGCAGGAGCTCAAACATCACTTGAAGCTGCTCGTGCAAAAATGTCGCAATTAATTAACCAACAAGGTGCGAAAGGCAATGAAGCCCCACAAGTTAAGCAAGCAGCTGCTGCATTAAGCCAAGCAACATTGAATCTTTCTTATACTAATATCTATGCGCCACATGATGGTGAGCTAGGTAAGGTTAGCGTTCGTCCTGGTAGTGTCGTCTCTCCTGGTTTGGCGATGATGCCATTAATTGAAGATAATACAGCATGGTTACAAGCGAACTATAAAGAGAAAGATATTGGCTTATTAAAAGTGGGCATGACTGCTAAGGTTATATTAGATATGTATCCGAATGTAACTTATCACGGTCAGGTTGAAGCTCTTTCTCCTGCAAGTGGTTCATCTTTCTCACTACTACCTGCTGAAAATGCAACGGGGAACTGGGTGAAAGTACCACAGCGTTTCCCTGTACGAGTGAAGTTTATTGATTTGAAAAATAAACCATTACTTCGTGTTGGTGCGAGTGCAAATGTGACTATTGATACTCAATCAGAGACTAACTAATGAGTTCAGTTACACCAGCTAACCGCTTATGGATCACCTTAGCCGTTATGTTATCAGCAATCATGGTATTGCTAGATATGACGATTGCTAACGTTGCTTTACCGCATATGATGGGGGCACTAGGGGTTACGTCTGAACAGGTGACATGGGTACTTACTTCTTACTCAATGGCTGAAGCTATTTGTATTCCTCTTGCGAGTTATTTTGCGCTCAAATTTGGTGTACGCAAGTTGCTGATCGTTTCTGTTATTGGCTTTATCATTACATCAGGTTTATGCGGTCAAGCAGATAGTCTTGCTGAAATGGTTACCTTTCGTATTATGCAGGGGGCTTTTGGGGCGTCAGTTATTCCACTCGCACAATCAACTATGGTGCAAATTTATCCCGCGGATCAGCGTGGTAAAGCCATGGCATTATTTAGCGTTGGTATTTTATTGGGACCAATCTTAGGGCCAACTGTGGGAGGGATTATCACTGAAAATATGGACTGGCGCTGGATTTTCTACGTTAACGTCCCCGTAGGTGCATTATGTTTAACCTTAGTTTATCTATTTGTTAAGATTGATGGTAAAGGTGAAACAAAGTTAGATTGGCCTCTTGTTATTGGTATGACAGTGGGTATTGGTTTATTGCAGATGGTGCTAGATAGAGGTAATGAAGAAGGATGGTTTGAGTCTAACTTCATTTTATTTTCATTGATCATTAGTGCAATAGCATGGGTATTCTTTATTGTTCGTTCATGGCGTACAAAAGGGGATGTCGCTCCTATGTGGCTATTAAAAGATCGTAACCTAACGGTGTCATGCTTGATCATGGCTGGCTTTTCGATGGGATTGTTTGGTATCACCCAACTTCAACCAATGATGTTAGAACAGTTATTACATTATCCAGTGGAAACAACTGGATTTGTGATGGCTCCGCGTGGATTAGCATCTGCTGTTGTATTGCTCGTTATGGCGCAATACATGGATAGATTAGATCCTCGAATGCTGGTGGCTGTCGGACTTGGGTTCAGTATCTTTGGCACCTATTTAATGATGCAATACTCAATGGATATAAATTTATATTGGGTTCTGATGCCATCGATCATTCAAGGAATGGGAATGGGATTGGTGTTTGCACCACTGAGTCAAATGGCTTATCGCACAATAGAGCAAAAATATGCTGTTGGTGGCGCAGTAATGTTTAATTTATGCCGAACCATTGGTAGTTCATTTGGTATCTCAATCGTAAACACTTATTTCAGCCGTACTCAACAACGAGAGTGGCATGCATTAGGTGCTGATATTACGGCGACCAATCCAATATTACAGCAGCAAGCAATGCAGCATCACACAACAGTGACTGATCCTAACTTTATTGCGCAAGTGAGTGCGTTATTATATCAACAATCAACATTAGTGGCGTTTGTATACACGTTTGGTTTCTTGATGTTTTCTTACGTAGCATTATTACCATTGTTAGCGTTATATCGATTTAAAAAAAATGTAATTAGTGAGAATTAAACGGCATATTTTAGGCGCTAAAGTTTGATGATAATAGGCTGGTTTTATTAACATTATGATTATTTATAATGAGATATAAAATATTTTTTAATAGCAGTGCTTTTTTTTGGCGGCAATAAAATCTCGCCTATAAAAAACTTTACAAATACAAAGTTTAATGAGATTATATTGCTACTCTGTAGCTAGAGTTATTGAACGAGAATTAAGTTAAAGAAAAACCCTTAGAAGCATCTTCGTTATTGTTGTGTAAACTAGTGTTTCCCTTCGCTTTTCATCGTCATATTTAATAATTCGAGCTTCAGTGCATCGTATTTTACGATAATTTTAAAGAATTTATATAAGGGACACATCATGTCTAACAAATCAACTGGTCTAGTAAAGTGGTTTAACGAAGAGAAAGGTTTTGGTTTCATTACTCAAGACAACGGCGGTGCTGACGTATTCGTTCACTTCCGTGCAATCGCTTCTGAAGGCTTCAAAACTCTTGCTGAAGGCCAGAAAGTGTCTTTTGAAGTAGAGCAAGGCCAAAAAGGTCTTCAAGCTGCAAACGTTGTAGCTCTATAATTTTATAGTTAATCTATAAAGTTTGATAAAAGCGTAAATAACTCTGTTATTTGCGCTTTTGTAGTTTCTGGGGCTTGTTTTTAAATATCTTCGCGTTAATCTTTCTGCTAACGCATAAACGACTGCATTATCCGCTAACATCTTACCTTTCTTTATCTACATTAATTGATTAATTATCATCTAGTCATAATGTTAATTACTTCTGATTAAAATTGACTAATCGTCCATCATAAGCACAAATAATACTAATTACTTCTTTCTTAAAGATCTGTGGGCATTGATAGTTTGTTTTTAACGATCGCATTTCATTGCGTATATTAGATTCAAATTCTGGAGGATAAACAACATTAATTGATAATGATAAGCCAGTGATTGTTTGGCGAGTCAGATGAAGCTTTTTCCAATATGTCATGCTGTTCCTTAATAAATCCAATATCTTTATTTAAATAGTATGTCATTCTGTATGTGAATAATAGCAGTATTTAGCATGATAGATATAAACAGATCGACATTCTGTATAGGGGATAATCTAAGCAGGTTAGGTAATATTAAATTGCTTATAATAGAAGGACTTTAGGAATATAAGGCTATGGAGAAAGGTGCATTAATCTATTGAAGCTACTTTAATGTTAGAGTAGCTTCAATGAGTCATTATCGTTTATCGAGCATTTGTTGGTGCAACAAGGCGAGCCTTACCAATTACGTGAGCAAGGATGTTATAACCCGCTAATGCTGGAGATGCATTTTCAGGTAGTTTGATATTAGCTGTATTTAAGGCATAAACCGTAATTTGGTAATTATGTGGTTTTGCTTTTGGTGGAGGACATGCACCGCCAAAACCTTTAAAACCAAAGTCATTAGTTACCATACTTGCACCTTTGGGTAAGTTTTTACCACCAACGGCACCTGCACCTTCTGCTAATGAATGTACGTCGGCAGGAATATTAATTACACTCCAGTGCCACCAACCGCTTCCTGTTGGTGCATCCGGATCGTACATAGTTACAGCGAAGCTTTTAGTACCGGTAGGAACATCAGTCCAACTTAACTGTGGTGATTCATTTTTACCAGTACAGCCCCATTGGTTAAAAAGTTGTGAATTACTTAATGTTTGATCATTAGTAATATTTTGGCTGTTTAATGTCATTGCAGCCTGTGACATAAAAGATGGTAGGGTAAAAAGCAGCGCTACAGCAAGCGTCTTAATTTTCATAGTAGTACCTATGGGTTAGTTAAAACTGATGTTATTTTAATGTGTTATCATTATCGAATAATCAGTAAACGTTATGGTTAAATATCTAATTCGTATAATGCTTTATGCATAACAATAGCTCAAACCAATAAAATTGTATCAATAGTTGAGAAAAAATCACTTAAGGATTCAATGTGAGATCACTTCCCCCATTAAAAGGTATTATTTATTTTGAAGCTTCAGCTCGATTACAAAGTTTTAAATTAGCAGCAGAAGAACTATTTGTAACACCTGGTGCTGTGAGCCATCAGATTCAGACACTTGAAGCATTTATTGGTCAAAAATTATTTATTCGCCAACATAGGGGAATTAAATTAACCAATGCTGGTGTGCGTTATTTCAATCGTATTGGTTTGATTTTAAAAGATTTAGATCAGGCAACGACAGATATTGGTTTCGTGACAAAAAAGCAAAAAATAACAATAGCGATCCCACCAACATTATTAAACAAGTGGCTATTACCTCGAATTAATTACACATACCTGAATGAAAATGATATTTCAGTTGTCTTTATTGATACCATTGAAATGTTAGACTTAAATAAAGAAAATATCGATATTTCAATTCGTTATAGTATTGAAAAACCAAATGAAAAATACTGTCAGTTATTATTTCAGGAACAAATGATTGCTGTTTGTGCACCTGATTATACTGATAAGCCTCTAAGTTACTTGTCAGCAGAATTATTATCAACGAGTACTTTGATTGAAACGACGAATAGATTAATTCAATGGGATTTAGTTTTAGCGAATAATAATGTTAAATTAGACCCTAATCAAAGTAAGGTGTATTTTCAAAATTCAATGCATGCGATTGAAGCTGCAATACAAGGTATCGGTATTGCATTTATAAATCGTATCTTTGTTGAATCGTATTTGAGACAGGGTGTTCTTATAGAAGCTATTGATATGGGTGTTATACAGGATAATATTCCTAGCTATTACTTGGTTAGTAACTATGAGAAAATGCAGAATCCATCAACTCAACTTCTTTATCAAGAAATTGAGTCATATATTAATGATGATATTGTGACGGCTGCTGTTTGATATGTTATTAATTGTAAATAATAAATGATTTATTCAGCATGCATGGCAGTATCTGTAATCGCATCATCATTTTCAATATCTTCAAGCAGTGATCTTAATTGTAAGATTGCTTGTGCTAGCGAGTATTCATTATTACAAACTAATGACTGAATCTGTTGTTGGTAATCAGATAGCTGTCTCATTATTTATCCTTATAAACATCAGTCGTTAATGTCGTACTGTATTTTTCACCAAGTAGTGAATCACGAGCGGCAGACCATGCGTTGGCATAGCACATGGCTAATGTTGCTTTATCACTACTTATTACTGCTCCTTTATCAATGGTAGCTTTTTGGCTAGAGCATTGATCATCAATTTGTTTGCTGTATTTATCACCTTGATTTGTAAAGCTATAAACTTGATTCTTGGCACTTTTTGTGGCTTGCTGTAAACAAAGAATAAGACCTTGTTCATCATAATTTTGGTTACTGACACACGATTGCACAACAATAGAATTGGTTGCATTTGCTGCCGCTGAAAATAGAGTACCAACAGTAAGGGTGACTAAAATTGTTTTTTTCATGAAGGGATGCATTAGATCTACTTTGCCATTATTTAGGTTTAATAATATAAATATTATACCTTAGACACATATAGTAAATATATAAAATAACTATTAAGCTCTCACTTTTGTAACTGATAAAAACTTATCAGTGTAAGGTTAAATTTTTGTAATTAATTGTTGTATATCGGATAAAAGTGGATTTATTATGTAATCTATAAATAATGGTAAATACTCAAGGATGATATATGAAGGAAGCTATATTTGAAAATGATGTTGTTCGGCTTTATTTGAATGATATATCGTTTAAACCTTTGTTAACAAAAACAGATGAGATTCTTTATAGTCGTAAATCATTATTAGGTGATGAACAGGCTAAACGTGTTCTTATTGAATCTAATTTACGTCTTGTTGTTAACTTAGCTAAAAAATATCGAGCCTCTACTTTATTATTGAGTGATTTAATTGATGAGGGAAATATTGGTTTAATTACGGCTGTCGAAAAGTTTGATCCAGAAAAAGGATTCAGATTTTCTACTTATGCATCGTGGTGGATTAAGCAGACGATTGAACGGGCCATTCATAATCAAAGTCGTACTATTCGATTGCCAGTACATGTGTCAAAAGAAGTGAATACGATTTTACGCGCCCATCGTGATTTAATGGCGAAGAATAATAATGAGCCATCACCAGAAGATATCGCAGACTATTTAAAGCGTGATGTAAGTGAAATTTCTTTTTTAATGACAAATAATCAGCATGTTTTATCATTTGAACAAACATTGAATGAAGATGATAATAATTCGTTATCGTACTTTGTTGCAGATGAAGATGCAAATATAGATAAAGTAATAGAACGTAGTGATATGCAAATGATTACTAAAAAAATGTTATTTACATTAACTGAGCGTGATCGTGAAATTATTTGTCGTCGGTTTGGGTTATTAGGTTATGAGCCGCAAACATTACAAGAAGTTGCTGATGCAGTAGGGTTAACACGAGAGCGTATTCGACAATTACAAATAAAAAATCTTATGCGTTTGAAGCGTGCTTTAGTTAATAATAATTATGATGTGGAAATGTTGTTTTCAGCATCAGCATAAAAAATTATTGCTAATCTTAGTATAAAAAGAGGTGACATTTGTCATCTTTTTTATTTCCAAGGTATTGATTATAAATATAGAGTTATGCTTTATACTGATAGATAGCACTTTATATTAAAAGTGCATATTATAACATTACGTCCTTAGTGATAAAGTCCCTATCATTTATAAGTATTGTTGTGATATCTCATCCATGATGCAGTTAACAAAGCGAAGTGTTTGTTTTTTTAACTATATTTGTCATTGTTTTAGTTTGGTTGAATGGTGAATAAATACTACTACTATTACTTGTTCACTTTGGTGATTTGATCTAAATATATCCTATTTTTAAAATAATAAATTAAGTCATTCGCAAAATAAAATTAGCATTATTGCTTGATGTAATAATCGATAAGCCTATGATATTATTCTCTGATTTTTTAATGTTATTCAACCGTATATATGGTGATACGTTAAATATTAATATTAAAATAGCCATTAATCGTTAATGGTATGTTGAGAGATAGTGTTGTGATTGATTTATTGAAAGATATATTGGGATGGACATCGGTGGTGTTTTATATCTTAATCACTATATTTAACACCATGAAAGTTACCCGTTATGCCGCTTTTGCTTCTGCAACAAACGATACAATATGGTCAATTTTAATGGGGTGGTGGCCGAAAGTTATTCTCAATTTATCGGTTACAGCAATTAATTTATATCGATATTTTAAAGATTTTACTCAAACAGCGAAAATCATTATTCAATTGTTAGCAACAGTTATGGTGATAGGCATATCATATATTGTCTATGTTGCTGTTAATGCTTTTATTGCTGAACCCACACTGGCTGTAGGATTACAGTTTGTTGATCTAGGCGTGATTGTCATTGCTTTATATATGACTGAATTGAAAAAATACCGCATATTAATGTTGTTATCAGGCTTTGTAGGTATGGTCGGTTATTTTGGTAACCCTCAGATGATGATAATTAAAGCATTAGTTATTCTAATTATGAGCTATAAACTATTTACAACTCGAAATGATACTCCAGAACAACAAGCCGCCGAAAATAAATGAATTCAGAAGAAAAAGCAGGTTACTCTTCAATTATTTATTGATATAAAAACGCTCATTGTTAATACAACGAGCGTTTTTTTGAACATTAACTTAATTAAGTTATGTCTGAATTAGATTTCGAAGCTTGCGAGTGCATCGCCATTATCTAATAATTGTTGTAGTGCTTTAGGTGTACGGCCTTGGCCTGTCCACGTTTTCTCATCACCATTTTCATCAACAAACTTGTATTTAGCTGGACGAGAAGCTCGCTTTTTCTTGGTTTTTGGTGTGTCACCAATTAATGCAATTAATTCTTCCGGTGTAATGCCTTCAGCTGCAAGCATATCGCGGTACTTTTGCAGTTTTGCTTCTTGTTCTTTATTTTCAGCTTTAGCTGCTTCTTCTTCCACACGACGTTCTTCAACGACTTGGGTGAACTTTTGTAGACCTTCTTGTAGATCTTCAATAGACATTTCACGCGCTTGAGCTCTTAAAGAGCGTAGATTTAAAAGAGTTTCAATCATGTTATTAATTCTAAATAAAAGTAATTTTGCCTATTGTACTTAACTTTTATAATAAGACACTAAAAATAGTCACCATAGTTGTAACTAAATCTCATTTTTTCTTTTTTAATTGTCATTTTTACTTCTTTTTTATTTAAAGTATAAAATAAGAAGCAATTGTCTGTCGTATTATCATTAGTTACACAATAAGAGAAATAGCCGAGACTAATTGATAGTCATTATAATAACGGTGCTTGAATTATACTTTAATGCCATCTGTACTATAAAATAATCGATAAATATTTAATGAGTTATTGATTGTTAAAAACCGATAGCTTCAATTGTTTATGTAATATTAATTTCATATCTAGCCCCTCATGTATAAGGTTATTTAGCATATAATTTTATTATTACCATGCTTTTTTGATTAGCAATAAGTCATTTGTTTGTTTCAATTTGTAACGTGGACGTTTTTTTTTGATTGTTAATTCATCAAAGAGATAAGATATGCTCAAAAAATTCATTATCTCAAGCATTATAAAAAAAATTTATCGTTACCATTACTGATGTTATTTGTGCGATTAGTGTTAAAAGAACATCATGTATGTAACTTTTCATGGATGATATATAGCAGTAAGGATATCGTTTGAATACATTACGTAAAAATTTCGAATTAATTGATAAGCCCACATTCTTTGGGGCATTGGCAATGTTGATTTCAGTCGTTGTACCACTTCTTTTATTCCCTAAAGAAGGAGCAGAGTGGATCGCGGTTGCAAAAAGTTTTATGACTGACCAGCTAGGTTTTTTATATTTAGCGCTGGGTATGGCTGCATTTTTCTTTATGATTTACATTGTTTTTTCTGATATCGGCCAAATTAAATTGGGTGATGCAGATGAAGAGCCTGAATTTAAAACTGCATCATGGGCGGCAATGCTTTTCTGTGGTGGTATCGGTGCGAGTATTTTGTACTGGGGTGCAATTGAATGGGCTTATTATTACCAAAGCCCACCATTTCAATTACAGCCAGGAAGTGAAGAAGCTGTTCGCTGGGCTGCAACTTATGGTGTTTTCCACTGGGGTCCTATTGCATGGTGTATATACCTTGTACCTGCAGTGCCAATTGCGTATTTCTTTTATGTCCGCAAACAACCGGTATTAAAAGTTTCAGCAGCGTTAATGCCTGTTATTGGTGAAGCACGTAGTCATGGTTGGATTGGTAAAGTTATTGATGTGTTGTTTATTTTTGGTTTATTAGGTGGTGGTGCAACAACACTAGGTCTAGCTGCGCCATTGATCACTGAAGGTGCGCACTATTTATTTGGTACGCCTAAAAATACACAAACTCAAATTATTGTATTACTGCTATGTACTTGTATTTTTGGTTACTCTGCTTATGCCGGTATGGAAAAAGGTATTAAAGTACTGAGTAATATAAACTTCTGGGGTGCATTAGGTTTACTAGCGTTCATTCTAGCGGCTGGCCCAACGATTTTCATGTTAGAAACTGGCTTAGATTCATTAGGTCGTATGTTGTCTAATTTCTTCATTATGGCAACGTGGGCTGAACCTTTTGGCGGCTACGGTACTTTTGAAGATACTCACTTCCCACAAGATTGGACAATTTTCTATTGGGCATGGTGGTTAGTGTTTGCACCAAGCATGGGGTTATTTATTGCTCGAATTTCTCGTGGTCGTACAATTAAGCAGATGGTTACAGGCTCTATCTTCTTTGGGTCGATGGGGTGTTTCCTTTTCTTTATGGTATTGGGTAACTATGGTCTATCGCTACAATTATCAGGTACGCTTGATGTTGTTGGTATTTTGAATGCAGAAGGCGCAACCAAAGCTATCTTCTCTATTCTTGAGCAATTACCGTTTAGTACGATTGTTATTGCGGTATTTACACTATTATGTTTGATTTTTACAGCAACAACGTTTGACTCTATCTCATACATTTTAGCTTCTGTTGTTCAAAATGATGTAACAGAAGAGCCAATGCGTTGGAACCGTTTGTTCTGGGCATTTGCAATGTCGTTCATGCCATCAGTGTTGATGTTTATGGGCGGTCTGGAGACACTACAAACGGCGGCTATTGTGGGTGGCTTACCACTATTATTTATCACTGTAATGTTAATGATTTCAGCGGTAAAAGCGGCTTCACTAGATTTAAAAAATCAAGATGGTTACGAAGATCCTGTGATCAATATTGAAGATTTGCCAGATGTTGATCCATGGTCGACAGAAGGTATGGCATTAGCGAAGTTTGAGCAATTGAAAGATGCCGCGATTGAAGCTGCTGATGCTGAGCGTAATGCATTAGATGAAATCTGGAAAATTAAGAAAACAATTCGAGCAGAAGCATTGGCACACGGTAATAGTGGTGCAGATATGGGTGATGTTCCTCAAGAATTAGCGGATGAGTTGCACCGTCTAACTGCAGAAGCAATGGCGGCAAAAGAAGCTAAACTTGAAGCATCAGAATTAGCTCAAGAAGCTCGAATCGTTTTTAATGATATTATTAAGCAAAAAGAAGAAATCTTAGAGCTTGAAGTGCAAAAAGCATAAATAGGGATTCAGATGTAAATGTGCATAAGGCGATCTTTGGATCGCCTTTTTTATTTGTAGTGAACATATAAGCGTGATTTTGATCTCAATAGATCTGTTATGAACCTAATAGTAATAAAAAGTCCACTTCAACTAGTGGCATAAAACTGCTTTTATATGTATATTTCTTATGGTTATCACAATTAAGGTTTATACATGAATATTAAATCTATTACTCTCGCAATTAGTGCGTTGTTATGCGGTTATTCGGCGACGAGTTTGGCTGCTTTAAACGCACCAACCGACGCTGTGCAGCAACTTGAACAAATGAAAATGCGAGTATTGCAGCGTATTATTGAAACTCAAAAGCTCATTAATGATCCTACCAATATTGAAATCCGTAATGGGCAACGTTTTCTCAAATATAACGGGTATTTATACCCAATTACAGTCAACAACTTACCTTCTTTTATGCCTTTTGTTGATGGTTTTGATTATGCAGATCGTTCCGCTGAGGCTATGTTTGATTTTATTCAAATGCCATGGAAGTTAGTTAACCAAATGGATGGCGTTTATATTTATAATGACCAATTTGGTTATACCTATTTAGAACAATGGGATAAAGATAAACAATGTAATGTTCAATACCTTGTGGGTGATAAAGATTTAGTTAGTACGGCTTCAAAAGATTGTTTGCCCTATAACGCAGCTTTAATTGATGCCTACGGCTTTATTGATGAACAGCCTATTACTAATCATCTTAGTGGTGATTTTGCTGCACAAATACGTTTTATTCAAAACCAAACAGCAGAACCTTTTGGTAATGATGAAAAAGAACAACAACGAATTGTCTCTCAACGTGAAGCTTTACTTGTTGTCACTCCAATGGCTAACGATGAACCTAAAAGCGTTGAACTGAAAATATTCAAAGATGGTGTATTACTTGAGACTCGTCAAATGACGAATCCTCTACAAATTTTAGAATCAGACCGTGCTAATCACGATGATCGTAAAGATGTGGTTTACTCCAAACGTTCATTCACAACAGTTTTGCCATGGAACTGGGTTGAGAAAGGGTTAAGTTTACAGTTTTCAACTTATAGTGGTTTAAGTGGTGAATTAACAGCAGATCGAATTGATTTTGCAGCTCCTGCTCATCTTGATTTACCTATGATTAGAATTGGTATGTTAACTGAGCCGCCAGCAGCAAAACCATTAGAATTACAAACTGCACATTACGGTTCAGAGCTTTTCCAACGGTTCCCATTAGCATCAATGACGATCAGTAATTACTTACCTATTAAGTTAGATAAAGTAGTGATGTCTAATGGTGACATAAAAACAAAATACAGTGACTATGCTTCTCCCGGTATTCATAGCGGCGATATGCGAGAAGATATAACGAAGTCGTTAATTCAACTTGGTATTGCCAATGCAAATTATGGCGTTGCCAGTTCTGGTTCTAGTCAATGGCAAGCTGATAATTACCCTGCTATTGTTATTGGTCACTCTGTTGGTCGTTATAAAAATGACAAAGGTGATATTGGTGATTATACCCATGGTTTGTCGGGTGGTAATGGCATGGTACTGCTTGCGGATACTACGGGAAATGAAGTCACCCATGAGATTGGACATGCCTTGAGTATGGGTCATTATCCTGGTGGCCACGCTAATGCAACCCATGGTGCAACCACTGGGTGGGGTTATGATGCGTACCGTGGCTACATGGCAGATAACCTTAATTGGTGGTCAAAAGTTGATGGTGAATATGGTTATGGCGATATTATGGTTACGCCATATAAAACCCATTATGGCTATGGTGCAGATCCTATGGGTGGCGGTGGTTTTGACTCATCAACGTCCAGCTATCCATTATTTACCGGCTATTCATCAAAGCGTATTCAACATTATTTAGAGACTAAAGATTATCTTGATACGACAGTGACAAGTGGCTACAGCCATTGGAATGCGGTCGAACAACAATTTGAGCCTGTATCAACAACCACTAAATTAAAGCCAATCGCGCAAGGGGTTGATGTAATGACGGTGGTGGGTTTTTATGACCCACAACAGATCAATACCAGCTATGTCTATCCTGCATTATATGGCAGCTCAGGTAATGTGTATGAGTTACCTCAACCGGTTGCTGGGCAATGTTGGGCAACGGTGACTTATGGTGATAATTCACAGCAGGTTATTGGGCTTGATGGCAGCCGTAAAAATAACGGTTTAAGTAATAAACTGCATTTTAACTTAGCGCGTGATCGTGCGCCGCAAACCGTGACTATTGATTGTCCTCAAACCAGTTTAGAAACGATAGTAAGAGATGAGCTATTAACTCAGTTTGCTCAAGATCGTTTTTATGCTTGGGGTGAGAATAATCGTAGGGGTGAAATCGGTGATGTGTTTGAATATCATCGTAATGGCCGTGTTGAACTTTTTGAATTGAAAAAGCAACATTATTGGTATTTCCCTGGTGCTGGTGAATCTAACAGTGAGTGGGCGTTTGTAGGCTATCTTGATCAATTTATTGCCGATAAACAGCCAGACATAAACTTTGATGAATTAGGTCAAGTGAGACTAGATGCTCGTACCTTTATCGCTAACACTGAATATCCTGAGGCAGCGATTACCATCGGCAAGGGTCAAGGATACGATCTAGCGATTGAGTCACAAAAATCATTTACGGAACAAAGCGATTTAGCACATCTTGATTTTGAAACGATTAACCAGTTTGATCAATGGGTTGCTGATCGTTATGGTAATGGTGAATTGAATAATGGCGTAACGCATAAACGTAAGCGGGCAGGGGCAGCTTATGTTCATATTAATAAAGAACTTAACACCCGTGATTATTTCTTAATGAAAACAGTCACAGCGGGAGAGTTCCCTACGGATCATCGCAGTAATAATGATTGGAAATATTTAGGTTCAGCGGAATCTTATGTCAATTTTGATTTCAACCCACTGATATTAAATCGTGACATGGTATCGAATGTTGAACGTATTCAGCATTACTTTAAGCAGTCAGCTTTATTTACTTGGGATCAACGTACAATCACGACTTGGAATAGCTCAAATAGCGCGGTGTTCATTAATCCAACTGCTGAGGGTATTAATGAATACTTTATTCAAAGAACACCAGCTCAAGGTGGTGAGTTCCCAACCAATAAAGCGTCAAATCGTGATTGGATTTATGTAGCGGATGATAATTCGCTGAATCAATTGGTGCTGGAAATGAGTACCAACCAAGCGGTATTTGAGCAATTAGCACTTGATTGGTATAAACAAGACAGTTTTGGTAACTGGGGTGATAATGGTAAAAAAGGGAATGTCGGTGATATTTATACCTATGATTTCCGTGATGGTAAAACCCATTATTACCGTTTAAAGACAACCCACTATGGCTATTTCCCATGGCCGTCAGACCAAGATCCTAGCAATGGTAATTGGCACTATATTGGTCATTACTAAGCATAATAGGTACTAATTAATGATGTTTTAAAGCCGTATTTAACCTTGTGTTATTTACGGCTTTTTTATTGATGGTGCAACAAGGTGTCGTCAAATGTTAAACTGTCACTCATTTCATTTAATGATCACAAAAGGTAGTGTAATGAATCCAATTATTGCGTTGTTGAAAGAGAATAATATTAGTGATGAGCAGATCAGCAGTATTTTCCAAACGCTGACTCAAAATCCTCTAGCAGCAATGGCAACCATTAGCCAGCTAGGTTTACCGCAAGACAAACTACAAATGCTAATGGCACAAGTAATGCAAAACCCAGTATTAATTAAAGAAGCGGTTGAAGAACTAGGTTTGGATTTTTCAAAAGTAGAAGCTGCTAAAGAACAACTACAAAAATAAGTTTACTGATAACAGCATATTTAAGGCCGTATAAAACCCGTATATTCAGTGGTTTAAGCGGCCTTTTTTATCGCTGTGATATCAATACCACTATTAGGAAAGCCATTATGCTCAGTTATCCCATTAGTCTATGAACCTGTGAACGAAAAGGATTGATAAAGTTCTATTCGCGGACTATCGCAAGAGTGTATCGATGAACACCAAGAATTAGATTTATCTAAATTAGTATTATCTAATATAGTAATTAGAGTAAGATAAATGCTCTACTATAGTGATTGGATAATAAATAATGCACTTAGATGAAATGAAACAACGAGCGACAGAGGTTTCTGAACTTCTAAAAATAATGTCCCATTCTGAAAGGTTGATCGTACTTTGTCAGTTAATAGATGGAGAAATGAGCGCCAATCAATTGCAGCTTAACTCGACATTAAGTCAATCCGCTTTTTCACAACATTTGGCTGTGCTGAGAAAAAATGACATCGTCACTATTCGTAAAGAAGCACAATCGGTTTTTTATTCTTTAGCTGATCAGCGTATTACAGCACTTATAACCAGTTTCCATGATATTTTTTGTGATCAAGATTAAGGTGAGGTGAGTATGACTTTTCAAATACCTTGGCAATCATTTTTGGGTGGCATGTTACTTGGATTATCTGCGGTGATATTGATGCTGTTTATTGGTAAAACAGCAGGAATTAGTGGCATTATTAATGGTGTTATTAAGAGAGAGAAACAAGAATTAGGGTGGAAAATTGCATTTTTAGCCGGAATGGTTTTAAGCGTATTTATTCTATCCCCCTTGGGCGTAACGTTACCGCCTATTAGTGAACAGAATATTGGTATTGTTTTAATTGCTGGTTTATTGGTTGGCTTTGGAACACGATTAGGCAATGGATGCACCAGTGGTCACGGTATTGTTGGCCTGGGACGTTTTTCTAAACGTTCAATTTATGCAACCTGCGTGTTTATGATGTCAGCCATTATTGTGGTATTTATTCGTCGTTTATTAGGTGATTTATAATGAGCAGCTTAAAGATAAACCGTATTGTTGTTGGTGCGATTGCCGGTGTTCTATTTGGCTCTGGAATGATTATTTCAGAAATGGTTAACCCTCATAAAGTGATCGCTTTTTTAGATATTTTTGGTCAATGGGATCCAAGCCTTGCTTTTGTGATGCTAGGAGCTCTGCTCGTGTTTGCACCTTGTTATCATCTGCTGATAAAAAAACGTAAAACAGCCATCAATGGTGATGTAATTGCGCCTAAAAATAGTAATAAGATTGATGCTAAATTAACGGTGGGCGCCATTGTCTTTGGTATTGGTTGGGGGTTGGCTGGTTTTTGTCCAGGCCCTGCAATCACTAATTTAGGTGGTGGTAATTATGCCGTCTTTGCTTTTGTTGCTGCTATGATTTTAGGTATGGTTATTGCCAATAAATATTTAGCATTAAGATCTTAGTGAATGAGCGATCTTGCTTTTTTACTTTAATAATATAAAGGGAAGATGATGAAAAAGTGGATGACATTGGTTATTGCAATCATATTGGGTGGCGGTGTTTTTTATACAGTAGCACGTACAGAAGCGCCTATAACATTAGCAGAGCTTGCAACTCAACCTCAGCAATGGCAAGTCAAAGTACCTGATACAACTGCGAGTATTACGTTAAATTCAATCAAAAAATTACAGCAACAACCTTATCTTATGGGTGAATATAAGACTCCTGATGGTGCTGATAATGTGACTATTTACCTTAATGCTAATCAGGCTGTCCAACAAGGTAAATATATTGCGGCATCTTTTGTAACCACGAATTCGGGTAGCGGCACGTTTTACTATTTATCCGTATTTGAGCAAAATAATAAAAATCTTGATAATTTAGCTAACATTTTTATTGGCGATAGAATTAACATCGAAAAAATCACTATTGTTAACAATAATCCTCTCATGATTAAAATTGATTATAAAACCCATGGTGAAAACACACCTTATGCTCTACCAGCAGACGTCGCTAAATCACAGATATACCAATTAAATAATAATCAATTAGTGCTACAGCAATAAATTGTTTAGTGATTTATCAGTAGGTTGATAGATCTATAAGTCTATTATTTAAAATAAAAAGGTCACATTAAAGTGGCCTCTAGTTATGAAAGCTATTTACATATTTTATATGTGGTTGTAAGGTTTCATATTACTCATCTACCACTTCTATTGTTTTATGCTGAGCACCAAGATACGTGCCTTCATCAATTTTGTAGCGTAAAGTTTCATTACAATAAGGGCATTCAAACTCTTCATTAGGTTCGATACACTCATCTTCAATCCAATCCCAACCAAGATGTTTCTCGCAAGAGGGGCAATGCATAATGTTATCCTTTTTTACTTAATCTAAGGTCTTAAACCCTATTCATTCAAATACAGCTCAGCCATGCCATCTAACTTGTTTTTCACTTCTTGCCAGTTGGGCATTACGCTAGTGAGTAAACGCCAGAAGTTTTCGCTGTGGTTATATTCAGCGATGTGGCACAGCTCATGTAAGATCACGTAATCAATACACTCTTTGGGTGCTTTGATAAGGTGAGGGTTGAGCATTAATGTACCTTTGGCTGAGCAGCTTCCCCATTGTTTGCGCATTGGCATAATACGAAATGACGGAATGCCTTTCACCCATGTCGCTTGCGGCAGAAGTTCAGCTAACCGTTGATGAAAAACCCGTTCTGCTTTAACGCCATACCAACCTGAAACTAAGGCTTTTACTAGCTTAGATTTATCATCATTAAAACGATTAAGGGTAACCAACAGCTTACCTCGATCCATCTTCACGTTGGAAATGGCATCTCGGTCTTCAACCACTTTTAATACATAACGACGACCCAAATAGAATTGCATCTCACCACTAACGTAATGTTTGGTTTGAACATATTCCAAATGGGATCGAAATTCTTTCAGTGCATCCCAAATCCAACGAGCTTGGTGCATAACCGCTTCGTGAATAGCCGATTTCTCGGCATTTTCAGGGGCGGTGACGGCAATACGGCAATCAGGGTGAACGCGAATAGTGATCTTCTTTTTCTTACCTTCAGCAACGGTTTTACGAATAACCTCGTAGGTAACCGCTTCATCACCATAGATGAAGCTGTATTCCTCAATGCTATTTTCTTTGCTGTCTTTGTTGTTATTAATGGATGCCATTAATGGTGACCTGCTAATCCCAGTCGAGTGATTTGAATAACATCTGTGATCAGTGTTTGTGCTTTATCAATCCCTAAATCATTAAACAGTAAGGGTAATAGACCTAATCGAATTTGGTTTTCAATCTCAGCAGGGTTAATGGAATATTCACTCACCGCCTTGCGTACAATCGTATCGATATCCAGTGCATATTGAATGCATTGCTCTTCGGATAAAGGCTGTGGTTCAACTCGCTCTTTTAGGAATAAACCATGCTTTAAGAACAAACCAAAGTAGGCTTGAACATGACGTTTTATTTTTGGATCGAGTTCAGCAAAGCGATCTTTAGGCATTCCTGCTACATCGCGATCTTTTACCTGTTGTTCAAAATCAGCGAATAAAAGGTATTGTTTTACTGGGCTATCAAACATCTCTTTAGTTTGGGCAATCGCTTTTTTTAACAGGTTAGAGAAATACTCTTGGGCATAAGGATCATCGGCTAAGTCTTGCTCAATCATCTTGGTAACACGGCCTGTGATAACGTCTTTTTTGTTATTCGCTTCATCATCGGTCATTTGCTCAGGTTTGGCATCTTTACCCATGTTGCCAACCAAGTACGCACCTTCAGGCTCTTTAATCTCAATACCACCAATGTGTTTGTCTAACATGGCACGAATGCTGTCGGCATACTCATCGTAATCAACGGTTTCTTCGGCATCTTCACGAACTTGTCTGCGTAGTTGAGACATGCTTTTTAAGGTTTGTTTATACAACTCACGCTTATTATCAAAGCTCTTATCATTGAAGTAATTTGCTGACTGTAACGCGACCTTTAAACAATTGGCAAAGGCGGTTAGCGCATCATAGAAGTCATTACGTAGCTTTAAATTGGTATCGGTTAGTTGACCATCAAAGGTGTCAATTTTAGGGGCTAATACCTGGCGCAGTGCCTGGCCGTCTTGCTTGTTATTAACGCTCGCAAAAATAGACCATAATGCATCGTATAAACCCGGTAATTTTTTATACTCGGTGTCCATACGGTTATATAATCCTTTAAGATCATCAATATCAAAGCCACCTTGAGTACGCTCTGCCAAGTCTTGATACTTTTCTATGGTGGCATCAAGCTCTTTTAAAATGCCGCGATAATCAATCAGGTAACCAAACTGCTTTTTCGCATGTAAGCGGTTAACACGGGCAATGGCTTGAATGAGGTTATGCTGTTTTAACGGTTTATCAATGTATAACACCGTGTTTTTGGGTTCATCAAAGCCGGTTAATAACTTATCGACCACGATCATAATGTCGGGGCCTTCATCCTCTGCAAATTCTGCAATGATGTGTTTGGTATAGGCTTTTTCGTCCGTCCAACCTTTATCGGTGACATTGGTTTTCCACCAATTTTGCACAATATCGGTACTTTCACTGTCAACGTTGTCGTGTCCCTCACGAGTATCAGGCGGCGACATCGCAACCACAGAGGTGACTTTACCGATTTTATCTAACAGCATCTTATAGCGAATAGCAGAGGCTTTTGAATCACACGCCAATTGACCTTTTAAGCCTTGGTTTTTGAAATTCTGAAAGTGATCTGAGATATCATAAGCAATTAACTCTAAACGGCCTTCGGTTTGATAAACTTGACCTTTTTGAGCGAATTTACGTTTTAAGTCAGCGCGTTGTTTTTCAGATAAGTCTTTAGTGATCCGTTCAAACCATGCATCGATGGCTTTATCGTTGGTGCTGAGATCAGCAATGCGTTCTTCATAGAGTAATGGAGTAACGGTGCCATCTTCTACTGCTTGTTGCATAGTGTAAGAGTGGATGATTTTACCGAATTTATTTTCTGTCTTATCGTCTTGCAGTAGCGGTGTCCCTGTAAAACCAATATAAGCAGCTTTGGGTAGAGCTTGTAACATACGGATATTGTTTTCACCGTTTTGGCTACGGTGACCTTCATCGACAAGTACAATAATATCTGGGCTATCGTTGTAGCATTCTGGAAGGTGAATTGCAGTACCAAACTTGTTGATAATCGAGAAGATAATACGCTCGTTACCTTTACCAATTTGTTCCGCAAGGCGTTTACCTGTGGTTGCCATTGCCGCGGTTTTATCTTTATCTGACAGGGCGCCACCTGACTTAAAGGTGCTAGCCAGTTGATCTTCTAAATCTACACGGTCGGTTACGACAATCACGCGACATTTGGCGAGTTCTTTTAACCAAATAAGGGCTTTGGATAAAAACACCATCGTGAATGATTTGCCAGAGCCTGTGGTATGCCAAATCACACCGCCATTACGTGCGCCCCTTCTTGCTCCTGGTAAAGAGTCATCAAAGGATGTAATACGTTCCACTAAGGCTTTAATGCCAAACACTTGCTGATAACGCGCAACAATCTTGCCTGCTTTTTTATCAAACAGGGTAAATAGGCGCGTCATTTCTAACAGACGATCATGACTAAGTAAGGAAACCAACAAGCGATCTTGATCGGTTACTACTAAATCACCACCTGCAATCAGTGATAGATATTCATCTTTGATCGCTGCTGCACGATGGTTAAAGATCGCATTCAGTTGGGTTTCATTCAGCGTTGTGTTTTTCAGACGCTCAAAGGTACTTTCAATGATTTGTTCTTCTTTCCACTTTGCCCAAAATTTACTTGATGTTCCGCATGTTGCGTAGCGTCCATCATGCCCATTGACAGACATCACCAGTTGGTTATAAGCAAATAAGCTTGGAATAAAGTCTTGCTTTTGATTTCGAATTGTTTGAGAGATGCCTTCATCAATAGTCGGCTTCCCTGTTTTTGACGAATTAGGACGTTTTGCTTCAATCACTACCCACGGCAAACCATTAACAAAACAGACAATATCGGGTGTGTAGTAGGTTGTTCCTTGAGTATTGTCTACGTCCATCTCTTCGGTGAAATGAAATTGATTGTTTTCAGGCGTTTCCCAGTCAATGATCTCAATGGTTGGGTTGGCTTTTTTACCGTCCACAAACTCCGTCACACCAATGCCATAAGTTAACGCGTTATAAAGCTTTTCATTGGCGGCTTTTAGCCCCTCATTCATTGCAGGGTTAGCCAATTCTTGCACGATTTTATCAATGGCAGCTTGTGATAAATGGCGTTCTTTACCCATGAATGAATAGGTTTTAAAGCTCAGAACCTTGCGCAATACCGATGGCAGAATAACGGTAGTTTTGTTGCCACGTATCGCCATACATTCACTTGGTGGAATGAATTGATAACCAAGGTTGGTAAGCAGGGTAAGTGCTGGGATTTTGGCACTCTGTTCTTCACGAAAATTGGGGAGGTGGTTGGTCATAGTGAGTTATTAATCTCTATTTTCTGTAATCGCTAAGCACGACTAAATTGTTCATGTCCATTGGCTTGTGCTTTAGTGACCACTGCTGCCATTGCGAGATGAGTTCTTTATTGGGGAAAAAATGTGACTTTCTATCTTTACTATTACGAGGAAATTGACCTGAAAATAAGTTAAAGCCAAGCAGGTCAACATCTTCAAGTAACATGCCATCTTCATAACAGTGGCGCTCAAGGTGCCAATGAACATCATTTAAGTGAGCTTGAACACTACGATCACTACGAGGGTGGAACGCACAGCTATTAACTTCTCTGTCGTAATGGTCAATACAGTGCTCAATCTCGACAGTATCAATACCATTATCATTAGCTAGAGTGTGAAAACAGGCTTTTAGCATCGGCTCAAAAGTGTTGAGAAACTGATAAATATCACCTTTTTTACCTGCAAGGAGCGTGATGCAAAAACGGCTGTGATAATCCATCACCATAAGGTATTTTTTTCGCTTGATAGAGACGCAATGAATGACCCACTGCCATTGAAATCCACCATTTTGTTCAGCCTCAATATCGCTTGGAAATATGGGCGTTTCAATCGACTCTGCGATGGTTTTATGTGGCGCAGGCTCAAGATCCGAAATTTTCTCACCTTTGCGAGTCACCGTGAAAAATTCGACTGCGGCTTTGGTACAGTTAAACACTAACATTAATGATCATCTCGTATTGATAACAGCAACAATGTGTGACGCACTGCGTCACACATTGTTAGAGAGGTTGAAACTGGCATATTAAGCGGCTTCGGTTTCAGCAACTTGTTCCCTTAAAGCTTAGGGTTTGTCGCTAGGCGGCAAGCTTTTCTAGTCCATGAGTATAGTGCGCTATGTGATTGGGATAGAAAAGCGTAGCCAACAACGCGACAGGCACTAAGATGACAGGGAAACGTGACGCTTTCCTGTTAATAATTGCTGCATCAACGCCTTTTTCTCTTGCTTCAAGTGAGTAAGTTTAGCGGCTAATAGCTCAATTTCTTTATCGGCAGCGGTGAGGACTGAGGCGATTTTTTGTTGTTCATTAATGCTAGGAAGTAATACGTTACAGTGATTTATTTCGCCTAAGTTGATTTTTTTAGGGAAAGCAACGTGAATCGTTCGTTTATACAACTCTCGATGAAACTCATGTGAGTTGATGTAATAGCCCATATACGCAGAGTCAAACTGTGATTTATTTGCCTTGATTAAAGCCAAACTCACATAAAAAGAAGCACAAACATCCCAATTTAAGTGTTTAGCAGTGCCAATATCACCAATTCGTGTCATTAAAAGATCATCACGTTCCAACTTGACACGTTTGTTTTCTTTTTCAAATACATCTTCTGTGATGAATTTAGTATTAGAAAAGTCATCACGAGTTAAGTGTTCAACGCTATAGAATGGAATACCTTTTTCGACATATTTTGGTGTTGAGTGTGTCCCATCATAAATAGACGTAATTTTACCAAGCTCTACCTCTTCCCATTCCCCCTCAAACGCTTTACCCGTTTCAGGATCAACCAAACGCTTTTTACCCGTCAACAACTGCTGCATTAAGGCTTTTTTCTGCTGCTTGTTGGCATCAATTAGCTTTTCAGTGGTTGCAATACCGCGATCCCATGTGGAAAGGATTTGAGCGATTTGCGTTGTTCTGGGAGTGGGGGAATACCTATTTTCAAGCTAAGTAGCTCACCTTTAGTGATATTCTTCATCGAACCACTTGTTCCAGTTGCTAGGTTAGATAGTGTATATCGGCAGTGTTTAGATGAAAGTACATAACTTAGCCACTTCATATTAGAGTTAGTTTTTGGAACCGTCTGCCATAACTTATCTGGTAGAAACAAGTTGTCGTATTGTTTATCAATGTACGCACTGGCACCGACTAACTCTTCTGTATTACTGCGACTTATTATAATTTGTCCCTGCTTGGGATTAACTTTTGCACGAGCGAGTTCGATGGGTGATGTAATAGCTTTGGCGGCATAAGGTCTAAATACACCATAAGTAACAGCACTTACCTTTAAGACACCTTTTTCATTTTGTTCAAGGACGCGATCTTCACCATTTACACTGACTCCCGATTCAAGGCCAAGTAAAAGATCTTCAACTCTCCCATCTACCCAACCATTAGGCACCATAACCCAACTCCTTCAGGTAACCCGCCATCTCAAGCTCAAGATCTGCTAACTCAGCTTGCAATGCCAAACGCTCACTGCGCACTGCCATCAAATCAATTTCTGCTTCTTCTTCAAAGGTATCAACGTAACGTGGAATATTGAGGTTGTAGTCGTTCTCGGCAATCTCTTCTAATGTCGCTAGGTAAGCGTACTTATCCACGCTTTGACGGGTTTTATAGGTATCAACAATCTTTTGAATGTTATCGCTCGTTAATACGTTCTGGTTTTTGCCCGATTTGAACTCACGCGAGGCATCAATAAACAGTACCTTGTTGTCTGTTTTGTGCTTTTTGAACAACAGAATCGCGGCTGGAATGCCTGTGCCGAAGAACAGTTTTTCAGGTAAGCCGATCACGGTATCTAATAGATTTTCATCAATCAGTTGTTTACGGATTTTACCCTCACTCGATGCGCGGAATAACACCCCGTGAGGCACAACCACACCCATTCGACCGCCTTTCGTTGAAGAAGAAGCTGGCTTTAAGGTTTCAATCATGTGTGAGATGAAAGCGTAGTCGCCTTTGGTTTTTGGTGGCACACCACGACGGAAACGACCAAAGTGATCGCTTTCTGCATCTTCATGACCCCATTTATCTAGTGAGAATGGTGGGTTTGCGGTTACCACGTCAAAGTGCAGTAAGCCACCGTTGCCATCTTGCTTGCTTGAATCCAAGAGCTTAGGGTTACGAATGGTGTCGCCCCATTCAATGCGGTGGTTGTCTTCGCCATGCAGGAACATGTTCATTT
Source organism: uncultured Photobacterium sp. (assembly GCF_947039875.1). Taxonomy (GTDB): domain Bacteria; phylum Pseudomonadota; class Gammaproteobacteria; order Enterobacterales; family Vibrionaceae; genus Photobacterium. Next base: position 132,498 of record NZ_CAMRAN010000004.1, read on the forward strand.
TAGCCAGTGACCACGTTGAGCCAATCGCTTCTTGACCAAACAAAGCGTATTGCTTCGAGCCGCCAAAGTTCTTTTGAATTTGCTTACCACATTTCATCAATAGCGAGCCTGAACCACAAGCAGGATCGCAGATCTCATCGCCTTGTTGTGGCTCAAGAATGATAGACAGTAGATCCGATACCTCGGGCGGGGTATAGAATTCACCTGCCGATTTACCACTGCTTGCCGCAAAGTGTTTGATTAAAAACTCATACGCATTACCAATAACATCCAATGAACCGACACGGCTAGGGCGTAGGTTAAGGGTTGGTTTACCAAAGTCTTCTAATAAGTGACGTAGAATGTCGTTTTTTGATTTTTCATCGCCCAGTTTGTCGGTGTTAAAAGTAATATCGTGGAACACGCCTTTTAGCTTGGTGCCGTTTTCTTCTTCAATCGCATGTAAGGCTTGGTCGATACGAGAGCCATTACCTGCTTCAAAACGGTGCTCATACAGATCCCAAAATGTTGAACCTGTTGGGATTTTGAAAGATTGGCTCGCCAGCATCGCTTCAATCATGGCTTGGTTGTCACCAAATTGCGCTGTTAGCTCTTCGACTTTGTCTTGGCGCACATCTGAGATGTACTTTAAGAACAGCATAGTTAGCACGAAGTCTTTGTAGATTGAGGGATCGACCGTACCACGGAAGGTGTCACAGGCACTCCATACCGTTTTATTGATGTCGTCTTGGTTGATTGGGGTAGTTGGCATTTAGTTATTCTCTAATAGCGTTAAATTGTTTTAATTAGTCGTTCAGCA
>NZ_CAMRAN010000005.1 GCF_947039875.1 uncultured Photobacterium sp.
TGAATGATCATGTAACGGTTGATGGTGAAAGTCGCCACCATGTTAAAGGTGACTCTACCCTCACCGTTGATGGCAACCAACACATGAAACAAGGTAAAGCTTTATTACTCGATGCGGGTAATGAAGTGCACTTAAAAGCAGGCAGTAAGATTGTCATTGAAGCCGGTGCGGAGTTAACCCTTAAAGCAGGCGGTAGCTTTGTCAAAATTGATGCATCTGGCGTGTCAATATCGGGGGCTGCAATTAACCTCAATTCAGGTGGTAGTGCAGGCAGTGGTTCAGGCTATGCGGGTGTTTCGCCGTTATTACCCGGCGCGGTTGAAGCGGCTGTGGCATTAGCACCCGCCTCTTTAATTAACTACTCAGCAGTACTTCAAAGTGGAGCTTTATTTGTAGAGTTATGTACATGTGGAGGTGGTATATGTCCGATTCATTCTCCAAAGTAATGGAGCTAAATTCATTCACACCAATAGAACTGAATCATTATCAATACGCAATTATTGAACCGCAACTATGCCCTGACATCTTTAAGTGGTGCTATACCTACGCAATAGATAATCCTATATTTAACAAAATTTTTGAAGAATCACCATTTCAATCTATTGCTGATGGGCCAATCCTTCTTCAGTTAAACGATATAAATCCTGATTTTTATCAATTGATATATGACAAATCAATGCACTCACCCATCGGTTGTTTTTTAACATCATCGTTAACTATGAATAAATTGCTTCAACAAATTAGAGGTCGTCTAACCGCGAATACTTCTTATGGCGAATCTTTATTTCGTTTCTACGAACCTCGTGTTCTTAATGCATTAATTACGGTATTAAACGAAGAAGAAAAAAGAAACATTTTTTCCGGTATAGATAACTTAATTTGGTGGGATAAAGGCTGGAAACACTTCTCACCTCCTCAGCATCATGAAGGGAAGTTACAATCTCAATTTCAGTGGGTTATCAGCGACCAACAGATTGATAGTATTAATAAATTTCTAACATCCTAACAGGTATTATTTTCTTATGACAAACATATACACCATTAAGCCAAATGACACTCTGTTAGGTATTGCTATCAAAAACAATATTAGCCTTGTTGAGCTTTTGGAGATAAACCCTCAATATCAACCTAATCCAGATCTGATAAACATCAACGATAGTATTACCTTACCAAATCGGGAAAAACCAAGCTCAATAGAACTAAAGCCTGTTGAACCTGTAGATATGAATCGACCAACAGAAGGTGGATGTGCTATTGCAAGACCTACCTGTAAAGGGATAGAAGTGTGTGATGTTATATTCAAGACAGGAGATAAAACTAAAGATTACTTTTTGTTGGATAAGCATGCCCAAAAATTACTGGAAGAAGAGATTTCATATACTCAACAACTGATTGATGGATATGAGCAAATATTGCAAAAAGCGCCTGAAAACAATGCAAATCAAGATTCTGCCGCTGTTGCTGAGCATAAAGCCATGCGACAAAAATGGTATGACATGGCTATATCTTCAGGTGCTCTGCCCGTTAAGACGCAAACTGAAGCACAACCAACGTCTGAAGACGATCCTTTTGTAAATACAATAGGCATCAAGCGCAGTGATATTAATAAGAACACGGCACAAGCAAAAATAAATGAACTAGAAGAAAGAAAAAAAATCATAAAGACGGTTATTACTTTTGAACCGACAGAGATAACACTCGTTGATGCTTTAATCTCAGAGATCAATACAGAACTGAAGCGGCAAGAATACTATATAAAAGCAGTGGCTAGTACTGATGAATCCTCTGTAAAACAAGGTATTAATCAAAAAAACTTCACATCAAAAGATGTAGTACTAACGAATAAAAAACAAGGGATTATTGAGATCTTTATCGTTTCACAAAATAAATTGGTTTACATACGCCAAGATTTTATGGCACGAGAACAACCTTTTTGGCGTCATTCAACAAACCATACCCATTTGAATCAAGCTGTCTCTAGCGGCAATTGGAAAGAAATGGGTAAGGCAATATCATCAGATATTACAAATGGCATGACAGATGGTATTAAGAACACTATTGACGGCCAATTCGAAGGTAAAATAATAGGCTGGCAAGTCCCTGGTTATAAGCTCAAAGAATGGAAAGCAAATAAAGAATTTAAAGATGCCAATGGCGCAACAGTTTATGCCGTCAGTGCGGAAGCGCAATTACTAAGATTTGCAGCACAAGCCAGTGTGAAAGGTGATTTTAATCTTAAACAAGCTAAATTTGATCTCGGCTTTGCAGCTGAGTCTTCCGCTTCATTAGCAGAAGGTGCGGTTACATTTAATAGTTACTTCCCACATGAAAAAGGTTACTCCGCACTTATTACTTATACTGATGCTGACAGAAAACCTGCTTTATACCCTCTAGGTCACTTTAGATGTAGCGCAACATTAACATTAAGTTGTTTAGTGACCGCTATGGTTAATGGAAAAGCTATGATCAGTAATCAGGCTGAGAAAAGTGCGGGAACTGGGGTTATTTTCTCTCCTCAACCTACGATGGCAGTAAAACCATCAGGGCAAATAGGTGTCAGTGCAGAAGGGTTTGCTGGCGCTCAAGCTGGCGGGCAGTTAAGTGGAAAGGTCGAGTGGTTAACCCCTCAAAAGACGGGGACGACTGATTTTTCCGCTTTAGTTGAAATCAAAGCGGAAGGCAATGTGGCGTTTGGGCTTGGTGTTGGGGTTGATTTTCAGATTCGATTAGATAGAGGTAGCTTAGAAATCCATTGTAGTGCGCGCTTAGTATGGGGCCCAGGAGCGTCCGGCGGTTTTGGCACCTCGATTGACTTTTCACAGTTATTTGAATTGGCAAAAATTATTTGGGAAGCGATTGATACTATTGGCTACCGTATTATGGGTAATATAAATGAAGAGGCTTACACTTATTTATTTCGAGCCGCTTTTAGTGCATTTACAGAAAAAGATTTCAAGCCAATAGAAGATGCAATAGAAATTGGCACTAGAAAAATTGATACTTGGTGGTTGGACCGCATAGATCATATCAACGAAAATTTATTCATTTCAGATGAAGCCAAACGTTTAACAAAACGGATTTTAGATAGAGAGCGTAAAGTGTTGAGTGGTGTCAGTTTAAAAGTTCTTCCTCCTGAAACGGTGGGAATGATGCTCAATACCCTAGTACATACATATTGGCTTAATCTTGAGGAGGAGCAAGAAGCAGCAATTTATGTGTTATTAAGCGGAACTATTCGTTCTTGGCGCAAGTTTGTTGAAGTGTTAGCCCACATGAATGTCGAAGGTAAAAAACATAGTTCAGATGATGCGCTTGTGAAAAACCTACAGCGAATAAATTATATCTTAGATGGCGACCAACAAAAAGAATTTAATCAATGGATTGCTCAATTAGCGAGTGTAAATTATTTAGATAATATGGGTATGATCCCTTCAACTCCATTCACCATTTATGATTTCCAACATAGAAAACAAAAGAAAAGAGAATTAAAAATTTAATTTGGAGCTGCCGACAATAGCCAAGTGTTATTGTCGGCACTAACTGAATACTACTTTACTGGTATCGTTTACTGCAACGCGCAACGGAAACCAATTGATGAGTAATATTCATCTTGAACTATATCTTCACCTGTTCTGTAAGTAGTTAAGTCCCAACCTCTCATGACCTTTTTAGATCCTGTTGATGGGCCTTGAGGATCGAGTTCTGAGGATTGTTGATAATAATCTTTGCTATACCAATCATTGACCCATTCTTGTGTATTTCCAGACATGTCATACAAACCAAGTGGATTTGGTGGATACAATTTGACCTTATACCTATCGCTTATGTCCCCGATATTCCATTCATCTTTTGTGTAATCGACATACCTACCATCAACTAGATGCCTACCATTTTTGGGTTGGAGATAACCGTTGTTGGTAGCATAGTATAGATGCTTTCCACGATTTCTTGCTGCATATTCCCATTGTGCTTCTGTGGGTAAGTCAATCGGAGAACCTGTTAATTCACCCAGCCATAAACAGTAATCTTTTGCCTCTTGCCAAGTTTTAGTCGGTGTTGCTCTATTTTTAAACTTTTTATCAGTAAAGTCATACTTCTCCCTATCTTCAGCATGGACAACTGGCAGATTATGCGCCCTTTTAAAAGCATCAAAACCGTGATAAGTCGTTTCATGATTTGCTAATGAATAGTTACTTAAGGTCACTTTATGTATAAAGTTAGAGCCCGTTTTAAAATTGGAAATAGTCGTATTACACTTAGCATCTGGCGACCAATCCATTCTATCCGTAGAAATGGGACTACAAGGTGCTTTAAATGCGCCCATCATAAAGGTCCCTCCCTTAATAAACACCATGCTTTCTAGTGATTCAACAGCAACAGCCACGATTTGATGTTGAAGTTTGGTATCTGCATCAGGGTAAAGCTTTTTTACTTTCGCTTCTATTTGATTGATTTTTTCAGCTGGTACCGTTTTACTGGTTACTGAAGCCGTTGTCTCTCCATTACATGCTGTTAATACACATGCGCCTATTAATATACTCAGATATTTTCTATACATCACTTAACCCAACTTTCCTTATTCGTATCCATTCATTAAACAACGCTCATAGTTTTTAAATATTTTTACTTAGACTTTCTAATTGTGAAAATTTTAATGCTAAGCCTTTTATTTCACTATCAAGTTGTTGAAGCTCTTTTTGTACTTCTAACTGATTTTTATTAAGTATTTGTTGTTCAATGTAACTGATTCTTCCATAAACGGGGGATAAACCAATCGCGTAGTCGTTAAGATCCTCTGATAATGAAGCCATCTTACTATTTCGACTTTGACTCATTGCTTGTTGTAAATTTGCAATATTAGTTCTAGTAAGCTTAAAACGTCGATATTGTGTCTCAAACCGCTCTTGAATGTCGGCAATATGTGGTTGATTTTGCTCTATTTGTATATCATTCACAGGGCGTAAAGATAAAGGAATACTCGGTGATTTATTCACGGTAGACGCAGGTGACGAATCTTGATGATCCACCTTAGGAGTTGTGGGTTCTAAATACCCTTTAATCACAAAAGCTGACACTCCAAATAATACCCCTAAGCAAAACATCCAATACGGGCGTATGCTGTGTTTATTCGTATGCGGTGGTAATTCAGGCGGTAATTCAGGCGGTAATTCAGGCGGGATATTATCCAACTCATCGATGTGATTGTCTTTAACTATCTCTATCGGCTTTAACTGACCTTCAATATAATCAACATGCTCAAAAATCACATAGCTAATGGCTTCTAAATCAGGAACATGCTGAGGATGGATATCAAGAAATAGTTCATAAATTTCTTTACAGCAACGTTCACAACGATAAAGATCTTTTAATTGTGATTGCTTAGGCTCTAATCGACGCAAATCATCACCAATTCTGGCAATCATCCAACGATAGAGATCTGCACATTTTATAAGATTGGCATCTTTATTATAAAGGTGCATCAGCGCAGCAAGTTGAAGCTCAAGTCCATTTGCGAGCCCAACTATCCCGTCTTTTTTTACCAACGCCGCTGTATAGTAAAGCGTCGTCAAAAAATTCAATCCGTCAGTTTGAGCAAGATCCTCACATAACATCTGGATTTTATCCCAATCAATTTTCCCATAAGATGGATTATTAAGACGATTTATCTCATCTCTAATTGATTGATATTTAATAGAGTTTCTAAGTTTATTTTCATCATCAATAAACTTAAACTGTCGACTCTTATAAAACCCTATTGCACTCAATAGTAATTACTCCTCGTAAAAATAGATCAGATGCTGTAACAAAGAACACATTTTATTTCGTTACCGCCTACAATATACATGCAATTATCAAGCCAAAACATGACAACTTAATCCATTGATAATAAAGAAGTCTTTTCAAGAAATTGTTTTCTGGGCAACATCTTGCTCACGGTGAGCAATAAATTGCCCGCTGAGCAAGTTATTGCCCAACATAAGCAATAACTTGCCCATCCGTCTGTTTTGATTCAAACAACATAAAAAATAATGATTAACAAACAAGTAGTTATGATTATGCTTAATTGTGGCATAAATCATGCTAAGTACGCGCGTACCCTAAACTTTTTAAGTATAAAAGACATTACAATGCCTACTCCATGTTATAGTTCTACCCAATGTCAAACTCAGGGCAACATCACTGCGGGTGCATTTACTGCTGATTCTGTCGGTAATATTTATGTTAGAGGCCACAAAGACCAGATACTTGTGCAGAATTAATGTCTTAACTAAAGCATCTATTGATTGATCGCTTTTATACAAGTTAAGTAAAAATCAGCTATGTATATCCCTACATCATTTAACACATATTTACGGTAAGTAACTATATTATTAATATGAATATCATTGAATTTAAGCTTGGAAATATTACTTATCACTTTACCGTTACGAAACAACAAGAAGCGTTGTTATCATTAACAGATGAAGTCACTATTGATCTAACTACATGGCAAGGATTTTCTGAGGCATTAGATGCTTCTATTTTAAAAGCTATTCCTGAAGCGTTAGCACCACCATCAGCACAAGAAATTAAGCACGCCCAAACTATTGCACATGAATTAAACCTCTCTCTACCAAAGGATTACACTAAACAAGCTATAGTATGCCGACAATTTATCCAGCAACACCTTATCGCCCATCAGCGATTATTATCAATGTTTAATAGCGTAAAAGGTAAATTACTAAAATAGCAATTCAGTAACGAATGTACCTAATTGACATCGACTATTATTATATTATGTCAAATAAAAACAATCGATTACGGAAGGGTAATATGTTGATTTATAAATAGAATACAATAACGTACAGTTTGTATTTATACTAGTAAATAAAATACGGCCTATAACGTTATACTTGAGATATAAATCTCAATTACTTTTATGAAAATTGGAACTCAATAATAAAAATAACTTTCTTATTGAGATCCCAATAAAAAATCAAATTATGGTTACACCTTCCGCCTCAAGTACACTGTTTGCACCTGCACGGTCGATAATTTTGACAAGAACAGATTGAATCGTTTCATCTTCTCGAACATCATTTTCACTCGCAAACTTTTGTTCTTGAGGTTCTGCCCCTTCTGCAAGCATAAAGGTAACAACCACTTCCGTTGCAATATCAGCCGTTTTACCACAATAGGTTAAAGAAAGCTGAGGGTAGCCTTTAAAGCCTTTTTTAACTTGCTTTGCTATCCGCTTTTTCGCTTTATCTACGTTCATCATTAACCCTTGCTAATTTTTATAACATCAAAAAGATAGAAAATCATAATACGTTGATTATAGCGACGATAATACTTAAATAATGTATTAAACAGTGTAAAACCACTCTGGAGGAGGACGTTTTGTCCATTTAGCAAAAGCCGCCTTGTCGCCACGATAAAAATTACGATAAGCCTCAATTGCATCCGCTTCCACCTTATAATCATTTGGCATTGCCTGAGCAAACGGCGTCAACCCGATCGCATCATAAGAATAACGCTCAATCTCTGCGAGCACAGCTATTGATTTATGATCTGTGGTTTTGTTATATCTATATTTATATTCTTTATTTAATGCTAACGTTAATGCTTTTAACCAGAGAAAATTATCGTACGATTTCTCAACCCAGAGCACGCAAGGATGATTCATATGAGTTGATTTATACGGTGTCGCAAAGCCTTTTTTATTAAGCGCAGTACATAAAAGCTGGACACTTTCTAAAATCATTTTAACCACATGTTGATCACAATGATATTGAGCACATTTGTTAATATCATGATCTAAAATAAAAACATTCATCCCATCATCCCTTATTGAACATACTAATAGCTTAGCTCAATATAAAATGCTGCCCGTGGATTTATATCTCTATTTCAGTGTACTGACGTTAATAATGCGCTAACAGTTGTTGTATTCCAGCAATCACAATCTCTAATGTTGCAGTATTGGTAAAGATGAATAATAAACATCAAACTAATCGCGATAAATCAGCTGCAATATTTTTTAATAACAAAGAATTTTTTAATAATAAGGGGATCTAACATAAGATAGGCATACAGTAGCTTGTTTATTGATCAAATAGGGCCTAATCATTATTAGACCCTAAGATCATCATATCGATTGCTGCCTACACGGCAAGCAATGATAGTAATGCAGTTGTAACTCAGTGACACTGCTTACTTATAAAAAGCTTCAACAGTGCCTTTTAGAGTAATAAGCATTGGGTTACCGCGACGATCTAATGCTTTAGGTGACGGTACTTTTACCCAACCTTCACTGATGCAGTATTCTTCAACATCAAAACGCTCTTTGCCGTTAAGTAGAATACCAATTTCGAATTCAAAAGCAGCTTCTAGGAAATGTGGGCTACGAGGATTACCAGAAAGGTGATCAGGTAAAGTTGGTCGTGATGTAGTATCTGTCATGATGGTGCCTGTTGAAAATAAAAAGTGCGCTATTGTAGACAATCTCGGACTAACGCTCAAGAGTTGTATTAATAGAAGTAAAAACTACTAAGCATTAAATGACTGTAATATCATTGATAACGCTAGACGAATACATCGATATAGTGCTGACTTTGGTTTCAACTGTTTTCGCCACACAACAAGGATGCCCGGCAGCGACACTATTAATAGCAATATCACGCGTTACCACACTTGCCCGCCCCTATCACGCAATTATCGTCAATGCTGACATTCCCGCCCTATTAAAGCCATGCATTTGTTCAGCAAAGAGTTGTTCATCACCCGCGTTATAAGCAGGGCCGGCTAACATTTTGTCTTTTCCGTTTATGGTGACTTTCCAGAGTAAAATAAAGCCCCCATTAAAGTTTATTTCTCTATTTTAATATGTGTGCCATTACTCAATCATGAAAAATCACTCTAAATAAGCGTCATTATTTCAATCACAGAATGGCACTTATTTATACTACGATTACTCAGGCAACACCCAATCTGGACGAGGAAAATGGCAGGTATAGCCATTAGGTTGATGCAACAAATAATCTTGATGTTCAGACTCGGCATGCCAAAAATCACTGGCAGGCACAATTTCCGTCACGATTGGTGCAGGCCATACACCAGAAGCATCCATCCGTTTAATCAGATCTTCGGCAATGATTTTTTGCTCATTAGAAGTATAAAAAATAGCTGAGCGATAAGATGTACCAAGATCATTACCTTGACGATTTACAGTAGATGGATCATGTATTTGAAAGAAATAAGCAAGGATTTTAGTAAAACTGGTCTGCGTGCTATCAAAGATAATCTCAATCGCTTCGGCATGAGTTCCATGATTGCGGTAGGTAGCATTATCAACATCACCGCCCGTATAACCGACCTGCGTTGCGATCACGCCCTGCTGACGACGAATAAGATCTTGCATACCCCAAAAACACCCACCAGCCAGTATTGCTTTTTCGAGACTCATATCACCACTCCTATTGCCACATTGCGTGAATTTATGACTTTTCATACAACCATAAGTTGATATTTATCGCAATTAGAACTTGAAAATACTACTCACAAATTAATGATGGTTGTGTGAGCGAATATCATTAATGAGTTAGCTAGACGACTAACTCATTGTTGGAAAAAGTAAGCTCGATTAATTACGTTTCTTTGGTATCAAGCCAATAATCCCTCTTTAGTAACGAATAGTGAGCGTTGAGTTTAGCATTCACTCTGCCCAATATTCGTGATCTACTAAAAGAATAAAGGACAGCCATATCTTTACTCTATAAATTTAATACGCTGTGAGCAAATTCTCTATCTCCGCTCAATAATTCTCGATTAGAAATGACAGTAGGCAGATAAAAAATTATGGGTGTCCAGTTTTACTTTGATATAGTGTAATAATTATTTGTTCTCTAAAAGAAAAGTTATGGGTGTCCTTTTTTCATTAGGTGCTTTACTCTATCAAAACTGGTAAATATTAGAAAAAGTATGGATAACTCCTAAATAAAGTACCTTGTAATATACTAAAAGACCGCCACGATAGGCGGTCATTTAGCAGTAATTCTTTTTATGCGCACTGGTGACTTAGTTAAAATTTGTCCGACAGCAGCGCCTTGTTATGCAATGCTCGATTTAAAAAAATATTGAGACTCCCAATATAAATACGAGAACCCATATTGCGAACACAATACAATTTAATGGCTTTTTCATGTGTAACAGCACCTGAACTAATTCACGATGTGACTGTTGTTCCGGTGATAGTTCTTTCGGCTCATCAATATCATCATATTGACACTCTTCTTCCTCATCTTCTTCGCTCTTTTTAACGGTGTGCGTACCAACTTTGGATGCTAGACCTATACTAAAAACGAAAGCATCTGAGTGGTCATGAATGAATATATCGCGAGGGTGATAATGATCGAGTAGCGTATCGTCGACCTCAAAGCTAAAAGATAGTAATTCAACGTATAGGTCGATGGTTGATGAAGGGTCTGATTGTAGATTGCTAGCTATAGTATTCAGTTGTTCCTCAGGAATCGTCAATTCAAATATGATGCCATCTTCACCCAGATCGTTGTTCATACGAAAGCAATTACCAAAGAAAACACCATCAGGAAATTTCTCGCTCTCCTTAATCGGCTCACCGGACTTTAATATTACCTGTATTTCACCCCTTGGGCGCTCAAGTGTGAAAATATCATCGTCATCACCATCTTGCTCAGCACAATATATGGTGTCTCTCATCTGATCTTCATCAACGATCGCCTTGATAGCAAAGCTAGTTTTAATATCAGGCTTAATGAGCTTTACTGGATTATCTTTGAAATCACCTTTTATATCCCAGTCTTTATCGTGAGTATTAACTCGTGTGATTATCTCTATATTCTTAAGTGGCAATGACAATCCATTGAAGCTTCTGCGCCATTCAAGTGGTCTTGAACGATCCTTAGGAGCTTCTGCCTCTTGGAAAATTGAGTCTGATGCTTTCTTTAATTTCGTATTAGAGCGAAACAATTTCCGATCTCCTTGGTGCATAACAGTTTATTAATAATGCATTCTTACTTTTTACGTAAAAATACATTTATATATCTCGTAGATCATATTCTATTTAACTCATAAATATCATGAATTTGATCGCATTAATTTGTTTAAAAGTATTTATTGAGAGTGTAGACAGTAAGAAATGTATTTAATCAATCTTATTAAAAACGAAAACCAGATATAAATTAACCATGCCTTGTTATAACTATTCAAATAAACAGTAAATAAAACTAATCCAAAATTACGTTAATACAATATGAATGAGTAAAAGGTCTAACGAATAAAGGGGCAATTATGAATCAACTTCCCTCGGCAATCACATACCCCGAAATAGAGCAAGATCGATCCCCGCTTTCATCATTCCCTACAGAACAAGATCAAGAATCTATTATCAACATGTCATAACGTTATTATTGTTATTTTAACAGGTTCTTATTGGCGTCTTTAAGGCTCAAGCGTGCAATGATTAGATCACGGATAGCTCGTACCTTACTTCCGAGATGACGAATAATAAACCGGGTTATTTTTCAACAGAGCGTGATAACAATAGTGATAGGAAATCTAATGATTTAAAAAATGGTCAGCTAATTATTAGGGTTGATATAAATTTGAGTTTCAATAAATATACGCCCGACTTTACTTCGCATAGATTACAACTTAACCATTCAGTCAAAAGTGCAACTAAACAGCCTCATTATTTTAATTTTTTGCGAGCTAGGCTACAAAACACCACTACTAATCGTTGTCTAATCTCACCCTATAAAATTATTTTAATAATCATACGATTGTACAGCTAACGAAGATAGATATGAACAATATAACGATAGCACCATCACAAGCTACAATAGCATTAACAACAGATTTGCTTATTACTCAAGTAAACGCAGAACTTACGTTACATCCTCTTGATTTAGTCAAAATAAAAGGCTCATATTCACAATTTTTTGCTTATTTTCATGCCAAATTAGCACCGTCTATTGATGGTTGGGTTGATATGGTGAACCGCGATAAGACTACTTTGACAAACCTGAATAGTGACTATGGCTATTTTGCTTTTGCGCATTATCTCGCTCGCCAATACGATCCTACACGCTGGTCAGAAGACGTAATGGTGATGACGAAGGGCTTTATTAATATTACAGATAAAAAGCTTTCTTTTAATCCTATCAACATTCATCATATTTACGATTATCTGGTAACTGAATTGCTAAATACCGATGATTTAAAACACCAACTGCGACATTTGTTAATTACCGATAATATTAACTATTTATACCGCAACACCCCACCTTGTATTCACAGATATGCAGTAGATGATTCAGAAAATATAACAAATCTTATTCAGCAGAATATCTGTTTCTTATTCATGTTATATATTAAGACCATCGCGACAACGACAAACTCAATCATTAACAGTAAATAATCACAGATATCAATCTCCACATCATTCCTGATTTTGTATATTAATGAATGATGTGGTGATAATAATTAATAATAGTATTAACGGGATTATCTTACAGTAGCTGTTTTAGTTTATGTTCAACTAATGGATCGTTAGGAACCAGTTGCTGCGCCATCTCTAGCAATTGAATCGCATCTTGTGGGTGATCATCTTGATGTTTCAAGGCTATATCAATCAAAGGTTGTACATCAATTTGAGCTTGATGCTCTTGTACATGTGCTTCTTTTTCATCAATCAAAATATTATGCGCTTTACTCAATAACCCTAATCGGTGCTCTGAATATGCATTGGCCTTACTTAGGCTTTGATAATAATCTTCTTTAAAGCGTAATGTTTTTGTTTGTTGACGAAACTGAGCAATATCAAGTTGCTGATGACGAATAAAATCAACGGCGACCTGTTTATAAAAACCAAATTTATTGAGGTAAGTGGCATGCGTGCCGTGTCCCATTCCAAACACACGTAAATGGGTCAATTCTGGATAACGTTTGGCGTGTAAGCGATCAATATTATTGGTGGGATCATAAATAATATAGCCTTTAGCTTTACCTAAATTAAGATCATGATAATCCCCTTCCCAATCAAATTGCTGCGCCAGTTCAGTACTAGAGCGATCATCCCACGGGGCGATGGTTTTATTCTTAGTACTCACTGGATGAAATAATAAAACTTGATCAAGTTGCAATAAATTGGCAAAAGCACCCACCGCAAAACCACCACGACTTAGACCATAGCCTAAACGATAGTTAAACGGTTCAAGCAACGTAGTTAACTGTTCAAGAAAGAAAATTAAGTTACGACTACGAAACCAATTACTCTTTCCTAAATGTTGAAAAGAGATAACATTCACGTTCTGTTTTTTAGCGAGGTGGAATCCCCAAGGCGAAAAATCCTCATCAATATCGTGTTGTTGTACGTTGGTTCCCGCAGGCGAAAATGTAAACAGTAGCGGCTTATTTACATCAACAAACTCATACTTAACAAACACATCATCAAGTAAGTCCCCTCCTGACATTGGAAGTTGCGCTTGCTGCTGTGAACGAGAGAGTGTTAGCCACTCATCTAACCAATACAATAATTTCATTTTACCCACCTTTAAAAACAACCGCGGGATTGTAGCAAAGATAGACATCAAACGAAAATTTTAGTTAGAACACTAATTATTTAATTTAACTCACTCGATTTTAAAGATAAAAATATTCCATACTGTTTTTTACTTTTTAATGAAAAATAAACCAAATAATATTGACCTGTCTATAGCTTTACACTTCATACTAGACAAATATTAGCAATACACATATACACATCGGATCCGTCATGTATTTGATTTCAGAATTAGCGACTAAAGCAGGAATATCACGTACCACGCTACTTTATTATGAGAAGCAAGGGCTGATTAAAGGACATCGATTGGATAACGGATATCGTCATTACAGTGAAAGCGATCTACAACGGTTATTTTTAATTAAACAACTTCAAAGTGCAGGCTTAACGCTGAAAGAATGTCAAAGCTGCTTAGAAGCAAAGTTGGATAAAAGTATCTTGTCAGAACGGTTAACTCAACTGACAGAAGACATTCAAAAAAAGACCCAAGCGCGTGAGTTGTTATTAGGGTTACTTGGGGAACGATCACAGCGAGAATTACATAGTTCTTTAAGTAAAAGTGCACCCAATGTTCACCTTAACTGGCTCAACACGCAAGGCTATGATGAAAAAGAAGCTCTCAGACTAAAGTGGTTATCAAAAGACATGAATGAACACAATGCGTACATGAACGATTTTATGACAATATTTACACCATTAGAGCAATGGGCTCCGGGGAGCAAACAAGATACTTTACATGCAATATCGCTGATGCCTAATCAGCAAATGCGCCGTATTTTAGAAATTGGCTCAGGCAAAGGCGGATCGACAGTATTACTGGCTAACAACACCGATGCACATATTACCGCGGTAGATAATGAGCCCATTGCAATTGAACAACTTAATCAAAAGATCAAAGACTCACAATTGGTCGATCGTATATCACCTGTTTGCGCATCAATGACAGCTCTACCCTTTGAAGCCAAGAGTTTTGATGCTATTTGGGCTGAAAGTTGTGTTTATATTATGGGAATGGAAAATGCGCTTCAACAATGGAAACCGTTATTAAAAGATGATGGTATTCTGGTCGTCAGTGATTTGGTTTGGCTTACTGATATGCCTGATGAAAACGTTAAACAATTTTGGCTATCCAATTATCCCGATATTCAAACGATACCTACAAGGCTCAAGCTATTTCACGCCCAAGGCTATGACGTAATAGCACACTTTTCTCTGGGAATTGAAGCTTGGCAAAATTACTGGTTACCACTTAAAGCAAGAGTTGAAGCATTACAGCCAACCATGCCAACCTCTCAAGCATTACTGGATGTAGAACAAGAAATTGGTATTTATGAAACCAGTGTTGCCAAAGATTTCACCTATCATTACTTTATCGTAAAACCGAGTAAATAAAGCTTATGAGCACACCATCATTAGTTGATTTAGGTTTACGTCCCTTTTTCCAACAACAATTATCGTTAGAAGAAGTCGCAAACTGTTTTCTTGGGCGAGTTATTGAACAACATAAATCGGAAGTCGTTATCTTAGATGGCGATGATGCACTAAGGTATAAGCTACCACCAAATTTTGAGGCAATATGTGTTGGCGACTGGGTGGTTTTCAATCAAAAAAGATTGGTTCGCGTTCTAGAAAGGCAATCCCTTTTTCAGCGAAAAGCCGCAGGCAGTGGCCGAGATCGTCAACTTATTGCAGCAAACCTCGATGTGGTATTTATCGTTAGCTCACTTAACGACGATTTTAATTTAAATCGAATCGAACGTTATTTAGCGCTGGTAAAAGAAACCCATGCCGAGCCTGTTATGATCTTAACCAAAGCTGATTTATGTGATGACGTAGAAGATATTCGCCAACAAGTTCAACAGTTAGACGCACTGTTAAGTGTTCACTGCGTTAATGGGCTTACCCACAATAGCCTCTCCGCATTAAAAAGTTATTGTCGGCGTGGTAAGACCGTCGCCTTTTTAGGTTCATCTGGCGTGGGTAAATCGACACTGGTCAATAATCTACTTAACCATAATGAAATGGAAACCAATGCGATTCGAGAACAAGACAGCAAAGGACGTCACACAACAACGTACCGTACTATAAAATGGCTACCTGAAGGCGGGCTGTTGATGGACACCCCTGGAATGCGAGAACTACAACTTAGTGATGTAAAAGAAGGGATAAAACTCACATTTACTGATATTGAATCTCTCGCTACTGCATGTCGTTTTAAAGATTGTCAGCATCAAAATGAACCCGGCTGTGCGGTAGTAAAAGCAATCGCAAACGACGAATTATCGACAAGAAGATTGAATAACTTTCAAAAACTATTACGCGAAGACGCATACAATAGTGCGACATTGGCACAAAAAAGAGCAAAAGATCGCACCTTTACTAAAATGGTCACCGCCATTCAAGATCAAGCGAGATCGATAAAAAAATTCAAATAAAAGAAAAAACAGCATAATCATCTTGACCTTCCCTGTAATGGAAGCTTTATGCTGTCATTCTAATAACAAATACATATCGAGCTCATCATGAAAAAATTATCTTTAACTATTGTTTTGTCAGCACTACTTTCTACCACTGCATTTGCCAGTGAAAATGTGGTCGATCACAGTCATGCAATGCCAACTAAATCAGTCGTTAGTCTACAAGCATCACAGACAATGATGAAAGACTCTATGGCGGCAATGTCAGGTATGCATACGTTAAAATTAACCGGTGATCCTGATTTAGATTTTGTAGCGGGTATGCTGCCTCATCATGAAGGTGCGATTGTGATGAGTGAATCAATTCTACCAACACTAACTAACCCTGCGGTGCATAAATTAGCGCTTAATATTATTAAATCACAAAAAGAAGAAGTGGTTTATATGAAGCAGTGGTTAGCAACACATAAAGAACTACCACTCGCGCAACGTGATATTGCTAACTCACAAGAAATGATGACCAAATCAATGAAAATCATGCACAACATGATGGAAGTTAAATTAACGGGTCATCCAAATATTGATTTCGTTGCGGGTATGCTGCCTCACCATGAAGCGGCAGTTGAAATGGCCGAAGTCATCATGCCTTACCTAAAAGATCAATCAACAAAGACTTTTGCTCAAAACATTATCAAAGCACAACTCAAAGAAATTGCGTTCATGAAAACGTGGTTAAAAGATAATGCGCCAACAGCCATGCCAACAAAAGCAGTCACATCAAGTCACGCTCACCATTAATTGTATTTTCCAGTTATATAAATCCGACGTCTTTATTACGTCGGATTTATTCAAGCTATTTATTCAAGCTATTTATTCAATAGCAAATTCTTTATATTGACCACTCTCAAGCCCATCTACCGATAAATTCCCTACCGACACACGATGCAGTGCTAATACTTCATTTTGAAAAAAACCAAACATACGTTTCACTTGGTGGTACTTCCCTTCAATCAATGAAAGCCGTGCTTGATACTTCGACACTATTTCTAATTGCGCGGACTTAGTGGTGATATTCTCATACCCAAAATAAATACCCTCTTTGAACACGGAAATATATTCTTCAGTAACAGGTTTTGATAAAGTCACTTCATATACTTTTGCGAGTTTGGTTTCAGGTAAACTTATTTGACGCGACCATGCGCCATCGTTAGTTAACAACACTAATCCTGTCGTATTAAAATCTAACCGCCCAACAATATGTAATTCATCTTTTTGAGGATGATCAATTAAATCTAATACAGTTGTATGCTTAGAATCTTTGGTCGCACTGACAATACCTTGCGGCTTATTCAACATAATATAAATCGGTTTATTATCTTGAAGGCTGTGACCATCTAATTCAACATGCATAAATTGAGTCACTTTTTGATGCGTTGAATGTGCGGCTTCGCCATCCACGATGATCCTTTTCTGAGCAACCAAAAGACGAGTGTCTGACATGGAATAAATACTATTTTGACTAATAAAACGATCGAGCCGAGTGGTAGACGATTTCATAACATAACGATATCCACAGAACGTAAAAAATTATTTAAAAAATATACTTTTTAATTGATGAACATCTTTACATATAACAACAAAAATAGAACAGCTATATTTAAAAAATTAATGTTCAGGTCTGCTTGATGTTATTTACGTTTAATAACACTTTAAATATTGATTAATTATCATGGGCTAAATATGATATTATTCTGTTAAATATTTCACCACAGAGTTAATTTTTTGAAATTCTCACTTTTACAATATAAGCGCCAAACTCTCGCTTCATGGTCACTAATTTTAGTGAGTATTGTGCTATTGGTGTGTCTTTCTCAAAATTTAGGCCTTTCTACATTATGTTCTTTAACGCCGACAACTGACGCAACTGAACAGCTTCAATCTCATCCACAAACGCACTCAGATCTAGAAACGCAATGCAGTAATAGTGAGCATCTTGTTAATGCCAACACGATTAACATTGATTTTGCGATTCCAATGTTTATCCTCGCGCTGGTTATTATTGCGGCGATACTAAAGCAATCAGGTGTGAACTATCTCCCCCCCGAGCCAACAACCTCCTATGGTGTGCGGCGACATTTAGCCTTTTGTACCTTTCAAGAATAAACACAATCAGGGTCTGAAGATCGAGCATTATTGCATCATAGTGTGTGATAACAGCCCCTCCTAATACTTATATCTTTTTATATAATTATTCACGGAGCAACATTGTGTTTAAAAATCAAATTATTAGTACTATTTTATTTACGGTATCGTTAGTCTCAGTACTCTTTCTAGCGACGATCCCTGTCGCTGCTCAATCGCTAAAAACAGGCATGTTAACCCATCCACCAGCACAACTCTGTTTAATGCTAACGGAATTACTCAACCATGATACGGCGATACAAATACTAGAATTTGGAAGGGGAAAATAATAATGACAACTAAAAAAAACCAATCTAAAAAAGCGACCAATGTAGCAACTAAGCTATGGCTAAAAGCAAAAGAAATCATAAAACTGGTGCTTATTTTATCACTCTTTTTTATCGCTATAGATGCTTGGCGCAGTAAAGATATGCCATCAGACGTGATCCCTACATTAGCGGCAAATACACTGGATCAGCAATGGGTTGATATTAAAAAGATGAGTGATGAAAAACCCGTATTACTCTATTTTTGGGCGACATGGTGCTCAGTGTGTAAATTGGTTAGCCCTAGTGTTGATTGGCTTGCGGATAATCATCAAGTGGTATCAGTTGCGGTTACATCTGGCAAGAACCAACGGGTTGCCCAATTTATGAAGTATAAAGAATACAATTTTCCGGTCATCAATGATCCAACAGGAAAAATTGGGCGAGAATGGGGTGTTACTGCGACACCTTCAATCATAATAATTAAAAATGGTCAGATTTCATCAATAACAACCGGAGCAACAACCCCGATAGGCTTATGGTTACGGCTGGTTTTTGCTTAACCACGCTATAAATCAGTTCATTGTTACTACCAACGATAGGTGTTGGTAGTAACCTATGCAATAACTATTGTTGTAAAATTAACCGTAAAAAAACAGCCTCATTAACGCTTAAATTTATCGGCCCATTGAGGCCATATAACCGCAAGATCCATGTATTCTTCGATAGTATCAGCAATACGATCAATGCCTTGTTCTCGAATTTCATCAAAATCAGGAGTTTGGGTCGCTTCTAAACCAGCCCAACGTAAAATAGCATCACATGCACCTTGTTGTTCGAAAATACCATGCAAATAGGTGCCAAACACTTGATCATCACAGCCTAATTGACCATCAGGACCATCTGTTAGTTGCACTGGCGCATTGACACTCACACCTTGAGTAACACCCGCATGAATTTCATAACCTTTAACGGTAACAGGCATTTGATTAGGCATGGTTAGTGTGCCCTCTGTTTGTTGCAAGCATTTGTTTTTCTCAATGGTGGTAGCAATAGATAAATACCCTAAACCTTGGCTAACCCCCGCTTCACCTTCAATCGCATGCGGATCAGCAATGGTTTCACCTAGCATCTGATAACCACCACAAATACCCATCACTTTGCCGCCTAAACGCAAATGACGTTGGATCTGTTTATCCCAACCTTGTTCACGTAAGAACGCTAAATCACTGCGAACGCTTTTGGTTCCTGGAATAATGATCAAATCGGCGCCAGGAAAAGGCTGACCTTTGCCGACAAACTGCAAGTTAACTTGCGGATGCATGCGCAGGGGATCAAAATCAGTATGGTTACTGACGCGGGTTAAAACAGGCACTACCACCTTTAATTGATGATCAGCGGCATCAACTTGTTGGCAGTTAATCGCATCTTCAGCTTCTAACATTAAGCCATGTAAATACGGTAACACGCCTAATACTGGCTTACCTGTTTTTTGTTCTAGCCACTCTAAACCCGATTCAAGTAGCTTAATATCACCACGGAAACGGTTGATAACAAAACCTTTGACGCGCGCTTGTTCTGATTCAGACAATAACGCTAACGTGCCATAGATATGAGCGAACACCCCACCGCGATCAATATCTGCAATAATGATCACCGGCACATCGGCTTTTTCAGCAAAGCCCATGTTTGCCACGTCATTTTCACGTAAGTTGATTTCAGCAGGACTACCCGCACCTTCAATAACAATGGTTTGGTATTGTTGTTGCAGCAATGCGAATGATTCCATGATCGGCGTCATTACCACTTTCTTGTAGTTATGAAAACCCACAGCATCCATATCAGCTAAAGCGTGACCTTGTACGATCACTTGTGCGCCAACATCGGTATTGGGTTTAAGCAATACAGGATTCATATGTACACTAGGCTCAATACCACAGGCTTGAGCTTGAACGGCTTGTGCTCGCCCAATCTCACCACCATCTTTGGTCACAGCGCTGTTTAATGCCATATTTTGTGATTTAAACGGTGCCACACGAATACCTTGGCGTGCCAACACGCGACATAATCCAGCTACCAGCACACTTTTACCTGCATCTGAAGTCGTACCTTGTACCATTAATGCACGTGTTGTCGATTGTAATGTATCCGTCATTTCCTAATTCCATATTCATATAATAAAAGTGAGTATTCGCAGATCATCGTTATCTATATCGAATTAACCATCTTAGCTACTGCTCATATTTGGTAATAAATCATAAAAAACAAGTTTGAATAATCATCAATCTGGTGTATATGATAACGATTATCATTTTTTATCACTTCTTTTTTATGAATTATCTTATTTTACCGACCATGTTGGTATGGCTATTGCTGGCAATTAGCATCGGTTGTGCGTTAACAAAAACAACTTCTTGGCGTATACCACTACTATTGTCACTGATCACAGCCGTAACGTTTAACGTTTTAACAGTTATCGGTGCAGCCATTATGATCAGTGGTATTGCTATTGCCAGTTTTACTGCTCGGCAACAATCTAAGCCCTTGATCTACGCGGGTCATACCATTGTGATTTTGTGGGTCATCGGGCTAATTCTACATTTATACCCTGGTATCAATAATTTGTTGGTGCTTGATCACGTCAATAGTGGCCCACTTAGTCGATCATTTACGCTTTACTTTAATATCGATAAACCCATGCTTATTTTTGCACTGCTACTACTCGTGCCCAATATAGTAAGCAATAACGAATATAACTGGCATCATCTTTCGCTCTCACGCATGCAAAAAAGTATTATTGGTGGCGGATTAATCACATTACCGTTATTAGCATGGGCATTACAACTGGTACAGCCTGAATTCACTTTACCGTCATGGTGGTGGATCTTTGCTATTAATAATCTCATTTTTACTTGTGTCGCTGAAGAAGTACTTTTCCGTGGTTATATTCAGGGACTGCTATGTAAGAAATTAGCTCCACCTATAGCGATTATTATTGCGAGTGTTTTATTTGGATTTGCACACTTTGCTGGTGGTCCATTGTTTATCGTAATTGCGACACTGGCTGGCATACTTTATGGTTTAAGCTATTATTGGACTAAGAAGATAACGGTCGCTATCGTGGTTCATTTTGCATTTAACTTACTTCATTTAGTCTTTTTTACTTACCCACTGCCCTTGTAATAATGCAAAATAAAAAAGAAGTCTTATCCCTTCTTTGAACACAGCACCGTGTGCTTCAAAAGCATAAACAGGGATAAGGAATAGGATGGAATGTCACAATTATTGCTTATAGATGTTCTCAATAATCCAGCACTATTATTGAATGCTGATCATAAATGCAGTTATCAGATCATGACCGAAGCCCGCCACCTCTCATTATTAGGGCAATTAAAGGCGTGCTGTGATCGGGCGAATATTGAACGCGATCTTCCCCTCCACACTCAGCAACAATTACAGTCTGGGTTTCACAGCTACCAAAAACAACAACAACAATTGTTGATTGAACATCAGCATCTTACAGAGCACTTACAAGGGGTGATTCGTTCATGGCGCTACTTACGCGGTAGCGCATTGCAATTACTTGATAATGAAATGTTTGCTGGCAGAATTAAGCATAATATTGATATTTATGTTCCGCAGCAACATGTCACCAATGTAGAAAAAGTACTGTTAAACAATGGTTGGCGTTATAAAAACATCGCTGATTATGAAGAAACGTTTTATCGTCGTTGGGCACAGCAAACCACGCCATTGATCCATAAACAACGCCGTACCGAGCTGGCGATTCACTTTCAATTATTACCTAAAACATTGATCAACAAACTCGACTCAGCCCCTTTGTTGCACCACCATTTATCACCGCCATTATGCGAGCCTGCAACATTATTATCGCCAGATGCGATGGTGCTTCACCAAGCAATTATGTTATTTCACCAAATGGATTATCATTATGGCTTACGGGATATTTACAACTTATATCTACAATTGGTCTTTTTTAGTAAAGAAGCCAATTTTTGGCATAATTTAATTCAACTTCACCAGCAAGTTGGTAATGATAATAGCCTTTACCTTGCTGTGAGTTTATGTCATCGCTTATTTGATTTATCTGTGCCTGATAATGTATGGGCATATTTTAAGCAACATAAGTTAAACCGATTATCCTATTGGTTCTATCAACAACATTTTATTGATGTTTTTCGTTATCGGTTTCCTTTACACCGCAACATTGGATATCGTGATGGAGTAAAATCTCTTCGCTTTCGCGGCCGTTTAAAACAAATGCCGATCTACTCTATTGTGCCGCATATTATTAAACGATTAATTGTTAATAGTATTCCGCATGACGATGAAGAAGTAATCAACTAAATACGACTGACTTCCGATTATCATTATTTGAGACCTAATAAAGAAGGCACGACTAGCACACGAATAAAGTAAACCGCAGTGAGGTATTGCACACTCACTGGGCTCAAATATATTACGGTTACGCAGGTAATACTTTACTTAAGAAACGCTGCAATTGAGCGGTAACAAATTGTGGCTGCTCAAGGTTGCTAATGTGCCCTGCCTCAGGAATCAGCACATATTCACTGCCATCAATCGCGTCATGCATTAATTGTGCTTCAAGTGGCGGACGCGGATTATCTTCTAAGCCTGACATAATTAATGTCGGAACCGTAAGTTGCTCGATATCATCAAACGTATCACGACGCCCAAACACCATGCGTCCCATCTCAGACACTGCCACAGCGCGCTCCCCTTGTAACTGTGCAAGAGAATCACGGAATTCACTGACTAACTGCGGATTATGAAGATGACCATCACGACGGAAAAATAACGGTGCAATCATATCGATCAATGGCGCTGGGACATGTTGCTGATCGCGTAAAGTATCTAACATTGCAAAATATCTCGTATGCAACACTTCAGGTTCATAGCCTAAGAAGGTATCCATTAGCACTAATGCTGTCACTCGCGCGGGTACTTTAAGGGCTAATTCTGCGCCCCACATCCCCCCTACGGACAAACCAATAACAGCAAATTTTTCAATCTCTAAGTGATTCAATAATGCCAACACGTTATCAGCATAATCACGTAAAGTACATGTTGCCGAAGGTGCAGCATCCGATCCACCATGCGCCCAAAAATCTGGCACAATACAACGATAATGTTGGCTTAATACCGCGATCTGCGGTGCCCACATTGCACTATCCCATAAGTAGCTATGACCAAAGACAAGCACAGGACCTGTTCCTTGATCACGGTAAGTCATTTGCTGACCATCAATAGCGAATGTTTGCATTGCAGGTATCCTTTCTTGATTCACATATCGTGAATATTAATTCGTTATTTTATTATTAAGCTAAGATTATCCATCTGAATTATCACGCACATTATCATAACCGTTACGCCATTGATGTAACTCGATACTTATTTCTAATGTGAGCTAATCCTTGGCGATAGAACACCCACGCGCAGAGTCCTGCGGCAATATTACCCAACATTGCGCCAGTGAACAGCCCTGACAAACCTGCGAAATGCGCACCCAACCATAATACGGGTAAATAACACACAAATAATCGTAATGCAGAAATCAATAAAGCTCGCATCGGTAATCCCATGGCATTACAAACAGAAACCATCAGCATGCAAATCCCTAATGCGCCAAGGCTAATAGGCACCCGCGTTAAATGGATCATCAAAATGTGTTGTACCGAACTATCACTGGTTAATAGCTGGGTTAACGACTGCGCACTTAAAAAGAGCACGATCGCGATAACCACTTGCCATATCAATACAAACCGTACAGCTATCATGATCAATTTTTCAATACTGGCGATGTCTTTACGGCCAAGTAAACGTCCCACCATCGGTGGCATCGACATGGTTAATGCCAAAACGATAACCAATGAAAAGAACTCTAATCGTGATCCTAATGCCCAAGCAGCAACGGTTGCCGCACCAAAACTAGCCACTAATTTTGTTGCTAAAATAGCAGAAACAGGGGGTAACAATTGGCTTAGCATTGCTGGAGCCATGATATGAACTAATTCTTTGATGGCTTTATAAACGGCCAATCCACGCCAGTCAAAACTCAACCATTGGCGTTTAAATAATAATGGAAACACCACCAGCATACCGATGCTAAACGACACAATGGTCGCCCATGCCGCACCATTAATACCCATATTAAAGGTAAACATAAACAGTGGATCTAACCCAATATTTAGCACACTGGTGATCACCATCATAATGCCGGGTAACAAAGTATTACCATTAGCACGACAAATGCTATAGGCAAAATATACCATCGAACCGCACCACGCACTTGTTAGCCATACGGGCCAATAGCTATCAATAACACCAAAAACATTATCAGGCGCACCAAGTAACCATAACAACTGATGTCGGCCAAACCAGATTGCCGCACACAGCGCCATGATTCCAATATCGCCAAGGATCACCACTACCCCGCCTAATTGACGCGCACGATGATGATCCTTATTACCCAAAACCCGTGAAATTAAGGCGGTGGTTGCAATTCCCAATCCCACTTGTAAGCCAATGACTAACATTTGCATCGGTAAAGTAAAACCTTGCGCAGCTAACGGTAAAATACCAAGCTGACCGATAAACGCACTATCGACTAACTGAAAACTCATCAGTGATAATACGCCAAAGAGCATTGGCCATGTCATGGTAAACAATTGATGAGCTAAACTGCGGGATGCTGGAAGTGTCATTGTTTTTTCATTCATAATAACAACTTAAATAAAACGTTAGTAACGAGTACAACGCATCGACTTGGTACTGATTACCAATAAAAAATCCCCGCCATAGCGAGGATCAAAAATAACTTTAGGTGTGAATTAACGAATAACTAATTTAACAAGATCAGCAGGACGGTAATAAACAGATTTCAAAACTTTACCAGTGCGGATCAGCTTACCATTGACTTCAACATCTTGTGCACATTTAGCAATGATATAATCACCTTTGGTACTTGCCATCAGTGCCACACCTTGCTTAGCATAAAAAGCTTCAGTCTCGTCATACTGCTGCTGGCTACGACATACTTTGCTCATGTTGCTTGAGTGGACTTCATTCCAACAATCAATGAATGTAAATCCTAAACGCTCAGACATCTGCAATAAAATATCAATCAAGTAACTGATACCAATATTATCAGTGATTTTTTTATCACCTAAATGTACTAAACGTCCCATTAATACATATACCGAATCAACAATCGCGTCGGCTTGCTCAACCAATGAATCCGCTTCAGCAAGCTCTGTCATTTCTTCAACAGCTAACGAGGTATGTAATGCATCAGCTTGAGCATCTAGGCTCGCAGGGGTTTCAATATCTAAGTCAAAGGTGGAACGAAACTCTCGAATATCGCTGTAAAGGTGATCGAAAAGGGGTTGGTCTAGCGCAGAAAGCTTCATTCGAATATCCTTGTTTCAGATTTAAAGAGGAGACATTATTTTATTACTTATAGCGTAAACTTATACTTAATAAAATAACGCGATGGGCAAAGATACTAATCCAATCCTGTACCAGATACAAAACCAATTACCTAAAATCTGTCAGCTTGATGACAAAATAGACTTAACCATTATCGCAAGCTTCTAAAACGTAACAATTGAGATATCATTATTCGTATTTAATCACTTGCGAATTCAAGTAAAGCCAATAAAATTTCAACCGTAACTCTCTATATTGAGATAATAATATGTATGTTGGAGAAGTGATGATTGCAGGTCACCGTGGCGCGCGCGCAGTTGCCCCAGAAAACACATTAATATCCATGAAAGCCGCCGCAAATGCTGGCGCTACATGGATTGAAACGGATACCCAACTTTGCGAGGATCTCATTCCCGTTATTATTCATGATAAAAGTGTCCGTCGTTGTACCAATGGTTCAGGAAGTGTGCGTCATAAGCCACTCAGTGAACTAAAGCAATTAGATGCAGGAAGCTGGTTTGGTGCTGAATTTGCCGATACTACCATTCCAACATTGACAGAATTACTGCAAGCTTGTGATGATTATGGCTTAAATATCAACCTTGAAATCAAAGTCCATTATGAAGAAGAAGTTGAGCTTCAAGTTCGCAAAACAATTGAAACAATTAAAGATTATGGTTTCGACACTGATCGTCTTATTCTATCTAGTTTCTCTTATAACGCGGTAAAACACTGCTTAAAACTATGGCCTGAAGTTCGCCGAGGCTTAATCATTGAAGACTGGGTGCCAGATATCGCTCGTTTAGATGCCAAACTTAATCTATACAGCATCCACTTAGATCACCACTTACTCAATGAAAAGTTAGCAAAAGAAATTACCGATGCCGGGAAAGTACTACAAATATGGACCATGAATGATCCTCAACAAGTAGATAAATTTACCCGCTGGGGTGTTAGCACTATTATTAGTGACAACCCTGGTTTATTAATCTCAGCAGCAGTTAAATAATACTCATTATTTAACTGCTGTATTTACGAGTCGATTAGTTACGTATATTGACTCGTAAATGCTCACTTTTACTCCCTTACATAACTTCTGCTCTTCTTTTCTTACATTGATTGCTGTATTTATAATCGCTAAAAATGAAACGTTATATTCCAAAACAATATGAACAATTTATGTTTGATATCATTAAAATATTAAAATATATTTATATAGAATATAAATTAAACCTTATTTATTTATAACTCTCTTTTATTACACACAATATCAGATAATTATGCTAACAATAGTCTAACGACAACTTATTTGATACCTAGTGGAGCACCGTATTCATGTCAGCTTATGACACAGTATGTATAATGGCAGCCATTGCAGTCTTTATCTCAATGATTAACCACCGTATCGGTAAATTTCAACCAACCATCGCCATCACTGGCTGGTCAATTGCAATATCACTGACCCTCTTAATACTCAGTAAATTAGGCTATATTCCTCACGATGAGGAGCATGAAGTTATTCAGATGATACAAGCAGTCAACTTTGATGACTTCTTACTCAAAGGCGTATTAGGCTTTCTCCTTTTCGCTGGCGCATTGAACATTCAATTGCCTCATCTTAAAGATCAAAAATTTGAAATCACGTTTTTAGCACTTATTGGCACCTTATTTTCAACCTTCTTTATTGGAATTGTGTTATGGGCATTGTTTAAGCTTTGCACTATTGATATTGATTTTATTTACTGCTGTCTATTTGGTGCATTAATTTCACCAACCGATCCGATTGCAGTATTGGCCATCGTCAAAAAGCTCAATGCGCCACAACGAATTTCAACCCAAATAGAAGGTGAATCACTGTTTAATGATGGTGTTGGCTTGGTTATTTTCGTTACTTTATTTGAAATTGCATTCAGTAAAACAGCACCGACAGTCTCAAGCACTGCGCTATTATTTATTCGTGAAGCGTTAGGTGGTATTGCATGTGGTGCGATTATTGGAGTGGTGTTCCACTTCTTAATTAAAAGTTCACATGACAATATGTTCCGCTTAATTTTAACGATCTTAATTCCAACATTTGGTTATGTCGTTAGTGAACATATCGAAGTATCTGCACCACTTGCCATGGTTGTTGCCGGTATTATTATTGGTAACTGGACTCGTAATACCATTTCAGAAGAAGCCGCTCATCAGATATCACATTTATGGGAACTCGCTGATGAAATTTTAAATGCGGTTTTATTCTTATTAATTGGTTTGATGATGATCACTTTCACTTTCCATGCGATTGATATCGTAGCGGTAGTGATAGCAATTCCATTAGTACTACTGAGCCGTTACCTCAGCGTAAAATATTCTTATAAAATCTTTAACCGTTACCGCAGCTATAACCCATTGTCGATTAAAATATTAACGTGGGGAGGATTACGTGGCGGTCTAGCACTTGCGATGGCAATGGCGATTCCAAGTGGTATTCCAATTGGTTTTAGCCCTGACATTGATGTGAAAGAGATCGTGGTGTTAATGACTTATGCCGTAGTTATTTTCTCTATTATTGTGCAGGGTTCAACAATCACACCAATGATTCATGAAGCTAAAGCAGAGCAAGAAAAAATGGATCAAGTGACCACAAATTCTACAGCAGAAACGAATACAACCAATAGTTAAACGACCACACAAACGCTAATCTAAGCTAACAATTCAATAGCCACCGCTTATCACGGTGGCTATTTTTATTATACCGTGATTTATATTCAACAAATATGTAACAAAAATATTGACCATTGCTAAATTAGTCATATGATGATCATTACCTATTGATAGTTAGTTATAACGCTTATGAGCAAGGATTGCACTCTCGTTAAATGGGCTACAAATCGTATTTGGTATTGTGATATGCCATACCGAGTAGCAGGTGCGCCGATGGGTCACCGAATGACAATTATTCGATTAGATAACAACAAACTCTTCATCCATTCCCCCATTGAAATAACAGCCACCTTACAACAGCAACTTAGCCAACTGGGTGAGATAGCTTATGTGGTTACTCCTAACAAAAGTCATAATATTTATCTCTCTGATTGGTGGTTAGCCTATCCTCAAGCGTATTTCTATGCTCCTCCAGGGCTCATCCATAAGCGAAGTGATCTCACTTTTGATGGTGCGCTGGGCAATCACACCCCCTCCCACTGGCAAGGACAATTACTACAAACGGTAATTAGAGGAAGTGACAGCATGGAAGAAATTGCGTTTTGTGATCCACAATCAAAAACGCTTATTGTTGGTGATGCATTAGCATGGATGGTAGACAGTCATCATCCGCTTACCTTTGCACTTTCTGTTATTAACGGCTGTTATTTTAAACCTGCAATGCCTTTGTATTGGCGTATCACCTTTCGCAATCACACTCAATTACGTCAATCAATCCAAGAAATCCTAACATGGCCTTTTGAACGTATTATTTTGTCTCATGGAAGAGTCATTGATAACAATGCAAAAGCGTATTTTTCCGCCGCATTTCAGTGGGTAATGCCGCATAAATTGAAAATCACAACGATTCAATAAATAAAAATACGTACATTTATCGGCTATTTAGATATATAAGCATTAATTTATGTGCAAGATCAATATTGCTCTTATTTTGAAAGCGCATAGTAATAAAATCACGGCAAAAACACGCCTTTATTTACTCTTTTAACAATAACAAACCGTCGAGGTTAGGAGTTAATTAATGAACCTTTTTAAACTTTACTCTCGAGATATTCTTGGTCTTGGTGTCGTTGGATTTTTTATATTAAGTATTCTCGGTGTTATTTTTAGCCTGATTGCATGCTTCAATTATGCCAGTGGTAATACGGCATTAGCTGCATCAAATGTAGATTTAGCGTTATCGCACATTATCTTTATTATTCCCGCACTGATCATCGGTCATTATATCAATCGCCCAGCTTGGGTTGCAGAGGTAGATAAAATCAAATTTGCACGAGAAATACAATAATTGCAGATCTTATTTAAGGCACTTAGTTGCTATCATCACTCATTTATCTGCAAATTTCTCACGTAATAACGTCACCATTGCACGCGTTTTTTCAGGTAAAAAACGCCGCGATGGGTACACTACTGTCATCATAATATCAGAATAATTAACATCCGTTAGCACTTGCACTAACTTACCCTGCAACAAAGACTCTTGCATTAAAATGTTAGGTAATAACGCAATCCCCTGCCCTAAAATAGCCATCTGCTGAATCATATTAATATCTTCAGACATCAATCGTAAACGAATCCCCTCTTGTAATAAGGTCGAATTATAACGACTCGCTAATAGCCAATGCTGCTGCAATTCCGCCATTGATTTAGGTTCAGAGTGCCGTTCTAAATATTCTGGTGACGCAAATAAACCATTACTTGATGTTAAAATAGCTTGTTGTATATAATCTAAATTAATAATTTCAGCCATATTTGGCAATAACTGCAAATCAATATTTTCCCTTTCTAAATCAACACTTTCCTGCAAATAAAGCAATTCTAACCGCACCAATGGAAACTGGCTTGCATAAGCATCTAATACTTCTGCAAACATTGGCGACGAAATAAAAGACGCTGTTGCAGCTAAGCGCAAAACACCTTGTAAACTATTTTGCTGACTTTCAAGTAAATTAACCGCGTGATTCACTTCCGTTAATGGCTGATTGATATGTTGATACAATAATCGTCCATTTTCTGTCAATTCGATATGACGTGTAGTACGAATTAATAACTGGCAATGCAGTGCTTTTTCTAATTCTTGTAAACGTCGGCTTATTTTTGAACGTTGTAACCCATGAGCAGTTGCTGCAGCACTTATCCCACCATGGCGTACTGTTAACATGAATAAATACAAGTCATCCATTGATGCTTTCATTATGCGTCCTCACATTGTCCTATATTTAGCTCACAAGTGTGACATTTGTCGCAGTATTCTAGCAAGTTAATTTTTCTTATACTGATCAGCTTGATTGTGAACACTGGAATATTTCATGCCAAATTCTCATACTACTTTTCAACGCTGGATGCGTTGTTTAATTATTATTTTTATTTTAATCATGGCCTACATTGTTATTGCCGATAGGTATGTCCCCTTAACGACTGAAGGTCGTGTTCAAGGTTATGTGGTACAAATTGCACCCGAAATTTCAGGTAGAATTACACAAGTCAACATTAAAAATAATCAAACAGTTATTAAAGGCCAGTTACTGTTTCAGATTGATGATCAAAAATACCGTTTAGCGGTAGTTCAAGCACAGGTCGCTTTAGAAAAAGCTCATCAGCAAGAGCAATCACTGTATGCTCAAGTCAATGCTGCTCAAGCAAATATTGCTACCAACCAAGCTAATTATAATAACGCCCATAATGACTTTAAGCGAATTGACCAATTAGCAAAAAAGAGACTAGTTTCTGCATCAATGCGTGATGGTGCGTATACTAAAAAACAAGCCACACAAGCTAATTTAGCCGCAGCGAAGCAACAAGCAATTGTCATAAAAACACAGTTAGGATCTAAAAAAGGTAAAAGTACTGTAGTGCTTGCTGCTGAGAATGCATTAGCGCAAGCTAAACTAAATCTAACCCATACTAAAGTCATTGCTCCAAGCGATGGTGTGATCACTAACCTTCAAGTTGATGTCGGCACAATGGCAAATGCTAATCAACCTATGTTAACTTTTATACCTACTGATTCAATGTGGGTAGCGGCTGATTTTAGAGAAAAATCAACCGCTAAATTCACACCTCATTCAACCGCCTATGTTGCCTATGATGCACTTCCAGGCCAAGTGTTTCCATTAACGATAAATAGCCGTGATTTTGGTGTTGCCGCAGCACAACAAATAGCAAATGGTCGCCTGGCTGTAATGGAAACCAGCAATCGTTGGGTACGAGATGCACAACGAGTACGTGTGAATTTAACCAGTCAACACTCATTACCACCACAGTTATTTGTTGGTTCACGCGCAACTGTTGTTGTCTATCCTCAAAATAATCCGGTATGGCAATTGTTAGCTAAAATAGAAATTCACTTAGCCAGTGTGCTGCATTTTATTTACTAACCCAATATCAATTACTAATGCGATGAGTAATTAATTTTCGGAGTCATTATCTATGAAAACAATGCGACTTTGGTTTGGCTGCGTAATAGGCTTAGCTGTGAGTATGATCTTTGGATGGTCATACGGTTTTTTTATTGCTTTATTACCGATTAATATCATGATGATTTCAGATCATTGGCACTGGAATAACTATTTACAGGTGGTAGCGGGTGTTATTTGGGTTACTCTCGAAGTTAGTTTTATTGATGGCTTTTTCCAATCATCACCAATACTGTTAACTGCGATTGTAGGTATATTGTTTCTCGAAAAATGTATTGCTATGAGTAATAAGAAGACCTATTTATTCGGTTTTATCGGTTTACTCGTCGGCTCAATTTCGCTTAATTTTGCCAGCTATAGTAGTTTTGATTTGGAAGACTTTTCAATGACACTATGGTGTAGTGCGATTGTAACTGTGCCTATCTGTGCGCTGGCTTATTATTTCTTTCCTGAACCAACTACTGAATCAACCGCCAATACAGTCAGTGATACCACAAATAATGTCCAACGTTACGATCATATCGGCATGATAAGACAAACAGCATTGGGCTGGATTATCACGATGCTTGCCTTTTTGGTATTCCAATTTGGAGATCTGAATGATTCATTATCAGCCCAAGCATCCATATTGATCGTGCTTTCGCCAATGACATTAATTGGTTCACTGGCAGCTGCAAAAATACGTATTATTGGTACTTTTCTTGGCTGTTTGGCTGGATTAATGATTCAAATCGGACTCTATTCTTGGTCAGATAATGGAGTGTTATTTATTATGGCTTATGCGATTGCTGCGGGATTCTTTTGCTCTTGGCTCGCCCTTGGCACCATCAAATCTAGCATTGCGTTTTCGGCAATGTCGGCATTAACGGTACCATTAACAACATCTTTAATTCCCGATCAAAAAGATGCCGTATTTGCTATTTTTTATCGCTTTAGTTCTATTTTGGTTGCCGTTATTTTAACCTCGATGGCTATTTGGATTATTCATCATTTTCTAGTACGGGTGATCAAATCACCCAATGAACATTTTAGTCACAGTTAAGATTTGTTGATACAACCATAAAGTGATATTGCTTCTTTTTATATCTAAAGTGGATTATAAATTGGATCACAACGTTAACGTTCTGGCTATAAAGGCAACTAATTCAAATTGTGAGGGGTAAATCAGCTTCTCACTTTGGGGCATTTTTTAGTTAGCCGTTCTGACTAACTAAAAAGTGGACAAATTTGAGCTAGCCATTCGAGCCAGCTCAATTTTGGACAGAAATCAGTTTCGGAAAGTTTCTCATTAGCAATCCATGAATAACTACAGGTATGGGAAGGAGTAAAAAGCCCCATTCTGGTTAAAATGAGGCAAAAAGATTATTTTTCATGTAAACGTTAAAAAATGGGATAGCGACAGCTCAATCATTTACATTACAAGTAGCGAACGCTTTAGCTATACTCCCCCTCAAAATCGACCGTCTGTTGACAAAGCTTGTTTGATTCACAGAGTTAGAGTAATTTGCACTCATTGTAATGAGTATGTTTAGATTGAAATGATTTATTTATATGAGAATAAATATCTTCAATGCTTTCTTTATGTATACGGAAGTTATCATTATTTAATGTAAATGAAACTTCTTCAAACGGACTATCTCCGCCTAGTAAGTTAATACATAGTATTCTTTTATTTATTTTCTTGGCAAAAGATAGCTCCATTTCAATCCAAGGTGAACTGATTTCAAGGTTTGTATTTATAGATTTTTCTGATCTTAAAAAAATCACAACCTTTGACTGTTTTATTCTTTCCATTAGAACAAGTTTAGTATAGTTACTGGCTACTTCACGCCTTAAGAAATCATTATCACTTGTCCAGTCCAAATACACTGATAATTTGTGATTATTCAAAGAGTTCTTTAATATTAATGCCTTATCGTTATCATGGTAGCTATGTGAAATAAAAACATCGAATGATTTTTTTCTTTGTATTGAATTGGAATTTAGCCTTTTTATTAGATCACTAGGTGTTACTATAAATTGGTCACGTTCTATGTGATACTCTTTCTGCTTTCCTTTGAAATTTTTACGAAGCTTTACATATACTCCTGATTTCTGAAGATGATTAAACGCCTCTCTTCTTACTTGATTGTTTCTTTCACTGTCATTTAATTTCTGTAAGAATCTTATTGACTTATTACAATTAAACTTTTTAACTTCATTTACAATCTCTAATTTTTCTTGAATAGTAACACCTTTTCGATGATATTGAGATATAAATAAATCTATATATAGTGGCTCCAAGTTTTGTGCTAACTTGTTATTTTCTGCAATGTTTTTATGGTAAATGTCATTTTTTATTTTCCTGTCTTCTTTGAATTTATTATACTCATGTTCTCTGACGAATTCATTGAAGCGTTTTTTATGCTCTTCTATAAATCTATGAGACATAATTTGTTCGGTCTTAGCTAAGCCAAATAAGAAATCTTCTGGTTTTTTGTGATGAAATCGAGTCCTCTTTCCATTCTTTTTAAGATTTTTATCTTTATCGGTATAGTATTGGTACCGACTAACAAGTTCTTTCCATTGTCTTGGATAAAACTCTTTAAATATATTTAGCATTGTAACCCTATTATATTCGTAAGGGAGAACCTTTGATATCGAATTAAGTGGGTATGTGAATGACTTCATATATAATCCAGTTTCTTTATTATACTTTCTCTTTACAATCCCCGACATGATCACTCTTGTTATTTTTAAAGCCATGGAAATTCCATGGCTTATGATTTCATTATTGGCTTTTCTCGTTTAACTCAAGTATATCTATTATGGTGTCAATCAAATTTTCAAACTCAACATCTAAATCACCTAACTTCAGATAAAGTTCCTTCATTTTATTTGAAATATTAGGGTTATCTTGTATTTGTGTATTTATCTCTAACCATAACTCTTTTGACATATACCCTGTCGTACCAATAGGCAGCAGGAATAGATTATTTTGTTTTGCAATTTCAAACTCTTCCCTCATACCATTGGAAGGTATAATTCTTTCTCCATCTAACTTATTCCCAAACAGAAATAATGCTATTCCTGCATAATTTATCATATCTTCTCTATATTTCGTCCAAAGTCCAGATAACGGAATTTCGCCAGAGGTTGATTGTGGGAATGGTCGTAATATAAGTTTGTCTTCTAGTTTTGCTTTCGGACTTTTAAATGTTTGTTCTAGTGCGCCAGAAATGACGGAACTTCCAACGCCTAAACCGAAACCTGAGACAATTCTCATATTTTTAGAAACTAATTTCTTACTTAAATCATAGACAAACTTTAAAGCTTGATGCTCACCTATATTTCCGTACTCATGAGCGGCACCCGAAATAAATACGGTTTTAGATTTAAATTTTTTCTCAAGCCTTTTTAATAAATCGGTAATATCTTGAAAATCATCAACCAATACTGTTTTGATATTAAATCGTGCGAGGTCTTTTATAAAATACTCTTGCTTTCTAACACGATAATCAAAATCTACATCTTCTTCGTCTTGTTGTTTTTCTACATTTTTTATAAAACAGTAGTGTCGTCTTTGGTTCTTTTCATAAGCTACACGCACTCTGCTAAGAATATAGTCTAAGTTTGGATCGGTAAAACTAAA
Organism: uncultured Photobacterium sp.; assembly: GCF_947039875.1. Classification (GTDB taxonomy): domain Bacteria; phylum Pseudomonadota; class Gammaproteobacteria; order Enterobacterales; family Vibrionaceae; genus Photobacterium. Next base: position 35,667 of record NZ_CAMRAN010000005.1, read on the forward strand.
ACCAATAAAAATGAATGTTTTAGAAATTAGATCGCCTTTTAAGTTAGCTAAATATTGTTCCATTTTGACATGATATTTTTCATAATCATCTTTAGTTAAAACGGCATGACTTGGGTGTTCAACATCACCATGCATCTTGTAAACAACAGCATCACGTTTTGGTTTTGTCGTAGCCAAGTGATCTTTAGTATGCTTTACATCGGCAATTTTCCCAGCCTTGTCTAATGCCAATTCTATAACTCTATCATAGTTCGTAGTCCAATAAGTGCGGATTGGAAGTCTAGCCAGTATTCTGTGATTCTCAGTTTCTTCGGCTTCTCTTGAAAACTCTTCAATTAATCTTTGGTTTAACTGGCTACGGTTAGCATCATTATCATTGCAGTGATACTGAGCGAGAGCGACTAGATCACTTTCTCTTTCAACATCAAGACCTAGTTCATCAGCTATGGGACGGAGTAACTCTGCCCAGTTTACAAATCCAGATCCTGCTGACATACCAGCTCCTACAAAAACGGCTACATTTTCTTCTGCAAGCTCTTTTCCTATATCTTGTAGGAATGACTGTTTTATGCGGTCTCTCATTAATAATATCTCTATTGACTCGTATGTATGACGTTACAGTGGATGTAATGATAAGAGCGGCACTTTGATCCTTTTGTATGGCAAAGTACGCTCTTTAGTTTGAAATATTGTGGGCTATTTTTTTCTTTGAGCTATGGCTTGACTAACCCAATACTCCATATTTTCAGCTATGTCCTTATACGCATCGTTTGGGTTAGGGTCGTAGCAACTCACGACGGATGAAAGCTTTGTCCCATCATTAAATGCAAACTGCTCAAATGGATTTTTACCCTTTAGGCCTTTTCCATTGCGAGGACAGACTAAGTTGTGAATATGAATACCAAAAATCGGTTTTCCATCACTCCAAGCTTTTTCGATTTCGTATTTAACCCAAGGCCGAGTGTGAGTCTCTTGCCCTACAAGAACAATAACGCATTGCTTGTACTTAAAATTGTCATCGATCCAGCGTTTGATTGATGCATCACCACCACGCTTTACTGTTTCCCAGTCGTTTGCTGAAACTGGAGTATTCCCTTCAAGTGCACCTATGTTACGAACTTGCTGTACACGCATTACATCATTTCCGTAATGGAAACTAAAAAAAACTGGTTTTCTGGCCATAATTCCACCTTTTTTGAGTCAATAGATGTCAAAGTTGCTGTTTCTCATATGCAATTTACCTCTTATTTAGATGTTGGGACTGTTACTTAAAATTCAACCCATTAACCTGAATTTATTGAAAATTCGGCAAAAGCATAGGTTTGCGTAACAGCACATTGATACTCAGCTATTAGTTTATGTATGGTAAAACAGGGAACAAAAGTTAACTCAATAATTTGAACTAACTCACTTTGGGGCAATTATGAGTTAGCTTAATAGCTAACTCACTTGTGATCACCAAGCGATTCTGTCGTACCTTAACTACCAAGCGACTTTAAATCCCACAATTGATCAAACTTTTTTGTATCTGGACCATTTTTATTGTGATCGATCAAACTATATTGTCAGCCAACAGCTAACCGAGAATATTGAGATAGTGGCGAGAATCAGCGCGGTGATTAAAGGCCAGATAAAACAAAACCGCCATGCTCGGCGGTTTTATTAGCGATAGAACGGAGGTTATTAATCAATGAAGGTTTCAAAAGGTAAATTGAAATACTCACTGAAGCCTTTTGCTTGAGCTAAATTAATAGCTCTTTTGCCATTTAAAATATCGCTGATCACGCTTTGAGGCGCGATATGTTTTAAATCAGATTGTTTAAGCTCCTTAATATCCATCAAGCCCTTTAGCATTTCTACAGCGGGAACTTTAGGCATAATTAAATGGTTCGTTTCAAATTCTTCGATGCGGTCTGAAATTGCATGGGCATAAACCATACAAACATCAGTTTCAGAGGTCGCCATATCCATTAGCTCATCCATTAATTCAGCGCGTTCTAGCACTTCCGCTTCAGTTTCAATTGGTTTCGTTGAATAGTTAAATAAAATTAGGGCATTCTGTGCGTAGTCACTTAGGACATCTGACATTGCCTCAAACATGCCGCTTAGATTTGCGGTGTTCAATCCAACATTTTCATGGTGTTTAATCATAACTGCTCCAAAATATACGGAGGTGATTACTTAATATGACTTTTAATCCATTTGTCATAGTCTGCATGAGATAAAATCTCACGAATAAAAATCTTGCTGCGAGTGCTATCAATACGAGCCAAAATGCGACAGTCGTTCTTATGAACGTCAAAAATGTAAAGGTCGTAATTGTCACCGTTAAAAGCCGTTTCACCTACTTTACACGCAGGGACACGATCAACATTCCAGCCACTTTGTGTACGCCAAAGCGCTTTAATTTGAGCAAAAGATTCAAACTTTAAGCCTGCTCGATTGAATGTCTGTTGCCAGAGAGTCAACCCAACCCGCCATTGTGGGTACATCAACATTGCCTGTTTAATTCGAGTTGTAGTGATGATCCGCACGCATATTAACCCTTTGCTGTGAATTTTAGACCAGATTATCGCAAAGTGCGATATATAGCAATATGCGATATGGCTTGTTTTCAGAAATGAGATGCAACAGAAAAGAAAAAAGCCTCCACTGTGGAAGGCTTGATATGATGCTAATACTGACTATTACTTACAGAATACGCGGGCTTGACGTGGTGTATAAACACCAAATGTAACGACACTCAATAGACCGTTAACAAACGTTTGTTGCACTTCAACTTTAGCCACGTTATCGGCACCACCACATAGCTTCGCAGCATCAACAGTTTTATGTTGACCAATACCTGAAACGAAAAATGGTTGTGATTTATTTAATTCAGCTGTTTTTGTTTGTGATGCTGGTAATACTATAAATCATACTGTTATTTATAATATGTTAAGCTAAATCATCTTTAGTAACACTGACACCTTTTATCTGAGCAAACACCTGATCACCGACTTTTAGTGCTAATTCATCCGCTGCCCATGCGGTAATATTGGCCCATAAATGGGTTTCACCAATACGTAATTTAACTTCCACACGTTCATCATTAGCGTAATGAATCTTATCAACCCTTGCCGCGAGAATATTACGAATACTGCTTGCTTGAGGGTAGTGACGCGCAATTGAAACATCATTAGAAAATATACGTACCCGCACCCACTCCCCTCGTTGATGTGGCAACTGTGTTACCCATAATGAGGCATCGTGACTCAACATTACTTGTGTTAAGGCATAACGAGGATGGTTAATATTTACTCGCGCACTTAATAGTGAACTCTGCTCTTTTGCAGGTAACCACGGTCGCATTTCAGGAGAACTCCAAACAGAATTCACATGCCCTGAAATCAGTACCTTGCCTTGGTTTAACATCACCATTGAATCGGCTAAACGTAGAATCTCATCTAAACTGTGGGTTACATAAATTATCGGTGTATTGACCTCTTTAGCTAACTTCTCCAAATAAGGCATCAATTCTTGTTTACGTGGCATGTCTAACGAGGCTAAAGGCTCATCCATTAATAACATATCGGGTTTAGTCAATAATGCTCGCCCAATGGCTACCCGTTGCTTTTCACCACCAGATAACGAAGCGGGATAACGTGATAATAACGGTGCAATACCTAATAAATTAACCACATCATCAAAATGTTGTTGATCGGTATGTTTAACGCCGTAATTCAAATTACCTTTTACCGTATAATGTGGAAACAAACGCGCATCTTGAAATACATAACCAATATTACGTTTATCAGCACTTAACGCCATACCTTGCTGGCTATTGAATAAGACACGATCACCAAGCTGAATATAGCCATTATCTGGATGACTTAATCCACTCAGCACATTTACTAAAGATGTTTTTCCTGCACCTGAGCGTCCAAAAATGGCCGTGATCCCTTGCATCGGCACATTAAGATCAATGGCTAACGCAAGATCACCTAATTGTTGGGTAAAGCACATTTTTAATCTTTTTTGCGCTGTTTTGGTACTCATTACGCTGCCCCTAATCGTTTTCTTGCCACGCGGGTTAACCATTCAGAAGCAAACAATGATAATAATGCAATCACAATAGCGACAATACATAAGCGTGCCGCTTCGCTTTCAGCGCCGGGGGTTTCAATAAAGGAGTACATCGCCAAAGGAATTGTTTGAGTTTGACCCGGTATATTTGACACAAAAGTGATCGTTGCACCAAACTCACCCAGAGCACGCGCAAAAGCTAAAATTGTACCCGTCAAAATACCAGGGATCATTAATGGTAAGGTGATGGTCATAAACACACGAGTAGAAGATGCACCTAGCGTGCGAGCCGCTTGTTCTAACTTCTTATCAACACCTTCTAAAGCTAATCGAATTGAGCGTACCATTAAAGGAAACGACACCACCGCAACAGCTAACGCAGCACCGCGCCAACTAAAACTGAACGTAAATCCAAACCAATCATACAGCCACTTGCCCACCATGCCTTGGCGACCCATAGTGATCAATAACAGGTAGCCGATCACCACCGGTGGCAGCACTAACGGTAAATGAATCAGTCCATCGAGTAATGATTTACCCCAAAACTGGCGACGTGCCAATAACCAGGCACAGCCAATCCCTAATGGTAAACTGAAAATTACCGCGACACTGGCAATTTTCAAACTTAAAAATAACGCTTCTAATTCATATTCAGTCAGCACTAACAACAATCCTGTAAAAACTTTTATTCGTTATAGCAATAGCATAGGTAATCATTTACCGTCAGTCAGCAATGATTTGATTTCTGTGCTTTATTCGCTGTATTTTTAAACACAATCAAGGGTAAAACATAAAAGGTACGAAGCTTTCACTCAGTACCTTATCGTTAACCTATTACTGTATGCGTTTAATCAATCCCGCTATTTTTTTATAACCTGATCAAAGCCATAAGATTTGAAAATTGCTGCGGCTTGAGGCTGTTGTAAATACTGGTAAAAACCTTTTGCTGCTGGTGTCACATTGCCTTTCACTAGCGCCATTGGATATACAATCGGTTTATGTGATTCGGCGGGGAATTGATAAACTGTTTTTACTTTTTTAGAAATTTCAGCATCTGTTTTATAGACAATGCCCAATTGAGCTTCCCCACGTTCAACTAACACAAGCGCTGAACGCACATTATTGGCACTGGCTAACAGTGGTTGTGCTTGTTTCCATAAACCTAAAAACTCTAATGCTTGTTTTGCATAAATACCAGCAGGTACATAGTTAGGATCACCAACCGCTAAACGGGTGCCATCTAATGCCTTGGCTAAATTCCAGCTCGCGCTAACATTCACTTTATTTTGTGGGTATGCCAAAGGAGCAACCATCACTAAGCTATTTTTAACGATATCTTTACGGGTATTAGCCGCTATAGCCCCCTGCTGCTCAGCATAATCCATCCATTTTTCATTCGCTGATAAATAAATATTGGCTGGCGCACCTTGGCTAACTTGACGCGCTAAAGCCGATGATGATGCAAAGGATAATGTGGTTTCAACTCCGGTCTGCTGTTGGTATTTTACTGCAATGGCATTTAATGCATTGGTCAATGATGATGCAGCAAAGACAGTAACATTATCAGCAGCTAAAACGGGTTGTACAAAAAGAGATAAGGCAGCAACAGTAATAACCGCAGATTTAAGTGACATAACAACCTCCATAATATTTCGATATATAGTAAGCTACACATCGATATTTACCAAGCATAACTTTAAGACCTAAAACAAATAGTAACCATTACCACGATAGTGTGTTACTACAAACAGCAGTCTAAAAATTCACAACATAAGCACTTCAAATTATTGCAGCTAGTGCTTACGAAATTGCACTACGCCAACAGCAAGGAGTTGGTTATCTTAAGCCTTAGCATCTAACAGCACACTATAAAACAGGTAATGTTAAATTCGATTAGATCAATAATAGCTAAAAGCAATCGATTCCCATTTGTAAAATTGAGCATTTTCATGCCTTTTATTGATTAAATTTATCGCCCCAATACGATCTTTGTCACAAATAAAAGTAATGCATAAAATAGTTATTTTCATTCATTTATTGCTCTGTATTATCAGCAAAAATCCATCGTTACGGTAATACATAATGTTTAAGAAGACTTTACTTGCTGTTTCTTTAGCTGCAACTTCGCTTATTAGCCCATCTGCTTATGCCATCGAAAATGTCGACTTGTTAATAACAAATGCGACAGTCCTCACCATGGATCAAGATAAAACCGTCTTTGATAATGGTTTGGTCGCAGTAAAAGGCAATAAGATTTATGCTGTTACTGATGGTACAAACATCAAAGAATACCAAGCAACTAAAACTATTGATGCTGATGGTGACATTGTTATGCCTGGCCTCATTAACTCCCATACTCACGCCTCAATGACCGTTTTCCGTTCAATGGCTGATGATGTGCCCGATCGTTTACACCGCTATATTTTCCCATTAGAGAAAAAATTAGTTTCACGAGATATGGTGCGTATTGGCGCCCAACTGGGTAACATCGAAATGCTAAAAGGCGGCGTGACCACTTACGCTGACATGTATTACTTTGAAGATGAAGTGGCTAAAACCGTTGATCAGATAGGTATGCGTGCCATCTTGGGTGAAACCATTATTCAATTCCCGGTGGCGAGTGCTAAAACTCCGGAAGATGGTATTAAATACACGCTTAACTTTATTGAACAATATAAAGATCACCCGCGTATTACACCAGCATTTGCGCCACATGGCCCTTATACAAACTCGACTGAAACTCTGCAAACCATTGCCAAGCTATCGTTAAAACATGATGTGCCCGTAATGATGCACCTTGCTGAATCTGATCGTGAGCGAGAAGTGATTGCTAAGCGCTCTGGTGGCCTATCGCCGATTAAATACATGGAATCGATTGGCGCACTTAATTCAAACTTCTTAGCCGCACATGTCATTGATGCTAATGATGAAGATATCGCTATTTTGAAAAAGCATGATGTTGGTGTCGCACACAACATGAGTGCCAATATCAAGTCAGCCAAAGGCGTTGCACCTGCATTGAAAATGTTTAACGATGGGTTACGTATTGGTTTAGGCACAGACGGTCCAATGTCCGGCAATACATTAAGTACGATTGATGAATTTAACCAAGTGGCGAAAGTACACAAATTAGTCAATAAAGATCGCGCGGCAATGCCTCCAATCAATGTGATTGAAATGGCAACCATTGGCGCGGCACGTGCATTACACATGGAAGATAAAATTGGTTCTTTAGAAGTGGGAAAACTGGCAGATATTATCGTGATTGATACCAAAGCACCCAACATGATCCCGGTTTATAACCCATATTCTGCCTTGGTGTATTCAGCGTATGCTACCAATGTTAAGCACTCGGTGGTTGACGGTAAGTTACTTATGGAAGATCGTAACATTCTGACAGTGAATGAAAAAACAGTGCATGATGAAGCATTGAAATTTGCTGATATTGTACGCAAAACCGTGGTTGAGAGCGGCGAAATAGTACAATAATACGGCAATCATTAGTAGAGAGAAGAGTGCACAACACTCTTTTCTCTGTTTTATTCTTAAGGCTTAGCATGTAAGAAATATAGCGCTAATTACTCAGAAGCTATACGTGCAACACCTCTAATGGTTGGCTGCACGACGGCAATCATTTTGCGCATTTTTTCATATTGAATATCTTCAATCACAAAGCCTGCATCAATGATTGACTGCTCTGTATTTCGGTTAAGATGGCAATTATCTGCAACTCGACGCCAAATAAAATTCAACCGTTGCTGCCAATGATAACAACGAGAATTTGGCTCTGCCGCAACATGTTCTAAAAAAATAAATCGCCCTGTCGGTTTGAGTACCCGTTTAATTTCTTGTAATGACGCAGCCACATCTTTAACCGAACAACACACTAATGACACAAAAACATAATCGAAAAAGTCATCATCGCTATCAATATTCTCAGTCGAGCAAGATAAAACTGTCGCCTTAATATTCGACTGTGAAGACAATTTTTGTTCTAATTGCATTCGCATATGCGGATCGGGTTCAGATAAATAAAGCGCTAACGACGATTTTTGAGGATAAAGACCAAGACTAGCTCCCGTGCCTGCCCCTATTTCCAATACATTACCATCTACATCTTTAAGTAACGTTCGACGCCATTCCACCAAACAAGCTTCTTCGGTATATTTCATTACATTGTCGTAAAATAAAGCAGTAAAGAAAGACATTACAACGCTCCAAAATAATAAGCAGCTACCTTAGCACTTTAAAAAGTGACAAACAGCGTTTTTAACTAATCTTTATTGTTAACAATAAAATATAACCACAAAAGAGTTAAAACTTGCCAATGATTCACCACACAGATAACATTAACAATAGCCATTCGTAGTCATGTGAAACAAAATGAGTATTAAGCAAAGAATAACCAGCGCTTACCGCTATATCGAGCCAAATCTATTTTTCATAGGACTATTTGGTTGTGTCGGCTTCCCTGCTTATTATTTTATTTGGACTTATATCTTTCCTCAGCCTTATGAAAATTTGCCATTACGGTTAGTGTGTGCTGCGTTATTTTTGCCATTTGCGATTAAAAGCTACATGCCAGGCTTATTTTCTCGTTATAAAGAAAAGCATTTTGTTTTTACTATCTGTTTTTGTTTACCTTTTTTCTTTTGCTATATGATGATACGTAATGAATGGTCCGTTGAATGGATCATGTCTTTTATAGCAGCCATTTTTCTCTCAATTATTATTATCTATGACTGGCTGATCATTCTAATATGCACCACAATAGCGGCATGCAGTGCTGCCTTATTGGGCTATCTGTCGATGGGTAATATTAGCATTGGTTTCCACTCATCATTCCTTGTTGTGTTTAGCTTTTCTTATGTAACAGGTATCTGTTTTAATTATCGTAATCGTATTGAAATTGAGAGTAAGCAATTATTCTCACGATCATTTAGTAACGGTATTGCCCATGAAATGCGCAACCCCCTAGGTGCCTTACATGCATCTCAAGAAGTATTATTAGAATTACTTCCAGAAACATTAACAGATGATCCTCAACAACACCGTCTGATCTCTAATGCTGAAATACATAAATTACGTAATATTATTCAAGACAATATTTCAATAATAAATAATGGTCATAACACTATCAACCTTTTACTTAACTCTATTGATAGTCAAAAAATATCTCCTCATTCTTTTCAATACCTTTCAATTTATGATGTGATTACCGACGCACTTAATGTCTATGGCTATCAACAAAAAAATGATCGCCAGTTAGTCAGTTTTCAAATTAACAAAGATAGTCTATTTTTTGGCAATGATATTTTATTACGCTACGTCATATTTAATTTATTAAAAAACTCTTTTTATTATAAAGACAAACCAAACTTTAAAATTGTCATTTCTGTTTATAGTAAAAAAAATGAAACAATTATCAGTGTCAAAGATTACGGTAAAGGTATAGCGTCAACTACGATTAAAAACATTTTTACTGAATATTATACTTCAGGAAAAAAGAACAATTCAGGTTTAGGATTATCTTTCTGTAAAAAAGTCATTACAGCTTTTGCGGGGAACATTGAATGTTATTCAACTGAAGATGTATCAACAACCTTTATTATTCGATTACCAAGTATAACTTCATCGATTGTTGAAAAAATAAAATATGATCTAATGAGTAATAAAAGAATACTATTCTTAGGTTATCATAATCAGTTATTCACGGATATTAGTCATCTGGCATTTTTTTATAACTTTACGTTGTCTTATAAACAAGCAGCGACTTACGATATTGCAGATATTAATACGAATGATTATGATTGCATCGTTGTTGATATACATTCAATTAAAAATGAATTATTGACTAAACTATATAGTCACATAACGAACATGGAAATAAAGATGATACTAATTCATCATTCAAATGCGACTAAAGAAATAGAGTTATCAAAAATTTATCAGCCCTATTTATTTAAATATGATCATATTGATGAATTACAAAAGAAATTAATCACTCAAATTTTCACACATAAAACACCAGTAAATGACGCATTCAAAAGAGTCAATATGGCCAAAGCGAAAATCATGCTTGTTGATGATAATGTTTCATTACGTTTGTATTCTGGTATTTTATTAAAAAATGCGGGTTATGAGGTTGTCGAAGCAGATAATGGACGTACTGCCCTCTCTTATTTACAAGAGTCTACAGTTGATCTTATTTTGATGGATTCACAGATGCCAATAATGTCAGGTATAGAGGCGACCAAAGAAATCAGAACTAATACTCAATATGCCGCACATCAAGACATTCCTATTATCTCTTATTCAGGCTCTTTAGATGAAGAACATAGAGAACATTTAATCAGTATTGGGATCACTGACTTCTTGCTAAAACCATCATCAAAAACCACGCTATTAGATATCGTTCACAAATGGCTAGATGCATAAATTAACCAATAAAAAGTAGGGATAATTTCATACTTACATTTTAGCCAACCACTAAATCACATGAGTATACGGCCACTATGCCGTATAATTAATAAATAAGCCTACTAAATACTATTAGTAGACTTAATACTATATATTCAGTTATTAATCATTATGATGCTAATTCAATTTTCATCAAAAAACACGCTTGTAAAATAACCTCTATTTCTTGATCTGTTAATTCACTATTAACAGAAAAACGAATCAGATTTTTATTTTTTGGGGTTGCGGGTGAGCAAAAAACAGAACCAAAAACATTCATGCTTTCTAAATGATCACGTATTATTTCAGTATTTTCTTCATTACCTGTTTCAAGGGCAATAATTTGTGATTGGCTTTGAATATTAAATCCAAGTTTAATTAAGCCATGACGTAATTTTTCAGATTGCTCTACCAACCGTGAACGCCGAGCATCACTATTCTTAATAACATTCAATGTTGCCTCTAATACCACAATTTCATGGGGTAATAACGCAGAACTAAAGATAGCAGGACGAGCAACAAACGGTAATGCTTGTCCGATCTTGTTACTACACAATATCGCCCCTGCGCGATAAGCAAATGCTTTCGCTAGACTAACTGTTATAAAATCGACATCATCCGTTAAACCTAATTGAGCCACTAATCCGGCGCCTTTTGGGCCATGGGTTCCTAATGAGTGTGATTCATCAACTAAAATAGCACAACCATAACCTTTAGCTAAAGCAACAATTTCAATCAATGGCGCAATCGTGCCTAAGGTACTATAAACAGAATCAACTAAAATAAGCCCAGGGCCATTACGCTTTATTAACTTTTCTAGATGATGAATATTATTGTGCAAAAAACTATGAATCTGAGCTTCTGCAACTCGTGCACCTTCCCATAATGACATATGAGCAAAGAAATCAATATAAACTGGCGTATTAATTGGCAGAATCGTTTGAATTAAGCCTACATTAGCCGCCCAGCCAGATTGCGATAAAATACAATGCTCAAAGCCAGTATAATTAGCCAGATGGTGCTCAAATGAATGATTATCTTCTTTATGTAAAAATATAGCAGACATAACAACATCTTTTTTATTATTACTTAACGCATCTATATATGCTTTTCGAATATAGTTATGATTAGAAATAGCAAGATAGTCATTACTCTGCAATAACACCCCATTTTTTGTTGGTTTTTTACCCAAAACTAAATGCTGTTGATTTTTCCGAGGGTAAATAAGTTCTTCTAAATGTAATTCTATTTTTTTTTATAAAGTCGGGTAACGGCTTAGATAGATTATGGATTGTCATAGCATATTCCTTTTTAATTAAAATAATATTATTTATAAATAACAGAGGTATATTATTCTCAAATAAAAAATACACAATCTATTATTTTCTCATCTTATAAAATTAATTTAATAATATAATTATTCTTATTTGCTATAGATAACCTATTCTGAATTTTAATATTATGAGAGACTATCTGACAAAATAACCACACAGAGAACATGATGAAATATAATGCAGCAATTTTTGATATGGATGGATTATTGCTTGATACTGAACAAGTATGTATGACCGCTTTTAAGCAAACATGCAATGAGATGAACCTTCCTTTTAAGCAAGACGTTTATCTTTCTATCATTGGACGAAACCAAGCAGGTATTAAACCTATCATCGAACAAGGCTACGGTGACATGTTAGATTATAGTATTTTTCATCCTCACTGGATGCAGCACTACCATGCAGTGGTTGAACATCAAGCCATTCCAATTAAACACGGTGTCATCGCATTATTAGATTGGTTACAAACAAAAAAAATACCTATGGTTGTCGCCACCTCTACTCACAAAGCACTCGCACAGAAAAAACTTCATCTCGCAGGGTTATCAACATACTTCTCACACATAACTTGTGGTGATGAAGTGACTCAGGGGAAGCCTCATCCTGAAATATACCGTCTTGCGGCACAACGTCTGCATATCGAGCCCAATCAATGTATTGCTTTTGAAGATTCAAATAACGGTGTTAAAGCTGCAGTTGCTGCCAATATGGCTACATTACAAATCATCGACCTTGTAAAACCTGACACTGACACTCGCGCTTTAGGACATCATATTTTTAACAGCATGGATGATGCATTAACGTTTTTACAGTCACATTAATAAAATATAACAATTTAGATCAAAACTGAAATTACAATAACTTGGTATTACCGCATTAAAAACAAAAAAGCCCACAGACGATTAACCTGTGGGCTTCTTTTAAGTGAATAGACTTACTTCACTGCATTTGCTATTTGAGTTGTTAATTCACTAACAGCAATTGATAGCGCTTCGACTTGAGCACTATAACCATCTTTTACTAATGGTACACTAAACTCAAATGGATGCACGGTTTGCAAATCACCATTGGCACCAATGATCATCCACTCACCAGCAACATTAGCCACACCTGTATACACCCCATTAAATTGGTTAATACGTACCTGTAAACGCGGTGCACCCGCTGTTGATAAGGTTGGTGTTAACTGGGTTGCCCATAAACGATGTTGTTTTTGGCGCAAATCATGAGTAATACGACGTGTTAGCTGTTTAGCTAATGCCTCACCCCATAAGTTTTGCTGTGCTTCCACTATTTCTGTTGCTGACGTTTGATAAACTAAACCAGTACCTGATAAATGTGCGGCAACTTCAACTGGGCGCACAATCAATAATGGCTGATTATTGGCGTGTGATACGATCGATGTCTTACCCGCAGGCAACAAGAAGGTATTCACAGCTTCAGGTGTACTACTACAACCCGTTACAGCTAAAGTCGCCATTGCGATGATTAACCACTTTTTCATTATTAACGACCTCCAACAGGTACTGGATCTTTTGTTTGCTCATCACCAAACACAAGTGAATTTGGCTTTTCATTTATTTGTCGTAACACAGGTTGTAATTCCGTCATCACAGCTTCAAAACGTGTTAATGCACCGTCAAGATTCTGATATGGTGCGGCATCAGGGCCAAAACCATTAAGTGTTTTTTGAATCTGTTTTAGACTCGTACGTACATCACCTGGTAATGCTTGTGTATCTTTTTGCTTTAATAACCGATCCAAATCATTGATCGTCGCTTGCATCGTTGCCATCGTGTTTTCAGATACTTTTAGCGTAGCTGTCATTGAATACAATACATCTTCAACAGGTAAGTTATTAAATTTATTCAACAAATTGGTTAGCTTCTTTTGAACTTCAGCTAAATCACCCGCTTTAGTTGGGAAGATATCATAACCATCATATTTCAATGTTTTTATCGGTTTTTCACCTTTATAAACATCAGTGCCAATATATAACGCACCTGTTAGCAAATTACCGGTTTTTAATGTTGCTCGTAAACCTAACTTAAACTCTTTTTCAAAGTTAGTACGTAACGACACTAGTGTACCTTCATCGCTATGATTATAAACTCGACCAAGATCGATTCGCACTAATACTGGAATCTGCTTACTGGTGAAGCCTTCTTGGCTTGTTGGTAAACGTAATGGTACTTTTTGTACTGTACCGATTTGAATACCTCGATATTCAATTGGAGCACCCGCTTTTAAACCACGAACAGACTCACTAAAGAACATTACAAAATCAAGGTGCTGCTCAAACATTTTTTCACGAACTTCAGTCGTATTATCGTATAAACGATAGTATGATTTTTGCTTCACCTGTTGCGTGCCTTGATCATCAATCGGCGTAGAGAATGTTACCCCGCCTGTAATTAATGATTCTAATGAACCAATTTTAACATCAAAACCTTCAGCGCCAACTTTCACTTGTACACCAGAAGCTAAGATGAAATTACTGCTAGTACGCACTAAACGATCATAAGGTTCAAAAATAAACAATTGATAATTGGCACGTTTACTATTGATGTCAAAGCCGACCTGTTCAACACGACCAACAGTAAAGCCATCATAAAGCACGGGATCACCAACGTCTAATTTACCCGCCTGACGACTGGTTAAAATAACGCGTAATCCTGTTGCATCAGCAGGTGCAACAGGCGGAACATCTAACGCAACAAAATGATGTTTATCCTCTTTACCTTCACCTGGCTGCATTTCAATATATGAGCCAGAAAGTAGTGTATCTAAACCTGACACACCACCTTTACCTATACGCGGTTTAACCACCCAAAATAACGTATCATTTTTAAGCATACGGCTAGTGTCGTTATCCATTTGAGCTGTAATGGTAATATAGCTATAGTCTTCACTCAATTGGACTTTTGTTACAACACCAACTTTAACATTCAACGACTTAATAGCTGTTTTACCCACTTCAATGCCTGATGCATTTGGTAGCCGAATAGTAATAACAGGTCCTTGGCTATTTAGAAATTGAATAAACATCCAAATACCAATACCTAATGCAACCAATGGAACAATCCATATTGGTGATACTTGTTTCAAACGCTGTACTTTAGCCTCAACTGGCTGGTTATCACTCATAATCTGCTTTCTCATTTATGTACACTAGGCACTACCGAATGGGATTCAGTAGCATCTAACTCTGAACCTTGTTTATATGACTTACCTTTTGACATCCAAAATACTCGAGGATCAAATCTCATGGCTGATAACATTGTAAATATCACCACTGTTGCGAAACATAACGCTGCAGGACCAGGAGAAATTGCCATAACATTTTGTAACTGTACTAAAGCCACCAAAATAGCAACAACGAAAATATCAACCATAGACCAACGGCCAATAAACTCAGTTAAACGGTATAATTTTAAGCGTTTAATTGCGACATGAGCAGAATTATCTGCTTGCTTACCCGCACTAAAATATAACCATGCTAAGGCAAACATTTTTGCCATAGGAATAAAAATACTGGCAATGAAGATAACTAATGCAATCGGCCACGACCCCATTTTCCAAAGTAATACAACACCGCCTAAAATAGTAGATCCTTCAGTTTGACCTAAGCTCACGGTGTACATCATAGGATATAAGTTGGCGGGAATATAAAAAACAATGGATGCAATTAAATATGCCCAAGCATATTGCAATGAATGATTTGCATCAAAGACATGTAATCGGCTATCGCAGCGTAAACAACGCGCATGATGAGTTGCTGGTATTGGGTTTATTTGATTACAGGCATGACACCCAATGTGATTATGATCCATATGCGTATCACCATCATGAACCCCTACGACGGGTACCATGGCAAAAAACTGATCCCACAACCACGTTCTATCAACCAATGAAACACATTTAATAACCAATACACTATAAAGACAAAATGCCCAAAACGAATATCCTAAGCCAATGTGTGCTAATGCTGATATTTTAACAAGACTCACTAATACGCCAATTAAAAACACATCAACCATTAACCATGGCTGGATTTTAAACAATACTCGGCATAAAAATTTGAGCCAGCTAACCGCATGAATCACATGCCCTATATGCTGTACTTTGTGAGCACAATAATAAAGATAAAGAACTAACATTATATAGGCTGCTGGAAAAATAATAATCGTTGTCATTAATAAAACAGCTAAGACACTATTTTCAAAATGCTGTAATGTCTCTGCTGCATTTAGTAGTGTAATTTGATGTCCCATACCATTAACAGTAAAAGATAAAAATGGAAATGAGAGACTTAATACTAACATGATCAAACACGCGATACCGTAAGCAACTGGACGTTGAAAAGGTAAACTAACGGCTTTGATTAATGTATGACCACAACGAGGACATGTCGCTTTTTCGCCTTCATTTAAAGTAGGGATATCAACGACTAACCCACACTCTTCACACGCAATCATCATCGATTGTTGCACGTCAACCGCCTTTCGTGCGAGTTTACTTTGTTTACTCAACGTACATCACCTATGACAAATAAATCTGATAGTATAGTTTACTAACATGCTAAAAATCATTTTAAAAAATAGACAAATGGTCAGCCGTCTTTCGCTGATCACCCCAAACTACATTATTTTCACACCGAAAATCCATATCGCTACATATGACTACTCTCGAATATGCCAATTATCCCATCATTCTAAAACGCAATCCAATAATTACAAGTAATGTATTAAACATCAAAAACTTAACAAAAAAGAACCAGATAATTAATACAATCAATTGTTGTATATTGTTTGATTATTTGTGAGTACTTATCATTATCTGTCTGCAAAATTTTATTTTGAACGGTATACATTATAACAGTATTCTAACGTTATGCGGCATTACATTTATCTGCCATTAGTTTTATTAATGCTCTTTTTTTGGTAACACAATTATGTCACGCCGATCAATAAAGAATAACTATCCAATATAACGCTACTTTTTCACCTAAAAACACTGCTTATCACAAAATTTTCCATTTTTATCCCTGCTTTTAAACATGATAAATTGTTACAAATAAAGACTATTCATCTGTATTTTAAAAACAGTAATATGGTATTTCATTAAGTATCAATACATTACCTGATAAAAGATATCACTGCATGAATATTAGCCATAGTATTAGAAAGAAGATCACCCACTACATTTTACTATGCCTAAGCTTATTAGTTATATTTAATATCGGGTATTGGTCCTATAACCAATATACTAATATTCAAAAATCGCTTATACGAAATCGAACCATCACAGAGAACAATATATTAACTATCATTAGTAAACATACTGACTTATTGACTGCAGTATCTAATGATAACATCATGCAAGATCCCACATTAGAATTATCGCAACGAATTGAGATTATTCGTCCCTATCAACGAGCATTTAATATAGAAACATTAGGTATTAGTGATATTGAAGGCAAGGCAGCTACAACTTATCGAAATAATGCTGAAAATATAAACTACCGTCGTTATTTTCAACAAGCAATACAGGAAAAAAAATTAACGATTAGTAACTTAATCTACTCACCCATTTCAGATAGTTATGTTTATATAATATGTAAGCCTTTTAATAACACCAGTAATGAAGGAACTATCTTTGCTTCTGTCTCTTACGCTGATATTAATCAGGCCTTATCCTATCAAGAAAACACTAGCATTAAAAATAACATTCTCAATAATTGTGAGAATAGAAATAATCATTGTAAAAACACAACTGAACTTGAGAATGTTAATATTTACTCTTCATTAAATAACAAACAAATATTACATAACATTAGGAATAAAAAAACATTTGATTATCATATCATTAATAATAAGAGTCAACTTGAGATATTATCATTACACCCATTAAAAAATACTCCATGGTATTTAGTTACAACACTTAACTATAATCAATATTTAAAAGATAGAGTTCTTTTTATGATTATTAATATTTGTATCTCTGTCATTGCATCAATCGCTATTGGCTATTACCTAATGAAAAAAGTATCTATCATTACATCTCCGATAGATGCATTTATTAAAGAAAGTACCTCTATCATTCCAATTCAATCACAGCAAAAAAACAATAATATCGATATAAATCATCATTTTAAAAACATAATCAATACAACTAAAGACGGTGTTTATTGCTCTCGAACAAATTTACTAAACCGCAAGTATTTCATTCAACATGCAAATATTACAATTCAAAAGCGTAATCAAAATTTAGCACTACTTTTTATTGATCTTGATAATCTAAAAGCTATCAATGACACCTTAGGTCACTATTATGGTGATGATGTTATTAGCATCTTTGCCCAACATGTGAAGTCCTTTTTTAATCATCCAATCGATTTAATTGGCCGTTTTGGTGGTGATGAATTTATTGTATTAACCAGTGATTTCACTAATGAAAAAGATTTAATCAATACCTTAGAAACCCTTATTAATCAGCTTAGTGGTTCCGTTAGTAATGGTGATATAGCAATTCCGTTTTCCGCATCTATAGGTGTCGCAGTGACAGATAACCAAACACGTGATATCGAACAATTGATCAACAATGCAGATCAAGCGGTTTATGACAGTAAGAAAAAGGGCAAAAACTGTTACAGTTTTTATGTTAACCATTAATGTTTTAACCAACAAAAAGCCCCTAATACTATTAATATTAGGGGCTTTTTTACATTATTCGGTTTTAATCTTGTTGCACTACTGGCACTGGAAATAAGCGGTCATAAGCAATGTTATAAACATATGCATAAATGAGATAGAAGAGTACCATTCCAATATCAAGCACAAAAGCTTCCCATAACGTCACTTTTAGCGCCCAAGCTAAGATAGGAATCGTAACAAAAAGAAGTCCAGCTTCAAATCCAATACTATGAATAATACGAATAATCGTGGTTTTTGCCGTTATTTTATAACGACGATAAAGCATACGATCAAACCATATATTATAAATATAGTTCCAACCTGTCGCTAAAATTGAAAAAGCAATCCCGACTACGCCAACATGACTACCATCAAACCCGAATTGGCTTAATACACCCACCATTAAAATTAAACCAATAACTTCAAAACAAATCGCATGGCGAATTCGATCCAACCGCGTTCTCATCAAAAATTCCCTCAGTACATTTATTTTTATAATCAATAGCTTTTCTGTATACGGACTATAAATGTTTTTTTGCTATTAACAAGCTAGAACCTATCCGTAAAAGAGATAGATTAACTATTTGTCTAACAATTCCGAAGCCTTATAGCTGCGCTGAGTTACCACAGTTGACGACGATAGCATATTTAAATTCATGGATTGTTGTAACGCTTTTTTATCCGCCTGTAATTGCATGACTTGCTGGCGAAGTTGATTAATAACCAATTGAGAATTATGCTGTTTTTCAGCTTTCCCTTCTAATTGCTGAAATAAGTCTTCAACGTCAAGTACACTTGTTTCGATTCTATTTTTTGATACGCTTAATGCTTGTTGTCGTTGCTCAGCCTCAATAGCAAGCTGTTTTACAAACGATCCCATTTCATCAGCAGATCCAACAAGACGATTAAATATTAATAAAAAAGAACAAATTTCTGCATCAGTAGAAAAATTGGGATAACGTATTTTATGATCTATTTCTGTCCATGCTTCTTCAAAAATAGTTCTCACTTGTACTTCAGTAAAAATACGTCGGTGTTGTAGTTCACTACCAAACACATAATGTAATGATCGATAACCTGCTGGATGTATTTTTACTGTAATATCTGCGGGTAATTCAGCCGACACTTCATCATCACCATTTCTAACATAATAAACTGGTGGCTCTTCATACTGCCACTTCGTCATTAAATAATCGTGAATAGCTAACCCATCATCTTTAAACAAGTGTAACGCACGTACACCAATAAGATCAGTGACAATGGCATCATAATTATATTGATTAATACCAAGATATTTTGCGTTATGAGGCTGTGTTTTTCGAACAATTTTCTCCATCAAATGCTGTGGTTTTTTCACTCGCCAACGAACAGAATGAACATGAGAACATTGCTGAATAATGCGTGCATATGATTCTGCGGTAACATTCAATACCTCGGTTCGTTGTTCATGACACAAACCAATTGCTTTTAATGTCAACCATGAAATTTGGCTTGCTTGCCACTGCTGCTGACTAATTCGATTCTGGTGCAGAAACTCATCTTCTGTCAAAGAAGCAATACTCATGTTGACTCACTTATTGATAAATAACATTACAGATAAAAACGAACGAACAATTACTTATTGTTGTGTTTGTTATTTTAATAAATGAGTTAAATTATGCTTTTTACATATATTTTTCAACTTAATACGAATCCTAAAATGATAACAAAGTTACCACTAATAATATTAAGACTGCAGTGAATAACTTGGCCGAATGACCTGTTGGTAATACTCATCAATCGATGTGGCTAACGAAAAATGATAAAAAGCATATAAAGATACATTAGTATAAACTTCATACTCCCCACGCAGGAAAAAATCGATATACAAGCAATTATTACTTGCATCATGCCCTATTTTTTTTATTAAATCAGAACTTACAATAAACCAGTTAATCATTCATATTCCCCTGTTATTCTTAGAATAATTAATCATGCCAAAAACGTTATAACATACCTACATTTTTTTGCTTTTCATTGTTTTTGCAGCCAAAACCCGCACTTAACTAACGCTTCACTCACTTATACTGGTCACTTTCATGCCGCTCACGTAAACTGACCTCATTATTTTGGTACTTAATCGTTTAGGAATTGAATAAAACATGAAACGTATTCCAACAAATATAATTACTGGCTTCTTAGGTGCTGGGAAAACGACCTCTATTCTTTCTTTGCTCGCTCGCAAACCTGAACATGAAAAGTGGGCCATTTTAATTAATGAATTTGGTAATGTTGGCGTCGATGGCGCTATTTTAGAACAGCAAGGGGCGATAATTAAAGAAGTCCCTGGCGGCTGTATGTGTTGTGTCGCAGGCTTACCAATGTCTGTCGGTATTAACGCATTACTCGCACAAAAACCTGACCGCTTATTGTTAGAACCAACAGGCCTCGGTCATCCCAAAGAAGTCATCAATAAGTTAACCTCTGAAAGCTACCGTAATTATGTTGATCTTCGAGCAACCATCACTGTGGTTGATCCTCGCCATTTTGCTGACAGTATTTATACTGATAACACCAATTTCCAAGATCAACTTGCATTAGCTGATGTTGTTGTTGCCAACAAAATCGATCAGTGTGACGACTTTGATTTATACACGTTCCAAACTGCAATGGAAAAAGCAGATCCTAAAAAAGCCCTGATCGCAGAAGTGGAACATGGTCGTCTTGAGCTTGAGTGGCTAGACATTGAACGTATAGAACGTCAAGCGCAACATAGTCACCACCATCATCACGATAATCAAATGGAACCATTGCCAGAATTAGAACTGGCTCCTGGTCAGCAATTTATTCGTAAAGAAAACCATGGTCAGGGTTATCACAGCTGCGGTTGGTTTTTTGCCGCAGATCAACTATTTGAATTCTCAAAGCTATTTAGCTTATTTTCTAACCTTAATGCTAATCGTGTTAAAGCAGTAGTGAATACTGAAAATGGCTGCTTTTCCTTTAATGTAGTTAATCAAGTGGTATCGGTTAATGAACTCTCACTAGAAGGCTTTGAATCACGTATTGAAGTGATTGATAGTGAGATTCTACCGTGGGATGAACTAGAGAATATTTTATGTTCAATCACTGAAAATACGGTAGCTAAATAGCCCTATTGATCCGTACTTATCGATTCATAGCTCATACCAATTGCAGTAATAGTGAGAATTTTTATCACTTTACTGCTAGGTTATAAAATAGAGCTCATAAAAAGAAGGGAGCACAAATGCTAAACCCTAATACTGCTAAAATAGTCATTGATCACGCGCTATTTCTTGGTGCCGATTTTGCTGAATTATTTGTTGAACATCATCAATCAAGTTCAGTCCAACTTATCTCGGCTGAAATTGATAAAGTTAACTCAGGTATTGATTTTGGCATTGGCATCCGCCTATTCTTTGGCCATAAAGTCCTCTATGGTTATACCAATAGCACCGATGAAGAAGAGTTAAAACGTGTTACTTCTTTACTGGCTGCAAAAGATAAACGCAACCAAATATTAACAGCGGGCTCTTTCGATTTAAGCCGTTATGACAATAAACATAGTTGTCAATTACCGCTCAGCCAAGACACCAATATGGCGGCTAAAATTGCCTTTTTACGCCAAGCGGATCAAGCTGCTCGCGCTGAAAACGAAAAAATCGCCCAATTTATCGGTAGTGTTGCACAACGTGAACAGCAAATTGAGATCTTCAATTCCGATGGCCTTCATATTGGCGATACTCGTCATTACACCCGTATTTCTGCTAATGCTGTTGCACAAAATGGTAGTGAGCAATCAACAGGTTACGAAGCACCTGGCGCATTTACAGGATGGGAATTTAACACCCATCTAGACGCACAAAAACTCGGGCATGATGTGGCACAACAAGCCATGGTTAAACTGTTTGCTGACGCCTGTCCATCTGGTGAAATGCCTGTCATCATTGGTAACGGCTTTGGTGGCGTTATCTTCCATGAAGCCTGTGGTCACTTACTTGAAACCACTTCTGTTGCTAAAAAAGCCTCGGTTTTTTACGACAAAATGGGCGAAATGATTGCTAATTCTGTCGTCAGTGCTGTTGATGATGGCACCATGACCAATCAATGGGGTTCCATCAATATTGATGATGAAGGCATGGAAACCCAACGCACTCAATTAATTAAAGACGGTAAGCTAACTAGTTTTATGGTCGATCGTATGGGTGGGCTAAAAACTGGCTTTGAACGTACAGGTTCCGGTCGACGCGAGTCTTATAAGTTCGCCCCTACTTCACGTATGCGTAATACCTTTATTGAACCGGGAACAAGCACTCTTGATGATATGCTTGCGGGCGTTGAACGTGGTATTTATGCTAAGAAAATGGGCGGCGGATCAGTACAGCCAGGTACGGGTGAGTTTAACTTTGCCGTCCAAGAAGCATATTTAGTTGAAAACGGTAAGATCACCAAGCCACTAAAATCAGCCACATTAATCAGCACAGGCCCTAAAGTACTAAAAGAAATTAGCATGGTAGGTAATGATTTTGCCCTTGCCGCTGGCATGTGCGGATCTGTAAGTGGCTCAGTGCCAACAACCGTCGGTCAAGCAGCATTGAAAGTGGATAATATTCTTGTGGGAGGTGGCAACTAATGACAGATCAAAATGCACTACAACAGGCCATCGATTACGTCCTTGATCGTGTTAAGGCACATAATGCCGAAGCTGATGTTATTGCAAATCGCAGTAATAATTTTTCATTAAAAGCTAACCAAGGCGAACTGGATGAATATAAAGTAACATCTGGTCAAGTCATTGGTGTGCGAGTGGTTAAAGATCAACGTACGGCCACCAGTTACTCAGAATCACTTGATATCGCTAGCCTTGATTTAATGGTAAATAATGCACTAATTAATGCTGAATATTCTCAACAAGATCCCCACCAGAACATCAGTTGTCTTGATAGCCGATTAGCGACAATTGAACCTGAAGTATACCAAATAGAAACGGCAACTGTTGATGACAAAATTGCACTTGCGTTATCATTAGAGCAAGGTGTGGTGACTAAGCCTAATGCGACCAGTGCACCTTACAATGGTTTTGCTGAATCAGATAACCATGTCATTTTAGCCAACACCCAAGGCACATTATGCAGTCATAATGAGCGTTCAACATATTGCTATGCTTATACTTTATATGAAAAAGATAGTAAACAAGCCATGCATGGTGGCATGTCATCAGGACGTTTATTTCATCAGCTAGATTCAACATATTGTATTAACCACGGCTATGACATGGCACAAGCACTATTAGATGGTGCCCCCATTGCCAGTAAGCACTATTCGGTAATATTTACCCTTAGTGCTTTAAGTAACCTCTTTTCTGCTTATGGTATGTGTCTATCAGGACAAGCAGCAATGAAAGGGATAAACCCTTGGCGTGATGCGCTTCATACTCAAGTTGCGAGCCCACTGCTAACCATTACTGATACCGCATATGTGAATGGCGGCTTTGCAATTAAAGCATTTGATAGTGAGGGATTTGCAACCCGTGACACATTATTAATTGGTGAAGGTAAGCTTCAGAGCTTATTACACAATAGCCACACCGCAAGTTATTTTGGCATCGAGAATACAGCTAATGGCTCTCGTTCAGCTAAAGGTGGATTAGGTGTCGGTGGTTCTCACACGGTTATTCAAACAGGCACTAGCTCAGACGCAGACATCACTACTGGTGAATATCTTGAATTAGTTGAATTACAAGGCGTTCACTCAGGTGCTGATGCCGTAAGTGGTGACTTCTCATTTGGTGCTAGTGGTTTTCTATGCCGCGATGGACAACGCTTACAACCAGTACGAGGTATTACTGTTGCCGGTAATTTCTACCAAATGATCAAAGAAATTGATGCGGTAGGTAATCAACTCGATAATGATTACAGCCGTAGTTTCTATGCCCCTAAAATCCGTTTTTCTCGTTTAAATATTGCGGGTAAATAACGCTATTATTGATATTAAACCTTACTGATAAAGCTATTTATGTAAACCCAACTCAGTAAGGTTTTTTTGCGCTAACTCAAATAGATGTCTATTATTATCCTCGCAACTAGCAATCTCTATTATTAGATTTAAAATCTTCCACAAAATGCGATAACATATAAAAAACACCTAATAAGAATAAGACAATGAATCTTACCGCCATTGCAACACTGCAAATGAATAATAAAATGTTTGCTAATCCACGTCGTATCGCACTCTTAAAATCTATTGATGCAACAGGCTCTATCAGCCAAGGTGCAAAATTAGCAGGTATTAGCTATAAAACCGCCTTTGATGCAATTAAAGATATGAACACCAGCAACGAACAGCCATTAGTTAACTGTGAAAAAGGCGGTAAAGGCGGCGGAGGCGCAACATTGACGCGATTTGGCCAACGTCTGATCCAGATGTATGATCTTTTAAATAAAATTCAAGATATGGGCTTACAAGCGCTTAACGATGAGAATGCACCGCTTGACAGCCTACTCGGAGTCATGAGCCGCTTTTCATTACAAACCAGTGCGCGTAATCAATTATTTGGCCATATTAATACGATTGAAACCCATGATTTATATGACGTGGTCACTATTGCCATTACAGACCAACATCAGATTCAAGCAACAATTACACATGGTAGTACCCTGCGTCTTCATCTTAAACAAAACAAAGATGTGGTTACGTTAATTAAAGCGCCTGCAATTACGGTTTGTAGCGAAGAAAATTTAATTCATGGAAAGCGGGATCGGTTTGATAACCAATTACTCGGAACGCTTACCGCAATGACACAAGATAAACAATCAACTGAAATCACAATTAGCTTAACCGACGAAATCAGTATTTGCGCTTTCGTTGACAATCAAGATTTGATGGATGAAACATTGCGCTTAGGTATGCCTATTTACGGCTTATTCCATTCGACTCAAGTTATTGTTGCTAGCATGTGCTAATAATAAATAGATATAACAATCTTATGCTCAAAGGAATGAGATTATATTATCAATCCTCATTTTATATCTTGTGCACCCAAACTACATTCACCGGAATATGCATTGTAGTTAAAACCTTTTCTTATACAATCAGTAAAACATGAATAATCTTCATATTGCTGAATAACAATCAAGCCGTAAGCAATAAAGACAAATACTAATGTTGTTATGCTCCACCAAATATTTTTCTGTTTAAGTGACCATAAAAAAAAGGCGACTGATAATGGGACACAAGCAATACTTATAAACCATAGTGTAGCTGATGAAAATATCATTATAACGTAACCAGTAAAGTGCAATTGACACTACTAGCATTTTAACGCTTTTTATTGATTAAACCTTCACTTTAATTTTAAAAATATACTTATTTGACAATAAATTCACATAAATAAAGAGCCAATGATAAATACGATGCTTATATAACCATATTCCTACCTTAATAAATATAAAAACATTGCGCCTATTGATATTAATTGCTCAATAAACACAATGATTTTAAAACAACGTTTAATCATAATTAACCACTAAATAACCAGCCCACCATCCACTTTTAATACTTGTCCGGTAATAAAGCTTGATTGCATACTGGCTAAAAATAATGCACAGTTCGCGATATCTTGTGATTTACCCATTCGCTTTAATGGTGTTTTTGATGTCATATGATCAATCACCTTTTCAGGTAAATCGACAGTCATTGGTGTTTCTATAAATCCAGGAGCAATACAATTTGCACGTACTTGTGCACCTTTACGCGCGAACTCTTTTGCCCATGATTTCGTCATTGCAATAACGCCCGCTTTGGTTGCAGCATAGTTGGTTTGACCAATATTTCCGTCCGTTCCCACGACAGATGACATGGTAATAATTGAACCACTACCGGTATTCATCATTACAGGGGCAATCGCTTGGGTCATATTAAATACGCCTTTAAGATTAACATCCATAACCAGATCCCAATCAGATTCTGTCATTTTATCAATCAAATTATCACGCGTGATGCCAGCATTATTTACCAAGACATCAATATGCCCGTATTGCTCTGTGAGCTGCTTAACCGCTTCTACAACACCTTTGCGATCACAGACATTAAGCTCTAATGCTGTCACGTTTGGAAACTGTTGCTCTAGATCGGCCATCATTCCCATATTCATATCACACGCAATAACGCGAGTTGCATTTTGACGCGCAAATGTTTCTACAATACAACGGCCAATTCCTTGCGCCCCACCAGTTACAAGACAAACCTTACCTGTTAGCATATTTTTCCCCTTAATATTATCGTCCTATAATCACATTAAAACTTAGCGCTCATATTTAGTTTAGATAACTCTCGTTTGAATATTCAGCCCAATATCACAACACACAATTGCAAAAATGAGATAGTGCCATCAAATTCAACCACAACGAAGTGCACTTTAACGCATGTAAAGTATACTCCGTTCATTATTAATGACTACAAATTAACCAATCGATGCAGAGAAAATAATGATGTTAGATAAAATTATTTTTTTTCTTCATGTTGTTCGATGTCAATCCGTAACAGAAGCTGCTAAACAGTATGGTATTTCAACATCTGCTGGTAGCCGTTGGATCACTGAACTTGAAGAAATGATGGGCATAAGCTTGGTAAAACGAACAACACGCAAAATTTCGGTTACTCAAGCTGGGCAACATTTATTCCAACGTTTTACACTAATTAATAATCAGATTACAGATGTACTTAATGAAATACAAAACCTTAGCCAAGAAGATAGTGGCACCATAAAAGTCGCTTGCACTCCACTGTTTGCCAAGCATTATTTAAGTGTCATTATTGGCGAATATGTCAGTGATAACCCCAACATTAATTTCGTAGTTATTGAAACGGCTTTTGAAGTTGATAATGTACATGAAGTTGATTTTGCGATACGAGCGAATGCGACTTATCGTGGTTTTCAAGATAAAGACAGTTTATTGGTAAAACGAACACTATTCCGTGAGCCACTGAAAGCATGTTGCTCCCCTGCTTATATTGCGCGTTATGGGCAACCCGTTATCCCTCACGATTTAAAAAATCATTTATGTTTATTTGCGACCACGCTTGTTGGTGGAAACCGTTGGATTTTTGAGCAAGATGGGGAATATAACTCAGTACAGATTTCACGTACCGTCGAAGTTGATGACAGTGAAATTTTAAAAAATATTGCACTTTCTGGCGGAGGGATTGCGTATTTACCTTACAGTTTGATTCACGAAGATTTACAACACAATAAATTAGTTTCAGTGCTTAATGATTATATTAGCAGTGAGTTTGAACTGAGCTTATATTACAAACCCAGAAAATACATGCCAGCTCGCTGTGTTAATTTTAAAGAATATCTATTGAAACGTGTTACGGATATTAACCTTAGCCGCAATGTAAGTTGATCCCCTTAAAAAGACATAAAAAAGCCAGACTCTCGTCTGGCTTTTTTATTACGCTAGCGCAAATTAAGCGTCAGTACGTGGCTTACGGTCGCCCGCTGGACGTGCTGTTGCTGCACCATCACGGTTGCCACGGTAGCCACCACGGCTGTCGTTGCCACGGTTGCGATCGAAACGACGCTCGCCACCACGTTCGCCGCCACGGTTGCCATCACGACTACCACGATGACCAGTACGCTCACCGCTACGGTTTGCATCACGGTTGCCTGTACGTGGACGATGTTCACGTAATACTTCACCTTCAACAACAACGGCTTTAACGTCATTCTGGCGAATACGTAGTTTCTTCAGTTGTGCTGCAACTTCTGCTGTCATCTTCTTAGGAAGTTGAACAAAAGTATGCGAAGGAGCAAGTTTAATCGCACCGATGAACTCTTTGCTTAAGCCAAGTTCGTTTGCGATTGCGCCAACGATATCTTTAACTTGAACACCTTGCTCACGGCCAACTTGTAATTGGTAAGTATCCCAATCAGCGCTGTTGAAAGTGCGACGTTCGCCACGATCAGGACGGTCACCACGACGGTCGCCACGATCCGGACGATCACCACGACGGTCACTACCACGATCATCACGGTCACCACGACGCTCACGACGTTGTGATTCACGCTCGATAGCTGCGATCATTGGATCTGGACCTTTATAGAATAAAGGACGGCTACCTTGTTGGCGTTGAAGAAGCATTGCCGCTAGTGTAGCTGCATCAACATCAATTGACTCTTGTAATTTCTCTACTAGTTCAACGAATGCATCAACATTTGTTTGTTCTTTCTGTGCAGCTAGTTCTTCACCTAAACGGTTTAGACGAGATGCAGCTACTAGATCACGTAGAGGAAGTTGGATTTCTTCCATACGAGACTTAGTAACACGCTCGATAGTGCGTAGCATGCGGATTTGGTTAGTACGAACCAATAGGATCGCTTTACCTTCACGTCCAGCACGACCAGTACGACCGATACGGTGGATGTATGACTCAACATCAAATGGGATATCGTAGTTAAATACGTGTGTGATTCGTGCCACGTCAAGGCCACGAGCAACAACGTCAGTTGCAACTAAAATATCAATCACACCACGTTTGATATGGTCAACAGTACGCTCACGTAGCGACTGAGGAATATCACCGTGAAGTGCCGCAGCTTTAAAGCCACGAGAAGATAGCCAATCGGCTAGACGCTCAGTATCTTGACGAGTACGAACGAATACGATTGATGCATCAGTATCTTCAGTTTCAAGAAGACGGCTCATTGCCTCGTCTTTCTCTACGCCTTTAACAACCCAAAATTGTTGAGATACTTGAGATACAGTACGGTTCTCACCTGCAACGTCAATGCGTGCTGGATCACGTAAGAAACGATCAACGATTTCTTTAACGATTGGAGGCATAGTTGCAGAGAAAAGTACACGTTGTGCAGTTTCTGGTGCTTGTTCCATGATCCAAGTAACGTCGTCAACGAAACCCATTTTTAGCATTTCATCAGCTTCATCAAGAACGAAAGTAGATACTTCGTCTAGGTGAAGTTGCTTACGTGAAATAAGGTCCTTAACACGACCAGGAGTACCAACAACAATGTGAGCACCATTTTTTAGTGCACGCATTTGATCAACGATTGAAGCACCGCCATAAATTTCAAGAACTTTAAGTCCTTTAATATTTTGACCAAGTACTTTAATTTCTGCAGCAACCTGAATTGCAAGCTCACGTGTTGGAGCCATAACAATAGCTTGTGGCTTATGCTGAGAAAGATTAACTTTGTTCAATACAGGCAACGAGAACGCTGCTGTTTTACCAGTACCAGTCTGTGCTTTACCAAGCGCATCCGTACCAGTTAAAAGTAGAGGTATTGACGCCGCCTGGATAGGTGTAGGCGAAACGAAACCCATAGAATCTAGTGCGGATAATAGTGTGTCGGCCAAATCTAGTTGGCGAAATTCTGTAACAGTTTCTTGCATTGGGATCCCAATATATGATCAACTTAAAAACGGGGCCCCTTTGCTACAGAGGGTTCTGCAACAGCAACCACTAGCACGGGCCTCGACTAATAGGGGGCGTATTGTGGGCTAATACTGGATAAAAAGCCAGAAAAAATTGAACAACGTCACAAAATAACTCACAAACAACTATTTATTGAACAAATAGTACACCTGATAAACATTTACGAACTTTCCATCGATTATCAATTAACTATGTTGTTGAAAATGCGAACAATAGTTAACCCTACCACCAGACTTAATCTATTAAACTTAATTTTGATATTAGATTAGGGTAATCTTTTATTAGCATTTTTATATTGCCGCTTTTTTTGTTCCTTCTTTAATATAAGTGTTTTTTTTATTTTTTATCCTTAGTGATCACCCATAAACAAAGAAAATCATTAACTATTGTTTTACAAGGAATTTAAACGAAAAAACCAACATTGACTTATGTAAAACTAGTGCTAGCAGAATGTAAAAAAGCCATATATACCGTTTTAAGGCTATTTCCTGTTTCTAGGTGATATTTTCTTTATTATTTATATTTATCATCATATGTTGTCATTACATATTTACTTTATGACACAAACTGCAAAATTTAAATCATAAGCTATTGATTGTAAGATGAATCATGAGACAATATGAAAATTAAAACAGTCAAATCTTGGTTTTATATGACCAAAAACGTATAGTGTCTATGTCGATAATCTGAGACCAGACATAATGTTTCAAGATAACCCGCTGTTAGCACAGCTAAAAAAGCAAATCCAAGAAACACTTCCGAAGAAGGAAGGTTACATCAAAGCCACAGATCGTAGCTTTGGCTTTCTAGAAACTGATAACAAAGAAAGCATTTTTATTCCGCCGGTATATATGAAAAACGTTATGCACGGTGACCGTGTTATCGCCGTTCTCCGTACCGAAAAGGATCGCGAAGTTGCTGAACCACAAGAACTTGTTGAACAAGCAATTACACGCTTTATTGGCCGCGTAAAACTGATTCGTAATCGCTTACATATTGTACCTGATCACCCACAATTAAAAGAAGCGATTCAGGCACGTGCAGCAAAAGGCCTTAACCCAGAAACACTACAAGAAGGTGATTGGGTTGTTGCAGAACTGACTCGCCACCCTCTTGCTGGTAACAATCAACCGTTTTTCTGCGAAGTGAACCAAAAAATCACTGACAGCAATGACAAGATTGCACCATGGTGGGTTACGCTTGCTCGCCACCAACTACCTAATGCAGAGCCTGCACCACAAGATAGTTGGACCATGCTTGATGAAGGCATTGAACGCCAAGACTTAACTGATTTACCTTTCATTACTATTGATGGTGAATCAACGAAAGACATGGATGATGCTTTATATACTGTCGCTAAAGATGACGGTAGCTATGAAATCACCATCGCAATTGCTGATCCAACATCTTACATTGCCGTTGGCGATAAGATGGATGATGAAGCACGTGAGCGTGGATTTACCATTTATCTTCCTGGTCGCAATATTCCAATGCTGCCACGCGAATTAAGTGATGAATTATGCTCACTTATCGAAAATGAAAAACGCCCAGTTTTATGCTGTCGTGTTTCTATCGATAATGCAGGTGTAATTCAAGACGATATTTCTTTCTTTGGCGCATGGATCAAATCTCAAGGTCGTTTATCTTACAACAATGTATCTGATTTCCTTGAAAACGGCCATTGTGATAACTGGACACCAAGCCCTGTTATAGAACAACAAATCATTGCCCTACAGGGTTTTGCAACGTTACGTTCTGATTGGCGCATGGCAAATGCCGTGGTATTCCCCGATCGCCCAGATTACCGCTTTGAGTTAAGTGAAGATAACGATGTTGTTGCCATTCACACTGACTTACGCCGTATTGCGAACCGTATGATCGAAGAAGCAATGATCACCGCCAACATTTGTGCGGGTCGTGCTTTACAAGAAAAATTCGCAACGGGTGTGTTTAACGTTCATAGCGGCTTTAATCAAGAAAAACTTGATACTGCAATGGAATTCATCACTAATGCAGAAGCCCCATTTACTAAAGAAGAAATTGTTACTTTAGAAGGCTTTAGTGCATTACGTCGTTGGTTAAACACGCTAGATAGCACCTATCTTGATAACCGTTTACGTAAATTCCAAGCTTACAGTGAAGTGGCTAATACACCTGCACCTCACTATGCAATGGGTCTGGATGTTTACGCTACATGGACATCACCTATTCGTAAATACGGCGATATGATCAATCACCGTTTACTTAAAGCGTTAATCACAGGTAATGAGCCAACACAAAAGCCTGATGATAACGTGGGTGATGAGATTGCTAATCACCGTCGTCATCATCGCATGGCGGAACGTGACGTATCTGATTGGCTATACGTGCGTTTACTTAAAGATGCAGTAAAGAACGAAACGGTCTTTAAAGCTGAAATCTTTGATATTAACCGTGCAGGTATGCGTGTACGCCTACTTGAGAATGGTGCCGCAGCCTTTATTCCTGGCTCGCTAATTGTTGATAACAAAGAGCGTATTGTATGTAGCGGTGAGCTTGGCATTATCAGCATTGATGGTGTTAAAGAATACCAACTCGGTGATACTTTTGAGGTGAAACTAGCGGAAGTTCGCGCAGCAACACGTCAATTAGTAGCAAAACCGATACAACAGTACCCAGCACCAGAAGTAACACCAGTGCCGGAACAAGCGGCAGACGCACCACAAAAAGCATAACGATGTAAATCGGCTTACAACAAAACAAAAGGCCAGTGAATGCTGGCCTTTTTTGCAGCTTACACACTATTATTCCAATATAAATAATTCATAGAAGTCAGCTCTCAATGTCAAATCATACTCCAGCAAGCGATAACAACAAAAACAACGCGCCAGAACAATGCCAACTTATCGAGCAGCAAGTAAAACAATGGCTTGAAGATGTCGTCATCGGCCTTAATTTATGCCCTTTTGCCACAAAGCCTAATCGCAATAAACAAATTAAGATATTTGTGAGTGAAGACGATAACGAAAATGATCTGCTTGAAACGATTTATATGCAGTTCAAAGAGTTAGACGAGACACCACCCGAAACGCTAGAAACGATCTTAGTCGTTGCGCCCTACTTATTTGAAGAATTTGATGACTACAATCAATTTCTTGATCTTGTTGAAGGCTTAGTGGTTCAATTAGGAAAAAGCGGCACCTATCAAATTGCCAGTTTCCACCCTGATTACTGTTTCTACGGCGCGGAGCCTGATGATGCAGAAAACCTCACCAACCGTTCACCGTATCCTATTTTTCATCTTATTCGTGAAGAAAGTATGGCAAAAGTGATCAAACACTACCCTAATCCGGAAGCGATTCCTGATCGTAATATCGAGTGTGTTGAAAATTTAACGCCAGAACAAATGCGTCAATTATTTCCTTATCTAATCAAATAATAGGTCGCTTTTTCTTAACGTTATAGCCTTGAACATCGAAGTCATAAAATAGCGACAATATCCAATTATTGTCGCTATTTATTTGTTATCTTAATAGCCCATTACATCTTTCTGCTTAGGGCTCATTGTTAAATGCTGTCATTGTTTCGTCTATACTCACCAAATACACGCTTTATACTGCCCTTACTTATCACTGCGCTCATGGTTATTTGTTACCCTTTATTGACCCCTTTTGTTGTGAGCTACTCACAACTGTGGGTTAATCTTCCTTTTATACTACTGGGTACGGTTATTATTCTCAGTAACAAACAGCCTCAAGCGCAAAGTGGATTTATTGCTATCGTTATGTTAGTTGCTTACAGCGTTATTCTATATTGGCTACAAACGTCATTAGCAAATACCGATACTAAGTTAATTTTTTGTTTGTTAGCAACATTATTACCTATTAATCTTTTATTGCTGCGCTTTATTGCCCTACCTAAATTACTGTCTTGGGGTACTGCTGCATTATTGCTACTGGTAATTATTCAATGCAGTATTGGTGCAACTATCAGCTATTTTTATCATACTGGGTTTGAAAACTGGCAGCAGATCCACCTTTTTACCTATCACAATATTTCATCACTGCCGTTAATTTTAATTCTTTTTAACCTTGCTGCGTGTTGTAGCACAGGAGCATTAGCCGTTAAATATCATCGGCGCATTGATCGTCATATTTTTGTATGCAGCTTATTAGCGACCACTACTTTTATTTTTTTCCATTATCCGTTTATATCAAGCAGTGCTTTTATTCTATGCGCTGCCTTTCTCTTAATTGATCTTGGCTATAGTCACTACCAACAAAGTCTTCGCGATCCACTCACTCAATTAGCAGATCATCGCGCCCTTGCACAAGCGCTCCCCCAGCTACACCATGATTGTACGATTGCAGTATTAGATATTGATAACCCAACCGCCATCATTGATAAACATCAACCACAAGCGATTAGCGATATACAAGCTTCTATTGCCGCCATCTTAACGGAGAAAACTCAACTATCGCCACATCTCTATTTTGTCGCGCAGCAGTTTATTGTGATTTTTGAGCATAAAAAAATAACCGACTGTCAAGCCATAATAGAACAACTGCAACATGCTATTGGCTCAGAAAAGCACACGATAGAACCCATAATAATCGAACCTCAGCCACAACAAACAGCAACAAAAGTTAAGAAACCACGAAAAAAAGCCATCAAAGTCAGTGTTAGCGCAGGGATGTGTAGTGCGAATACCAAACAAACAGCCGTAGCAGTATTGCAACAAGCCATTGAAGTATTACGCATAGCACGACAGAAGAATAAGAAAAAACAGCAAATCTACATCGCAGAAAATAACGATGACACATTGTGTTAACGATAAAGACTGCGTAATAAAAAGCCCGAGAGAAATCGGGCTTACTAAGAATTTACGCTTATTTGCGTAAAATTAGTTAAGAGGAAAACGCAAGAATAGAAGTAATGTTAGCGTTTTCAGCGGCCATACTTATGCTAACAACTACACTCAGCGTTATTTATAGCACAGTATTTACACATAAGCGCATCATTTAACTAACAAAACAATGCGCAGCTATAAATCTAAACAAAATAAACGAAAATATAAATCCTCGCATAAAAACGACACTACAAATATCCATTCATTTAGATCCATTCATTGTTTTACATTTTGGTATAAAATAATAAGAAGTAGTGTTGAATCGTCATTCAGTGGGAGGATTAAAATGAATAACCAAGATAGAATTGAAGATATGGAGCAAAAAATATTTATTGCCTACCAAGAAGGTTATTTTGAGCAAGCCAAAGCTCTTGAAAAGACACTCAAGCGTATTCGAGGTCACCATAATTTATACGATGAAAACGAGCCATACTCCCTAGAGGGTCGAATATTTAACGATGATGAATAGCATACCAATGGATAAGTAAGGATCATCGCCATTACTTATCCATTGCATACTTTATGACGCATAAAAAGCTCACATTACTCTGGTACTATAGTCGCAAGTCATCAATATCCCGCACACAAAAATACATGATTACTATAGTGTTTCTTCTCCATGTACCTTCTCATGCAAAATCACACCAGTATATAAATCCATCTCTAATTCAACCGATTCACCTATTTTGTTACGCGCTTTTACTGCAATTTCATTATGCTTTCGTTCGATTTTTATCATTCTAAAATCATAATAACCGTCAGATTCAAGTTGCTTCATGGCACTCGGCACACTTAGCATATTAACCGCGCTGGTATCTACAGGATCAGCATGAGTAATATAACTTTGTAACAAGCAACACATACTACTACTAATAAATAACACCTTAACACTTTTGATCACTTGTCCCCCTTAATAGCACTCTTGCTAAAGTTAGCATTGATTATATCAACATTACCCTTCTTATATTGAAGCAAAATTTGCACCAATAATTCTAAATAGCTTATCTTTAATTGTTATACGCCACAGTGAAATACTATAAAAAGTAGCTAATAATAAAAACAATAGTAGTGTATTTGCAAACTATGATATTAATAAAAAGCCACCCGAACAGAGGTCTATAATAACTTATCTGCTCATGGTAATAAGTAACGTTAGTGTCAGATTTACATATATTACCATTATGGAGCATCACCAATTTAAAGGATAACATTATGTCAGGATCACATCGTATCGAAACTGATAGTATGGGTGACGTTGAAGTCCCACAAGGCGCGTTGTACCAAGCTCAAACACAGCGGGCTATCAATAATTTCTCTATCAGCGATTTAACCATGCCAGATGTCTTTATTCAGGCACTCTCCTATGTTAAACAGGCAGCAGCGCGTACCAACCTTGAACTCCAATTGATTGATGATAAAGTAGCACATGCCATTATTGACAGTTGCCAGCTGATTATTGACGGGGCATACTCGGATCAATTCCCGATTGATGTATTTCAAACTGGATCGGGTACCAGCTCTAATATGAATGTCAACGAGGTTATTGCAACGCTAGCCTCACAACAATTAGGCACAACAGTCAGCCCTAATGATGATGTTAACCGTGGTCAAAGCAGTAACGATGCCATTCCAACAGCAATTCAAGTCAGTGCCGCAGTCACCTGCCACCAGCAACTATTACCCGCATTAAAGCATTTAGAACAAGCCTTAGAGCAAAAAAGCCAACACGTTGGTGAGTATGTAAAAACAGGTCGCACCCATTTAATGGATGCCATGCCGATGACACTAGGACAAGAATTAGGTGGATGGCAAAGCCAAATTGAGCATGCACGCAATGGTATTGAGCAAACATTAGACAATGTATCTGCACTTGCGCAAGGCGGTACAGCTGTTGGAACGGGCATCAATACCCACCCTCATTTTGCTGCTATATTTACGAAAAATATCGCAATTGCAACCGCCGTCCCTTTTTCGACCAGTAGTAATTTCTTTTATAGCATGAGTAGTCAAGATGCAGTGGTCGCTTTATCGGGCCAACTGAAAACCCTTGCCGTCGCTATTATGAAAATATCCAATGATCTACGGTGGATGAATTCAGGCCCTCTTGCAGGTCTAGGTGAAATTGAATTAAAGCCGTTACAACCTGGCTCATCGATTATGCCGGGCAAAGTAAACCCAGTTATCCCTGAAGCTGCGGCAATGGTGGCTGCACAAGTGATTGGTAATGACGCAACAATCACCGTCGCAGGTCAATCAGGCAACTTTCAACTCAATGTGATGCTGCCTGTTATTGCCTATAATTTACTGCAAAGCATTAGTTTATTATCTACAGCAGCAGTTCAATTAGCAGATAAAGCAATAATGACCTTCACCGTCCGTGATGAGCACCTTAAGCAAGCACTGAGCAAAAACCCAATTCTTATTACTGCGTTAAACCCTGTGATTGGTTATTTAAAAGCAGCAGAAATTGCTAAAAAAGCCTATAAAGAACAACTTCCTATTATTGATATTGCAGAACAAGAAACAAATTTAAGCCGTGCTGAACTTGAATCGTTACTCGATCCTAAAAAACTCACTCAAGGCGGAATTGCGAACTAACCATCATCGAAGCCCTAATATAAAACACTGCTCGATTTGAAACTTTCGCATAATGCGTGTTAGCATTAAGTAATTAATCACTACAGTTACTTGTCCATATGTAAAACTGGATGTAACGTATAATATAAATAGACGCCAGTTCACCACCTTGTGCTGGGTATCTCTTACAAGTAAAGAGTATTATTAATGAAAAAATTTGTTTTAGCTGCAGCTATCGCGTCAACACTATTTTTAGCAGGTTGTAGTGATAAAGTTGACGAGTCCACAATTACCAATGTTGTTCAAACAAGCCAATATGAGCAACCGAATCTAGGTATTACGGCAAAAACAACACCTTTTGAAGTAAAAAACCTCAAGATTACTAAAGTATTACTTGATACTAAAACAGATTACAAAGCAGAAGTAAGTTACGACTTAGTTGCGAATAAGAGCGTAGACGAGTTTAAGAACGCAATGAAAGCTATCGCTGAGAAGCCACAAGCACCAGTAACTGAAACGACAGCCGATACAACAAAAGATGACATGGCATCTACGCTACATTCATTAAAAAACAACCTTGCCGCTGAAGTAATGGTTGTTGCATTTAGTGCTAAATACGGTGATTTCAAAGCAGGACAAACGGTTGATACTGTAAATGAAACCGTATCACTGAAAAAAGTAAATGATCAATGGGTTAAAGATTAATTATCTACCCACTGACATAAAAAAACCGCCTCAAATGGCGGTTTTTTATAGCGGCTTTATCTACATAGCCTTATTTATCAATCGGAAATAATTTCCCTTCAAAAACAGTACCATAAATAGGAATGTCTTTTAAGTTTTTCAACTCAACCTTATATGGGTCTTGTTCTAAAATGGTAAAGTTTGCAATCTTACCTGTTTTGATACTACCCAAGTTCTGCTCTTGTCCCCAAGAGTAAGCCGCTTCAATCGTAATACCACGCAATGCAGCATCGCGAGACAAGGCCAAGTCTGGCCGTACGACATTACCTGAGTTGGTAATACGCGTGGCAGCGCTCCACGCCAATAATAATGGGTCCGACGGCGCCATAGGGGCATCAGAATGGAGAGATACTGGTATATTCTCTTTCTCAATGGTGGCTAAACGTACCATCGCATGAGCACGTTCTTTACCTAAACCAACCTCACCAAATTTTTCACTAAACCCTGTAACGTAATAAGGATTTACGCTAATAATTACACCTAGGGATTTTAGCTTTTTTACCTGAGCATCGGTTGAATTAGCAAAGTGAATAATCGTAAACCGATGATCTTTTCGTGGGTATTCTGCTTGGCGCTTTTCTAAAATACCAATAAGCTTCTCAACCCCAAGATCGCCATTTACATGCACTAATACTTGATAATCATTTTCCCAGAAGATCTTGGTAATCGCTTCCACATCTTCTGGTGTTTGAATCCATTCACCATGATGTCCATCTTGATAGCCATCTTTCATTTTCATTAATTGTGAAATGATCGCACCATCAAATAACAATTTAACTTGTTTATCAAAATAACGAACTTTACCCGTTTCTGGTAGTGTCGTTGTAATACGTTCCACTTCTTTTAATACACCCTCTTTTCCTTTTGTAAAATAAGGTGTTTTACTCTCAGGTGTGAAAAATGAATACATAGGTGTTGATTCACTACCTAACACATCAAGATAAGTGTCAATCATATAATCAGGGATAAAAGCACCAGGCTCGTTATAAGCCGTCACACCTTTTTGGTGTAACATGGTTACCATTTGCTTTAATCCAACAGTAAAACGTTCTTTATTCGCAAGATCTGTTGCAATTCGTGGTAATAAATAAATTAATGCACCACCTTCTAAGAAATGTCCTTTATCTAAATGAACTTGAGCAACGACTTCTTTGCCTAGCTTATCGACATCTGCTTGGTTTAACTTATATTTTTCAATAAAAGCTGAATTGACATAAAACTCATGCGCAGAGCGATGCCATACACCAATCGGACGAGTGCTTGAAATCTTATCTAGCTCTTGACGTGATAATTCGCCATGAAAATAATTATTAAAGCCCCATGTCCATAATGTTTCATTAGGATCTTTTAATGCTTTTTCTTGAGCCGTTAGCGCAGCAATATAATCCTCATGATTGGTTACTGCTGGCCATGTTTTGTTGGGTAACTGCCACTCTTCTGGCGCGATAACGGGCATATTTAATGTCAATGCACCTAAAAAAGGATGCAAGTGCTGTTCAATAAAACCAGGCATTAGCACTTTATCATTTAAATCTATTTTTTTAGAATCAGGGTATTGTTTTAAAGCTTCTTTCTCAGAACCAACATAAACAATCTTGCCATATTGACTCGTTACTACAGCTTCTGCTGTTGGTTTTGCTTTTTCCATCGTAATAATTGGACCCCCATAAAAAAGGGTTGTCGTCGGTATTGTTGATGGTGCAGCAAAGGCCGAGTAAGATATGACCGAAGATAAAAATAATAAAGACGACGCTATTTTAGTCTGTTTCATAAACATGATTTATCCTTAAATCTAAAGTTCCTTAAATATATACTAACTAATTGTAAAAAAAAGAATAATCAGCTAATTTTAAAACATTGTCATAATTACTTATTCTCACCCTATATCAATCATACCTGTGCTGCATTAAATATGATTATTTATATTTAAAACTAGAGACAAGTGACAAACTCAGTTAAAGTTATTTATAGATAGATTGGTATTATAAGGAAGAATATACGATGAACCTTGCTCACGCTGTACTGACAGTACCCTCACATATGGTGCCCGGTGGTATGCCGCATCCGAATCTTAAGCAACTGGGATTTAAAGATTTTGAGCGTTGTTCTATCGTCGATAAAACAAAGCTAACTCAATTTAAATTTTCAGTGCCCACCTTAAATGCTACCGAAGACCAATTCGACGAAGCTATTGAGCAATTTATCTGGCTTTTTGCCAAAGGCACGCCTTATGTTATCGATAAAGAATTTAGCGATAATACGCCAGATAGCCACCACCGTTATTACTACACCAATAATAAACGTGTTTGCGAAGTGATCCGTTGATATACACTTAATGGCCAATCTATCGTATTGATTTAGATTGGCCATCACGCCCCGCCTTAAGCTATTACAACTGTGCTAAGGTGCCATTATCAGATTGCATTCGTAGCCAATCACCATCAGCTTTTAATAAGAGTAGCGTGCCATCTATATTGACTGATTTTTCAGTTAAGTGATTAAGTTGATGGGTATTATTTCTAAATACACGCTTTAAATTTGTTCCTAAAAGCGTGTTCATATAATGTTGTAAAGCGACATCTTTTTGAAACACCACGGTAGTATTATCCGCTAATTGAATCTGTATTTGCTCAATATCAGTAACAACCTGCTGTTGTGCCAATTCAGAGGCAAGATCTAGATCATTAATACAACTCGTTGTAATAATCACTACAGTATTACTCATCGCCATTTCCTATTGAATAGACATCTATCGTTAACGATAAATTACACCCACCATTACAAAAATAACATAAGATCATTTTTATATTGCATAACCCAGTAGTGTTCAGAAAATGCTAGCCACGAACAAGTCACTTAATCAAATGTAGTAAAAACAACATCTGAACATCATAAAAGTGTCATCGTTATTTCCTACTCTGATGGCTAATTACACACTAACTATAAATATAACAACAAAGAAAGAAGGAATTACACTTGTCATTTACCACTCAGACGATAACCAATAACAACATAACGATGCCATCTTACCTTGCTATTTTTGACTTAGATGAAACCCTTATTGCAGCAGACTCAGCCCGCCTATGGAGCCATTTCCTTGTTGAGAAAGGGCTAGCGCCGGTAGCATTACTCACACATGAAACCGCTATGATGACCGCCTATGCTAAAGGCACGATAGATATGAACAGTTACATGACCACGACACTTGAACCATTAAAAGGGAAAAATCCTAACGAGATAAAACAACTGGTTGATGACTTTATTCAAGACATTATTATACCAGCAATATATCCACAAGCACTTGAACGCATCGCATGGCATCGAAAACGTGGCGATCATATTTTGATCATTTCTGCGACAGGCGAGCATCTGGTTAAAC
Source organism: uncultured Photobacterium sp. (assembly GCF_947039875.1). Lineage (GTDB taxonomy): Bacteria > Pseudomonadota > Gammaproteobacteria > Enterobacterales > Vibrionaceae > Photobacterium. The sequence goes on from NZ_CAMRAN010000005.1 coordinate 77,265, forward strand.
CAATAGCAACCGCTCTTGGTATTGATGATGTTATTGCTATTGAAGTAGAACAAAATAATGGTGTATATACTGGAAAAACGGCAGGTATATTAAGTTTTAAAGAAGGAAAAGTTGAGCGTTTAAAGCTATGGTTACAACAACAAGAACACAGCTATAAAGGCAGTTATGGCTATAGCGATTCAATCAATGATCTACCATTACTTAGCCTAGTTAATAAACCTTTTGCTGTTAACCCTGATCCAATCTTAGCGATGCATGCTCAAATGCAAGAATGGACCATCATGGATTGGCGTCACGACAATAATATTCTTCGTTAACTTATTACCTCCCCCCACACACATACCCCTATCCCGCTCTAAAATCAGCACCACAATCAAAATAAAACGCTCTCAACATTGAGAGCCGATTGCTCATCAAACAATAAATAGTATCATCATGCTTGATAATACATTTATCAGTACCCATTTACAGATAGTAACAAACTAAATTAAATTTCTTGTAGCAAACTATAGATGTAGTACAGCGAACGTAATACAGTATTCGCGCATTCTATTTCGATTTACAAATTATGATGGTGTATTCATCATCTATTCAACATCGGTATGAGAATACTATAATTTGTGAATAATCTTATTTAGCAAGGCTGATGTTAGCGAAACGACCATCAACCAAGCAACGGTACACCCTACCACTGACAGGGTATTGAGAAGGTAATTATAATGACTCCACAAGAAAAAGAACTTATTCAAAGCGTTGCTGCTAAGCTTCAAAAAAGCCCTGAAAGCAAGAAAGATGCAGAAGCAGAGCAATTTATTAACACTGAAATTGGCGCACAGCCTGATGCTATCTACAAACTAACACAAGCGGTTCTTGTGCAAGAAATGGCATTAAAGCAATTAAAAGAAAAGAACGATTACCTAGAGAAAAACGCTGAATATTACAAAGAAGAATCAAACCGTGGCACCATGAGCCGTATGTTTGGTGGTTCTCGTCAAGCGCCACCACAACCACCACAACAACCAGTTCGCCAACCAAGTGCTTTTGGTGGTTTCATGCAAACAGCAGCAGGTGTCGCGGCGGGTATGGTTGCAGGTAGTGTGATCAGTAATATGCTGTTTGATGATAAACCAGCAGAAACAGCAGCGGCCGATCCAGCGCCAGCAGCAGATGCGGCAACAGATACCGCAGCAACCGACACGGCACAAACAGATACAGCAGCAGACGCAACCACAGATCCACAAGCTGATAATGAAAGCTTCTTAAATGATGACTCAAACAGCTTTGCTTCTGATTACACTGGTGGTTTTGGTGATGCAGGGTTTGGCGATAACAACGGCGGATTTGGTGATTCAGGCTTCGGCAGTGATGACAACGGCTTTGGTAACTCAGGTTTCGGTGACGACAGTGGTTTTGGCAACGACGATACCTTTGCCAACAATAGCGGTTTTGGTGATACCGACGGCGGCTTTGGCGGTGATTTTGGTGGCGACGACGATTTCTAATCGCTTTGCCCCTGACCTACAACAAAGAGCGCTTATGCGCTCTTTTTTTTATTATATAAGCCAGCTCTCAATCTCTCGCCATGCTTATTTCACCGCCCTTCTACTGCAAGCATTACCTTAGTTTCCTGACACCAGCTTACAAAAAATATTGCATTTATTTTAAAATTTCCATCGTGACATTTAATACGCCAGTGCGAAGATTACCAATCGCCTTAAATGCTGAGCTTGATAAATCAATCACACGCCCACGAATAAAAGGCCCACGATCATTAATAGTAACAATCACACTTTTATGATTACTGGTGTTAGTTACTTTTACTCTTGTACCAAAAGGCAAAGTACGGTGGGCAGCGGTAAGCTTACCTTGATCAAAAATTTGTCCATTGGCTGTCTTTCGCCCTTGGAACATATTTGCATAAAAAGACGCTTTACCATGAATGATTTTTGATGATGATTTTGGTGGCGATACTTTTTTAACCTCTTGTTTAATATCTTTTTTATACTCCACAGGTTTTATAATCAACACTGGGCGTTGTGTCTCTACATCCGCTTTTTTATTTGGAACATCTGGACTTGCGCACCCTGACGCGATAATCAAAATAGCCGTACTTAAACCCCAATTTCGTATCATAGACCCATTCATACCAATGACCTCCACCGAACATTATGATTCAGCTGTTTAATTATACATCAGGATAAAACAACCAAGACTTGTTAAATTCTATCACTAAATGTGACGAAGAATAGAACCAATTATAATTTGCTATCTTTAAAACAAAAAAAACCGACATTAATAAGTAATGTCGGCTACAAAAAGGAAATAATAAAACATACTGTTCTCGCACCATCTTTTATTTCTACGTCCATTGTAAAAATAATAAATGACTATATATACAGAGCAAGTTGTATGCCAACGTCTAATTTTAACGATATAGATAAAATAGCCACTAATGATATCCATTGCCGCCGTTGTTATACAATTAATATCCCTTTTGCAAATATTAATTATCTGTAACCGTGCAAAATGCATTGCATAACTCTGTGTATTATTGAAACAAGGTAAATATAAATTACGTAACTTTACCCTAGTCGTGCACCCCAAATCCCTTTAGAATGCCCGTTTTCAATCAATACAGATATATTTTATGTTTAAGCTATTAACGTCAATGCCACCATTGGTCGCATTATCGATTGCCATCATTTTTGAAGTCATTGCCACATCGTTTATACCCAAAGCGGAGCAATTTACGAAACTGGTACCCAGTGTGATTATTATTACTGGTTATGCGATTGCCTTCTTCTTATTATCTGTCACCGTAAAAACCATGCCAGTGGGAATTGTATATGCAATTTGGAGTGGTTCCGGCATTGTTCTGGTCGCAACCATTAGCTATTTTGCTTATGGTCAACGTTTAGACTTACCCGCTATTATTGGTATTGGATTAATTATTGCGGGTGTATTAGTGGTTAACCTTTTATCAAAAACTGTTTCGCATTAACCACCTCAATTAAACCTTTATCGTTGTTTTCATTTAAAGCTAAACAGGAGAAGCCTTAACTTCTCCTCTGTTTTTAACACCAATACAGCAACCACCAACACCGCGGTAATTAATACCCAATAGAAGCAATAAAATTATGTAGCCAGTGCTGCCCTAGTGGCGTAAATACAATAATAAAAACACTGATATTAATAAAAATTGTTAGCCATAAAATAGCTTTAAACGGTTGTTTTTGTGATTTATGCCGCAGGATTTTCTGCGCCCATAACGCACCAGGCCAACCACCAGCTAATGCTAATAAATGCAAGCTCGCTTCTTTGGTTCGCCATGCCTCTTTGCGTGCTGCTCGTTTATCATGGGCATACACAGCAAAGGTCACAATACTTAAACAGACATAACCAATTAATACCCAATACGGGCACTGAAATAACCATACACACAGGCTAACCAATCCAAGGAACAACACACTGAATCCTTGGGCCTTACTCATTGGAGCCGTATATTTATCTAACCCAGAATGAGGCTTAACAAATTCAACAGCTTGTGCAGCTTGCTTACCTTTATTATCCCGACCCAATTGATAATGTACACTTTCATTCACTCTAGGGTGGCTTTGGCGATCCACTAGTGCGCTGATATGAAAAAACACATTCTCACCACCCGTTTGAGGTTGAATAAAGCCAAAGCCTTTTTGATGATTCCATTGCACAACCGTGCCTTTATATTTCATGCTTTACCTATTGTTTTACACTGTAAACAGAACGAAGATTAATTAACGATGAATAATAGATAACACCATGAATTACTGATGCTTTATTATAACAATTATCAATGAATACTTTGTTTAATAACGGCTATAACGACATTACACTGCCGTAAACCTTTTTTTGCTATCAAGTTAATACTTTCATCATTAAAAATATCACAATTGTTGAGTGCAATTAAAGTAATGCATACAATAGCAACACACCCTCTTCCATTATTGTTATTAAAATAATTGTCGTAACCACGGCTTAATATTCATCTATACATCTCGTTAATTTGCTTATTGCGCCTTTCATCAATTAGGTGAACCATGCTTAAACGCTTTTTTAAACAGTTTGAAAATTTCACAGAAGCATTTCCAAAACAAGATCCAGAGCAGCCACCACAAGGTATTATTGCTTTTTGTCGTTACTATAGCCGAGGCTTTGAAAAGCCATTGCTTATAATGGCAATCCTTAGTGCAACGGTTGCTATTCTCGAAGTTGTGTTATTCGGTTTCATGGGGAAACTGGTTGATTGGCTCACCGAAAGTGATCCACATACTTTTCTGGCTCAAAATGGTACCAGTCTATTTTGGTTAGGATTAGTGATTTTAGTCGTCATGCCAACACTGGTATTGATTTCATCATTAATCACCCACCAATCGTTGCTGGGTAACTACCCAATGTCGATTCGCTGGCTCGCGCACCGTTATTTACTCAAACAAAGTGTGTCGTTCTACCAAGATGATTTCGCTGGCCGCATCGCGACCAAGGTTATGCAAACCTCGCTTGCTGTACGTGAAACAGTAATGAAAACTGCTGATGTGTTTGTTTATGTTGCGGTTTACTTTACCTCATCGCTGGTTATTTTAGCCCAAGCGGATTGGCTGTTAATGTTACCAATGCTGTTTTGGTTAGCCGCTTATGTGTGTATTCAACTTTATTTTGTACCTAAACTTAAACACATTGCAGCAGAACAAGCAGACGCACGTTCAACTATGACGGGCTCAATTGTTGATAGCTACACCAATATTTCAACAGTTAAATTATTCTCTCACGATCAACGTGAAACTGAATATGCTGAAAAAGGCATGAAAGGCTTTTTAAGCACTGTGCATCAACAAATGCGGTTAGTAACAGGGTTTAACTTCTGTGTTCAATTAACTAACTATACCCTGCTGTTTGCCATTTCTGCGATCTCGATTTATTTATGGATGCACAGTGCAATTCAAGTCGGTGCGATCGCAATAGCTATCAGCCTTGCATTACGCATCAATGGTATGTCGATGTGGATCATGTGGGAAGTCGGCGCATTATTTGAAAACATCGGTACGGTAGTTGATGGCATGAAAACCTTATCAAAGCCAATTGCGATTGAAGATGCCCCTGATGCTGAACCATTAGACGTCACTCAAGGTGGCATTGAATTTGATGATGTTAGCTTCCATTATGGCGAGAACAAAGGCGTGATCAGCCATCTTAACCTCAACATTAAGCCCGGTGAAAAAGTCGGTTTAGTCGGTCGCTCTGGCGCAGGTAAATCAACCTTGGTTAACCTATTATTGCGCTTCCATGATGTTGAAGGTGGACAAATACGCATTGATGGCAAAGACATTACCTCTGTCACTCAAAACTCGTTACGTTGTAACATAGGTATGGTCACCCAAGACACTTCATTGCTGCATCGCTCTATTCGTGAAAATATTCTCTATGGCGCGCCTGATGCTGGTGAAGAACGATTATTAACGGCAACACACCAAGCACATGCGCATGAGTTTATCGAAACGCTAACCGATTCCTTTGGTAACGTCGGTTATGATGCTCAAGTGGGTGAACGTGGGGTTAAACTTTCAGGTGGTCAACGTCAGCGAATTGCTATTTCACGGGTCTTACTTAAAAACGCTCCGATATTGATTCTAGATGAAGCCACATCAGCGTTAGATTCTGAAGTTGAAGCCGCGATTCAAGACAGCCTTAATAAATTGATGCAAGGTAAAACCGTCATAGCGATTGCACACCGTTTATCGACCATTGCCGCGATGGATCGCTTAATCATTCTCGATAAAGGTCAAATCATTGAGCAAGGCTCCCATGCTGAGTTATTACAGCAAAATGGAATTTATGCACAATTATGGGCGCATCAGACGGGTGGGTTTATTGGCGAGCAGGATGTTTCTGACAGCGCTGATGATTTGAATCGGAATATATAGAGATATTACCACTACAATGAAGCCGCTTTTTTAGCGGCTTTTTTTGTTATGTGCTTTATGGTGATGTTTTTATTTTATTTGTGGCTTATTTTTGGATAAATTTAAGCTAGCCATTCAGACTAACTCATTTTTGGACAGAAATGAGTCAACGACTTAGTAAAATACATATTAGTTGAGGTATGGTAAACCTTTGTGTTTTTGTCTGAAATGAATGGTTCTCACCAAACTAAAGGGGATTGTTTTGATATCTATTCAGTTAAGAATTCACTTAGCCCATTATCCGTAATCTATTCACCACGTGCTTGAGCCATAAATAAGCCAGTGAAAATGCGCTAAAACTTCACAGAGATAAACATGTAAACATGGGCAGCCATATTTCTTTGAGGGCTACCCATGATCTATCCACCACACGTTTGGGCATTACAAACACCAACGAAAAGAATAACTCTACAACGCGCGGGTAATAGATTCCCTATCGCCCTCGCAGGCATTCACTGTAGAGAATGACGGAATTTGGGCACAGGAATTGCTGTAAGGAATAACGACATTTGGACACTGCATGTGTTGTAAATAATAACGATATTTAGACGCTACATGTGTTGTTGAGAATGACAGCAGCGAGAGAAAAAGTTATGGGTGTCCATTATTTTTTTTTTTTTTACGAGAGTAATCACAAAATCGGGCAGTTGCCGTTTAGTTTTTCTACTAAAGACAAATCTATACATATCGAAGCCTAGTTCATAGACTTATCCGCATCCAAATTATCAATTCCTTTTCTAGTTGAACAAATGTAATATATTTAAAGTTATATATTACATATAGTTACTCTATTACCCCTGATAGGAAGAAGGATCAAGTAATGATGTTGAAAAGGATTACTTATAGTACTATTTTACTGTGCTTATCAATCAATACACATAGTGAAACTCTTATTGAAATTGACACAAAATCGCCAGATATTCATAGGATAATTGAAAACGCAGGAAACCCATTGGGACCAGTGTCTATTTTTGATTTTCACCACTATGCATTAAATAGAGTCCCATTTGATAATTCAGAAATTGACTTTGGAAATAATCCAATGGGGCTAAGTTTAAGAAGCGTGCATCCATTATTTTCTGAAAATCTGGCAGGACTTGTTCAAGATTATTATGATAATGGTGAGAAGCCACCGGGAGCCACAAATAGTGTTTGGCAATTTTTAATGAACGCAGATGGCATGCCAAGCATCTATGAGCCGACAATTGAAGATGATCGAATGTGTATTTATACCCATCGAAGATATAAATTGTCCGACATTGCAGCTGATGCAGCGAACTCCATCACAAATTTAGGGTTTGTTAATTCACCAGATCAGTGGTGGTTTCAAGTATCACTATACAATCAAGAAACAAATAATTTTGACTTGCCTGCACCAGATTATACGATACGAGATCACCCAGAAGCTGCCATTAATAACTTCTCAAGAATGGCTATTCAGAAAGGTGCCATCCAAACACAATCAAATGAACGATGGTGTTTTAAATACGATGAACCTGCAATAATAAGGATTAAAAAAGGCTCTAGAGTTACAAATGAAAATGAATTTGTATGGGATAATGCACTGGCTGACATCGTTGATATTATAGTTAATGTTCCTAACATTTCCGGCTACCCTCATTTTACAGGCATGTCAGATTTAAATATTACAGATCATGAGTTTTGGAGAGACGATAAAATACAATATGTTGGAGTAGATCTATTACGAGACATCTTTTTTGATTTGGAGTCACCAAGTTTCAACACAGGTGCTGCCGATGAGAGCATTAAAAACAACTCGTTGACAGCCGTTAAGATTATTTGGTCTAAACTTGTTAACTTTAGATTGAATGGTGTAGATTCTACAAATGACGACTTTTCAAGACTTATTACAACAGTAATGAATGACAATACTATAAGTCTTGAGACCAAATTTAATGAAATTAAATTTGAATCAAACAAAAGGACTCAAAAGGAGTTAAAGAAAGGATTTAAACAATGGACTACGTCTCATTACCAAGGGATTTTAATGGGAAATCTTGGGACACTTGACAATATTAACCGATTTAAAAACAGCATTAAAACAAATGGTGTTAAGCAAACAATAAAATCGATTAGACTGACAAATCCCGTTAGTATATTAAAGAGTTTTGGCCCTGACCAACTTTTAAGCATGGGGTTTAATATATGGCAACTAGCAGATAACATTAAAAACCCTGGCAATAGTACGTCTGAGATTGCTCTTGCCTATATACCGGGCATATCTGATGGCATGACACTATTTATTGACACGAGCACAAAAACAAATAATTTCCATGCACTGACTAATTTCAATAACGTTAAGAAAACTGATTATAACACCAACGATTTCCCCTATGAGATGATCAACAATCACATGATGTCAAGACTAACAGACTTTGACCTCAATTCTGTTGAAAATGCGTGTTTTTATACTGATAAGGAGAATCTAAGTGAGCCTTCATTTTGTATAAGTGAAGGTTCAGAACCTCAAAGCCCTCAGTCTTATATATCGTTCGCAAACATTCCTGAGGGGTATTGGGTCAAAGCGGACTTGAGAGTAAACAAGCCTCCATTCTATTTAACCGAATCAATGGAAAGTATCGGGAATTTATCATCTAGCATCCTTTCAAGAGGAGATGTGGATTTATCTTTAGTGAAAGCTGAAGATATCCAAAGAAATAGTGATTACTGTATCTATTACAATGAACTATTTAAAGGCGTCGCTCAATGTTATAACGGGGAACTAGAGTTTACAGACTCTCGCGTTGCTGATGATTTAAATCTTGAGAATCAAAATTCAGAGATGTTCAGAGAACAATCAAAAGTTAAGTCATATCAGAAGTTCAGTAAAAAACCGCTAGAACTGATCATGGATGTCGATAAGAAATCCCAGTTCATAACATCAGTTCCGTATAAACCTGAGAGTATTTTTGGACATGACGTAGTCGCCATTAAAAACACAACCCACGCTGAAGCAATCAACTTTTTCCAAAAAAATCATGGCACTGAAGGTGTTGTGATTTATGAGCACTCCAATCAGCAAGGAAATTCATTAGTTATCGCATCGGACAAGCACGATTTAGGCTCCGAAATGAATAACAAAATGTCATCATGGGTTTTACCAACGGACTGGGTGGTTAGATTTTATGAACATGCCAACTTTGCAGGTAGGTACCATACGCGAACAACAAGCGGTAATGCCGATGGCTTTCATGACATAACAAGTTCAGTAAAAATATTAAGCCCTAGAAATAATCTTGCGATATTTGATCGCAATAATTATGGGGGTGATTATATGGAAATCACGTCAGATATGGACTTCCTTGATTCAATGAATGATCGCTTACAATCATTTATCATCCCAGAAGGCTGGGAGATTAGATTTTATGAACATGCCAATTATGGTGGTAGTTACTATACACGAAATTCCAGTGGTAATGCCCAAGAAGCATTTAGCAATAATATAAGCTCCATTAAGATAATATCGCGTCCATAGCGTCAAGGCATCATCCTTGTACTCGTTTCAATCTACCAAGAACCAAGAGGGCCATTAAGCGCAGCTCTCCTGGTTCTTACCCAATAAACATAGGACAGCCAGATCTTTACTTGCTCATTTCAGTAAGTAATTTACTATCATTCTTTATTAAGAATGACAGCATTTAGGCAAAAATTATTAGTTACCATTATTTTTCGATAATAGTCTATTTAAACTATAAGTATCATGATGTTGGTTACATTTTTAAAAAGAAAGAAATGATGACTATTCATGATTTATTCAGCCCGTATTGGAGCATTAATAGAAACCAACGAAAATAATAACTCTACAACGCGCGGGTAGTAGATTCCCTATCGCCCTCGTGGGCATTCACTGTAGGGAATGACGGCATTTGGACACAGCCATTATTTTTAATTTTTATGAGCATTGTTATATCCAAATAAAAGCCAATACCTTATTCACTTTCGACTAAGAGTATTGGCTTTATTTGTATGATGGCTGTTGCGGTTGTTTTAACGTTTACAGACCGTAAGATGCTAGCAAGTTGTGGAAATACAGTGAGATACTTGCCCAGGTTCGAGTGAACCAGCCGCCTTGCTGAACGCTGTTAAGCGCGACAAGTGGCTTTGATTGAATAACTTTGTCTTTATAGGTTACGGTAATTTCACCTAATTTCTCACCCTTATCAACCGGGGCTTTAATATCACGGTCAATTTGAAACTTAGTTACCAAACCTTTCTCGTCAACACTGGAAGGAAGAACCAAGGTTAGTGGCTTATCAAGGCCTAAAGAGACAGTATCTTGTTTTCCTCCCCAAACCTTTTGTTCAGAAAGCTTACTGTTTGCTGTATACAAGGTGTCTTGCTTGAAGAAATGGAAACCGTAATTGAATAGTGCCTTACTTTGAGCGGCAACATCATTCAGTGATTTTGTGCCTAGAACAACGCCAACCAATTTCATTGGGTTATTGGGTATCTCAGCAGAGCTTACCAGTGAGTAACCCGCCGCTTCTGTACTGCCTGTTTTCATGCCCGTCGCATATTGGTAAGTGAACAATAAGCGATTGAAATTTGGTTGACGGATATGATTGTATTCAAAATACTTTTGACTGAAAAAATGAAAGTATTGAGGGTAGTCGTTCATGATGTGCTGTCCAAGCAGCCCAAGATCATAAGCGGTTGAGAAATGTGCTGGCGCTGGCAAGCCCATAACAGTTGTGAAGTGGGTATTGTGCATGCCTAACTTAACAGCTGTCGCGTTCATCATTGCAACGAATGAAGATTGCGAGCCAGCTACGTAATTTGCCAAAGTGACAGCGGCATCATTGCCCGACTCAACAATGACACCTGAGATAAGATCTTTCACTGAAACAAAAGAGCCGGGCTTTAAGAACATTCTTGAGCCACCCGTGTGCCACGCTACTTCTGGTACTTGTACTTTTGAGTCTAGTGAGATTACACCGTCGGCCAGTTTTTGCTCAACAATGTACATTAGCATTAACTTGGTGGTGCTGGCTGGGGCCATACGCATGTTGGCATCGTTAGCAGCAATAATCTGTCCCGTATTGGCATCCATTAAAATGAAAGCGCGTGCTTCAACTTGAGGTGAGAATATTCCTGCCTGAGCCCATTTTTGCACCAGTGTTTCTGGAATCCCATTATTACCACCAGCTCCTACGGGTGCAGAAGGCACTTGTATATTTTCTGGAATACTGGTTTTTACATCAATAGCACCAAAGCTATTAAGTGGAGCTTGAGCTGCTTTGTATTGCGTTGCCGCGAAGTACTCACTATTAGGCATAGTGTTCATTGCATCGTTGCTAGGTGCGGCAAATACGGTACTGGAGGTAAATAATGCAGCGATGGTTGCTGCTAATGAAAGCTGTTTGATTATTATCATAAGAGTATTTAATTTACAGTTACTTACTAAAAGCGCGATATAAAAAAGCGACTAGATAGAATACTGACTTCGCTGAGTAATTAATGCCCTGCAGAGTCTATCCATCACTACCACAAAAATGGTGAGTGCTTTTTCGTTCTTGATCAGCGTTGCAATGACTTTGGTTACAAATCGCATTTATATAATGATGTTCCGATCATTATGCGAACATAACCTTAATCCCGTTGATAGCTATACCCAAATGATGATTAAGTCCTGCTTTACTCAGCGGATCGTTTAAACCTCATGTTGGTTATAGCCTCTCGTATATTGTCTGTTTCCATCTTACCAGCAGATCCTTTATAGAAACCTGAACGGTAATGATGTTTATGCAGCATAAAATTCGGCAAGTAATTCTTTTAGAAGAAACATAGGACAGCCATATATTTTTGGAAATAGAGAAATGATGGCTACCCATAATCGATTCACGCGAGCTTGAGGGTTACAAGCACCAATGAAAAAATAATTCTACAACGCGCGGGCGGTAGATTCCCTATCGCCCTCGCGGGCATTCACTATAAAGAATGACGACGTTTGAACACTGTAGTAACCAAATAAAACTGACTACTATTTTATGTTAGTTTTTAAGCTCACATACTTATTTTATATAAAATCACCATTATATGGAGTGATTAATACAAACATCTCGTTTTACAATCATTTCCTTAGCCTCTGATTCAGGAATCCAATACTGAAGTTTTTGTATCAGTTGTTGGCGAATAATAGGTTTCATCAGATGATCATTCATATATTGATTAATGTCTTTTGTTACTTTATTACAATATTCACCAGACAGAGCAATAATAGGTATATTACAGCCCTTTTGTCTCAGGATTCGAGTCACTTCCAGTCCATCCATTTCTGGCATATGAATATCCATCAAAATGAGATCAGGTAGCTCTTGCTCGGCGATACGTAATGCATCATTCCCACTATTAGCCTGTAGTACAGTGATCCCTTCTTTAGTTAAATAGCTTTGTACCAACATTCGGTTAACTTGCATATCATCGACAACTAATACACGTTTTCCAATCAAGTGCCCTAGGGGTTTGAGTGATCCACTGTCGATCAATGATTTTAATGATTGAGCAAATAACATCGGGCTGTCACTGACCTTAAAGTCACCCTGAAAAATATTAGTGTCAAAATGGATATTTTTTGTGTTTTCACAGGACAATGCAATCAATGGTAGTTTTTGTACGTTGCCACCAAAATCACCCGAACGGATGTTCTTAAATGCTTCAAATTGCGTTGGCGATAAAGAAAGATCATAAATCGCAAAATCCACTTTGTTATTAATAATATGCTTAGCTGCACTCTCCCAGTTATCAAAGGTAGATACAAGGATATTAAAGCCAGAAAGTAGAGATGAGATGAGTGTGGTATTCTCTTTTTGACCCATCACAAGAACTTGTTTACCAGTTAATGCTTCTTTTAGTTCATTGAACAAATTATCAGGAATATGTTCTTCATTGATAATAGGAAAAGTTAATGTAAAGCGAGTATAACTGCCATATTTTGATTGGCAGTGAATATTGCCCCCAAACGCATTCATTACACGACGGCAATATGCCAGTCCAAGTCCACTGCCATTACTTTTTCCTAATGTATAAAGCTCATCAAAAATATATGGAATAACACTGTCAGCAATGCCAGGCCCCGTATCGGTAATAATGATGTAATTTTCTGATTCTCCTCGTTCGAGTTGAATAGAAAGTGTACTTTGTGGATATTGTGAAAAATAATGAACTGCATTTTTAACTAAATTAAATATCACAAAGCTAAATAGGGTCTCATTCACCAAAAATTGAAAATCATTTTGAGTATTAGCTATTACTCTAGCTTGATGAGAATCTCCAGCAAAACCATATTCATTTAGCGCTTGTTCTATTAATCGACTAGCTGAATGGGCACTAAATGTCTGTGGGTTAATGCTATTACCTTTAATCTCATCAATAATAATATCAATAAATCGGCTACCAAGCTGAACCGCTTTTTTACTTTCCGTTAGCTCTTTATAGAAATCTTTCATTTGTTCATTTAAAAAAGGATGTACCGAGTTATTACTGACATTAAATAAATCAGCATCAATACGCTCAAAATGGTATTGAATTTTTGATAATGGATTTCTGATCTCATGGGCGATAGAACCCGCTAATACTTGTGATTTCCTTACTTGTTCTTCTGAACGGATATATTGGTTAGCTTGTTCAAATAGAACTTGTAGAGCCTCAATTTCTTCACTGGAGAACAAACTATCATGGTCTTTTTTTGATACCATAAAAAGGTGAGATATATCACCATTTTTACTCACTATAGGCAAAATTAATGCAGAATTGCTAGCATCCATATCCTGCTTAAGCTGACTAATATTACTAAGTTCTGTATGCGTTTCATACTGAATCTGAAATTCCAATTCATCTTTTACCAGTACAGAGTGTTTCCCTTCAAAATAGATCTTTAGAGCTGCAAGATCAGAATGGGTAGTAATATTGAGAATTTGTCCGCTGCGAGTATTGAGTAATTCATTCAGTCGACCAAGGCCGTATTCCGTTGAGTACTGAAAATGACCAATAACACGTTGAATATTTTCCGATGGATTTCCTTTTGAGCCGTAAAATATTCGATTTGTAAATAATTTAATTCGAGATAATGATGTTTTCCATCCTAGCCCGATCAGAGCGATCCAGAGTCCAATTAACAGAGGGTTATCTTCATAGCCAATAGCTATTATCAATAAGTAGGGTGACAAATAAAGTGCCACATTAGTCAGATGACTGATAAATTGGGAGGCGATATATCGTGGCGAGTAAAACCGATTGAACAACAAAGCATAGCCAATTAACAGTATCTCAAAAATTGCCAATGTAGGTGGTAACCATGTCAATGAAAAATCATCAAATATAAAAGGAATGAGCACGTGTACTATCAGTGTCGATATCATGAATATAATTACGCCCAATATCATATACATGGATTTTATTTGGATAAGTTGTGACCCCGATCTTTTATAAATCAAAAAATTGCGGAATGTAAGAACCAGCAATAACATCACGATCAGAAAAAGCCACGATGTATGCGGGCCAAATATAATGACAAAGTCACTCGGAGCTACAATATCTACATGCTTAACGGTTAAACCTGGAGACCCATTTATAATCAAGATATAAATTGATGTGATACCAATGAACAGCTTCTGGTATAGCGATAAATTTGTATTTGGCTGTATTGAAATTAGGTGGCAAGAGAAGTTATATGCGCTAATAAATGCACAGCAAGAAACTAAATTAGCGAATAGCGCCATGGTAACAGCAGTTGATTCGCTATAGTAAGTGAGCAGTGGCGACTGAAAATATGCGTTAGACAGTATCCATAAAAAGATTGATACTGAGTAAGTTAAGTAAGGGTAATACACATTTCTGTTTGCCCCCGGTCGAGATGTAAATAAGATAAAGCTGAAATATCCCAACCAAGCCAAAATAATCCCAGCCGCGAAAAACAGCAATACTCCCCGTGGCTCGGATAGAAACAGGTATAACATCTCAGACATTTGTTATCTCTTTTGTAGATTTACGCATCTGTATGATCTTTTTCTTATAGTCTTTAAAACTGTTTTTCTGGAATAGTTCATTGAGACTTTTAGTCAACCATAGCCCCTTGTAAGTAATTATTCCATTTGAATTAACATCTTGATATGAAGTGTTAATATAAGGAGAGATAGTATGCCCTTCACTATTTAAGGCTTGATAAAATAAGATCATTGAAGGTTGTTCTATAATAGTCAATGCAAGGGTGTTACCCTGTTCGCTCAGTTTCTGTGCCAGCATTTTCTGGCTCTGATATAAGAAAAACTGACGTTTGGCCGAAGATCCACTAACCGTCAGTCGCAATATCTCGCAAATAGCTTTTTCATCAATCAATGACTTTACGAGCAAAAGCTCAAATTCAAGAACACAGGAAGGGGTTTGAGTAAAATGAAACATATCGGAAAATATGCTGGTCTGACGTAGCATATTCAGTTTCTTTTCATTTATATCAACCTGCCAGCCGTTATTTTGGAAAAATGGATCAAATGTCAGCCAATTGTCTCGCTTCTCCCATCCCTGAAGCAATGCGGTCGAAGTAATGATTGCTAGGCCGCTTTCATCACCTTGTAACATAATAAAATGTTGGCCTTTTTGTGATAATTCTAAATAGTACAGCATTTCATACCAGTGCTGCTCTTTTATGAATGTTTCAATATTGGTTAAAACAATCGCATCAGACAGAAGCATTGGTTTATTATAATGATGAGTCATAAATAGACGTTCATCTTTTTCAATATGCATTACAATTTCTGAAATAAACTCATTTGGCGCACATGTATGTACTTTATTTAGCGCCGCCATATGGTTGTTTTGATATTGTTGTACACGGCTAATAATTTTATATGATTCATATTCAGCCCAGCAATATAAAATATTACCGAATAGAGAAATAGCGAGTTTCTCTATATCAAGGTAGACCGCTGGTAGCCCATCTAAGGGCTCATAACCACAAATTTGATTAGCTATATCACTGGTAAATATTTGGTGTAAATTTCCGCTATAATTTTCACAGGTTTGGATCTGTGCCATACGATGGGATACGATTTTTGAGAAAATGTCACATCCACCATTTTGATGAATATAAGTATGAATAAAATCTAATCCAAGTTGCTTTTGAGACAAAGAGTGAAAATCAGCTGATTTTATTGGAAAATAAGTCATTAAAGAATCAATCGGGCTCATAATTAATATGTATATCAAAAAGTAAAATTATGCATTCATTCTATTTATGTTTTCTCTTTTGACAATCTTATTTATTAACCAATCCTGTTGTTTCTTAAACGATTTCATTTAATGTGATTCAAGTCATATAAATTTAATTGCATTACAGCTCTCACTCTCGGTTTCATAGGTTATGAAAGGTGCTATTCCTTCAATATTAAGCATTACAAACACCAATGGAAAAATAACGCTTCAACGCGCGGATGGTAGATTCCCTATCGCCCTTGCGGGCATTCTCGGTAGGGAATGACGAGGTATGGACACAGGCATATGTTACAAGATATGGCGATTATTGTCGCCATAGTGACAATTTTAGTAAGTATTAAAATTAAATCGTTCAATGAATTAGAATAATAAAAATTAACACCGTTTATTTGTTCATCGTTAATGAAAGGTCTATTTTTTGCACTTTTTAGGTTGTCCCCAAAAAAGGCCACCAATAAAAACAATTAAAAAAAACAATACTTTACAATCAGCATTAAACAACAAGCACTTAAATGTAAATAGTTTACATTTAATTTTAATTAGAAATTGATATAACAATAGATCTAATCTTATTGTTATTTAATCATTTTATTTTGGCACTCACTTCGTTATTTTAAAACGTTAATTTTCTTTACCCTTAATATTAAACTATATTTTATTTTCAATTTATATCTTTGTTTTTATATGACTTTTTATTATTTCATCGTATTGAATCGTAATTCAACCTGCGGCATTTGGCAAATGTCAATATTCCTCGATACTCTATATATTGATAATTTGACGATTTTATTAATAACTGTTCAACTTAATCTATAAAGTACTCAATGATTAAGGAGACTACTCATCAAAATATTATCTGCAGTCGCAATTACCCTCATTCTATCTGGCTGTGCTGGAAGTGGCATGACGAGTCAAGCAGCAGCGGCTAAGGTCAAGAGCATGAGCACCTCTGAACTGTGCTACCACAACGCTTTCGGGTACTCAGGTACTAAAAAAATGAAAGAACGTTTAATACATGCCACATCGATGGAAATAATCAATCGCAAAGCATCTAACTCTCCAGAGTGCTTAGAGGCATTAACGCGCGGTTCAAACGACTTCGATCGACTAAAGCAGCAGAAAAACAATACGGATAAAAGCTAAATCTTAATCGAGTTAATTAAATAGCTTCGATGCTGTTATGCCAAAGCAACTTTTGAGGCCGAATTCGTTTATTACGTGCTATTTTTGAGTATCATCAGCTAAAATAGCACGCATAAATGTCTTTTAGACTATCAAACTGTTCAGGAAACAATGAGCTATTTTAATCCTCCCCTCTCGCAAATATTCACTATAGCTAATGAAAAATATCGCTTTCAGAGGGAATATTTAAAGATAAATAACAACGACTCCACTTAATTCCATATTTAATAACGCAAAACAACAAATTCTCATTATAATTAATTAACAAACAATTAAACTGATATTAATAAACCTTAATCAAGCATGAATAAGTTTTGACTTAATACAGCTAAAGGAAAATCTAATGTTGCAATAGCATAACTTGAACCCTTTTACAGTCAGACGTAACATGCACATACCATTATTTGAGAGGACACCGCTTTGAACACACCCAGTCGATACTGGAATGAGATTTTTCTCCGTTAATTTGTCCTCTTCTGCTTTGGTATGTAAGTTGACAATGTTTAACTGTCAGCATGCACTTTCCTAATATTCGTTGCTTCTGCTTAAATCTTATTATTCCAGTTTTGCATTGGTCGACGCTGTTTTTATCAGCCTCAAATCGTGTTTTAAAGTGTTCTTTATATCATCGCCATTAGTGGAGATATAATACATGCTGAACGCATACACATTAAACGACCTACGTTTACAACGTTTAGATTTAGACGATCAAGATCCTATTTCATCAGCATTATGGGTTGATCTTATCGAGCCCAATGAAGCAGAGCGTGAACGGGTTCAACAAGAACTTGGTCAAGGCCTTGCTACACGCCCTGAATTAGAAGACATTGAGGCCAGTGCGCGTTTTTTTGAAGATGAAGATGGCTTACACATTCACTCATTTTTTTATTTTGAAGATCTAGAAGATTATGTAAGCAATGCAACCGTCGCTTTCACCATTCGTGATGGTCGTTTATTTACTTTACGCGAACGTGAATTACCCGCTTTTCGTCTTTACCGCATGCGAGCGCGTACGCAGCGTTTACAGCAAGGCAATGCTTATGAATTACTACTTGACCTATTTGAAACAAAAATAGAGCAACTTGCCGATGTGATTGAAGATATTTATAGCGAACTAGAATCAATTGGTAAAACCATTTTAGGCGGCAACAAACCCGGTGCTAATTTTGATCAGGCTTTATCACATCTTGCAAAACAAGAAGATGCGGGCTGGAAAATACGTTTGTGCTTAATGGATACTCAGCGAGCATTAAGCTTTTTAGTCCGCAAAGCGCGTTTACCTGAAATTGAATTAGAACAAGCTCGTGAAGTGTTACGCGATATTGATTCTTTGCTACCGCACAATGAATCTTTATTCCAAAAGGTTAACTTCCTAATGGATGCGGCAATGGGCTTTATCAATATTGAGCAAAACCGCATTATTAAAATATTCTCTGTGGTATCGGTTGTATTTTTACCACCGACACTGGTTGCATCAAGTTATGGTATGAACTTTAAGTTTATGCCTGAGCTTCATTGGGAACTCGGCTATCCCTATGCATTAGGGTTGATGGTGCTAGCGGGGTTTGCACCTTACTTATTCTTCAAACGTAAGGGTTGGCTATAAGCCACTATTAATCTTTGTTACACAACCGATTATTGTAAAAAAAGAACCCTACTTCAAAGCAGGGTTCTTTAGTATTTATCGTCAATCGTCACTGACTGACAGTCTAAAATAACTGTTATTTGCTAACCGTTATAATTGTGGGTTTAGACCTAACTTTTCTAACACTAGCTTAAAGTTAGCTTGACGCTCTTTGGCATTATGCACTTCGCCAGTCGAACAAACAGAGTCTGGACAACCACGGTTCACAATACCTGAAACATCATCAATAAAATCAGTCCCTTTTAGGCCACCATCAACGTACTTTTTCAGTTCGTTATAGTAATTCCAATCTGCATATTGACCACCTTCATCAGAATATGCTTGAACCGATGTAACCCAGTAGAATAAACCTGCAATCCATTTGATTTCTTTGTTCTCTTCAGAGCTACAGATTAAGCCTGGGTTCGAACAGAAATCCAGATCAGCATACAATGGGTTTGCCGGTGGTGCTTCAACGGTTACGCCATCAATTGTTTGACCAATCGTTGCAGGATCAACATGTGAGCGGCCTAAGTAATGGTTAAGCGTACCAAAGTTCTGGCGACCCGTAGTTTGAATAACACCACGTCCCCACCAGCCACAACCTTCAACACTCTCTTGGCTACTACCATCCCAAAGGAATGTACCTGCTTTTTGACCAACATACGTTTTACACGTATCGCGTTCCCACACTTGCTTTGAGGTATCCACTTTCTCTGGCACATCATTACAGTGACCGCTGTTAGTCCAACGACCAACACTGCCATTAACCAGCAAACCACGCTCTTCTAATACCGCATTAGGTGCTGCAAATACTGGAGCTGGCGCGCCATACCATTTAGCATGCGTTAACGCGCTCACTTCCATCTTGTTATCACGAGGACAAGAATATGCGTAATCTAAGCCTGAATTAGGGTTTACACCATAATCTGCATATTTCTGTCCTAGCTGACCACAACTTGCTGACATTGGATAGTCTGCAGGTGCGCCATATTTAACTTCAGACCAGTTATTCTCATCACACGCATTGTAACGAATAGTTTCTTGCATACTTTGAGCTAAGAATGCAGCAATCGCAACTTTAGCGTAAGTGATGTTCGTTGTATCATCTGCTTCATCATTTAATAGCCAGAATTTATTCCCTGCAACGCCAATGTTATGCATTGCATTTAGACCATCAAGGAAATCATCCCACTTATAAACGGTAGATGGAATCCATTGTGATTGTGGTGTTTCATAAAGGAACACTTCGTTATCCATCACATCAGCAGCACTAGTTAACTCACGGTTAAGTACTTCAATACGGGTTAACGAACCTTTTTCTAACTCTTTACCAACATAGTACAGTGGCACTTTAGCATTTTGGTAAGATTCAATTTTCGCCGTTAAATTAGTACTATTTTTATCAAACAATAGCGCAAAAACATTGCTGTAAGCAGCTTTACGAAGTTGTGCTTTATGTGTTGTATCACCCATAAAGTAGTTAGCCGCTTGCTCTGTTGATATATTTGCCAGCATCGCAGGCGTTTTTACAAAATCAGTCACTTGCTTAACGTATTCTAACGCGTTATGCCATTGATCACTTGATAATGGCGCTGTTGCACTTGATTTAGTGAACACAACAAAATCAGCTTTAGTTGCGCTATCAGCTTTATAAAGTGCTAATTTATCTAATAGATCAGCCGTATGATTAGACGCTGAATCCCATACTGACTGACGGCCTGAATGAGTATTAAAGGCAAAATCACCAATCGTTAAAGACCAACCAAATGTCGCTGCTGGTGCTAATGTCGATACAATAAGGTTATGTGCTTGTACCCAACCTTGTAGATCATTGCTTAGTGCATTGATCGCATCAATATCAATGTTACTACCCGTACTATCAACCGCTTTAATTAGTGCTTCTTTAGCCGCAATATTTTGTGATAATAAAGTCTTGTCTTGCGTTGCCTTATCGAGCACATCACTACTGATAATAATCGATGCAGAATCCGTTTGAGTCGCTGTTTCAATCATCGATACAAACGATGCTGCTAGCTTATCAACATTGGTTAAATCTGCACTACTGCTTGCTTCAAAAGTTAATGTCGCAGGAGCCGTTGAAGATGGACTTGCAACGACAAATGTATTTGGCCAACCTGCAACTTCTAAACGAACAGGATCCATCGGATTTGGTAGTGAAAGTAGTGGTGCAGTACCCGGCTCAGAGCCATCACAATTTAGATGCAGCGCCCATGAGCTATCACTACCAGGCGTTGTTTGGGTCCAGTAAATAGCAGAATAAGCAATATTGTTATGCACCATAATATCGCCACCTGTTGCATGATCGCCACGCGTCCAGTCAGGGTAAACATTAAATTCTTCACACAACCCACCCGGTGGTGTTACTGGCGGCTCTACGGTTTCTTCTTTAACGGTAATAGTTAAACTTGTGTTTGAAGAAAGATCTTGTGCATCCGTTGCAATAGCGCTCAGTGTTACGCTACCAGATTGAGTCGGCTGCCAATCACAACTAAATGTAGTTGCTACAGCGGCATCAAAGCTACAAATTTGTTGATTATTGGCATTAACAACCACTGTTGTTAAGTCTTTATCTACATCTGAGGCATTAACAGCAATAGAGACAGTATCCGTTTTATTAACCGTTGAGCCATTTGCTGGAGACGTAAAGCTCACCACAGGTGCAATAAAATCTTCATTAGTTTCAGCTTCGATTTTCACAGAAACTGATTTTTGTTCTATTTTTTGATTATTTTTATCAAACACAAACACATTAATAACAGCACTACCCGCTTCACTTGGCGTCCAAGTTTGAGAGTAAAGCATAGTATTTTGAGTGATTGCTTTTTCAGCTAATTTAGTACTATTAACCCAAAACTCAACTTTAGATGCTAACTCACCCTCAATATTGGCTTTGATTACAATCGCTTCATTAACCTTCAGCAACTGACCCGCTATTGGCGATAAAATAGATACTTCTGTTACATCAGGCTCAGGCAACGGCTCATCAGAACATTCTGTTAGCTTCCAGAACCATGAATCAGCACTTGGTGCTTCCCATATACCTGGGTTATTTTGAGCAATAAAGCACTGACCGTTATAGGAGACAACATCGCCATTTTTGACTTGTGTGGCACCAGGAATGAAAGGAATAATACCATCAAGATCTGGGTTCGGGTTCGGATTTGGTTCAGGATCTGGAGTCGGGTTTGGATTGGGCTCATCAGAACATTCAGCAGACTCCCAAAACCATGAATCAGAGCTTGGTGATTCCCATATTCCAGGATTATTTTTGGCAATAAAACATGCGCCATTATAAGCAACCATATCACCATTTTGAACTATTGTTTCTCCAGGAACAAAAGAAACAATACGAGCGTCAGCTGCGTAAACATTACCACTAAGAATAGCGCTAACAATAGCTGCTGTTATTTTATTTATTTTTTTCACTTAACGTCCTAAGTATACTCACTCGTTTTAACAAACCTAAAGCACTTATCCTTATAGTAAGTATCATTGTTGTATTCCGTACAACTTACTTATTTTTAGTATTTTGTTTTTACTAATGAAGTGTTACTGACCATATGATTGCATATAATACAACTTAATCTTATAGCTATCACTAGATTAACTAATACTTTGTGTAACAAAGAGTTAAAGTGTTACAATAAATGTAACAACACTAAAAACACATACCTTTCAGAAATTACCTCTGCTAAATAAAAGATTTATGTAGAATAAAAGTGTCGATTTATAAATGCTTTTCTAATTACTAATAGCTTTCATTCTTAATTAAAATATAGTTTTTTATGTCAGCCTTTTTATAAGACATATAACGTCAATAATCATTCCTTAATATCATTTAATAATGAATACCGTATTATTAAAGATTAAGGCTTTTTGTCACTCTAAAATAAGGTAACATAGCGCAGTACACCTAACGTATTAGATAGCAATTTTTTCGAATGAGATTAAGGTAAAATCAATGGATTACCAACATTACTATGAAGCTATGATCGAAATATTAGTTGATAATTTTGATACGGATATTGGAGAATACAATGGTAAAATTGAGCTATCTGTTGATGAATATAACGACAGTTGCACCATTGCCAAAGAATTTGATGTTGCTTATAACCCAGAACATACAGTATTAGATGTATTACAATTAGCAACACCTGAAGTTGCTGAAATAACATCTTATATTGTTTCTGCTCCCGCACTAGGTTGTCTTATTGATTATTTAGAAGATGAATTGATTGTTGATTTTGAAGATTAATCCTCTTCGCTAACACCTTATTTTAAAAAGCTAACAGTTATCCCTGTTAGCTTTTTTATTAGCTGATACTAAAAAGATTTCATTAACATCTTTAATCATATAAATAATGCCTTACAGGCAATTTTATCATTAAAGGTATTAATTATTTTAAATATCAATTGAAGATTAATTTATGTTCGATACCATAAAGCAACCAACCACTCATCATCACAATTGCATAACAAATAATATAAAACAAAGGATGCAGCTCAAAATCTATATCAAACTAGAAGGTATCACTTGGAAAGTTACGACTGATGGTCAATGGTTACTGCTGAGTCCATATGAGGCTATTGATATTAAATTACCTTTCATTTGTGAGCACACACATTTTAACGATATCATCAGTCTTTATTTTAATGAAAGTGAAATCTTAACAGACTAAGGCTAACAATAGCCTACTCTTTAATCATCGATTATTACCACTCAATATTCATACCGTACTCGCTGTTACTACAGCGGGTTTGAGAAAAACAGCAACTAACGCTTATATCCCAATAATTGATGTAATTAATCCCTGCACAGCACTAATAATGTAACTAGCTTATCTATTCACATACCGATACCTGATATAAAAAACTCACCTCTTATCATAAACCATTATTTTTTGGATATTTAGGTGTCTTAGGAGGAAAAATACAATTCACATACTACCGAAAAAAATCATGATTAAAAAAGGATTTTAATAATGAATACCCGACAAAAAATTGCACTTGGGCTAGGCTCAGGATTACTTATCGGTTCCGTTGCAACAGTATTGCCCACTTTTCAATTTGGTTGTTTTGTACTCGGATTAATCTTATTCAATTACGTTATTATTACTAAGAAAAACTAACGTTTAGCAATAACAGCGAATTTATATTGGCACAACCATATCACAGGTATAACGCAGGCAGTAGTAGTAATAATGTCACTTAACGTATGGTACTTCTGATGCATCATTAAAGCGGCATAACCCACCATAGAAAGTACCATCCCCCCTCTTAATTTTGGGGTATATACAAGAAAGTAGCCAATAAAAACAAGCGCAATGGCGGTATGGGTACTGTAATCCAAATTAAATGCCGGCCACATCCCCAACGCATTATCAAAAAACATAACTGCATAAATAAAAGCCGTTGAGAGCAAGACTCCACTCAACGCGAATAACCCACTTCTCATCCCCTGCTCACGTCTTAATTTCACCATACTAATAACGCATATAATGACAATCATTGGAGTATAAAGATCAGCAACAAAAGCCCATTGTTCAAAAGTCATTATTGGTATTTTCCAAATAAATAATACCTATATTCACATAGATAATGGGGTATTTCATCTGTTTTAAATGCGAGGTACGAAAATTTAGGCCCACTTTATAGTACCAGTCAAATAACCAAATTATTTAGCCGAGATGGTTTGGGTATTGGAGGATGTGAACCCACTTTTATTGCACCAATTAAATACATCACTATTTTATTCAGACAAAAAAACGCTAAATTCTTAACGGCTTTCTTAAATTTGGCGGAGCTGATTTGGGTATTAGAGGATTTGAACCCGCTTTTATTGCGCCAATTAAATATATTGCTACTTTTACTTAGACGAAAAAAAGCCAACATTTAAATGTTGGCTTTTTAAGAATTTGGCGGAGAGATAGGGATTTGAACCCTAGATACGCTATAAACGTATGCTGGTTTTCAAGACCAGTGCTTTCAACCGCTCAGCCATCTCTCCATGCGGCGTATAATACAATTCACATTAGCTACTGTAAACTCAAAAACGATCAACTGATTAATTTTAAAACGTTTTTTAATATATTTCACCTAACAGATACAGTTAGATAACTAAAACCATTTATCTGTGGTTATTAAATGCACACTTTCTATGTTTCTCTTTTAGCGTTGCTATCTTTATTTTCGTTATCTCAGTAGTGATCCGTTATAATAGAAATAGTTATCTCATTATTAGACTGAAAAACACATGGCAAACAAACCAGACTTTACGGAAGAAGAATACCAAGCTTTTGCTCAGCTAATGGATTCCTATAATCGAACCTTTGCAATTTCACTCACCACCTTCCTTTTGTCTATTCTAGGTTTTATTGTTGCTGAAACTCAAATAGGTTACGCCATCACTGATACTATCCGTTGGATATTTGGCTTATTGGTTGTATTACCGTTAACGATTACCGTTATTGGCTCAAAACGGGATTTTAATAATTTGGCGTTTAGCATGCCAAAAACAATTCTCTATTCAGCACTTAATGCAGTAAGCCTAATTACTATCGTTGCGCTGGTTTTTAACCTTAATTAACACTTCTCATCCTCTCCTCCATTTATTTGATTCCAATAATGAACCGCCAACTCACTGACGGTTCAAAATAAATAAACCACTAATACAATGATAATAAACAAATAAATCATAACATGCATTTTAAATGATTCTTTTGCATTGACAGATATTTCCTCGAGGCATAACATGCATCTAAAATACAACTTAAAGCGTTAGAGGAATTTTAAAATGGCTGTTCATGTTAAAAACAATATTACTTGGGTTGGACAACGTGATTGGGAAGTACGTGATTTTCATGGCACAGAATATAAAACAACCCGTGGTACGAGCTATAATAGTTATCTAATTCGTGAAGGCAAGAATGTGCTCATCGATACCGTTGATCACAAATTCACATTAGCTTTCCTACAAAATTTAGAACAAGAAATTGATCTTAACGACATTGATTTTATTGTTATTAACCATGCAGAAGAAGATCATGCTGGTGCGCTAAGTGAATTAATGAGCCGTATTCCTAATACACCTATCTATTGTACTGAAAACGCAATTGACTCAATCGTTGGTCATCACCACCACCCAGAATGGAACTTTAACACCGTAAAAACGGGTGACACGCTTGATATTGGTAATGGTAAAGCATTAGTGTTTGTTGAAACGCCAATGTTGCACTGGCCTGATAGTATGATGACTTACATGACCGAAGATGCAGTTCTATTTAGTAATGATGCTTTTGGTCAACATTACTGTGATGAGCGTTTATTTAATGACGAAGTTGACCAAAACGAATTGCTTGATCAGTGTTTACGTTATTACTCAAATATTTTGACGCCATTTAGCCCACTTGTTACCAATAAGATTAAAGAGGTTCTAAGCTTTAACCTTCCAGTTGATATGGTTGCCACTTCACACGGTGTCATTTGGCGTGATAACCCAACTCAAATTATTGAAAAATATCTTGAATGGGCTAATCAATATCAAGAAAACCGTATCACTATTTTCTATGATTCTATGTCAAATAACACCCGTATGATGGCTGATGCTATTGCCCAAGGGATCACCGAAGAAGATGATCAAGTCATTGTGCGTATTTTCAATGTTGCTCGTCATGATAAAAATGAAATTCTTGCTAATATGTTCCGTTCTAAAGGGGTACTTGTCGGCTCATCAACAATGAATAACGTCATGATGCCTAAAGTTGCTGGCCTACTAGAAGAAATCACAGGCTTACGTTTTAAAAATAAAAAAGCAGGTGCCTTTGGTAGTTACGGTTGGAATGGTGGTGCTGTTGATCGTATTCATGCGCGTTTAACTGATGCTGGTTTCTTCACGACTATTGGTCTTAAAGCCAAGTGGCGTCCAGATGGCAAAGCATTACAAGAATGTCGTGATCATGGCAAAAAAATCGCTAAAGAATGGGCTCAAAATGAACGCCCTTATGATCATTACACACCTTTCACTACCGAAGTAACGCCAGCTGCAACAATACAAGTCGCGATTGATGTTCCTGAAATAATCGAACAAGTAGGTGTTGTTGAAGTAGAGCCAACAACAGAGGCGGCAGTTAAATGTTGTGCACAAGCTGCAGGTAGCCAGAAAATGTTATGCACGGTTTGTCAGTGGGTTTACGATCCTGCACTTGGTGAACCTAATCAAGATGTTGCTCCTGGTACTGCTTGGGAAGATGTGCCTGATAGTTTCCTATGCCCAGAATGTGGTATTGGTAAAGAAGTATTTGAGCCAATCAACTAAATAAATGAGAGCTAACAATGTCAAATCCAATTATTGTCATTGGTAGTGGCTTCGCTGCTTACCAATGGGTGAAATCGTTTAGAAAACTGGATCAACATACTGCCATTACTTTAGTAACCGCGGATCAAGGTGCTGATTATTCGAAACCAGAACTAAGCCATGTCTTTAGTCGTAGCCAACAAGCAACAGATCTTATTAAACAAACTGCCGCTGAATTTGCAGCAGAGCAAAATATTAAGTTAATAACAGAAACGGTTATTAAAGAAATTAATACCGCACAACAATGGGTATATTTTAATCAGCAACAATTGCATTATTCTTCGTTAATAATTGCCACTGGTGCTACATCATTTATACCGAAGTTTGCAGGTAATGCGACAAATAATATTATCACATTAAATAGTCTATCTGAATTACAACAAAATCAATCACAAATAAATGCCGCAAAGCATATTACTATTTTAGGTGCGGGTTTAATTGGTACTGAAATAGCCATTGATTTAGCTACCGCTGGTAAACAAATTACATTGTGCGATAAAGCCGCTGCCATGATGCCCGCTTTACTGCCAGAATTTATTGCCGCAGAGCTGTACCAAATATTAAGTCAAAAAGAAATAGATCTTCAGCTAAACGCTACCATAAATGAAATTAATTTTGATGGCGAAAAGATGATAATTTCACAGCAAGGTAGAAAGGATATAAATACAGATATCGTTATTGCAGCGATGGGACTAGCACCAAGAATTGATTTAGCAAAACAAGCCGGAATCAGTACTAATCGAGGTATTATAGTCAATAATATGCTACAAACCTCCGCTAATAATGTATACGCTATTGGTGATTGTGCTGAAATCAATGGTAAAATTAGTGCGTTTATTCAACCCATCATGTTATCAGCGATGGCACTGGCTAAAACATTAGCAGGAACACCGACGCCATTATCACTACCACCAATGTTAATTAAAGCAAAAACGCCATGGTTGCCATTAAGTTTAGCGGGAATCACAACCGCTATGGATATCCATTGGCAAGTTGAACGAGATCATGAAGGTTATATTGCAAAGGCACACACAGCGGATAAAACACTTATTGGATTTATCGCTTCTCATAATAAACAAAAACAAGTCTTTGCATTATTAAGACAGTTACCGCCTGCATTATAAATGTAATGGCAAGCAGCATTATTGTTGTTTGCCATTTTTATACTCGATATATACTGCTTATTATTGTTAATCATCCATTCTATTTTTATAACTATCAAACTTATTGATCGTTACAATAGATACAGGATAATAAGCCTTAATTCATCAACTAATATGAAGTTTTGAACCAAAATAGCGGTTGTTTTTTTAGTATTTCTTTCCCACTTCAATCCGTTTAATCTTCTTTTCTAATTCACAAATGTTAAGCGGATCAGGTGTCATTGGTGTTGGGTGATGCTTTAGATGTAATCCCGCTACGTTCATCTTTAAGCTGCCAAACCCACTTATCCATTGTTGATTTACCGACATTCATCGCTTCAGTAGCTTCTTTTATGGAGTAGTCTTGTTCTAAAACGAGTTGTGTTGATTCCAATCGAAACTCAAGGATAAAATTAGGGCATACTCTTAGTCATTGTGTCACCTATTAAATCACGATGTGGTGATATCACCTCTAACTGGATGCCAAATTAACTATGCTATTAAAAAATAGATTAGTTTATATAATAGCTAGATTTCAGTAATACTATTTTATGATGTGCTTAATCAATGCTCCATTCACAAACGGTGATCACAGTTGGGACACAACACGATTTGCAGGCTATTTTCTCCAGACGTAAAAAAGCCCGCAATTTCTTGCGGGCTTCTCTATTTGGCTCCCTCTACTGGACTTGAACCAGTGACATACGGATTAACAGTCCGGCGTTCTACCAACTGAACTAAGAGGGAATTGTTTGGAGCAGGTAGCGGGAATCGAACCCGCATCTCAAGCTTGGAAGGCTGGAGTAATAGCCATTATACGATACCTGCAATGTATCTTTACAAATTATGGTGGTGGGAGAAGGATTCGAACCTTCGAAGGCAGTGCCGGCAGATTTACAATCTGCTCCCTTTGGCCACTCGGGAATCCCACCGAAATTTAATGGTGCCGACTACCGGAGTCGAACTGGTGACCTACTGATTACAAGTCAGTTGCTCTACCTACTGAGCTAAGTCGGCACACTAATTTCTTTTTTACTATCAAGTCGAAACTTGATAACTAAATTTGGCGGAGAGATAGGGATTTGAACCCTAGATACGCTATAAACGTATGCTGGTTTTCAAGACCAGTGCTTTCAACCGCTCAGCCATCTCTCCAATGGCGCTTATAATATAGCGCAGCCCTTCTCCTGTAAAGAAAAAAAACACAAAAAATCCCTAACCAGCTATTTTTTAAGCAAAAAGCCACAAGCTAACACATTAATTGTACAATATCAGATTGTTACTAATGATATAACTTAAACTATCAATCACATTATTTTACCAACACCTTATTCTCTCTGTTAATCATTTAGCATCAGTACGAATTAATCATATTCCCCCGAGCTTACTAACATAGAGCAGCACTTTGGACGCACTGTCGCAGTAACGATCTTTAACACTGTAATACAAGCTGAAGCTATATATGGTGAACAACGCGTTCCAATGATAAATAGTTTTAAAACCTTAGCCAGTGCTAACTTATTACATCAGTATTTATTTAGCACAGACAGGAAAACCAATCACTGAACTTAAGCAAAATTGGGTAATTGATTTTTACACATTTAAAATAAGCACCATCAAATGCTATATATTGTAGGAGGTTTTTTAATCTCTCCTTTACTATTGCTTATAGCATTACTTTCAGAGTCGATATTAAAGGTATTTATCTATTGCAGGTCTAATGAATTTTTTTGAAATGTTGCTAACTTTTATCCATAACATTTTAAATCTATTTTACTTATTTTTGATGTCATTACTCTATATCATTATGAATTATACAAGGATCACAATATGTTAAGTTGTCACCAACATGACTATATCGAAATAGCATGTATGCATCATTTGAACATTGATCTAACGTTGAATGACGGTAGCCATCTTATCGGTATTGCACACGATACGTTGTATAATAAAAACCGTGAAGAGTGTATTGTCTTAATTATTAATCACCAGCAACAATTAGTCGTATTAGATGATATTTCGTCGATGAAAGCAATAATCGCAACCCCATATTTTGACACGATAAATTTCACATAACCACCTGATTAGTAATGAATTTACATTGTAAATACTTTTAGTCTTCATGTTTATTACTTAAAATAAAAATGGCGTTTCTATTTTATCTAATAGAAACGCCATTTCTAATTATCTCCACCATATAGGTAATTATGCAAACTTCATTTTCCCGTTATCATCTAGATAAAGTGTCGCTTTTTCTTGGCCAATCAATTGTGCAGCATAAGACGGTGTAACAGCGCGTAATTCACCTTTCGTTGATAAGAAAGTTCCTTCCCAAGCTTGATCGCGGTATGTGCCTGACTCTAAAATTTCAATAACGACTTTCATGGTTAGCCTCAACGTTTAATAAAAATAAAATAATGACAAAACCCTAAGGCAACTCATCTTTTTTAAATTTACCATCATTAAATTAATTGTCATCCCATGTAAATTGCAACGTTAGATACACAAATAGAGCGCATGAAAATCACTCTTCATTAATTCCCTTCTAAAGTGCGTTAGCGTTTCTTTTCATGCTTAGTCACCAGCAACAAAATAGCAATAACATATTGAATTTGAATAATATATATTTAAGTTTGCATTATAAATACGATGCGATATTATTTAAACTCAGCATTGATAATCTATCAATGTACTAAATAACAATGATAAGTACAGATCGTGTAAAGCAAGTTTTCATTTTTGATCAATACAACAAACAAAAATTGGAAATTAGCTATTTGATTCAATTAAAAACCCGCGTTTAGTACGCGGGTTTATAATAGTTAACTAACGAATTAAATTAAATCGCCCAGCCTCCGGCATAAAACACCACCAATGCGATAGCGATAATTACGGTACCGATGTTTAAACGTTTAAAATCACCTGAAACAACACGCCCAATAACTAAGCTCACAAAGCCAAGCATGATTCCCGTAACAATATTGCCCGTTAACACAATAAAAACCGCACATAACAACCCAGATAAAGCATCAACAGAATCGTTCATATCCAGTTTGCTCACATTACTTAGCATCAATAAACCAACATACATTAATGCAGGCGCGGTTGCGTAAGCTGGCACTAAATAACTTAATGGTGCTAAAAATAGCATTAGCACAAACAATAACCCGACAGTCGTTGCCGTTAAACCTGTTTTACCGCCAGCTGCAGTACCCGCCGCAGATTCAATATAAACAGCCGCTGGAGAGCCACCAACAAAACCTGCAAAAATACTACTCACTGAATCGGCAGTTAACGCTTTGCCACCACTAATAATATTACCGCGCTCGGTCAATAAGTTAGCTTGTCCTGCTACTGCACGAATCGTACCTGTTGCATCAAAAATAGCGGTCATTACTAATGCTAATACTGTCGGTAGGATCACCGGATTTAGCGCCCCCATAATATCCAAAGAACCTAATAGAGAACCTTCACCACCAAATGTAGGCAGTGCAAAGAAACCGTGATATTTCACATTAGGATCAAAAATCAAACCAAATACTGAAATAGCAATAATCACTAATAAAATACCGCCAGGTACACGACGCTTTTCAAGCCCTAAGATTGCAGCTAACCCTACCAATGACATAATCACAGGTAATGACATAAAATGACCAAAGGCCACCGGTAAACCTGCTTGTGGATTCTTGATAACTAGACCAACACCATTAGCTGCAATCAATAACAAAAATAGTCCAATACCAATACCGGTGCCATGTGCAATTCCCGTTGGCATATTTCTCATGATCCAGCCACGAATGCCTGTCACTGTAATTAGAGTAAATAATACTCCCATTAAAAAAACAGCACCAAGAGCCACAGGAATGCTCACCCCTTGCCCAAGCACTAAACTGAAGGCTGTAAAAGCAGTAAGCGATATCGCACAACCAATAGCCATTGGTAATCGAGCCCACAATCCCATCAGCAATGAACCAAAAGCAGCAACTAAACAGGTTGCAATAAAGACAGCACTTTGGTTAAAACCAGCCGCACCTAACATGCTTGGCACAACAATGACTGAATATACCATTGCTAAAAAGGTCGTTAACCCTGCAATAACTTCTTGTTTAACACTACTACCACGCTCCGATATTTGAAAATAACGATCTAAACCGTGAGTTAATGAGCTTTGGGTATTGGATGTATTGTCAGCAGACATGATGTCTTCCTATAATTTCTGTTTTCAAACCGTTACTACTGGCCATTAGTTATCACAATCGCCAACGCAAACGTTTACGTTATCAAAAAAAGAAAAGGTTGAAGTGATTATCTTCAACCTTTACGTAATCTTTACTTATAGATGATACCTAAAAAGTAACCTTTCCCGCCACTATAAACTGCTTTTTTACCATCATTAAATGACCCTCTAACTACCACCATAAAAATCTCTTATCGTACAAGTGAAAAATATTGCTATTATACCTGTGATTATCACAATAAAGACCCACCACACCACAACTTAATAGAAAATTATCCCCCAAACCTCTCGCTATAAGCAATAATTATACAATTTTTTTCTTTACAACTAGACGTATACTTATCAATACAAGCAAAAAAATACCATTAACTAATTATTGACTCTGCAGATATTTCAATTTGCTTTATCCGTAATTTTTAACTCTTTATATAGAGCGTTAGGTGACTGAAATGAAACATACACTTTGGCCTGCATTTATTGATGTTGTAAAACGCGATGTTGTACCAGCACTTGGCTGCACTGAGCCTGTATCCGTTGCGTTAGCAGCAGCAATTGCCGTAAACAAACTTAATATTAATCATCAACAAATTACCGGAATTGAAGCGTTCGTATCGGCTAATTTAATGAAAAATGGTATGGGTGTAGCAGTACCTGGTACTGGAATGGTCGGGCTAGAAATAGCCGCAGCAACAGGAGCTATCGCGGGTGATAGCCAAGCACAATTAGAAGTACTTAAAAATCTAACCGCCGATGATGTTGCTATCGCAAAAGCAATGCTCGATAAAAAGTTAGTTTCAGTTAGTGTTGCCAATGTCAGTAATATTCTTTATTCCAAAGTAACCGTCTTTAGTGGTGATCGCTCTGCAAGTGTCACCATTGCCGATAGCCACACTCATATACTGGCAATTGAAGAAGACGGAATAACAACGTATATTGCCGATCCTAAACATGCTCACCATGCGTCTCAACAATCAGCTAATACCAATCCTTTTACTCATGCATGTGCTCAAGATATTTTTGATTTCGCAACGCAGGCACCATTGGCAGATATTAGTTTTATTGAGCAAGCTTACCAACTCAATAATGCACTTTCGATTGAAGGCTTAGAGGGTAACTATGGCTTACAAGTGGGTGCAACTTTCCAACGCAATATTGAACGTGGTTTGCTTTCTGCGGGCTTATTAACTGACGTATTATTACGCACGGCTGCAGCTTCAGATGCACGAATGGGTGGTGCAATGAAACCTGCAATGAGTAATTCAGGTTCAGGTAATCAAGGTATTGCTGCGACCATGCCTGTCGTTGTTGTCGCTGAATTTATTAAAGCGGGTGAAGAGCAACTTATCCGTGCATTAATGTTGTCACATTTAATGGCGATTTATATTAAAAGCCATCAAAACAAATTATCTGCCTTATGTGGTGCAACAACTGCTTCAATGGGCGCTGTTGCTGGAATGACATGGTTGCTTGGTGGTAATATTCAGCAAATCAGCGCTGCGATCAATAGTATGATTGGTGATATCGCTGGCATAATCTGCGATGGAGCAAAAACCAGTTGTGCAATGAAAGTATCATCATCCGCCGGCTCTGCCATTAAATCTGCATTAATGGCACTTGATGGTTTTAGTGTTACAGGAAATGAAGGTATTGTTGCAAACGATGTTGATAGTACTATTCGTAATCTTTCAGCGTTAGCGAATGGTTCAATGGCTCACACAGATATTCAGGTCCTTGATATCATGATTAATAAATAACCATACATCTTCTAATTTCGCGACACACCCCTCTAGATTTATAGAAAAAGCCAGATAACTCGTTTGCTTTTTTATGTTTATCTAGAGGATTATATTACCTCATTTCGATAATTCTCAGCAAAAAACAGTTAAAACCGTATTTTCCCTCTTACTAATATTCTTTTTAGTTATATGTAATCACATCTAGTTATTTAAAAAACACGCCATTAGCGTAATAATCCAGCCATAAACAATGTGAACACTATTAGAAAAACCATCACTTACATCAATAATAATCGTACGATTCTGCATTTTGCCATTCTGACATTTTGTGTGTTTTATACTTCGCAACCATTTTTGATACACAGCTCTAAAACGCAAAAAAAAACATAAACTTAAAATAAAAACCATAAACAGCGATCACTCTTTTTTGCTTCTGTTTGGTTATAGTTTAACTGCTTTATATTGCTAAAAATACACGAACTAAATTGGCGATCCTGCCAAAAAACAATAGCCAAACACTATGTTTAGGTTAATCATTCAGGGCTGACATTAATATGAACCAAACAGTCAATAATTCTCCTTTTATAGCGAATACGCCTCTGCATGTTCGTGCCAATATGACTCAAGAACAATGGCGACAAGCAATTAAATTTGACAATATCGACATTGGTTGGATTGTAATGAGTATCGGCATGGCCGTTGGTGCAGGTATTGTATTTTTACCTGTCCAAGTAGGGGTTATGGGATTATGGGTATTTTTACTTTCAGCTGTGATCGGTTATCCAGCCATGTATTTATTCCAAAAGCTCTTTATCAATACTTTGGCTGAATCAAAAAAGTGTACCGATTACCCTGGTGTCATTTCAGGTTATTTGGGTAAAAACTGGGGAATTGCATTAGGTATATTATATTTCTTAATGCTAGTAATTTGGGTATTAGTTTATTCTTTGACGGTCACTAATGATAGCGCCTCTTATTTACATTCTTTTGGTATAACGAAAACCCATCTTAATCATAATGTCTTTTATGGCTTAGCACTGATTAGCTTACTCAGTTATATTGGTTCTAAAAGTGAAAAATTCTTATTTAAAATATCCGGTTTTATGGCCGTCACCGTCTTACTATTAGTCGCGGTAATGGGAATTTTATTAGTCCCTCAGTGGAGCCTTACTAATGTTACCCCTGTCGAAAATTGGGGACTAATGCTTAAAAATGCTATTATTACGTTGCCATTTACCCTTACATCAATTCTGTTTATTCAGTCATTGAGCCCAATGGTTATTTCTTACCGGTCACATGAAAAATCAATTGAAGTTGCGCGTTATAAAGCGACTCGTGCGATGAAAATTGCGTTTACTATTCTATTTGTGATCGTGTTTTTCTTTGCAGTATCGTTTACTTTTGCCATTAGCCAAACAGAAGCTAAACATGCGATGGAATTAAACATTTCAGCACTCGCAATGATTGCACATTACTTCCCTGGTAGCTCTGCAACAATTGTTGGTATCGTGATCAATATCTTTGCCGTTGTGACTTCATTCTTTGGTGTTTTTCTTGCCTTCAAAGAAGCTTGTCGTGGCTTAGCGATGAACGTTTTAGAGCGTAAATTTGAAAGTAATAAGATCAATACTAAACTTGTAGATAATTTGACTACAGTATTTATCATTCTAGTTGCGTGGGGTGCTGTGGCTTTAAACTTACCTATATTATCATTTACATCTATTTGTTCGCCTATATTCGGCATTGTAGGTTGTTTAATTCCTGCCTATTTAGTGTATCAAGTGCCACATTTGCATCAATATAAAGGCACAGCAACAAACCTTATTATCATCACAGGTATCTTACTCTGTATCTCACCGCTATTAGTGTTTATCTAAGCCGTCACATCCTCATAAAAACGTGACGCAAAAAAATGCCGCAGTATTAACTGCGGCATTTTTATTTGTACATTCGTGGTATATGTCGATGTGTTTATGCAGTAACTGCATCAATTTGCTTCTTAGCTTTCGCACGTTTCTGTGCCAATGCCACACCAGATAACACCATAATGCCACCAATATAATGATAGTTATGTAACTGCTCGCCTAACATCACACTCGCAATACCTGCCGCCATAATAGGTAATAAGTTCATAAACATTGCAGTTCTATCTGCGCCGAGGCGTTCAATACTTTGCATCCACAACCAAGGCGCCAAAACTGATGCTAATAATGCTGCATACATAATTAAAGGTGCAGCAGCGGCGGTAATTGCAATCCGATGACTGGTTAACAATAAAGGTGTTAGCATCATCACCGCAAATAGGCATTGAACATACACCGAATGCCAGCTTGAAATCGGCATTTTCCAGCGTTTAAGTAACACACAATATAACGCATACACCACCGCAGCTAACAGCATTAAGCCGTCACCCTGTTTAATCCCCTGACTGATCAAATTACTGATATGGCCATGGCTTAGCATCAAGACTAACCCACTTAATGATAAAACGGCGCCAATAAGCGCAAAAGGAGATAAACGTTGGCCAAGTAATGGCACACTTAAAAACATACTCACTAATGGGACTAACGAAATAATTAATGCAATATTTGTCGCACTCGTGGTCGCCGCGGCAAAATATCCTAACGACTGATTCAGTACCATACCCAGTAAAGCTAAAAAAGCTAACTTAGCTAAATACGGTTTAATGATGACTCGTTCGCGCCATACCGACTTAGCTAAAAAAGGGGTTAACGCCACTAAAGCAAAAAACCACCGATAGAACGAAATCGCACCTGGGTCGATGACACTGAAGGCCATTTTGTTAACAATCGCATTTCCGGCCCAGATCGCAACCGTAAAAAGAGGGAGTAAATAGAACATTTTAAGCCTTAGATAAAACAGTTATTTCAATAAGGGAGATTGAAATAGAGGACGACGCTATTTTGTCACTTCCGATGAGAAATATATATTCGTAACCAGACATAGAAAATGCTTAGTCGGACATTTATTAATGAAAATGATAAAACCCTAACCACCTTACTCTGTTGTCACAAGTAATATGCTTAAGGTTTTAAATTGAAGACTATATGTGAGTTAGCGACTGATTATTTATCACTCGGCAATGACTCTTTTTCACAGAACATAGTTGCTGCTAATCGCGCAAGATTGTAAGCATCAACATAGCCTGAGTGTTGACGTCCTTCCCAAGCCACACCTGCAATCTCCATTGCAGCACGTTGCCCTAAGCGTTTATTAGTGACATGGCGTTGTAGTTTAAATAATGTAGCTAAATTTAAATACTCACGAAAAGGCTCTTTTAATTCTTTTGCAACGCACTCTTTCTTTAAAATACGATCATCATGACCCCAAGCACCATAAATCTTATGTCGGCCACCAAATTTTTGTTCAATAGAACGTAAAATAGTCGCTAATGGCTTACCATTTTTTTCAATTAGCTCAGGTTTAATCCCTGTTAATTCCGTACAGAATGGTGAAATTTCATCATGTTCAGGTTTTACATAGTGTTGTGCACGGCGCACAATACGGCCCGTATTTAAATCCAGCTCCGCTACTCCAATTTCGATTATTTCACCAGTTCTCGATGTATGGCCATCATTCCAGCAGCACATTTCAAGGTCAAAACAGACAATACGATCAAAATTCATTACGTTATCCAAGAGTCACGGGGTAAAACGGGCGCAGATAATACCATTTTGTCACTCAGGGTTCATCCTTCTACACTAGATTATTTATGAAATATGACTTGATGGATATTTGGATCGCGAAGCAAATTTTTAACCACTAAAGGGTTAATTACTGCGACTGTAGAAGAGACTCCAGCCCACCCATCATTATTCATTTCCAATTCAATATAAGCAATATGGTTTTTTACTGATAAGTATGTGATTTTTCCCGCAGATAAATATGTAGGAGAGATAACTGAATCAATAACAAATTGAATATTATTTTGTAAGCTTGGCTTTATTGTTTTTGGTAGTTTTTTAACTACAAACGGAGAGTTATTAAAAGGATTGACACCGCCAACTTGACTGTAATTGATCATGGCTTGACGATACGTTTGAATATTTGCTGGTAAGATAACAGTATTGAGATGTAGTCGTTGATTGTTATTTTGTGAATTAGCGACTACCGATGATGAAGAGGATTTTGATTGTTCGCTTGAATAGCATCCTATGAGTGAAAGGCATAATCCAATGCTGATGATGCTATAAATATATCGTTTTTTAATCATAATTATTATCTTTTTTGTGGATGTAAGATTTGAATATAAATGAGTATGGCTACATCCAATTAAAAATCAATTAACACCTGATAGAAATACTAATGTACCAACTTATCTTCTGCTATTGCTTATGTTTCTTTCATCATCACGCTATATCACTTCACATTAAATTTGCATGATATTACAACGAAGACAAATAGAAGTTAAAGCAATATTACTTTCAAACGGTTTATGCTCCCGCAAAAATTATATCTGGTGTTTAACTTCGCCATATAGCAGTCGAAATTTTCGATAAAACCTTCTTTAATTCAATATCACTAATACAAAGAATATATAACCCATTGCATCTATTCTACTTATTGACTGATATACTCTTAAATTCGTAATACTGTTTAGATCTGATTATGACGACTATTTATAACCCAATTATTGACAATAATAATCCACCTGATGATATATTTTTTGTTCATGAAGTTTTTGAACCTGACACCAGTACCCTCTACCATAGTCATTACTGGGGTCAACTACATCTTGTTACTAATGGTATTATTGAATTGAGTACTCACAATAATCGTTTTTTAGCACCGCCTCGTTATGCTTTGTGGATCCCGGCCATGATTGAACATAAAAGTTACATTCGTCGTAGCCTTAATTATTGTTCAATGAATGTGTGCTCGCCGTTATCCGATCAACTTCCGGCTTACCCATGCTTACTTGAAGTCACTGATGTAATAACCGCTATTATTGAAGATCTGCGCCAACGTCAGATTATGGTTGCAACAACCGAGCAAGATAAACGCTTAATCACAGTATTATTTGATCAGGTGCTATTGTGTAAAGAACACGACCAATTTCTGCCTACCAGCGAAGATAAACTATTACAACCGATCCTAATTGAGTTAGAACATAACCCAACCAATAATTTATCACTCACTCAGTGGGCGCAACAGCTACATACCACAGAGCGAACATTGGCACGTCATTATAAAAATAAATTGGGAATCAGTTTTACTGAATGGCGACAGCGACGTAAATTTATCTATGCATTACATTTACTGCGCCAAGGCATGTCAGTCAACGAAACGGCGTTAACATTAGGCTATCACCAAGCCTCCCCCTTTATTACCTTATTTAAGAAATATGCAGGTGCCACGCCAGATCAATATCGATTACGGTTAGATTAATCCACCTTCATCAAACGCTTATAGCACTCAACTCCCCTATAATTTCCTGCATAAAGCGCTTTTCTTATTACTGCAATCAAAAATAAACACTATCAGCGCCTGTTCTGTGCGCTAGATCTCCTTATCTTGACCTTCAACCTGAGAGTTAAATCACATCTCATTTGGCTGGTTACAAATGTCCAGTAAATGCGCGCTTTATCCCATATCGAGAATAGCTTCTGCCACCCATAATAGCTCCAACAAAACGGCTTACCGCCATCTTAAACCTGTTATGTTTTTGTCCTTATCCGTGGCCAACATCGTCATAACGAAATGGAGTTATTCTTATGAAAAACCAATTATCGCAATTAAAGCGGCACCTCTTAACTGGTACTAGTCACATGCTACCTTTCGTTGTTGCGGGTGGTGTATTACTTGCCTTATCAGTAATGCTAGGTGGTAAAGGTGCTGTACCTCAAGGTGTTTTCCTTGAAGGCCTTTGGGACATGGGTATCGCAGGTTTCACTTTATTCGTACCAGTGCTAGGTGGCTACATTGCTTACTCTATCGCTGACCGTCCAGCACTTGCACCAGGCATGATTGGCGCTTACCTTGCAAACCAAGTTAATGCCGGTTTCATCGGGGCAATCATTGTTGGTTTCATTGCAGGTTACGTCGTACTACAACTAAAGCGTATTCCGCTATCTAACAAACTAAAAGCCATCTCAACTTATTTCATTCTTCCTATCGGTGGTACGTTCATTGTTTCAGGTCTAGTTATCTGGGTTATCGGTGCTCCGATTGCAATGGCAATGGAAGGCATGAACACTTGGCTACAAGGCATGGCTGGCACATCTAAAGCTTTCTTAGGTGCCATTCTTGGTGGTATGACAGCCTTTGATATGGGTGGTCCAATCAACAAAGTTGCTACTCTATTTGCTCAAACACAAGTTGGTACTCAACCATGGTTAATGGGTGGTGTGGGTGTTGCTATCTGTGTACCACCACTAGGTATGTTCCTTGCAACTCTATTATCACCTAAGCGTTACTCTGATGAAGAGCGCGAAGCAGGCAAAGCGGCTGGCATCATGGGCTGTATCGGTATCACTGAAGGTGCAATCCCATTCGCTGCTGCTGACCCAGTACGTGTAATCCCGTCAATCGTTGTCGGTGGTATCGTTGGTAACGTCACTGCATTCTTGTTCGGTGTCCTAAACCACGCTCCTTGGGGTGGCCTGATTGTTCTTCCGGTTGTTGATGGTCGTATCTTCTACATCGTGGCTATCATTGCGGGCTCTGTAACGACGGCACTCATGGTTAACTTCCTTAAAAAGCCAATTGCAGACCGTGAAGAAGATAAAGCACAAGCTGCTGCATCTGATGACCTAGACCTAAGTTTTGATTAATAACATCGCATTCATTTATCAACGCGTTAATCGCATTAAATAACAAATTTGGAGATTCACATGAAACTATTAGCTATCACATCTTGCCCATCTGGTGTTGCACATACATACATGGCTGCTGAAGCACTAGAAGTTGCCGCAAAAGCAAAAGGCTGGGATGTTAAAGTTGAAACACAAGGATCTATCGGTATCGAAAACGAAATCACCATGAGTGAAGTAGCTGACGCTGATATTATTATTCTGACTAAAGATATCGCCATTAAAAACGAAGAGCGTTTCGCAGGTAAGAAAATTGTCCGTGTCGGTGTTGCAGACGCAGTAAAGAAAGCACCACAAATCATGGATAAAATTGAAGCGCATTTAGCTCAAGCTTAATCATGCGATAAGGCACAGTTAAATGTGTGCCTTATGATTTACCCCTCAAATAAAGCCACCTTAGATCACGTTATTTAAGGTGGCTTTTTATATAACAGCTAAAACAGCCTCATCATCAAAATAAACTGGCATCAAGATAACAAATTCAAGAGCATTATATCGCAATCAACCACCAGCTAACTGATAATACTCATATTCATACATATAGTGCTTTTTAGTGGCCTTTAGTGACTCATCAGTCCACGTCCATACTGAATAACAAGAAGTAGACGCAAGACATGCATAATATTTTTATTGATTTGCTTGATAGTGCCATTTCTGATTTTGAATCTTTAAATAACATTTGGTTTGCTGGTGACTCGTTACCACCGCTAGAATCAAGTTATCAAGTTAACTTTCCACGACTTGAACTGGTATTTAAAGGCCGTTATGCCAATACCTTTGATAATCAACAATCAAATGTAGCAGATATCACTCTTGGCGTTGGCGAAGCATTATTCATTCCTGCCAATGCATGGAATAAACCAGATTGGCAACACGAGTGCTCAGTATTAAGTTTATTGTTTGGCAAGAGTCAACTTGGCTTTAGTTTGGTCAGTAAGCGAGAAAATGAAGACGGATTTTATGATGTGCAAAAATACAGCGTACCGCAACGCAGTAGTCATGCTATCGATCATATTCTCAATGCCTTATCAAGCTTAACCCATGAAAAGAAAAAACAACCTGCTGATAAATTTCTATTAATAGCTTTGCTGTGTTACTGCAAAGACATGCTTGAAATGCCAACGGCTGACTGTACCCGTCGTAGCCAAGATTTATTTAAAGGCATCTGTATTTACGTCCAAGAAAATTTTCACCGTAATATTAACCGTAACACGGTTGCTGAAAGGTTTAATATCTCACCCAATCACCTCTCGCGCTTATTTCGCCAAGAAGGCCATATGCGATTTGCCGATTATATCGCTTGGGTACGTTTAGAACGGGCTAAATTCATGCTAAAACGCTACAACTTCCGTTTAGAAGAGGTGGCAAATCGGTGTGGTTATCATGACTCAAATTACTTTTGTCGTGTTTTTAAACGTAAAACAGGCAAGACACCAACAGAATATCGGGTCCATTAAAAGTACATATAAAATATAAACAAGTGAATCTCGACGCATAGAGTATTTAGCACGGTCACATATCCATCAATTGGGTACATAAATCCAGTTACAACGCCTTTTGTCCACTGCTAATTTTTTAATGAGCGTAATACACTCTTACTTTATTCGCGCAGTTGACAGGAGTCTCACGTGTCGCATATTTCATTAGATGGTCAGTGGCTACTCACTTCTCCACAGCATTCACATATTCCTATTCCATGCGCACTGCCTGGCGATGTACATTCAGCGCTCATTCAAGCGGATTTACTGCCACAACCTTATTTCGGTTGTAATGAAGAATTAATTCAATGGGTCGGTGAAAGTGAGTGGCAACTAACAACAGACTTCACACTCACAACCGAGCAACTAACTGCAACCGCCATCGATTTGAATTTATCGTTTGTTGATACCATGGCTATCGTTAGCATTAACGGTACTCAGGTATTAACCTGTAGCAACATGTTCCGTCTTTATCAGGTTAATGTTCAGCCCTACCTGCAACAGGGTGTAAATCACATCAGTATTGCATTAGCGCGTAATGATAGTGAAGCACAGCGACGTGCAGAAAAACTACCTTTCCCCGTGCCATGGGCGGTCGGTAATAATCAAATTCCACACATGAATACTCTGCGTAAAACCCAATGTCACGCGGGCTGGGATTGGGGCATTTGTTTATTATCAACAGGGGTATATAACTCGCTAACACTCATCCCTGTTTATGACACTCGCTTACACCATGTTAGAACCCAACAAGCATGGCTACCCAATGGCGATTGTGAAGTCACAGTTAACGTTGATTGCGAAGTACTGAAGGACGGCGCGGAGCAAGCACTTGAAATTAACTTTGATAAGCAAGTACACACTATCGCTATAGATAATATAAACAATGGCATTCAAACCGTCACCACCACTATTGTCGTAAAAGATCCACAGCGCTGGTGGCC
This sequence comes from uncultured Photobacterium sp., assembly GCF_947039875.1. Classification (GTDB taxonomy): domain Bacteria; phylum Pseudomonadota; class Gammaproteobacteria; order Enterobacterales; family Vibrionaceae; genus Photobacterium. The sequence goes on from NZ_CAMRAN010000005.1 coordinate 121,041, forward strand.
TGCAGGTTATGGCGAGCAACCATTGTACCCATTAACGGTTACGCTTAATAATCACACCATCACCAAAAAACTTGGTTTGCGTGAACTCACATTAGATACACAAACCGATGCTATTGGTAGTGCAATGACATTTGTGGTTAATGGCAATGCGATCACTGCCAAAGGTGCCAATTGGATTCCACTCGATGCCCTACCCAGCCGTCAAACTCCTGCACGTTATCGTCAACTATTAGAAGATGCAGTTGCCGCTAACATGAATATGATCCGTGTGTGGGGCGGTGGCATGTATGAGCATGATATTTTTTATGAGTTATGCGACGAACTCGGATTATTAGTGTGGCAAGATCTGATGTTTGCTTGCGCCTTGTATCCATCAACCCCAGAGTTTTTAGCTGATGTTGAATTAGAAATTGTTGACCAAGTAAAACGCCTAGCAGATCACCCTTCACTGGCATTATGGTGTGGTGATAACGAAGTCATTGGCGCGATTGGTTGGTATGACGAATCTAAACACAATCGTGAAAAATACGTAGTGAATTACGACCGTTTAAATCGCATGCTGCAACAAGTAGTTGAACAGTACGATCCTAGCCGTCGTTTTTGGGCAAGCTCACCGTGTAATGGCGAACTCGATTTTGGCGATGCATGGCATGACGATAACCGTGGCGATATGCATTTCTGGGATGTATGGCATTCAGGTAAATCGTTCGATGCCTACCACAGTGTTAAACCACGTTTTTGTTCGGAATTTGGTTATCAATCATGGCCATCTTTGCCAACGGTAAAAACCTTCGCCGACAGTGAAGATTGGAATGTCACCTCGCCGACATTTGAACAACACCAAAAGAACGGTCGTGGTAATAGCATTATGACCGAAATGTTTACTCGCTATTTCCGCTTTCCGGTTGGTTTTGCCAACATGTTGTATTTAAGCCAAGTACAACAAGCAATCGCCATTAAAACAGCGACTGAGTTTTGGCGCGCCCATAAACAACATTGCCGCGGTATTCTCTATTGGCAACTCAATGACTGCTGGCCGGTGAGTTCATGGTCAAGCATTGAATATACTGGGCGTTGGAAACAACTCCATCACCACGCAAAACGTTTCTTTGCCCCTGTGATGGCGACATTTATTCAACAGCCGCAACAACCTCTAACACTGCATGTGGTTAATGATCATCATCAACCAATGCCAATTAGCGGAACAGTGATCAAGGCAGATTGGCAAGGGAATGTCCTCGCCACATGGCAGCTAGACACCCAATTAGCTACCGACAGCAGTGACATTGTATGGCAAACAGAAGACATCTTAACCGCCACTGAAACTAAACAGGTGTTTTACCATGTAAGCTTAACCTGCGCTGATGGCAGTGTGACTGAAAATACGCATTACCCATGCTTGTTTAAACACGCACAACTGCAAAATCCAATCATTAACACAGAATGGCATCAAGACAACGATACTATTTGGCTAGAACTCGACACTGACTGCCCGGCATTATTTGTTGAACCACAACTTGAATGCCAAGGTCGTTTTAGTGATAGCAGTTTTACTTTATTACCAAGTCATATTACAGGCACGAAACATCGCCTTTATTATATTGGTGATTGTGATCTTAATACATTAAAACAGCATTTAACCTTATATCACCTTCGAGGAACCTATTAGTTTATAAAGCTTCCACAATAATATAAATAACAGCAACAGATACGCATATTTTTATATGTGTATCTTGTTACGACTGTTATTTATTAATAAATACTATCTATTTTCATCATGTTTATACGGAATTTATTTTCTCACATTTATAATAAGGAATTTTCATGATCAGAAATAAAGCCCATACTTTAGCGTTAATAACACTAGCAACATTGTGCGCTCCAAGTTCTTTTGCCGCTGAAAAAAATCAATTAACGATTGTGGCTGATTTTTATCCCACCATGATCCGTAACTTTAACCCGTACTTAGCGACAAATTTACGTACCACAACCGATTTTATTTATGAGCCTTTAGTTATTTTTAACCAAATGCACGGCAATAAACCGGTAATGCGATTAGCGAAAAACTACTATATGTCTGACGATCTTAAACAAGTCACATTTGAAATTCGCGACGGCGTAAAATGGTCAGATGGAACCCCATTTACCGCTGATGATGTAGTGTATTCATTCCAACTTATTCATGATAAACCTGAGCTTGATCCGAAAAGCATGGATCGCTGGATAAAAAGCATCCACCAGCAAGATAACAAGGTTATTTTTGAATTAACTGAAGCCAATTCTAATCTGCCATTTGAAATTGCTTCGATCCCTATTGTGCCAAAACACATTTGGAGAGATATTGAAAAACCTGAATTATTTACTAATGAAAACCCAGTAGGTTCAGGTCCATTTACTGAAATCGATACCTTTACACCACAGCTTTATGTGCAATGCCGTAACCCTAATTATTGGGATAACGATAACCTAGAAGTCGATTGTTTACGGGTACCTCAAATTGCCAATAACGATCAGCTATTAAATAAAATCATTAAGTCAGAACTTGACTGGACCAGTGCCTTTATTCCTGATGTTGATGCACTGTATGCCGCTCGAAATCCAAACCATAAATACTGGTATCCTGCAGCAAGTACTCAAGCTTTTATGATGAATTTTAAAACGCCGCACCCAGGTAATAATGAAGCGATCAATAACCTTGATTTCCGTCGCGCGATATCAATGGCTATTGATCGTCAAAAAATCATTGATGTCGCTTTTTATGGCAACGGCATCGTTAATGACTACGCATCAGGCTTAGGCAAAGGCTTAGAATTCTGGGCTGATAAAGATATTTATAATAAATACAAAGGCTTTAATACTTACAACATTGATAACGCCAAAGCATTGTTAGCAAAAGCGGGCTTTAAAGATATTGATGGTGACGGTTATGTAGAAACCCCTACTGGTAAAAAAATAGAGATAGCGATTCAATCACCAACAGGTTGGACTGATTTCAACAACACCGTTCAACTTGGGGTTGAGCAGTTACAAATAGCCGGTATTGATGTCAAAGCCAAAACCTCTGATTTTGCGGTCTATAACCAAGCCATGACCAATGGTACTTATGATATGGCTTACACCAACTACTTTAATGGTGCCGACCCTTACCGTTACTGGAACAGCGCCTATCATTCTCGTTATCAAGAAGGCACAAGCATGCCACGTTTTGCAATGCACTTTTTTAAAAATGCCGATTTAGACCAGTTGTTAGATAATTTCTACAAAACAGCTAATCAAGATGAGCAAAAAGTTATCGCCCATAAGATCCAAAAAATTATTGCCGAAAACCAAATCACGATTCCAGTCATGTCTGGCGTTGATGTGTACCAATTTAATGAGAGTCGTTATACCGGTTGGTGGAGCACAGACAACCCTAAAGGTCGTCCTTTAGCATGGGCGGGAGTACCTGAGCGTTTATTACACGTATTAGATTTAAAACCAAAAGCGTAATAATAACCATACCGTTATCTTTTGATAACGGTATTTATTTCGCTGTGATCTCAGTCTGAATATATAACACCACTGTTATTTACTTAACGGGAGTTTTTAATATTCAGGCTAATTAAATCGAATATCTTTATTAGGAATAAATACGATGGGCTTTTTCTTTCGTCGATTATCATTTTATTTTGTCGCGTTATTATTTGCAGCCACATTAAACTTTATATTGCCTCGCGCCATGCCTGGTGATCCAGTTACGATGATGTTTGCTAATGCTACTTCACACGTTAGCCCTGAACGTATTGAAGCCATGAAAAAACTGCTTGGCTTTGTTGATGGCCCTTTATATGAACAATACTTTTCTTATCTTGCCAATATATTTACTGGACAATGGGGAACCTCCATTAAGTTTTATCCATTATCGGTTAATGATCTGCTTGGTAGTGCCATTGGCTGGTCATTATTTCTAACCGGAACCGCGGTTGTTTTATCGTTTTGTATTGGATCGGTAATGGGTATTTTTGCCGCGTGGCGTCGAGGTAGTTATTACGACACCTTTATTTCGCCAAGTACGCTGGTGGTGCAATCTATCCCGTCAGTGGTTATTGCGATGCTGGTGATGTTCACCTTTGCCATTGGCTTAGAATGGTTCCCGATTGGCAATGCTTACACCTCTGGCACTACGCCTGATTGGTCAAGCTGGGCATTTTATAAAGATGTCATGTATCACGCTGCCCTGCCGTTGTTATGTGCCACTGTCAGCCAAATTGGTGGCTTTTTAATTAGCATGCGTAACAACATGATTAACTTACTTAATGAAGACTTTATCACCATGGCAAAAGCCAAAGGATTAAGTGAACATCGCGTGATTTTTAACTATGCCGCTCGTAATGCCATGCTGCCAAGCGTGACCGCATTATCAATGGCCTTAGGTACTGCAATCAGTGGTCAGTTAATTGTGGAAATGATCTTTAACTACCCCGGTCTTGGAACCGTCTTGTTAAACGCTATTCACGCCCGTGATTACCAAGTGCTTCAAGGACAATTATTACTGATGACCTTATTTATGTTGTTCTTTAACTTTATGGCCGATCTATTAATTGTGCTGTTAGACCCACGTCTACGTAAGGGAGAGCGATAACATGAAAGGTATTATTCAATTATTAATTCGTAACCCTAAGTCATTAACTGGACTCTGTATTTTAGTGGTATTTGTATTAGCGGCTCTGTTTGCGCCAATGATCACTAACCATGCACCAGATAGAGGAACAGGCAACCCTCATGAATACCCAGCTTTTGTAGTTAAAGCCGCGCAGAATAATCCTGATGGTTGGATAGCGAAAAACTTAGCCACCAATAAACGTACCCTGCTGATGTCAAAAAAAGCCGATCATATTCTAGGTACAACACGAATGGGGCGTGATGTGTGGTCACAATTAATTTATGGCGCACGTACTTCACTGGCCGTTGGTTTAGGCGCAGGTATTTTAGTGTGTTTTCTGGCAACCTTAATCGGTGTTTCAGCTGGATATTTTGGCGGTAAAGTTGATGAAATTTTAACGGCTGCCATGAATATCATGTTGGTGATTCCACAATTACCGTTGCTATTTATTATTGCTGCGTTTATTGGTCAGGCGGGGCCATTTACGATAGCGATTGTGATTGCTATTACTTCATGGGCATGGGGCGCGCGGGTGGTGCGATCTCAAACTTTATCCTTACGCGAAAAAGAGTTTATTCGTGCCGCAGAAGTGTTAGGTGAATCACCATGGCGCATTATTGCCGTTGAAATTCTGCCGAACTTAATGTCCATTGTTGGTGCTAGTTTTATTGGTTGTGTATTGCTCGCGATCATGACCGAAGCCAGTTTGTCGTTCCTTGGTCTTGGTGATCCAAATGCCATCAGTTGGGGGGTGATGTTATATAACGTCCAAACTTCATCGTCGATGCTGATTGGCGCATGGTGGGAAATACTTGCACCGTGTATGGCGCTTATTTTTATTGCTATCGGTTTATCGTTATTAAACTTTGCCGTCGATGAAATTGCCAACCCTCAGTTACGTTCTCACAAAGGCATGCGTCGTTGGCAACAGCGCAGTGATGCAACCCTTATCGATACTCAAACCGAAATGCCTCACCCTATCGCTGATGGTGGAATCAAATAATGAATAGTAACCTATTAACTTTAACTTTTAGTCGTGAGCATCAATGCGATCAATTAACACGAACGCTTCATCTGACCTTGAGTAAACATTCAACATTAACCGTTAACCAAGATGTGAATGATTTTAATGCTGAGATCAGTAAGCGCGTTATTGATGTTGCCGATATTCAAGATATTGGCTATTTAATCGCGACTACATTTATGCAAGCAACCACGCTTCAATTGTGCATAGATGCCGATATTGCCACTCGTTTTGAACGTCAGCAATGGCTGAAATGGCTCTCTTTTGGTTTAGCGTTATCAAATTATCATTATCGCCACAGTAACAGCCCATTATTAACCCCAATACTGGCAGATTTCACCTTATTGAATGCTGATGCTAGTGATAACACAGCGTTTGAAAATGGTAAAATTCTTGCTCACAGCCAATTGATTGCACGCGAGTTAACCAATAAACCAGGCAATATTCTGTATCCACAATCCTTTGTCGAAGCTGTAGAAGCATTAGCGATTAACAATATTGAGTTATCTTATCTCGATGATGCAATGATGCTTGAACAAGGCTTTGGCGGCTTAATGAGTATCGCCCAAGGCAGTGATCGCGAAGCACGTTTATTGTGCCTCGACTATCATCCTCAAGATCCCAAGTTTACCATCGCTTTAGTCGGTAAAGGCGTCACCTTTGATTCCGGTGGTATCAGCATTAAACAACCGCGTTATATGAGCACTATGAAAGTCGATATGGGCGGCGCAGCGGCGGTTGTTGGTGCACTTAATGCCATTGCACAACTGCAATTACCTATTCGAGTGATTGGCTTATGTGGCTTGGTTGAAAACATGCCGTCAGGTAAAGCCATTAAACCCGGCGATGTGGTAACGATGCTCAATAAAACCAATGTTGAAATCATCACCACCGATGCCGAAGGGCGAATGGTGCTAGCGGATGTATTGCACTATGCTCAGCAACACTACCAACCTGATTATTTAGTCGATATTGCAACCTTAACGGGCGGGACAGGCATTGCGCTTGGTAAAGCCTATGCCTCATTGATGGGTAATGATAATAATTTAATTACGCGAGCTCAAACAGCAGGTCAAGCATGCTCTGAACCGTTATGGCCAATGCCTACCGGAGGTATGTTTACCACCGCACTTGAAAGTGACTTTGCTGATTTACGCCACGGTAGCGAAGAGCCTGACGGTAGCCCGTGTGTTGCGGCTACCTTTTTAGAACACTTTATTCAACCTGATCAAAAATGGATCCATATTGATTCAGCCGCAATGTCACTGGGTATGAATCACCGTGAAATTTACCCGAAAGCCACAACGGGCTACGGCACTTTATTATTAACCGAGCTTTGCCAACAATTGATCTTACAAGATCGGTTGCACCAATAACAAGGACGTTGAACATGATCTTATTAGCAAACTCAGAAGCCTACCCAGGCATTGAAGCATCAGCACGTCGCCTACAAGCAGGTGAAGAAGGCTTACGGGCTTTAGTTGAAGGCATTAAGCTGGTGGAATTAGATCCGCGTGTACGTACCGTGGGTTATGGTGGCTGGCCTAACGTATTAGGCGAAATGGAATTAGATGCTTCGGTAATGGACGGTGACAGTTTACGTACTGGCGCTGTTGGTGCGTTAAAAGGTTATATCCACCCAATAGAAGTCGCCTATAAGGTAATGACCGATCTCAACCATGAAATTTTAGTTGGTGAAGGTGCGGCTATTTTTGCCAATGAAATTAATGCTGTTGCGGGTGATAACCTCATCGAAGATTCAAAGCAAGTATGGTGGCAAAAGCTAAAGCAAGCCATGACACCTGAGCAACAAGCGGCATTTCCTAATGTGCCGCTTGCGCCATTGTCTAATAATGCCACCGATCCTGAACGTGTACGTGACACTACTGTCTTTTTAAGCAGTGATATTAATAACAAAATTACCGCCGCTACATCAACCTCAGGTTGGGCATGGAAATACCCCGGTCGGTTAGGTGATAGCCCAATTATTGGTGCTGGCTCTTATGCTGACAGCCGCTATGGCGCCTGTGCGTGTACTCACACTGGGGAAATGAGTATTCGTTGTTCAACTGCTCATGCAGTAGTGTTATATATGAAAATGGGCATGACCCTTGATGACGCTGTGTATGAAGCAATTCGCGATCTTGATTATCTAAAAGATGGCTATACTGAAGGCGTTACTATTCATGCGATAGACTGCCACGGTAATCACAAAGTGGTGAGTTTAAATTGTCCGGGTAATATTACTTATTGGTTCTGGCAAACGGGCATGGATAAGCCAGAAGAGCGCCAAGCTGAAGTGATCATGATTAAGTAATTATTCTCACAGAAAAGAGAATACAGTGACACTAAGATCAACAACACCCTGCTTAAGATCATACTTACAGGGTGTTGTTATATAGCAACGGCCATTTCATTATTTACATTTATTAAGTACAAATCCCCACAGCTTTTGCCATATCACATCAAGTTGATTATAAGGTACATAATCATAGCGAAAAGCTTTACTATCATCTTCTGCAATACTTTTTACATACTGCTTATTATCGGTAGTAACAATTTTCGTAAAACCGCGCGTATAAGGTGACACTTCACGTTCAAGAAAACGTAACGCTTGGCGAGGATCCGTCGTCACTTTTATAATATCAGGATGATGAGATAAGCCATGAGTGATCTTTAACTTAAACCTTGTCATTGTTGCCGTCCTTGAAACGATTGAGATACTCAACAACCGTGAAAATGGAAATATAAAAAAGAAATTCAAATAAAATATACTCGCTCTTGTTTCTTTTAAATATCAGCAATATGTTTCAATTTGTATGAAAGATAAGAAGTTGTAACAAAGGCTATCATCAAATAATAAACAACAAAGTATTATTAAAAATGAAGTTGCTCTACAGTATAATTCTTCGATGTATATATCTTATTTACCTTGTTCCAAGGGATAGGAATTAGGGTTGCATTGGCTTTTTTAGCTCTGTTTAAAACAGAGTTTCTAGTCTGGTTATGATCAGAATAAGTACTCCCATTATAATCAGTATTAGGCGTTGCGATGGGAGATAGCTCTGTGACATAAGTATATTTACCACACCCCTCTAACCATACTTTTACTTGGCCGTTAGGTAGAAAACCAAAATCAAATGTTGTTTGATAGCAAGACTTACGCATTCCATCAGATCGAATGTAACTTTGCTTTTTATACATCAGCACTTTCATTTTTGGCGTGACATTTAGTTCTGTGATATAAAATTTTGCATCAAACAAGGATGTCCAGTAGAGCACTATTTTATCGGGTAAATGATTAGTGTATTGGATTTGTGGATACCACCCCATAGTGTTGAAAGCGAGAGGCAATCCATAGCCATCATAATTGGGTAGAAATTCTTTCACGCGTTTAAGGCCACTGACCGTCATAAACTGACTATGAGTATGTAAAATAGAAGTCCAATCTTCTGTTTTATTAATGCCATAGGCTTTTGTGACCCTCACTGGATAAAATGATGGCATAGTATAACCGGCCGTCCAATCAGGAACTTCATCAGGTACTCGCTCTTTATTTATCCCGCTACATCCACCCAGTAAAAGGCAGAATAACCCTGTTGATATAATGGTTTTCATTTACTGTCCTTGTTTACATTCAAACATTTCACGAAGAGCGATACTGCCATCGTCCTTATAAAATTGATGATTAGCTATCCCACCATCTGCTGGATAAGGTCCTTATCCATAAAGCTTTTTAAGCACTTTTCACTACACAGTGAATTAATAATTTTCTGTACTTCACCGTTTTTAGCCCATCCTAAAACGTCCTCGCTGTCTTAACCAAAAGGACTTGTTGCAAATAAACCATTTCCTCTTTACTTTGACGTAAGTTTCATCGCTTCGCCAACATGTCGCAGAGGTTTGCGTAGCTCATTGAGGTCGAGCCGTACCAGCAAAGGCATCAAAAAATGATCTCAGACGCAAAGTCTTTCCATTTAAATTCAGAATTGGTCATTAAGTCGGCAGATTACATAGGGAAAGCAGTGATTCTGAGTTCAGGTTGAATTTTTTGTGCCCCCCCCCCCCATTTGAAGGGCTTTAGTCCCCGCAGGGGATGAGCGATTAGCGAACCTGTAAAAGCACGTAATCGCCCATAAAGAACAAGAACAAGAACAAGAACAAGAACAAGAACAAGAACAAGAACAAGAACAAGAACA
>NZ_CAMRAN010000006.1 GCF_947039875.1 uncultured Photobacterium sp.
TAAATACCAGTATTGTTGGACCACAAGTGGGTGCTGAAATGGCATCACAAGGTGGTTTAGCATTATTGGTGACAATGCTTTGTATTCTTGGTTACCTAAGTTACCGTTTTGAATGGCGTCTTGCTGCGGGGGCATTACTTGCCCTAATGCACGATGTTATTTTAGCTGTTGGTTTCTTTGCCATGACGCAAATGGAGTTTAACTTAACGGTACTTGCGGCGATCTTGGCAATCTTGGGCTACTCATTGAATGACTCGATTGTTATTGCCGACCGTATTCGTGAACTTTTGATTGCGAAACCAAAGCAAGATATTGAAGCAACCAATAATGAAGCGATTATTGCGACGTTCTCACGTACGATGGTGACATCAGGTACGACGTTGATGACGATCAGTTCATTATGGCTATTAGGTGGTTCATCATTGCAAGGTTTCTCTATTGCGATGTTTATTGGTGTATTAACAGGTACATGGTCATCGATTTCAGTAGGTACTCTACTTCCTGAATTCTTAGGCTTAAAACCTGAACACTACTTACCAAAACCTGAGTCACAAGATCCTTAACCGTTAACGACTTATTGTTAATGATAAATAAGAAACCGTCTGCAGTTATGCTGGCGGTTTTTTTGTATTGGCTCAAAATATGTATTTATTTTTCAGTTATAAATGAAATTTATTGTTACACTGGGGAAACTTAAATAAGCATGATAAAGGAGATAATATGCAACTAAAAATGATAGTTATGTGTAGCATGGCATTGTTAGTTGTTGGCTGTACGCATACCGATGATGGTAATATACGGTTTGTACCCGATGAATATATAAGCGATGTTCAATATAGTAGCATTTATCACTATGGTTATAATCAGGGCTGTGAATCGGCATTGGCAAAGGCAAAAGTAGCAGGGCATAGCTATAATCAAGATATAACGTTAGAGAATAGATCGACACAGTTTACTGATGGTTGGCAACAAGGATATTCCGCTTGCGAAGCGGGAAAAGAAGTCATGCTATATAATTTATCGAAAACACAATAAAGCTTTCGATGTATGTCACTTTTTTATAAATTAGGCTTTGTTTTATAACTAAATGCTGCTTATCATAGCCAACAGCACGGATATGTGGTTGTTGGCTTTCATTATATTTAGCGATAAGATATTTCAAGCTGCTTGTGATACAAAAAACAGACCCTAAGATCTGTTTTTATTATAAATGTAAACTAGCCAAAGTTTTTCATTTTTCGTTTTAATTAATTATGCAGCGAGAGATGTTATTTTTTGATTATTAAATCCAATATGAGTCACAATATTAACTTCGGGTAATAATAAATAGCTGTCTAATTTATTATTGTTTAACTCAATTACAATTTGTAAGTGGTATTCAGTTATTTCTCTAAGGAATGAATAACAATTTATGTTATTACTACACTTTAATTGTTTATAGCATCCTTCTTTTTCATATACCCAAGCATTATATGTACGCTTATTACGTTCTATTTCTGCGATAAATTCCGCAATATTTTTCATATTTAATCCTTTAATGATCTAATCTATGCTATAGACATCATTAGTATGCAGTAAAGAAACCAAACTAAAACTATATATTGATAGTTAATATAGATAATGTGATGTAGATAAGTGTTTTGAGGTAATAATGATGTTTGCAAATAAGGTCTATTAAAATAATTTAAGATTCAAGGAATGTAATCTTAGGTATACTTGTTAATAGTGCTTGAGTATTTTATAAAATTTAAAAGAATATAATTTACGGTGTTGATATGGTAGAGGCAAAAATACGTTGTGATTGGGCTACTCATTCAGATTTAGAAAGCCAATATCATGATAATGAATGGGGAAAAGTGCATAAAGATGATCGCTATTTATTTGAATTTTTAACATTAGAAGGCGCTCAAGCAGGGCTTAATTGGTATACTATTTTAAAAAAGCGTGCTAGTTATAAACAAGCCTTTGAGGAATATGATATTGATAAGCTTGCCGCTTATAGCGATCAAGAAATTGAATCGCGTATAACGACAATTGTAGACACTTATGATGTTGTTCGACACCGTAGTAAATTACGCTCGGTGTTTACGAATGCACGTGCGGCACAAGTATTACAATATCAGTATGGTAATCTAATGACGCCATTATGGTGGTTTGTTAATAATGAGCCTCAGATCAACCATTGGCCATCAAAAGATCAGGTACCTACTGTTACTGCTGCATCGTTAGCACTGAGTCAATTTTTAAAGCAACATGGGTTTAAGTTTATTGGCAATATAACCTGTTACGCTTTTATGCAAGCGGTAGGTATGGTGAATGATCATACAATTGATTGCCATTGTTATCATGGTATTTAAAATGACATACCAAAGTCGCTATAAATATAAAAAAGATCACATTTAATGGGCTAAATTCGTTATCATAATCGAATCTATTCATCTTTTTTATGGGGCGTTATGTCTACAACGGCAGTAAAGTTAATTCAGAAAGTTACTTGGGTTGGGTCTATTGCAAACATTGCTTTAGCATTTATAAAAATTACCATAGGTAAACTTACTGGCAGTCAGGCACTTATTGCCGATGGTGTACACAGTTTTTCTGATTTGGTAACAGATACAGCAATTCTTATTGGCTCTCGTTATTGGACGGCACCAGCAGATAAAGAACATCCTTATGGTCATGGTCGATTTGAAACGTTAACGAATATTTTTATTGGCTTTATTTTAGCCATTGTTGGTATTGGTATTGGTTGGGACTCTCTACATTCAATAAGTACTGAGTCACATTTACAACCAGGAATATTAGCGTTTAGTGCCGCTGTTGTGTCGATTGTTGTCAAAGAAGTGCTGTACCGATGGACGGTAATTCAAGCTAAAAAAATTAACAGCCGTGCTTTATATGCAAATGCTTGGCACCACCGTTCAGATGCATTGAGTTCATTGCCTGTTGCGATTGCTGTGATTGCGAATTATTTTTTCCCAACATTTCATTATTTAGATCAAATTGCAGCATTAATTGTTACGGTAATGATATTAAAGGCCTCATTTGATATTTTATGGCCAGCGATTTTAGAGTTGACTGAAGCAAAAGCAGATTCTGATATTGAAAAACAAATTCAAGCATATGCAGCTGAAGATAAAGATATTAAAGAAGTCCATGAAATAAGAAGTCGTCGTACCGGCAGTATTATTTTGTTAGATTTTCATTTATTGGTTGATCCTGAAATGAGCGTTGAACGTGCGCATAATATTACTGAAAACTTTAAGACTCATTTGTTAAATGAATTAGATGAAGTTGCCGATATTATTATTCATATCGAGCCATACAATTGTCAAGAGAGAATAATCAATCCGTGTTGTGATGATTGTGAGCAGTTAAAGAAGTAAAATCAGTAACAAGATCGTTATAAGCGGTCTTGTTACTATTTTCAATCATGGGAACTGTGTTAATTAATCGTATGCTGCAGCCAATAAGCAATATCCATTAATACGTCATTATAATGGGGATATTCTATAGCAAGGTTATCTATGGCCGTATTTATAGCTGTCGCATTATAAGGTAGATTAAGCAATCGCTGTTCTAGTAAGTCTAGTGGCACGAGATCTAAACTATCAGTAAAGAGTTTCACTTCTGTAATCACACCTTTATTTACATCAAGGTGCAATTCGATACCACCCCAAGTAAAACGTTCATCAATTGTGTGTGTGAACTGGGGCGTATTACCAAAATTCCAATCCCAACGACTAAATTTCGCGAAGGTTTCAGTAAAGCCTGTTAATTCTGGCACGGCTTGTGGTGAAATATGTTCAATTTTAGCCTGTTCATGATAGTAATCACAAAAGGTCTCTATAATAGCGTTACAGACCATTTGATGATCAATATTTGTGACAATTTGGTTGAGGTTGGTTACTCGTGAACGAACGGAAGTGATCCCTTTTGCTGCTAGTTTCTTTTTATCGGGATTGAGGTAATTTGCTAATCGGGTTAAATCAGCACTGAGTAATAATGTCCCATGGTGAAAGCCTCTATCCATCGTCTCACGATAGGCTGAACCAGAAAACTTACGTTCACCTTCACTATCTTCAACAACTAAATCATTACGGCCTGTCGCTTTGCCGTGTATACCTAGCTTTTTTAGTGCGGTAAGTACAATGTCGGTTGAGATTGTTTTATTGTAATCAGGTTTACCGGCCATAAAAGTGAAGTTGGTATTACCAAGATCATGAAAAACAGCCCCACCACCACTTTGACGACGAGCTAACGTAATACCATCTTGTTCCATTTTTAGGGTATTACATTCTTTCCATGGATTTTGAGCTCGGCCAATCACAACTGTATTGTCATTACGCCATAAGAATAAGACTTGTTGATGAGGAGACATTGTACGGAAAATAGCATCTTCAACAGCAAGGTTGAACCATGGATTGGTTGAGTCTGAAATCAGCACTCTAATTTTTGAAGGCATCATGCATACCTGACTAAATGTGGATGCAATGAATTTACCTTGTCATATGAGAGAGGTAAAGCAGTCAATCCAGAATAGGGCATTTTGTTGGCGAGGAATATAAAAAAACCAAATCACATTTATAAACTGGAACAAATGTGATTTGGTAATATGATTTTAATTATGATTTGTCTTGAGAATCTTGTTGTTTCTTAGATCATATAATGAGAATAGCATCGCATATTTGATATGAAAACATCGATAATTGTAAGGTAAGGTTACTATTTATTGAGGCTTAACATTATAAATGTGACAAATGGGTAAGCAGATATGGTGGGTTTTGTGATGATACAAGGGCCGATAGGAGGCGATGCAGAAAATAGTCGTCAATAAGAGCATGGACAGATTACCATGCTACCTCTAATCAAAATATTATTACGACTAGATTAGTTACTGATTGTTTGTTGTTTGTTCTGTTGGTGTCGGTTGACTTGTTTGGTTAAAGACATCATAAGTGATGAAGTAGCCAATTAATAAAATGAGAGGAATAAATTTTATCCACTTGTTCATAATGATACCCAGCAAAAAAATGTTCGGCTACCATACCAGTCTTCTTCTGTAGGTAAACAACTATTAATGAAAAGTTAGGTTTTATGTTGTTCAAGAGGTATGGGCTAAATAGATAACATCTCGTTATGAAAGTGGTGTTTTTTTCTTTTATTCTTGCATTTAATGTCAATAAAGGAAAAGCCGACATAGCGGCTTCTTCAGGTAAATATTATGCATTAGTTATAAAAACTAAAAATAAAGACGCATAACGGATTCTGCAACACAAGCAGGGCGACGGCAGCCTTCGATTTCCACGGTGATTTCTTGTACTATTTCTAAGCCACGTTTAATTGGTGTTACAGATTGAATTTTTGTTCTAGCACGAATATTCACGCCAGATTTAACTGGATAAGGGAATCGAACTTGATTTAAGCCATAATTGACAGTCATTCTCGCAGACGGAAATTTTGGGCTGGCAGGATCAACACTGTCTGTTAATACAGAGAGGAGTGAAAGCGTTAAAAAACCATGAGCGATGGTTGTTTTAAAAGGAGAATCTGTCGCTGCTTTTTGAGGATCAGTATGAATCCATTGATGATCATTTGTGACACTTGCAAAATTATTGATACGTAATTGATCAACGTTCAACCATTCGCCAACATGAATCTCTTCACCTAATGATGCAGTGAGTTCATTCATGACTTTGGTTGCTTCTGGGTGCATCTCAATCTCAATTGGTTCAGATATCGAGGCAAGGTTATGATCTTTTACCCAAGTTGCAAAGTGACTGCTATTGGCTTTATTGAGAAATTCGATCCAGTAATCACGAATTGATGGTGATAGCCAGTCTTTAAATTCAAACTGGTGATGTGATAACACTTCACGCTTACGTTTGATAAAATCGACTACTTTTACTTTCATAGAGCATAACCTTAGTTTGAAATGCCGCGCTTTGGTTTGGGGCTGGGCATTGTAGCTATTATTTACATTAGTACAACTGGTATTTGTTATAATAAATAATCATAAGACTCATCGGATGAGTTGATTTTAAGGATGTTGATGCTATTACGCAATAATTAAATAGCGTTTTTTTGGATTTTTATAAAATACTGAGCACAATTACACCGATAGCGACATTAGGTATGAACATGATAAACCATCGGTCTTAACTGAGGCTGAAATTAAGTAAATAGATACAAGCTATAATAATAGTGCATGCTTTATATTTGTCATGGAGGAAGTAAGTAATGGCACATGAAGCTAATTTTGATGGGTTAGTTGGACCTACGCATAATTATAGTGGCTTATCGACAGGTAATATTGCATCTTTGACTTATAGCCAGCAAGTTTCAAACCCGAAAATGGCTGCTTTGCAAGGTTTGAATAAAATGCAAGCGCTCGCTAATTTAGGGCTGATACAAGGAGTGATCGCGCCTCAAATGCGACCTGATATAAAGATGTTACGTCGATTCGGTTTTAATGGCAGTGATCGCAGTGTATTACAGCAAGCATCACAGCATGCACCTAAATTATTAACCAGTTGTTATTCTGCATCAAGCATGTGGGCAGCTAACGCAGCGACAGTATCACCGTCAGCTGATACGAAAGATCGGCGTATACATTTTACGCCTGCTAATTTAGCGAGTCATTTTCATCGCTCAATTGAGTATCAAACAACAGCACGTATTTTGGCTGCGATGTTTAACGATGATAATTATTTTTGTCACCATCAATCATTACCGACATCGGAACAATTAGGTGATGAAGGCGCTGCTAATCACACCCGTTTTTGTTCTCAATATGAAGAGCAAGGTGTCGAAATGTTTGTTTTTGGGCGTTATGGCTTTGATTTTAATCAGGCATCACCGTCAAATTACCCTGCAAGACAAACTTATGAGGCCAGTGCGGCTATTGCACGATTACATCAATTAGATCCGCAACAGGTTGTGATGGCTCAGCAGAATCCGTTATTAATTGATCAAGGTGTGTTCCATAATGATGTGATTGCGGTTGGAAATAAGCAAACCTTATTTTGTCACCAACATGCATTTTTAAATCAAGCGGATGTGTATTTAGAACTTCAACAAAAAATGGACGGCAAGTTAGCGATTATTGAAGTACCAGACAATCAGGTGAGTATAAATGATGCGATAAGTAGTTACTTGTTTAATTCACAATTAGTGACGTTACCCAGTGGCGATGTTAGTTTGATTTTGCCGCAGCAATGTCGAGATAATCCTCATGTATGGCAGTATATTCAACAACTATTGCAAGCAAAACGGGGGATTAATCGTATTGATTTCTTTGATTTAAACCAGAGTATGCAAAATGGCGGAGGGCCTGCATGTTTACGTTTAAGAGTGGTGTTAACAGAAGCAGAACGTCACGCAATGAATCCTGCAGTGTTATTAACCGATACCCTATTTAAACGTTTGCAGCAGTGGATTCATTTACATTATCGAGATCGACTGGTGGAAGATGATTTAGCCGATCCTGCATTATTATTAGCGTCTCAAACAGCATTGGATGAGCTTACTCATATTTTAAAGCTGGGCTCTGTATATGATTTTCAATGTATATAATTATAGATCTCGGCTATTGTGTATAGCGGGTATTTATTGATAAGAATTATTATGACAACGCTTGACCTGTTTTAGAGCAAACAGAGATAATGTCACTCATAAACTAATGAGTGATATTATCACTTATAGCAACGAATAATTGATGGAGTTTCAATGGCCAAGCTAAGCCTACAAGAGCAAATGCTAAAAGCAGGTCTTATCGATAAGAAAAAGCTAAAAAAAGCCGGTAAGACAACAAAGAAATCACGCACACAAGCGAAAGAAGCAAAGGCTGCTGTTGAGGAAAACCGTGTCTCTCAATTAGAGAAAGACAAAGCGCTCAACCGTCAACGAGATGAAGATGCACAACAGAAAGCATTCTTAGCGCAAGTTAAGCAATTAATCGAAATGAACCGTCTAGATCGTAATAACGGTGATATTGGTTATAACTTTACCGATGGTACGATGGTGAGGAAAATTTATGTTGATAGTCTAATACAAAAACAACTTGTTAATGGTCGCCTTGCGATTGCGCGTTATCTTGATGGTTATGAAGTTATTCCAGCATCTGTTGCGGATAAGATCGCACTACGCGATCAAGAATCCATTGTGCTGAATAATGTAGTTGATGACAGTATTGTTGATGAAGATGATCCATATGCAGATTTTGTTATTCCAGATGATTTGATGTGGTAAAAACTGCAATTTGAAAAAAGCCTCTGTTGAGGCTTTTTTTATACCCTCAATATTTGGCGCGGAGGCGTTGTAGGTATTACTGTTTTAATATCAAGCATTATTAGTACGGATATACTCAAATAAAAGTGTCGTTTGCTTATTAAATGTTATCTCAAGACAGTTGTAATTTAAGCTAATAGGGCATATTTTAATGAGAGTATTTATCATTTGCATTGCTTAAACGATGATAAAGATAAATAAATATACGATGGTAGTGCCTGTAAACACTTTATTGTCAGTCATTATCATTGCATTGTTATGATGATAAACGCACTAGGATAACAATAATGAATAATGAAATAACACGTTGGCTGCAACGTGATCCTGACCCTAAAGCACGTCAAGAATTACAACAATTAGTTGCAGATAATGCGACCGAAGAATTAGCCGATCGCTTCAATGGTCGTTTAGAATTTGGCACAGCAGGTTTACGAGGCGTTGTTGGTGCAGGTCCAAATCGTATGAATCGATTAGTTATTCAAGAAACAGCGACAGGTCTTGGTCAATATTTACTTCGTACTGATAGCAACGCTGCTCATAAAGGGGTAGTGATTGGTTATGATGGGCGTCCTGACTCACGTCAATTTGCTCACGATACGGCAGCAGTATTAGTTGCACAAGGTATTAAGGTTTACCTTACGACCAAGGTAGCTGCAACACCGATTGTGGCTTTTGGCGTTAAGCATTTACATACAGCTGCGGCTGTTGTTGTGACTGCTAGTCATAATCCACCGGCTTATAATGGCTTTAAAGTGTATTGGAATAACGGCGCACAAATTATTCCACCTCATGATGCTGGTATTGCTGCTGAAATAGATAAAGCTACCCAATCTGATTTACATCTCATGGATTTAGCTGAAGCTGAAACAAAAGGGCTATTAGTGTGGCTTGATGATGCGTATTATCAAGACTATCGCCAAGCTATAAACGCAACACCACTATTAAATAATCATCATAATCCACAAGCGCTAAGCTTAGCTTATACGGCTATGCATGGTGTTGGCGCTGAGATGGCTGAAACATTATTAGCCGATGCTGGTTTTACTTATGTTTATAGTGTTGCAGCCCAGCGAGAGCCCGACGGCGCTTTCCCGACGGTTAAATTTCCAAATCCAGAAGAACCTGGCGCTATGGATCTGGTTATCGCAGAAGCCAAACAGCATGGTGCTATCTTAGCATGTGCAAATGATCCTGATGCTGATCGTTTCGCCGTTGCTGCTCGCCGTACTGATGGTGAATATCAGATGCTAACTGGGGATCAAGTGGGGACTTTATTTGGTTATTATCTACTTAACAATGTGCAACCATCTGCGCATTTAGTGGGTAATACCATTGTGTCATCAACCTTATTAGGCAAAATAGCCACCGCGCTTGGAGCACAATATTACCAAACATTAACGGGCTTTAAATGGCTAACCAATGTTGCAATGGAGCGTCAAACTGATACTCATCAATTCTTATTTGCTTACGAAGAAGCCTTAGGTTACACCATTGGCTCGACGGTCTGGGACAAAGATGGCTTATCTGCATTAGTGGCATTTGCGCAATTAACGGCAGAATTAACCGTAAAAGGGCAAACGGTTTGGGATCAATTAGACGCTATTTATCGTGAATACGGTTTATATATTAATGCTCAACGGAGTATTGCTCTTGATCCAACCGCGGCTCCAATTGGTGATTCATTACGCGCGACGCCCCCACAAGCGATTGCAGGACTAGCAATTGAGAGCACTGAAGATTTTAAAACATCATTACGTACTTTTTCTGATGGTTCTGTAGAAGCGATTGATTTACCAATTAGTGATGTATTGATTTACCATTTAGAAAATGGTGCGCGAGTGGTTGTGCGTCCTTCTGGCACTGAGCCTAAATTGAAATGTTACTATGAAGTGGTTGAACCAATGAGCCAAGAAGAAACATTTGAACATGCTCAATTACGTGCACAAGAAACTATGGAACGATTAATTGTTCAACATCAAGCATCGTTATAATTCAGCTGCCACAATGTGGTAAAACTGAACTCTGGTCGATTTTCAGTGTATAATTATAAAAGTTTAAATTTATTTTAGATAACCAAGGGTTTACCATGCACGATCTTAATATATCGTTACCTGATGATTATGAAAAAGAGCCAGAATTGCCGATTCCATCAATTGATGATCAGAAGAAAATTGTGGCAGAGCTTAAGCGTTTAGAAGATGCGGGTGAATTAACCCCTGAAATCTTACACGCATTCATGACTGGTGAGCGTTTACCTGAATAAGATCATGTGATCTTTGTGTAATAAAAAGCCTCTTACTGTTCTTCATTTATTATTGAAGCAGATAAGAGGCTTTTTTATGAAGAGCTAATATGGATTCAAAGCGCGTTGTGATAACCCCAATTATCATTACGCGCTTATAAATTAACTGTTTGTTACTGAATCGAAACGATAATCAACAATATTAAACTTACGTGAGACGATAGGTAATCGTGCCATTATTGTTGTCATTACTAAAATTAATAAAGTAGGTAATAACCAGCTAGCATGCGCTTGGTATAGTGGTAATGTTGCATTAAAGAACTGATTAAGATCTGCTGGCATTTTACCAAGAATACTAATGGCATCGACAGTACCAAAGACCATTGCGGTGACTAATACTGAAGTATGCGTTAGCGTTGAAACATTCACGGCTGATGCAGTCAATGACGCTAATACTAAGGCAATAGCAATCGGACATAATACTAAGATAGCAGGTAAGCTTACTTTTAAAATATCATTAAGGCCGAAATTAGCAATAATACCAGTTAATACCACAATAATGGTAGCTGTTAAGCCAAATGAAGCTTTGAACGTTTGCTGATAATACTCAGCGCAAGCATTGGTTAAACCAACAGTAGTGGTTAAACATGCCATGATAATAATAGCGGCTAATATCCATTGACCATAAGCACCAAATTCACCTGCAACATAACGAGTTAAGATCATACTGCCGTTCATACCATGGGTTGCAATTGAGGTTGATGTTGCACCAACATACCCCATCGCAATATAGCAACCACCCATAAGAACAAAATAGATCATTGCTACTTTAAACGAGATATTTGCGATACCTTTTTGTGAAACGACGCCTTTTTCTTTAATCGCTTGAATAATAACCCAACCAAAACCTACTGCGGCAATAGCATCCATGGTCATGTAACCTTGAATTAAACCACTGGTGACAGCGCTATGTTGGTAGTCTCCGTAAGGTGCCGCTGGTACGCCAAGTGGCGAAAAGAATGCAGCTAGGCCTAAACCTGCTAAAAGTAAAATCAGTGCAGGAGTCATTACTTTACCAATGTAACTGACTAGGTTACCTGGCTTAAATGCTAAAATTAAGGTTAAAGCCGAAAAAACGATAGAGAATGCGACGAGATGATCAGCTTTGAAAAAAGGTTTTAGTCCCATCTCATAAGCAACGGTAACAGCACGCGGCATGCCAAATGCAGGTCCTATAGCTGTAAATAAGAGGATCCAAAATGTTGTTGCTAACCATTTTGGTAATGCTTTAGTGAGGTTTTTTGTGCAGCCAATACGGCCAAGGACAATAATAGTAAAAGCGGGTAGACCAACAGCGGTTACTAAGAAGCCACTCATTGCTGATGTTAATGATGTTCCTGCATCGAGACCCATTGCGGGGGGGAAGATCAAGTTACCAGCGCCTAAAAATAGTGCAAAGGTCATTAGACCGATAGCGAGTAAGTCTTGTGTTTTCAAATGTTGTACCTGCATTTTTGTGAATATCAAACAGCTATTAATCACTTAGTATCGTAACTATTATAGCCTGTAGCTTCGTTAATAATGGTTCCGCAGGTTTGCTGAAAGAAGATATGAAGAGTTGAAACTATCTTCCATCAGCAACGGCTGACGGAAGCTTGCCCGCCAGCCTAGCGAATAATCACTAGGATAAAAGCGGAAATAATTCGAGATATTTTTTTTATCGTTATAGAAGCAACATCAACCCAAGCGTTAGCCGCTATTGTCGATGTTAAATGTTTTTGTTCTCTATGTTCAAACACTGTTGAATGCATAATTTAACAACTTCTATTAATGAAACGTGAATTACAGCATAAAAATATAAAGAAAAGTTAGTGTTGTAAATAACTTTCTTCAATTTTTTTTAATCGTTATAAAAAAAATCTTATTAAAGTGTTTAATGTTAAATATTTAGGTGGTTATCGTGTGTTTATTTTTGTTTTGGTAACGATATTGATTGGTTATGTTGTTAGTTATCGTTATTTTTAATTTGAGTGTGAATAATAGGGCTAGCAATTTACTCGCCCTATCACTGATGATTTGTGTTGAGACCTTAGTTTACCGCAGCACGATTAGAATTTTTATACTCGCGCGAACATAATTTACTGAGGAAAATAGTAAGGGCAACAGGAGCGAGCCAAGAAGCATGTGAGCTAAATAAGGGTAACCAGTGTTCGGCAAATGACGCGATTGTTGCAGGCAGTTTACTTAAAATATTTAACGCATCAATACTGCCAAATAATGTTGCAACAACAACGACGATTGTTTGACTGATAGAGATACGACGTTGTTCAGGTGTTGAATGGTTACGGATGAAGAAAGTTGAAATAATCAATGAAATTGCAATTGGGCATAAAATTAAGATAGCAGGTAGACTTACTTGAATAATGGTTTCTAAACCGACGTTAGAAATAATGGTTGTTAGTACCATGATCACTGTTGCACTAAGTTTGAATTTTATACCGTAGGTGTTTTTATAATATTCACCATTCGCATTGGTTAGTCCAACCGTTGTTGTTAAACACGCCATTAAGGTGATTGTTGCTAATAATAATTGACCTAATGTTCCAAACTCACCAGCAGCATAGCGGGTAAGAATTTCACCACCATTGGTTGCTTGTGGTGCAATATCAGAAGACGTTGCACCTAAATATCCCATTGCAAGATAGCAAAGTGACATAAGAAATGCGTAAATCAGAGCGATGCGGAGGGTGTAGTAAGAAATGGCTTTATCGCATTTCACGCCGGTATTACGAATCGTTTGAATGATAACCCAGCCAAAAGCAACCGCAGCGATAGCATCTAATGTCATGTAACCCTGAATAAGTCCATTAACAGTTGGAGCCTGACGGTAAGTTTCAATGGCGGCTGTCGGTGAGCCTAATGGGTTTATTACGGCTGAAATAGCCAGTAGTGCCAGCATTGCAATCAGTGCAGGGGTCATTACTTTGCCAATATAATCAACAAGCTTACCCGGTTTTAAAGCGATGACTAATGTAAGAGCACAGAAAATGGCAGAGAAGATCATTAATCCATTGCCAGAATAAAAAGGTTTGATGCCCATTTCATAAGCAACAGTGACAGCGCGCGGTAATACAAAAGCTGGACCAAGTGTTGTTAACACTAAAAACCAAAACGAGCGATCCATCCATTTGGGTAATGCTGACGTTAATTTATCAGCAGAAGATAAACGGCCAAGAACAACTAACGTTAATGCGGGTAAGCCAACGGCGGTCAATAAAAATCCAGTAATAGCAATAAGCCAGTTTTCACCCGCTTGTTGTGCCATAAGAGGAGGGAATATTAAGTTACCAGCACCAAGAAATAATGCAAAGGTCATAAAACCGATGGCTGCAAGTTCTTTTCTTTTCAAATGACATACCTTAATTCAAATAAAATAATCTGAGTCAGTATGCTGGAAGAGATAATTTAGAAGTGAAATTCATATCCGCCAGCGTTACTGACGAATAAGTTAACCGTCAGCGTCAGAAAATGACGACGACGACAGAGTTTAGCGTACAAGCAATCTGTAAGGTTGCAGCATCCTGATTGTTGTTAATGTTCTGAGACATAGCTTATACGCTCTAAATAAAATGAGGTTCAAACTTAATCGGTATTGGCACACTTGTAAAGCGTGATGAGAAAATAAACGGTACTTTTTAGTATTCATTGACTCGATGCCATATAAACAACTGAATAGTTATCACTATGAAATAACATCTGGTCACTTATAAAGGTGGATCTTTATTGTTGGTTTAATAGCAGTGCTTGTAATTCAGCAAGTGAAGATACGGTGTAGGTTGGGTAAATACCTTCTGGTTGTGATTTTTGTTCACTATTAAGCCAGCAAGTATCCATTCCGGCGTTGATTCCACCTAAAATATCTGATTGCGGGTTATCACCAACCATTAGAATATTTTGACGTTGCGTCATGTTCATTTTCTGACAAGCATAATCAAAAATTTGAATATCAGGTTTTGCGACACCTACTTGTTCTGAAATAACTAGCACATCAAAAAAATATTTAAATCCGGTGCGTTGTAATCGAATTTCTTGTAATGCAGTAAAACCGTTGGTGATAATACCCAATTTCGCATGTGGCTTTAATGCCTCTAGAAGTGATTTGGCTCCGGCTAATGGTGTACAAATATCGGCCATTGCCATTAAAAAATCATGATTAAGCTGCTCTGTTGATAGAGAAAGGGTTGCTGCCCATGATTTAAAACGAATATTTTGCAATTCCGTTGCTGATATTTTTCCGTTTTGATAATCAACCCATAATGGTCGATTAATGGCTTCATAGTGTTCAAAATCAGCGTGAGTGAACGTGACATTATGGCGAGAAAACATCAGTTGAAGGCCGTGAAATGCATCAAAGTGAAACAAAGTTTCATCAGCATCAAATAAAATCCCTTGGTACTTCATTAAATGTCACTCTCTATTTTATTGGCGTAAAAAATATAGGCTATTAGTGCTTATTGAGCCGACTCTATTTTACTTGAAAGACGAAACTATAAGCCAGTAAATCGCGACTAATAGCCTATAAATGGTGATAAATAAGTTTGGTTTATGACTTTTTTATTAGTATGAAATTTTTATTGAACTCAATAGTGTGATATATGTCTATTTGTAACAAAATCACATCATCTCTTTGAGAGTGAAGAATTAGCCAATTGAGGAAAGAAAATGGGTATTATATCTTGGATTATTTTAGGTTTAATTGCTGGTGCATTAGCGAAATGGTTAATGCCTGGTGAAGATGGTGGCGGTTGGGTTGTAACAATGGCATTGGGTATTGGTGGTGCTTTTATCGGGGGCTTTGTGGGGCAGTTTATTGGCCTTGGTCATGCAACAGGCGTAAATGTTGGTAGTATTATTACTGCAACATTAGGCGCTTTCATTTTGTTATTTGTTTACAATCGATTTATTCGTTAATAATCGTAATATTAGAAGTGTATGTAATAAAACAGCGAATCGATTTATTCGATTCGCTGTTTTTGTTTTTATTTGAGGACATCTTTTCCCTAAAAACGCCTTCCACCGCTTTAGAATGATATTTTTATATAAATATTATCTCTACCACATCTTTATTTTTACATGTATAAAAGTGCTTTTTTTTGAATCTTGTGGCTAAAAAATGATGTTATCTGACTATCTTGTTGCATTAATGTTAGTTGTTAAGCCTAAATCTGTGATTATTTTTCGCTAAATTAAAAAAGTTACGTCACACTATGTTTAGATTTTTAATGACCAAAAGCATTACTAATCGTTATAAAAATCAGTTGTATTTATAAAAGCTGAAATGGCAATTAGCTATTAATCATAACGTGGAGCACAAAATGGAAAAGGGATTTAATAAAACCAAAGTTGCGAGCATTATTGTGGGTTTTTTATTGGCAAGCACTGCGGCTCAAGTGCAGGCTGCCCCTAGTCATAATAAAAACGTGATTGGTTATTTAACGCAATGGGAAGCATGGAAAGGCACTAATGCTGGTTTTTCAGTGAAAGGTGAAGCGACCCATTTAAACGTAGATATGGATATCTATTCAATTCTTAACTTCTCATTTTTTGGGGTTGCGGAAGACGGAACGTTACACAGTGGTGATTTACGTAATAAGCAAATTTATAAGCCAGGTAGTGTCCAAGAGCCGGGGCCATTATTGCATCCTGATGTCTATTCAAGCTGGGATTTCCATATTTTGTGGGGCGAATTGGAATATATCCATCAATTCCCTGTTGATGAACCATGGGATGCTGAAAATGCTGAAAAAGTAAAAGCTCAAGGTTTTGTTAAAAGTGGTAATGGTTGGCTTCATACACCAACAGGCATTGAAGGTAATATGCCGATTCCTCTTAAAAAAGAAGGGGGTGCACCGGGTCTGATTGATCTTGCTAACCAAAAGGGCGTTAAGGTCATGGCGTCATTAGGGGGGTGGAGCATGTCTAAGCACTTCCCTGAAATGGCTGCTGATCCTGTTAAAAAAGCGCGCTTCCTGAAAGACTTAGATAAATTAATGGCACTAGGTTTCCATGGTATTGATATTGACTGGGAATATCCAGGGTTTGGTGGCATGAATTTCGCGGGTGATCCTACGGATTTCGCTAATTTTGAACAATTAATGGAAGATATTCGTAAGCGTATTGGTCCTGATAAATTATTGACTGCCGCATTCTCGGCATCAACCGCTAAGCTTGAAGGTTTTAACTGGCCACGTCTGGTTAAATCAATGGATTATTTCAATATGATGACCTATGACCTTAACGGCGCATGGTCAAATGTCACGGGTCATAATGCACCATTGTATCCATACCCAGAAGAAGAATATGCAGGATTAGATTTAGAAACCCTACGTATTTGGATGGCAGAGCAAGGCATTCCATCAGAAAAAATCAACTTTGGGGCTGCGTTTTATGGTCGTGGGGTTCAGACCACAGAAGCTGAAGCCTATTTAGGCGCACCAACGGATAAGCGTATTTATAATATGTCGGTTGATGGGCCATTATTAACGGCAGTTGATGTTGATAACTGGAAAGAATTTGAAGGTTCACCAAATTATAACTATATCGTTAAAACTTCTGGCTGGGAGCATAAGTGGGATGCGAATGCGGAAGTGCCTTATGCAGTTAAAGGTAAATACTTCTTAAGTTATGATGATGTTCCTTCGATAAAGAAAAAAGCACAATACATTGTTGATAATGATTTAGGTGGTGTGATTGTGTGGCAAGTACACGGTGATATTCAATGTGAAGGCACCTTTATCAATCATGGTACTAAGTTAAAAGAGTGTACTAAGCTTAGTTCTCCATTAGCTGAAGCTATCGATGATGTTTTTAGCGCCAATACCACACCTAATGCAGCACCTGAATTAACCATACCAAATGCACAAGCCGTAATGTCTGGCGAGACTATCAGCTTTAGTGTGTCAGCAACCGATACCGATGGTGATCGTCTAAACTTTAGTTCAACCGAAGCGCAAGTGACTGATAACGGCGATGGTACCGCAACCGTGACTTATACGGCACCAAATACTGCGACTGATATCGTGACATCGGTAGCGGTTAAAGTGACCGATGGTCGTAAGAGTGCAACGAAATCTGTTGTCATTAATGTGAAAGGTTCTGGTGTTGTTGAAAATACAGCGCCTGAATTAACGGCACCAGCAACGGTTGATGTCAAAAGTGGTCAGAATGTTGTTATTACAGTAACAGCGACAGATGCTGACGGTGATACGCTTACTTATTCTGCATCAACAGGACAAGTTTCTGTTACTGAAACTGGTGCAAAAATTACTGTCACTGCGCCAACTGTAACAACAGATACGATCGTTAATGTCGTGATTACTGTCTCTGATGGCAAAGCCTCGACTCAACAAACGGTGGTTGTTAATGTAACTGCGGATGGTGGTGCTGTTGGTGATACGTGGAATGCCGATACTATTTATAACAGTGGCGATACCGTGGTTTATAAAGGTATTACATATACGGCACAATGGTGGACCAAAGGTGAAACCCCTGGAACATCCTCTGTATGGGTAGATGAGGATACTGGCGAAGTTGGTGGGTGGTCAGCATCTAAAACGTATAATGGTGGTGATGAAGCGCTTTTTGACGGAAATAATTACCAAGCCAAATGGTGGACAAAAGGTGATACCCCCGGCAATACTAATGGCCCTTGGGAACGTATCTAACCTTATTCGTTACTGTAAATAAGAGATAATAAAAAACCCCGAATAGTTATTTATCATTATAATAACTAACGGGGTTTTCTTTATTTTATTGCTTGTATTACAAGCCTATAATTAGTGACATTGCCGTTGAAACAATTAATGCACCAACCATTGGAATTGCGGTGCGTTTAACGAGTTCAAATGGTGATACATCAGCGACGCCAGCCACTGCGACAATTGCACCAGTGATTGGCGACATTGAACGTGCGATACCTGAGGCTAATTGCATCGGCATTAACATAACAACCGCGTTAATCCCGACTTTATTGGCAATATCTGGCACCATGGCTGCAAATGAGAAGAATGGTGCATTACCTGAACCCATTAAGATAGCGGCAAAGGTAATAATAATAACCATCAGAATAATCATTATTGCAGGAGATAATGAAGCATTAATCGCGAAATTAATTACAGTATCTAGCAATCCAATCACTTTCATACCATGTGCAAACACTTGACCTGCAATAACCAGTGTTACAACACGTGCAAATTGTTTACCCATGCTGTCGAAATAAACCAAAATATCTTTAAAGATAGGTTTTGCACCGTGACGAACACTTTCACACACCATTGCGACCGCAATTGAAATAAACATTGCAGTTACCACATCTATTTTTACTGATGCAATCGCCATTGGGCTAAAGATCATAATTAATGCTAACGGAATAATTGGCAGTAATGCATACCATGCTGGTGGTGCAACGTGATCATCTTGTGCTTGAAGTTCTACTTCATCAGTAGCTATTGCGCGACGATCAAACCATTGTTGAACAAAGAAATGCAGCGTTGCAATAGTTATCATTGTGGCAATGGCAACAGGTAGCTGGTAAGTAATAAAATATTCTGTTACCGGAATATCAGCAGTACGCGCCGCTAAATTTACGTTACCTGAGGCTGGACCTAAATCTAAACAAGCGGCGGTTGCAATAACGGCAACGGCAGACATTTTGCTCACGCCAAGGCGCACTAAAATAGGGTATAGAGTAACCATTAACAATAAGCCAAGGCCTGATGCGCTTGGAATAAAGATATTAAGGATCTGACCCATGATATAACCTAGAGCCATAACAAGATAAGGTGCTTTGAAGTAGCCTAATGGCTTAATGGCGATATTGACCAAGGCACGTGAAGCGCCAATATGATCCATATATTTAGCAAAACCGCCCACTGCCATGATAATAAGACCTAGTGTTCCCACTGTTTTGGCTGTGGTATTTTTTAGGAATGTAAAAATATCAAGCCATTGATTGCCGCTTGAAATGTTTTCAGGTAGTGGTGTGCCAGTACTAAAAAGAATAGCCGCAGCCATCATTATAATACCGCCAAGCAGTAATGTTGTTTGTGGGTTGTACTTCTTGTAAATCAGTAAGCCTACAAGGAATATAACAATAAGGCTAAATAGTGTCACCATCATCTATCTCCATATTGGAAAGCGTCCATTTAATATGGTGAAAGATAATAGAAGATTGAAAACGTTTTCACGATGAGAATTAATTCAAATTAGAGGCAAATTAGTGTAACTATGATTGCGGTCAAATAAATAACATTATCAATACCAAGTGCATAAAATGAACAAAACAAATATTCATATTAAGATTAACAATAATTAAACATTAAATGGCTAATGACTAAATTTAGTCCCAACTTCTATTATTCTTAAAAGGAATTACAAATGAAGAATTGGCGTTGTAAAGTATAATGATGCGGTATATTTGTGGTTGTATGCTATTTTATTTTTCACATTTAACATTCTATTTACTGTGCTTTATTGTGTCGTTACCGTCTTTGGCAACTAGTACACCCTCGACAAGCTTGTCTTGTTGTTTTATCTAATAGTGATCGTTGTACTCGACAATAAGCATTTTTTAATGCTCTACGTGCAGCAAACCAGTCTTCGGGTTTTTCTAATATTAAATAGCCGTTAAATCGCTTAAGTAATTGGGCACGGTTAGCATGAATAAATTGGCTATCATAACCGATATCAAAGTAATCAAGTGCTTGTTCTATTGTAGAAAAGCTTTTGATGGTTGTTAGAATATTGGGTTTATTCATGTGATGATGGGTTCTATTTAGGAGGGATAAACATAAGATAGCAATATTTTTTTATGCTTGATGTGGTATTTATTTTATGCGTATTACAGTAAAGAGTCATAAATAATGATCAAGCAAGTCATGGCGGATACTACCGCCATGGACTTTATTCAAATTGTAGATTATGCCGCTTGTGGTTGAAGATAACCTAACCATGCTGTTTGGTAAAGTTGATGCGACTGTTGACGTAGTTGATTAATTTGCGCCGTTTCAAACTCAGATAATGAGCGCTGTTGTTGCTGTGCTAAACGCTCTATATGTTGAATTTTTTCATATAAGTCGTGTTCTGGGCCATTTTTAATAGTCGAAATTTGATCTAAGTGCAGCTGAATCTCAGTGATAATTTGACTATGGGGTAAGCGGACTAACACGTTTAAGTCACGGTAGCCTGATGGAGTTGGGTTTTTAAAACGGTTCTTTACGCTGACAATTGTCGCTTCTTTTGCTAGTAGTTCATAAGCTTGTACTAGTGCTGGAATGTTTCGAGCAACAATAGAACCACGTGCAATATCAGTGATTTTATCTGTTTCACCTTGCAATTCAGTTGCAATTTTTTGTTGTGAACGTTGTGCTGATTTAATATTTGGAATAACAATATCGGTGGTTGATGCCAAGCTAACATTTTGTAATAGTGTTTGTAATTCTGCTTGTGCGTCAGTTGATGCTAAATAAAGATCATCAAAATTATTAAAAGGTTGGCGCAGATTATCATCTCGCCATGATTGAATACTGTATAAGCCACTCAAGTCACGTTGAAAAGCTTTACGGCTAGCTTGCGTCTGACGTGTTTGTGATTGATCATGTGTGTTAAAAGCGGGAGCGATCGCTGGTGCTGCTACAACGGTGCGGCTGAGCATACAAAAAAGAACAAAACTTGTACGTAAAACAGATTTTATGTTCATTAAACAACTCCTAAAATATTGCAGGTGCAATATTGAAACATACTAAACGGGTAGAACTAAAAGGTGGTATGTCGGTTGTAATGTGTCATCTGTTTACATAGTAGTAACTTTACCTTGAATGAAAGTTGAATACTGTGCTGATATTCATACTTTTGAATTATTTATTACACTTTATTTACATTATTCATATGTATAGCGCGTTATCAGGGGGCACTCGCTTGCTTTTATATATCATGTAATTTTTTCATAAATGATGTTATTAAATAGAGGTAAAATACGACATAGTAACAAGATAACTAGCAATATTTAGTGTAAGGCATTAATTGAGTAAGTCGATTTAACGTAGTTATCATGTGGTTTGTGTTTAATAAGTGTTGTACTTAATGGCGTATTTTTTAAGGAAAAATGATGCAGGAAAATTTATTAATTGGTTTCGTTGTTATTTGGCTAGGTTTAACAGTAGGAAGTGTGATGTTATTCCAGCGCGGTAATAATGTAGCGAAAAAGCGCCGTTTATGGCCAATTTATACCGTGTTTAGTAATGTTGTGATTGGTGGTTTTATTATTTTTATGCAACCACCTGTAGCGTGGATGATTTCGATATTGATCCTATTAGTTCCTGTAACCTTACTTACTATCCGTTCAACAAAGTTTTGTGGCAGTTGTGGTCAGGCGAGCCGTTCTCCCTTTTTTATGAAACCGCCACAAACGTGTAGTCATTGTAAAAAGCCACTATAATTTATATGACAACATGATAAAAACCACTGAAAAATATCAAGCAGTGGTTTTTTGTACTTCTTTTTTAATTGTCAGTGGAAATACCTCAAAATGAATACCGTCAAGGCCTGAGACCATAAACTGACGAATATTTTGGTGATCATTATTTTGTGGGTATTTAAGGACGTCATCACGATAAAATTTGCCAAAACAGGCTAACGTTTCAGATTTAGACAGGCAATGTAAATGTGCAAATGCAAATATTTTACATGAACCTTCATTCGTCCCTACAAGATTAATCATTGCATTATTTGTAGTACCATTAATAAATTGAGTTGGCTGATAATGATAATTATCATTAATGGTTGCTATAATTTCTTGAAAATTAATGTTATTTGGCGTGTTTTTGATTTTTTCAATGAGCGTATCCATAATGTTCCATCGATGGGTAAATGTATAAAAAGAAGGCTAGCGTCATGCCAGCCTTGATAGAAAAGGTTGCAGTTAGCGACGTTTGTTCGCTAATGTTTTTAATTCGTAATCCAGTTCGTCTGGGTAAATAACAAGGCCTTCTTGTTCTGGGATAGGGAAGACAACAAGTGCAAGTTCATCATCTTCTAAGCCATGAGTCCAACGGCTATGCCATTTATTTAATGAAATGGCTTCTGCTTTACATGTTTCCCATTCACCTGTTGCCCATGCTTCTGCAAATTCTTTATTTGGCCAAACAGGAACGCAATCTTCATCATCGGTATTGAGCATAACGCATCCATGCTCATCGATAAGAATCCAGATTTCACGGTTAGTAACGACTTCTTTTAGTAAGTGTTTGTAACGTTTTTCTGCATCAAAACTTTGAATTGTTTCGATCATTGCTGCATCTAGTGGGGTAGACATATTGTCGTCCTATTTTTTCACATTATTATTTTAAGTAAGGATAAAACAAAAGAGGAGTAACGTCTTGTGTTATCCATGCTTTTTCTGTATTTGTAGAGTGTTAGCTTATTTGGTTAATGCCTAAATTGTTATATTTTCATGAGTGTTTAAATGTACAAATAAAACAATAAAGTACATTATATTCTGTTTTTGTTTTTTATTAAGATAAAAAAATCATATGAATAATTTTTCCATATATTTTCATTAATTGAATGAAATATAACAACTATATTAGTGTTTATATTATTAATAATTCAAACTTGGTATATTTTTATTGTCATTCTTAAGGTTGATACAATGCAAAATACACTGATCTTACCTATATTTTTTAATATAAATTGAACATGGCTATTTTCTAAAAAGGTGACTCTAATGGTAGCTATAAATGATAAAAAAAAGAGTAATGGACGTCTTGTTGCCATGGGGTGTACTTATGAACCTTGGATTGCACTATTAGAACAAGCCGGATGGAAAACACATTGTTGCTATGATTTGCGAACCGCTGATGTAATATTAAAAGAATATAGTCCGTGTGTATGTATAGTTGATTTAAGTAATAATGACTTTAGTTTAAATAGTATTTCTCAACGAGCGAATAAAACTAAGCATGTAAAGTGGATCGCTATTATAAAAAAAGAGCAATTAAAAATTGATGCTATTTGCCAATTTATAAATAACTTCTGTGTCGACTTCTTCTCTACACCGATCCCGTCAAGCCAGTTATTAGATACGGCTGGGCATCAGCTGGGAATGCTGGAAATTGAATCAACATCTTGGGTTGATGTAAATCATCAATGTGAAGTTGGGTTATATGGTGAATCCAAATCGATTAAGCATTTGAGAGATATGGTAAAACGTGTATCGATGACGGATGTTAATATTTTACTCAGTGGTGAGCAAGGGGTTGGCAAAGCACTGATAGCGAAAACAATCCATAATTTAAGTAAACGACGTAATGATGACTTTACGATTATTAATTGCTCTTCATTATCAGATAGTGACCAACGCACACATTTTTTAGATCCTCAGCAAGACATGAATTTTAGCGGTACTATCAAAAGCGGCACCGTTTTATTCAATGGTGTAGAAGAGCTTTCTAAACCATTACAATTGAAGTTACGTAATTATTTACAACAACCAGAAAATGAAAAATTAAATGATCAAAGATATTTTGATGTACGTATTATTACATCATCAAGTGTTGACTTAGAACAAGCAGTAAAAAATGGGACATTCAATAAAGAACTTTATTATCGATTGAATGTTTTTCATGTGGCAGTACCCACATTGAGAGAACGCGGTGCAGATATTATTTTATTAGCTGAATATTATTTAAAAAAATTTTCTACAGAATACAGCACGCGGGCAATGCATTATAGTGAAGATGCAAAACAATTATTACTAAGGTATAACTGGCCTGGTAATGTCCGCGAGTTAATTAATCAAGTAAAACGGGTTTCATTATTAAATGACAGTAATGAAGTTAACCTTGAACATTTTGATTTACCTAAGAAAATAAACTCTAAACTAAGTTTACGAACCATAAAAGATGAAGCTGAAAAAGATGTATTAGTAACGATGCTCGAAACTCATAAAGGACAGGTTGCATCTGCTGCAAAAGATTTGGGTGTATCACGGGCGACGATGTATCGTCTTCTTAATAAGCATAATATTATTCCTGATGTACGTTACTACAATGACGGTTATGCTGCTGAGTAATTAAATACTTATTATTGGATCAATCGATAGTGTAAACAATAATGGGCAGTGATCGCTGAGTGTAAATTGTAAGAGCTGTTGTTTATTATATTGAATTTGATGTTGGCTGAGAGCACTGATATTTGTTGTTGCAACAAGGTGATCAATCAGTTTGCGATAGGTACGATAGCGCGGTTTTTGGGTTGCTAATTTGACCGTACAATGAGCGTTAATTGATGCAGATAATAGAGTCGCCTTTGTCGAATTGTCTGTAATTCTATTGATGAATTGTCGGTTGTCGACGATCTGATGATTAATATCGCCAACAATAATGAAGGGTTGTGATACTTGTTGTTGAGTATTAACCCATTGCTTAATTAAAGTCAGTTGTTGTGCAAGAGTTTTACACGCTTTGCTTTTTTGTTTGGAGAGTTGTTCCTCTGTAAAACAACCAGACTTGAGATGAAGGTTGAGTAGTAGAATAGATTGTTGATTAATTACTATTTCAATAATACTGCCATAACGTAATTTGTTTTTAAATGGCATTGCAATTCCAGTCGCTATTGCTGGTGAACTTAGTTGTGATAAATCTGTAACATCATTAACAACAATCTGCCGTTTAATAGCAAATCCCGTATATTGATTATTCTTTTTAAAGTTGTCTTGTGGATTGTGAATGCGATCTGATAGATAAATTTTATATTGTGTTTTATCAATGACTCGATATAAAGCCTCAGCACTATCAACTTCTTGGAAAGCAAGAATATCAGGTGAATAAGTCGTAAATAATTGCCGTAACGCATTATAATCGGCGGCTGAGCGTTTGACTGGCGATGTTTGCTTTAATGATAGCCATTGCATATTCCAACTCATTAAAGTAAATGGTTGTGTGTAGCTATTATTTGTACTGATAGAAAATAAGATGAGTAATAGAATTACAATAGAGTAATAAGGCATAGTCATTATTGTCATTATGATGATTTAACAATAACAGTGCCCTAGATCTTGTCATAAATGTATTGTTGATTATTTACTAGCGTAAAAATGCCATTACCGTTATGTTTCTATGTAATTATGTCGTCACATTTTTCATTGCTGTGTGCTGCAATATTGGTTTCGGCCTGATTCTTTAGCATTATAAAGATGACTGTCTGCTTCATTGATTAATTGATTAGGACGTTGGTTTATTTGCCACGTAGCAATTCCTTGGCTTATCGTAACATAATCATTAATATCAGAGCACGGATGAACAATGGCTAATGTTGCTAAACTTTGCTGAATACGTTTTGCGACACGGCACGCACCATTTATATCAGTATTGGGTAGTAGGACAACAAACTCTTCACCACCATAACGCGATACGGTGTCATTATGCCTTAATAAGCTATTTTTAATCGCTGTTGCGACTGATTTTAAACAGATATCACCGTTAATATGTCCTTGTGTATCATTGAAAAGCTTAAAATAATCAATATCAATTAAAATAATTGACAGTGGAGTACGGTGATGTTTCGCATGCGTTATTTGCTTATCAATCGTAAAATCAAAAAAACGACGATTGTTAATTTGGGTTAATTGATCAGTAAAGGATAAGTGCGTTAATTCATTAAGTAAGCGTTTATTGTCATGTTCTTGTTTAATTCGAGTGGTAAACCATTTAAAAAGTAATTGTCGGCCTGATTCAATAATAATGATGGTAATTGTAAGTTTAGTAAAAGCAAAAAGTAGGTCAAACCGAGGGTCTTCAATACTATACCAAGTTGTAAATACAAGGATTGGCAGTGTGGCAAGGTAAACAGCCATGCGGTAGGTATAAAAGCTGAGTAGCACAACCAGAAATAATAGATTGCCGACGATTTCAACAATAACATAGGCGTGACCTAAGTTATTTAGGTTGACAATTGCTCCCCCCCAAGTCGTTCCGAACAGCAACGCATAAATAGATGAAATTATTTTATAATGTTGAAGCGTTGTATTTTGTACAAAAAATACTAACCCCAAAACAAAAAGTAGGCCCTGAATCCCAAAGTTCACTGTTGTTAATAGTAAATTACTATTTTCTTTATTAAAAAAATCCACCCAAATAACCATAGTAATTAACATTAATGTTATTAGAGAAATTTTAGATGCCCAGATAAAACCAAGACGAAGATTTTTATATATTGTGTCGTCAATGCGCGTATCTAGTGATGAAAAATACATTCAGTGAGATCCATAGTTATTGTGCATGAGATAATCTCAAGAATTGCTCGAAAGGCAAGTATTTTTTTTGAATTTTTTGTCGAATGTGGTGATAAATTTATTGACAATGAACATTCTAAATCAGCTTACATTAAAAATTTTGTGATGGGTCATAATCATCGTTCAGAAGACAAACTGCTCGTTATAAAAATTGATCTCGATCAAGGTTTCTTTGCGTTAGATCGCGCCTAATACACCACATATTGTTGCCGCTTATAAATAGAACACTATATTTTGTGTTTAAGTGACACTGTAATTTTCTGTGATTTTAGGAGCCTTGTGTGAATCCTGTAGTAATAAAGCGTGATGGTTGCCGTGTATCTTTCGATGTTTTGCGCATTAAAGAAGCCGTTATTGGGGCTGCAAATTCCATCTGCGATTCAGAGTGTCATACAATGGATGAAGCCTATGCTACATCAGTCGCTGACGCAGTGTTAGAGCAGTTCTCTGGTGCTAATAATGTTGACATTCACGCCATTCAAGAAGCAGTTGAAACGCAACTTATGGCAGGTCCACACAAGGTTGTTGCTCGTGCTTATATCGAATATCGCCATGATCGAGATATTTCTCGAGAGAAGAAAAGTCGTTTAAATAATGAAATTCGTGGCTTAATCGAACAAAGTAATGCTTCTTTGTTAAATGAAAATGCGAACAAAGACAGTAAGGTGATTCCAACTCAGCGTGATTTACTTGCGGGTATTGTTGCGAAACATTATGCAACCCAACATTTATTACCTCGTGACATTGTTAAAGCACATGAAAGTGGCGAAATTCACTATCATGATTTAGATTATTCACCATTTTTCCCTATGTTCAACTGTATGCTAATTGATCTTAATGGCATGTTGAATAATGGCTTTAAGATGGGCAATGCTGAAATTGACACTCCTAAGTCAATTTCAACAGCAACAGCAGTCACCGCACAAATTATTGCTCAAGTGGCGAGCCATATTTATGGCGGCACAACAATTAACCGTATTGATGAAGTGTTAGCACCTTATGTAACGGTAAGTTACAGCAAGCATTTAGATGTTGCGACAGAATGGGGTATTTCAGATCCTATTGCTTTTGCACAAGCACGCATTGAAAAAGAATGTTATGACGCATTCCAATCACTAGA
This sequence comes from uncultured Photobacterium sp., assembly GCF_947039875.1. Taxonomy (GTDB): domain Bacteria; phylum Pseudomonadota; class Gammaproteobacteria; order Enterobacterales; family Vibrionaceae; genus Photobacterium. Next base: position 28,000 of record NZ_CAMRAN010000006.1, read on the forward strand.
ATATGAAGTAAACACATTACACACTGCGAATGGCCAAACTCCTTTTGTAACTTTCGGTTTTGGTTTAGGCACATCGTGGGAATCACGTTTAATTCAACAATCTATTCTTAAAAACCGTATTGCGGGTTTAGGTAAAAATCATAAAACAGCCGTATTCCCTAAACTTGTTTTTGCAATTAAAGATGGTCTTAACCATAAGCCTGATGATGCTAACTACGATATTAAGCAATTAGCATTAGAGTGTGCATCTAAGCGTATGTACCCCGATATTCTAAACTATGACAAATTAGTTGAAGTGACTGGTTCGTTTAAGACCCCAATGGGTTGTCGTAGCTTTCTAGGTCCTTATGAAGAAAAGGGTGAACTTATTCATGAAGGTCGAAATAACCTTGGTGTCGTAAGTATCAACTTGCCACGAATTGCATTAGAAGCACAAGGCGATGAAGCGCGTTTCTTTGAGATCTTAGATGAGCGTTTAACATTATCTCGTCGTGCATTAGATACGCGTATTACACGTTTAAATGGCGTAAAAGCGCGTGTTGCTCCTATCCTTTATATGGAAGGTGCATGTGGTGTGCGTTTAAAAGAAGATGATGATGTATCTGAAATCTTCAAAAATGGTCGTGCGTCGATTTCATTAGGCTACATTGGCATTCATGAAACTGTGAATGCATTGTACGGCAATAAAACTCACGTTTATGACAGTGAAATGCTACGTGAGAAAGCGGTTGCTATTGTTCAGCGTTTACGTGATGCAACAGATTCTTGGAAAGAAGAGTCTGGTTATGGCTTTAGTCTTTACAGCACACCAAGTGAAAATTTATGTAGCCGCTTCTGTGCGATTGATGCCAAAGAATTTGGTATTGTTGATGGCGTAACAGATCGCGGTTTTTATACCAACAGCTTCCACTTGGATGTTGAGAAAAAAGTGAATCCGTATGACAAGATTGACTTTGAAATGGCATACCCAGATATCGCAAATGGTGGTTTTATTTGTTATGGCGAATACCCAAATATTCAGCATAACCTTGAAGCACTAGAAAATGTATGGGATTACAGTTATACCCGCGTACCATATTACGGCACTAATACACCGATTGATGAGTGTTATGACTGTGGCTTCACGGGTGAGTTTGACTGTACGAGCAAAGGCTTTACATGTCCTAAATGTGGTAACCATGAGCCATCACGCGTATCAGTAACTCGCCGTGTATGTGGTTATTTAGGTAGCCCTGATGCACGACCATTTAACTTTGGTAAACAAGAAGAAGTTAAGCGTCGCGTTAAGCATATGTAACAGCGATAAGTAGACTGAAGTTAAACATAAAAAGTGCTTTAGGGCACTTTTTATGTTTTAGGTATTGATAGCATGTTATGACACGTGTTGAGATTAGCCGAGATATAAAATGAACTACCATAATTATTACCCTGTCGATATCGTTAATGGCCCAGGTACGCGAGTGACTTTATTTGTTTCTGGCTGCGTTCATCAATGTAAAGGTTGTTATAACCAAAGCACATGGCGTGTTGATGCTGGACATCCATTTACGCAGGCAATGGAAGATCAAGTGATTAATGATCTTAACGATACACGCATTAAACGTCGTGGGTTATCGTTATCTGGTGGTGATCCGTTACATCCGCACAATGTAGCTGCAATACTGAAATTGGTACAACGTGTACATCGTGAATGCAGTGATAAAGATATTTGGCTATGGACAGGGTATTTGCTATCAGAATTGACACCAGAACAGCTGCAAATTACAACTTTAATCGATGTCATGGTTGATGGTAAATATGAACAAGAACAACGAAATCCTTCCTTGGTATGGAAAGGCAGTGAAAATCAGGTTATTCATTATTTTAATAAATGATCATTAAACTGCGCTGATAATAATTAATAAATGCCATTTAAAGTTAACGATGTGTTTATTTTTTGTTGTTTAAATGGTTTGATTTGTTTCTAGTCTGAACTTATCCACTGTTTCTGTGTATAACTATGGGAAAACATATTGAATAGTTGTGGTATTTTGATTGACGCTAAATGAAGCTAAAAATCAGCCTCGAATATTTTTTATTTTTAATGGTTTAACTTTGATTTTCGGATGAAAATTATTGGTTCTTGATACAAAAAGCATTATATTTGACTGATTGAATATGATGCTTTTAAAGCAGAAAATATAATGCCAATATTTACAAGAATGTCGCAGCTATCTGTCAATAAATATCTTGTCGCAGTTTCAAATGTTTTTCTAATGGCGTTACCATTGGTATTGATATCGACTTTTTGTGAGTTGATGGCACTATTCTGTGATTATTTTGATTTTAGTGATTTTGGACAAACGGTTCATTATGTCGGTCAAACGACAGGGATTATGATTCCTATTTTAGTTAACTTTTATTTAGCGACTTATTTGTCAGCAGTAAAACGTATACCAAAAAGTATAGTGATTGCTACCTCATTAACTGTTTTTTTTATTGTTTCTTATCAATGGGATTTAATATCACCATTAATACCTCTGCCTAATAGTTTTCCAATGTCGTTACTAACAGCGTATATTTCTTGTGAGGTTATTGCTAAATTAAGAAAAATAAGATTATTTAAAGGTAAAACAGATCAGTCTTTTATTGATATATCGATGAGTATGCTAGCGGGATCAATTGTCACGATCTCGGTAGCATTATCGATAAGTTCTTTCTTTAGAAAAATATGTGAACAATTATCATCATTAATTCCCTGGTCGTTTATTCCACGGCTGGATCCTACCTCTTTTATTGATGGCCTTATTTATGAAATACTGCGAGGCTTATTTTGGGCACTAGGTGTTAATGGACATCATATTCTGCATTCCTATAAAACAGAGTTGTATAACATTACCTTAGTAAATATTACTGAATGGCATAATTTTGGTGTAAATTTAAATATATTAAGTACTAATTTTTATGACTTTTTTACAGGTATTGGTGGTAGCGGTAATATGCTTAGCTTAGTTCTCTGTATGTTATTTTTTGCAAAAAGTAAAGGCTATAAATTACTAGCAAAAGCAGCCTTAATACTTTGTTTGTTTAATGTTAACGAACCTATTCTCTATGGTATTCCAGTTATTTTTAACCCGATTATGGTTATTCCATTCTTATTAGTGCCAACAATCAGCTTTATTATTGCTTATGGTGCAATTTATATGGATATTGTACCGCCATTAAGTGAAGTTCATAGTTGGTTAATGCCACCTTTTATTAGTGGCTATATGGCGACGGGAGGTGCAATTTCAGGTGCAGTATTACAGTTAGTATTAGTGCTCATAGGCCTTGTGATTTATTTACCATTCTTTAAATTAATGGATAAACGTAGCTTAGGTATCGGTGTCTCTGATATATTTTCAAACCGATTATTTACCAGTGATGAAATAGAATCTAAAACACGCTTAACTAGTTTTATTCCATCGGTACACGATAATCTTCGTGCCCAGAGAAAAATTGAAAAACTACAGAATGACGGTGAATTTATTCTTTATTATCAGCCTCAGGTCGATATTAAAAATAATAGTATCGTTGGCTGTGAAGCTTTAATTCGATTTAGGAATCATCAAGGTAAAATATTACCACCAACATTTATTTCTGATTTCAATCAATTAGGTTTAATGCCAGAATTAGATTTATGGGTATTAGATAATGCAATAAAAGCCGCTGAAAAATTTATTATTATTAATCCTAAGTTTAAATTATCGATTAACATTTCTCCTGATACAGTATTGTTGAAAAATTTTGTTAATATTGTAAGAGAACGGATCGGTAATAGTTCACTATCTTTTCATCATATTGAATTAGAGTTTACGGAAGAACTCTTGATTTTGGATGAAGAAAAAGTAACCCAAATAATATCAGAACTGCAATATCTCGGCATTTCAGTTGCGTTAGATGATTTTGGTACAGGATATTCTTCGTTAGCCTATTTATCTCGTTTCGAATTTAATAAAGTTAAGATAGATCGTTCGTTAGTATTGAATATTGATAGTCAGCGAGGCCGAGAATTATTTAAAATCGCAGTACAACTGGGAAAAATTACACAAGCAGATATTGTTGTGGAAGGAGTAGAAAAAAAAGTAGAGCTAGAATTTATTGCTTCACTCGGTGTGCGTTATATTCAAGGTTTTTATTTTTATCAGCCTATGGCAGAAAATGAATTATTTCAGCATGGTCTATTAAAGCCACAACAGTGTGAGGTTGCTGATAATTAAGGCGCTATAAAGTAAATCATTCTCTTAAAGACGGTTATACTTCCATATTGAGCACTTATACGGTAAATTCGCTCTCCTTTTGTGCTCTATTGGGGACGTTATGTCACGTACTATTGTTTATACTTACAAAGAAGAAGAAAAGCGCTTAATTTTTTCTTTTGATATACACCGTAATATTCATGAAGCAGTAGCTGCTGCTGAAGGTATTGATTTAACGACATTTCTAAAAATGGAGCAACAAGTTGAAGCGGTATCTACGTGTAGTAAAGCGGGTCGTGAATACCGAGATAGTTATTTCCGCAAGTTAGGCTTTGGTAAGATAGCGCTTGCGAAGAAAGAAAACCGCGGTGTCGGTGAAAAATAAACTATTTATAAAAAGCTGACTTAACGTCAGCTTTTTATTGCTCGTTATTTATGCTTAGTCATGCTTGCATCACATCAATATCATATTTGTTAGCTAGCCGTAGTAAATACATTATTACATCAGCGATTTCTTCACTGGCATGTTTATTTCCTAAATAGTGGCCGAAAAGCAATACAATAGCCTAACGATAATAAATACGACGTTAGGCTATCAATTCATTAATGGCTGGTTAGAATGACTTTTTTACGACGAAACATAGTGGGTAGTGCTTCGACTGTACAAAAGATTAACCCTAACCAAATTAAACCAAAACTGATGGCTTTCGTTTGATCAAATACTTCACCAAATAAGAATACTGCTAATAAAAATTGTAAGCTTGGCTCAATGTATTGCATTAAACCAACCATCGTTAGACTGGTGCGATTGAGTGCTAAAGCAAAAAATATTAATGGTGCAACGGTCACTGGTGCAGCACCTGCATACAGTAAAAAGGTAGTAGTACCTGATGTTAGTGCAACACTGTCACCACTGAAATATAGCCATATCATATAAATAAGAGCAAAAGGAGTCAGTATTGCAGCTTCAATTGTTACCGACGTTAGTGCATCATATTTAATGTATTTTTTTGTTAAACCATAGACAGCAAAAAAACTCCCCATGATTAATGATAGCCAAGGTAACTGCCCGTATTGCCATACTTGGTAACCAATGCCTAAAATCGCTAATATGACAGCAATGATTTGCGCTTTAGTTAACCTTTCCTTTAAGAAAAACATCGCTAATGCAATCGCGAATAATGGGTTAATAAAATAACCTAAACTAGCAGCTAGCACTTCGCCATGCGTGATAGCCCATGTAAACGCATACCAAGAAACACTCATTATTACGCCAGCAAAACCACACATAGCTAATGATTTTTTATCCGCAAGAATTTCTTTAATTGCTGGAATAGGCTGTCGAAGTAATATCATGACAATTGACATCACAGGTACTGAGAAAATAAGCCTTAATGCCAGTAATTCATTCGTATTTGCTTTAGGCAGATATTGGTAATAGAGCGGTAATACTCCCCAAAGGATGAATGAAAATGCCGCTAGCATATTACCTGCACGACGTGATTGCATGTTTACACCTAAGATTAAAAAGTCGTTGTTATCTCAAGATTATTGCAATATTGAGAAGCTATTGTGATGAATGAGCAAAAATGGCGCTCAGACCCAAGAAACCATTCTTATGTTGAGTGATCATATTTCCCGATATTTTGTCACTGAATTTGTATAAGTCAATATACGCTATAAAGAAAAGACATTTATCGATAGTGTTGATTTGTTGGTGATAATACTTAAAGAACAATGACTAAATAATAATGCTGATAAGGTGTTTTTTTGATAAAATATCAGAGTAGGATAAAGGTTGATATATTTAACTGATAAAGCCATATTATAGCATTTTAATTGAGAGAAAATAATGACTAAATTAACTGCAGATATCCAAGCAAATAAAGCTTTGTTCGTAACAGAAACACAAGCAACGCGTGTTGTTTGGAGCCTTCGTAACGAAGAGGGTGATTGGTTATCTGTTGCATCTTCTGAATTTGAAGACTCTGAAGTGATGCCGTTTTGGTCAAATGAAGCTGATGCGAAAGTGCAATGTGCTGATGAATGGGCTGAATTTCAACCAAGTGAATTACCATTAGATATTTTTCTTGAAGATTGGATGATCACGTTAGTAGAAGACGGCGTGTTAGTTGGTTTGAACTGGAATGAATCACTTGAAGGTATTGAGTTAGAGCCTTCAGAAGTAGCTAAACTTTACCTATAAGTTTATAAATATGACCCTGTGAATAATAATGAAGTCGTTTTTTATATTCATAGGGTTTTATGTTATGAATACTAAAGCTAACTACATAACTATTTGAATTCCCCCTCATTTTATGAGGTGAAATATAAAGGTCTCGCTTTTGGTATTAAAAATTCACAGTAGTGAACGAGGATAGTTATCTCTTCTATTGTATTATTTTTAGCTTGCATTAAGGTGTGAGCCTTTTTTTGCGTTTGATTTGGCTGTATTTTATTTTTATATTGTATTAATTAATTTATGATCGCGTTTTATTTGTTCATCTTACTCTATATTAATATTATATATTCTTTTGATTATCCGTACTTATATGAGTTATGTCATTGAATAATATAATCATTAATGTATTGTCATATAGATTATATCGCAATATAGAACAATTGAATTAAGGTTACATTGATTAGTTATACTTTACGTTAGCCTGACGAATGTAACTATAATATTTAGTAGATTGTATCGAATATATTTATTTCCACTGAAGGATCACAGGATAAATCGTGAAGAATGGATTAATGACAAAAAGAACGATATTAATTTTATTAACCTTATTATTATCAGCTATTGGATGTTCATCAACACCAACACCAACACCATCAGCTACAGTACAGATAACAAAAAAAGCTTCAGTGCCGAGCCATACAAAAAAAGCTTCAGTGCCGAGCCATACAAAAAAAGCTTCAGTGTCGAGTCACACAAAAAAAGCTTCAGTGTCGCGTCACATAAAAAAAGCTTCAGTATCGAGCCACAAAAAAAAGGCTTCAGTATCAACTCGTAAGCATAAAGTTGCGAAAAGCTCATCAATAAATAATGGTATGTTTAATCGCGTCTATCGTAATTGGAAGGGTACGCCATATCGTTATGGTGGCTCATCTAAAAAAGGGATAGATTGTTCGGCTTTTGTACAGGTTGGTTATTCTAGCGTTTATAAAAAAGCATTACCTCGAACAACACTACAGTTAGTGAAAAAAGGCAAAAAAGTTAACCGTAATAACGCAAAAGAAGGTGATTTGGTTTTTTTTCGGACTGGACGTAATTCTCGTCATGTGGGAATTTATCTAGGTAATTTGAAATTTATGCATGCATCACAATCTAAAGGCGTTATTATTTCACGATTGGATAATCCATATTGGCGGCGCCACTTTTGGCAAATACGTCGTTTAGATAAATCTTAAAAAGTAACCCAGCTACTCATGATTCTTTTTCAATTAAAAGAGCAACTACGTAGCTGGGTTTTATTATTTCATATCAGCCCATTTTAAAGGGAAAAATGATCCTATCGTTGTGCTTTAAAGCTTACCATTTATAACCATTAAAACAGTCGCTACTTGATAGCTTCCACTGTTGTGTTAATGCTCTGCTGCTATTATTCACAATGAGGACATTATATCTTTTCGTACTCAAGTCAGAATGTAAACCAAGATCATCACCCGATTGCATGGTAATGGTATTCTTTTGATAACTGTTCATTGTTATCCTGTGTAATCGAGTACTTATGGATATTTATTTACTTGCTTCTTTTAATGCGTTAATAACTGTTTCACTTGATAAAATAACCGGTAACTCAATACCTTTTGGTGCTTTAGGGCCGTAGACGATATTAAAAGGCACCCCAAAACGACCATGAGATTGGAGGAACCCAGTTACGTAATCTGATGGTTTAGTCCAATCACCACGCATTAAGACAATATTTTTATTATCCAATGCTGAATATACAGGCTCTTGTAAAATTACCCCGATTTTGTTGGCCTTACAAGTGATACACCATTGTGCAGTCACATCGACAAAAACCGTTTTACCTTGTGCAACTTCGGTAGCGATTTTTGCGGTATCTAATGGTAGCCAGTGGTGATCGTCTGGTAGCGGTGTTGACCATTTATTGGCGGTTAAGCTACCTGTAAATAAACTCACACCTGTACCAAGTAATACTACAGCTAAGGTAATAATAACGGCTTTACGTCCTTTCTTACGGCCTACTAGCCATAAAATAGTGACGAAGATAATGGCACCTAATCCCAGAACGACTGAGGCATTCAAGAAGCTGGTCATTAAGCTTAATAACCATACTGACGTGGTTAGCATCATTAAGCCAAATAACGTTTTAACGCGATCCATCCATACGCCTGGTTTAGGCATTAATGTTGCTAGTTGTGGAAAAAGGGCGATTAATAACCACGGTGCTGCCATACCAATTGCCAATGCGGTAAAGATAGCAAAGAGGGTGATTAAATCGGCACCTAAGGCAAATGCAACAGCGGTGCCTAAGAAAGGGGCACTACATGGTGTTGCTAGTAATGTAGCGAACATACCTTGGATGAAATGCCCTAAATGGGAATTATCACCTTTAGTTGCTAGCCATGTATTGGTATTACTTGAAAGACGAATTTCGAACAAGCCCAGCATATTTGCGCCAAATAACACTGTGATTGCGATCATTGCACCAATAAACCATGGGCTTTGGAATTGAATTCCCCACCCCAGAGCTTGGCCTGATAGTTTCATTGCGGTTAAAAATATGGCTAATAACCAAAATGAAACAATGATGCCAGCAGCAGAGGCTAAAAACTGGGTTCGAATCTGACGACGTGCAAGTCCTTGAGCTGAAATAACACTGCTTAATTTCATTCCTAACACTGGTAATACACACGGCATAATATTAAGAATCAGACCACCAAGTAAGGCTAGTCCGATTACTTTTAGAAGATTGTTACCAGTAGACGGAATATTAATGGAAATATCTGTTGTTGTTGCTGTCATTTCAACTGCAATATCATGATCACCAATTGTGACATGAAGTGGTTGCCCTACGAGCTTAGGCGTACCAAACCAGCTAGTGACTGGCAATGTTGCGTAAAGCGTATCTCCTTTGATGGTTGTCGTTGGCTTTAGGAATGACGTATCTTTGACTGCTTGTGCATCACCATCAAGAATGACATCTGGTTGTTGCCAACCAAGACTATTTGTTGCCACAACGGTTACTTTTTTTTCTGCTTTATTATAAGACAGCGTTTTTAAAGTGACTGTTGGTGATGATTTCGGAACCTGACTTTCCCCTTTGTTATACAGAAACATAGCTTCTGTTGATGGTTGTAATTTACTTGGGATAAAATCAAATGAGAGTTCGTAATCGGTTAACACACAAATACTTGTGCATGATGACATGGTTAGTTTGCCAGAAAGAAATACTGGTTTTGTCATGTCTTTTACATGGATTGAGAGAGGGAATACGACATCGTGTTTATAGCCAAGGGTTTCAACACCTAAAAACTCATAACGCTTAGGTAAAGGCCACTGCCAGTCGACATGACTAATATTCGATGAGGTTTCCCAATTGATACTAGGTGCAACGCCACCTTCACCTGGTGAGCGCCAATATGTTTTCCAATCAGTATCAAGTTTAACTTCAAGCAAACCTTGAACAGTATGTTTGGCGGGATCTTGCTGTCCTGTTAGCATCAGTCTAACTTCAACAGGGGGGTGCTGTGGATTAGTTACCCAGCCAGTACTGTATTGTGGTGCTGCTGCTGCTGTTGACGAAAAGGTAATGCCAAACAAGGTTGTGAGTAAGGCAAAGGCTAAATAGATATGTTGGTATAACTTTTTCAATCTAGAGCTCCAAATAAACAACGTACAATGATGACGAAATTTGCAGTATTTAACGTTGTTCTGTCTGTGATTTTTTTGTGTTGGACTAAGTGTTATCTGCGTAAAAGTGATGAGCCTTTGGTAACGTTATACATAAGACCGACAAGAAGCAGACTTTATTTCATTAAAAATAAATACGGCCCCATTGTCGGTAATTTATGCCATCAGAACAAGTCAGGAGAGGGGGAAAGTCGACGGTTCGTATTATTTTTAAGTTATAACATATAACGCTGTTATACTTTTCTGAACAGTAGCTTGATACGGGTACTAAATGTGACTTTATTGTGGTTTTTTCCCCAAGTAGTATGACTGCATTAATTGGCATCGAAGTACTTCTTGTGTGGTATTAAGCGGTGCAGAGGAGATAGTTTCTGTATTTTGTAACAGAAGCTGAGCTTGAGTTTCGGCTTGCTCATTGCTGTAACTGTAATCAATGCTAGATGCTCCTTGTACCATTAGCCATAAATGCGTTAGTGCCAGAAGATAGTCTTGCTCTTGATGAGTAAAATATGCGGCATAATCAGTACCAACAGTAGCATTAAAAACCGCTTTCATTTTTGTTGCAGCTGTCTGTTGATAGATCCATTGTTGCTGAGCTTGTTGCTGGTGTAGGGTCATAAACCCAAGCAATAAATTGATTGTTGTGCTGTCAGGACGTTGTTGGCAAACATGATCAAAATGTGCTGATGATGTGCTAATAAATTGATCCAATTGTTTTTTTATTGCCGAATCCACAGGCAAATCAGCCATGCCAAGTAATAATAATTGCTGTTCTAATGTTGACATGTCCATAAGTTCTTATTGAGGGATGTGAAAGAGTAGCATGGTCAGATATTGCAAATGAAGGATTAAATCAGATTGACTATCAGTTAGCTTTTATTGGAAATAAAATAATCAAATTTGACTTTTTGTATGTTGGTTTTTTGTTGTTATTGTATGAGATATACCGAAAGTAGAGTAATAGGATGTATTAGTGGTATCTAATCAAGAATAAAATAGGGATTAACTAAATCTATTACGTTGAAACTTATTGCTTAATGACATGAATAAAAAGTCTAATATATGGTAGTATAAAGACGATAGTACTAAAAAAGTAATCATCTTACGGTGATTTTACCACTGCTATTGGCACTGATTCAGGTCAATTCGTGCTTGGCTAGTTAATGATTTCCTTGTTTATTGATAACAGACTAAATAACGTACTGCAACTGTTTATAATTAGATCTTATTGATACTAGTTATATTTATTGCATTTTGAGTACCTAATTTAGCTGGTTAGGAAGTTGGGTTATTGTAATGATTAATAAAGAAACAATTGTGAATAAAAATAATAAATTTATTGTTGGTTGGCGTGAAATCGCCGCTTTACCTGATCTTGGGGTTGATGATATTCATGTAAAAATTGATACAGGGGCTCGTAGCTCTTGTCTTCATACCTTCAAAATTGAAGAGTTTACTCAAAATGATGAATTGTGGGTGAAATTTTGGCTACACCCTATTCACAATAACACAGATATTGAACAGGTTTGTATGGCAAAAGTTGCTGACAAACGTGTTGTCAGAAATTCCGGTGGCGATGAACAATTACGTTACTTTATTGTTTCAACTATTGATTTTAATGGTCAACAATGGCCAATCGAAATATCGTTAACAAGCCGTGACAATATGGCATTTCGCATGTTACTTGGACGAACGTCTATGCATGGTCGTATTATTGTTGATCCAGAAGCCTCTTACCTTATTCAAAGCAAGGAAAAGTAATAGTAATGAAAATCGGTATCTTATCTCGTAATCAGTCATTGTATTCAACGTCTCGTCTTATTGAAGCGGCAGAGCTGCGTGGCCATGAAATTAAGGTGATTGATGCACTTCGTTGCTATATGAACATTAATTCTCAAAAGCCCTCTATTCACTTTAAAGGTGAAGATTTAGTGGATTTTGATGCCGTTATTCCCCGTATCGGTGCATCAGTGACGTTTTACGGTACAGCAGTATTACGCCAATTTGAAATGATGGGTGTTTATACAGTTAACGAATCTGTTGCAATTAGCCGTTCTCGTGATAAATTGCGTTCAATGCAGTTGTTATCACGTAAATGTATTGGTATGCCTGTGACAGGTTTTGCAAGTAAGCCTGATGATGTTAAAGACTTACTTGATATGGTAGGCGGTGCGCCAGTAGTAATTAAACTGCTTGAAGGTACACAAGGCATTGGTGTTGTACTGGCTGAAACACGCAAAGCGGCTGAAAGTGTTATTGAAGCATTCATGGGCTTAAAAGCAAATATCATGGTGCAAGAATACATTAAAGAAGCTGGTGGTGCTGATATCCGTTGTTTCGTCATCGGTGATAAAGTGATCGCTGCAATGAAACGCCAAGGTGCTGAAGGTGAATTCCGTTCTAACTTGCACCGTGGCGGCAGTGCTGCATTAGTTAAAATTACTCCTGAAGAGCGTAAGACGGCGGTTGCTGCTGCAAAAATTATGGGATTAAGTGTTGCTGGTGTTGACTTACTACGTTCAGAGCGTGGCCCACTAGTGATGGAAGTTAACTCATCACCTGGCCTTGAAGGTATCGAGAAAGCAACAGGTAAAGATATTGCCGGTATGATTATCGAATATATTGAAAAGTACGCATCTAAAAAAACAGCACTACGTAGCAAAGGCTAAGTAAGTACTGTTTTGTATATTTCAGGCCCTTCATGATGATATTCATGAAGGGCTTTTTTTATAAGTGCTTTTCTATTGGTAACGCGCCAGCCAGCCACGCTCCCATCTTCAGCATTGAACTGCTATCAGGCTCAGAATCAAATTGTTTACCAGTAATATCATCCGTCCAGATAATGTCGTTATTGTTATCTAATGATAAACGATAAGCACTTTTTTTCAGGAGATGATCTAAATCGGCATAAAAAATATCAGAAAATGGTTGAGAGTCGACAATGACACCCATCTCTGTGTTTAGATACGCTGATCGAGGATCAAAATTGAATGAGCCAACAAAGACTTTTTTACGATCAATAATAAATGTTTTAGCATGCAAGCTTGAACGAGAATTACCTAGCCATGAGTGCTTTCTCTTGATTTTAGGGTCTGTTTTTATTTCATATAACTTAATCCCATGCTCAAGCATTTCTTTACGGTATTTGGAATACCAGCCATGTACGGCAAACACATCATTTGATGCTAATGAATTGGTTACGATGGTAATATTTAAGCCGCGTTTAGCCGCATTTACAAGCGCTTTTACACCCGCTTCTGTTGGTACAAAATACGGTGAAATAAGTAAGAAATCTGTTTTTGCTTGGCCAATCATTGTGGATAAATGATATAGCAATAAATCATCTTGGCTGTTTTTTACTTTATAAGGTGTGTCGTAAACAAGTTCTGCATCGGCCCAATAAAACGGCAATGTTTGATTGGATAATTTTTTTGCCATTGGGTGCTGCTTTAATGAGCGCGCATAATCAGAGGTTAAATACTGCTTTTGTGCTTGTTTCCATTGTTGTAATTGGTCCGCGGTTGGCAAATGTGCTTCAGCCACTAACATTTCGATCGGTGTGGCGGGTTTACTGTTCCAATACTCATCAAATTGACGTGAAACGCGAGGAATAATCTTCCCTATCATTAATAAATCAAAGTCATCAAATTCAACGTTATTATTAGCAGAAAAATATTCATCACCAATATTACGTCCACCAGTAATGGCAAAGACACCATCGGCAATGATTGATTTATTATGCATGCGTCGATTTAAACGGTCAAAATCAGTTAAAAAACTTAATGGTTTAAAACTGCGATTACCAAAAGCATTAAAGAACCGAACTTCGATATTAGGGTGCGCAGATAAATTTGCTAATACTTGGTCATCACGATTTTGCATATCATCTAGCAATAGGCGTACACGTACACCGCGTTCTGCGGCTTGATATAAATACCATGTTAGTAAGTTACTAGTTGCGTCATCTCTGTAGATATAATATTGCACATCAATTGTTTTTTGTGCGCCTTCAATTATAGCTAGGCGTGCAAGAAATGCCGCTTGGCCATCTCCGAGTGGATAAAAACCTGTTTTATCCGGATGTGCTTGTGTGTAAGGTAATGTTTTTTTTAATAAAGTAGTGTTGTAGTTGTCAACATTACTGTATGTCGCTGTTTTTATTGTGGATAATGGCTGAGCACAACCGATTAGGGTTAAGGTGCTGATGGCAATAACTGAATGAGTATAAAATTGCTTAAAACGATGAAAAGTGATCATTAGAAAACATGTTTCTGAAAAAAGTGGAGCGATTTTACCTGTAATTGTGATGAAGTGCTTTAGATTAATTGTAATTTGTAACATTTTCCAAATTAAAAATAGTAATTCTTAGTTATACGCGAATTATATGTCAGTGTTGACACTTTTAGGGTATAAAAAAGTCCAAAACACCGATGGTTGTTTTGGACTTTTATTTTCATCAATATGATTAGAAATATTTAGTTAGCGAGTGGTGGTATACCATGCCATTGGTAGTGATTGTTTGGCTTTTTACTTACAATCCCTTGATCAAGCAGTTGATGAAAAATAGCATCAACCTCATCAGTGGTTAGTTTGAGTAACTTACTAACAGCACGCTTACTACAGTTAACTTGATTTTTTGTGAGTGCTTCGACAGCTTGTTCATAGGCTGTTTTAGGCGTTTCAGGCTCGATGGCTTCAACAATAATCTCATCCTCATCCTCATTATTGATATCGGTAATGGATGTTGTTCCCACTGCCGATGGATCAAAATGGGTTAATAATGGTGCTTGATCTTGGGTGTTATAGCCATTAACTGATAATAATTGTTGACGCTTGAACTGGTAACGGAAACGATTTTCTTCACCAATTAAACCCACGAAAAAGGCAGCAAAGAAATCAAGTAATACCGACAAGAAAATAACTAATCCTAGTTGAGCCGCTTGATTGCTGACATTGAATGTTGTGGCTAGGCTATCAATCAATCCAAGCACTGAACCTTGGCTAACAATCGGTGTTTTATCTCGTTCAATGGCTATTTGTTGTTGTTGTTTGCGTAATGCTTCATTTTCTTTTTGAATACGGGTAACACCAGAAGCGATACGTTCCATTTGGATATATTTTTCAGCGGCAACATTGTTAAGATCAATTTGTTTTTCAATGGCTTGAATTTGCATGTTAAATGCATTGATCTTACTTTGTTGCACATTGGCTTCACTGTGTGCTTTATTGGTGGCACTGTTTATTCCTCCCACCGAGCCACCGATAGAAATCGCGGCTAATACAGCATAAAAGGTAAACGCAGTGAAGGTGCCACTGTAGTTGCGTCGTGCTTTACGTTCTCCAACTTCGTACCATGCAAAAAATTTCCCCAACTCAAAAATGACAGCCAAGCCGCCAAAAAGAAACTTCATTAAGGGGTCGTCATCAATAGATAAAAACAACAACAGTGAAAACACGATTGAAGCAAGAATAGCGGCACCTGTGAAGCTATAAACACTCCACATTGCGAAAATCCCTTTAGGGAAACGTACTGGTATATTTTGGTTGAAATACATAAAAATATCTAAGTAAGGAGCATTTGTTCAGCTGGTCGCATTATAGCGGCAACACATAAAAGACCTCTAGGATACAGTAAAATGCTTGTTAACCCCTTATAAAATATGGCAGTTAAAAATTTGGTGGTGGTATTTTGCACGTTATTTTGATTATTGTTTAGATAACAGTCTAAATATGTGAATTTCAATATTATTATTAATAATTTCTAACATATAAGTAATTATGGTGGTTAATTTAATTGCGTGTAATTAAGCTGATATATGGCGACATGTTTGATTTGAGCTTCAATTTGAATGTTTTTATGTGATGGTGTTATCTTGGTATAAATGAGAAAGTTTTGTTTTTTATGCCTACACTTAACGAATGCTTATTTTTATAAGGTGTAGATAATGTTTTTTGTCAGTCAACATCAACTCCTCAACCAACAACAAAATATTAATAATATCGCTTTTTTTGAGCAAGAATTACCCAGTAAAATGTTACTGCATTCAACATTTATTTATGTGGAAGAAGGGTATTTTCAATGTGTGTGGGAAGCCGAAAATACAGATATGTTATTACAATATATTCATACAACAGTCGGTGATGGATGCCAAATTGATTACTACAGTGTCGACCCTATTACGGCAATTTCGTAATTTCTTGGCGGTATTGTTACTGTATTGTTTTATTGGTGTTTGAGTGATGATTGTTTTTTGTTTTTATTAATATTATCAGTGTCTTTTGTGTGATTAGGGTCACTTTTATTATGCATAAATAGTGACACTTAGCGCAAAAAAATATTCTATTAATAATATTATTCATACCACAAATAAATATTAACAATCTAACTTATGGTGTGAGTGATGAATAAAAATTCTGTTTGTATTGCTATGCTTGCTGCTGGTTTATGTGTGAGTTCGTTATCTGCTGCTGCCGATTTACCTAATATCAAAATTTTAGCAACGGGTGGAACCATTGCCGGAGCAGGACAATCAGCAACTGAATCTGCTTATACGTCGGGTCAAGTTGGTATTGAATCATTAATTAAAGCTGTACCGTCAATGACAAAAATAGCGGATGTCAGTGGCGAGCAGGTCGTAAATATTGGCTCGCAAGATATGAATGATCAAGTGTGGCTTACTTTATCTAAACGTATTAATGCATTATTAGCGCAAGATGATGTTGATGGTGTTGTTGTTACTCATGGTACTGATACTATGGAAGAAACTGCTTATTTTCTTGATCTTACAATTAAAAGTGATAAGCCCGTTGTGCTCGTTGGTGCTATGCGACCTTCAACTGCAGTGAGTGCCGATGGTCCTGCTAATTTATATAATGCTGTTGTAACAGCTGTTGATAAAGACTCAAAAGGACGCGGCGTATTAGTCGCAATGAATGATACCGTGTTAGATGCGCGTGATGTAACAAAAACCAATACTACAGCGGTTGACACTTTCCGTTCACCTAACTTTGGTTCATTAGGTTATATTCATAATAGTGATGTTATTTATCAACGTGCGCCAGAGCGTCATCATACAACAGCAACACATTTTGATGTATCGAAGCTAACCACCTTACCAAAAGTAGGCATTGTTTATAATTACTCCAATGCGTCAGCATTACCTGTAACTGCGTTAGTGAATGCTAAATTTGATGGTATTGTCAGTGCTGGTGTGGGTAACGGTAATATGTATAAAGCTATTTTTGATGAATTAGCGAAAGCAAGTAAAGAGGGGACAATGGTTGTGCGTAGTTCACGAGTACCTACAGGTTCTACGACACTAGCCGCTGAAATTGATGATGCGAAATATGGTTTTGTTGCAGCTGGAACACTCAATCCACAAAAAGCACGTATTTTATTAATGTTATCGCTAACACAAACAAAAAATTATAAAGATGTTCAAAAGATGTTTCAGTATTACTAAACACCATATTTAAAGAATAACACAACAAGACATAATATTAAGTCTTGTTGTGTTTTATATTTTAGCTATTATTTAGTGCTTGCTTGTAGATCACTGATTGCTTTTTCTAGAGCATCAGGATTGTAACCATTAATAATAGTAATATTATCGGTAGTGATATTAGTTGTTGGCATAACAATTAATGCCGGTGTACCTTGGAAGCCTAACTTACTAAATAACTCAAAGTTATTCATAAAGGTATTATTTGCATCAAACTTAGACACATCAACCCCAACGCTTGTGGCGATAGTATTGATATCTTGTTTGGTTAATTTACCTTCATCTTTACCTGTTGCAAATACGGCATTATGGTATTTAGCGTACGTTGCTCCACCTTTTTGTTGGTAGATCCAATTACCCATATCTGCAGCATATTTTGATGCTTCCCAACGTGATGCAAAGATAGGTGTTTCTTTAAAGATGAATTTTACATCTGGATTTTTTTCTTCTAATTGCTTGACGGTATCAGCAATCTTAGAACAGTACATGCATTGATAATCAAAGAACTCAATGACATTTACTTTTGCGTCTTTTGGACCGATGAATGGGGTTGCTTTGTCATTTATAAGTTGATTAGCATTTGCAATCACGACTTTTTTAGCTTCAACTTGTTGAGCTTGCATCTGCTGTTGCTGCAATGTTTGAGATGCTTTTACTAATACATCGGGATGATTAATAATATATTGACTTGCAATTTGCTCAATTTGTGCTTTTTGTTGAACAGTAAAGTTGTCACTGTTATTTGCAGTTGTTTCATTACAACCGGTAAGTAATGCACCTAGCATAATAGGTAGAAGTAATTTTTTCATCGTATTATCAATCACTATAAATATTTATTGGTTAGAATATTAGTAAGAGTAATAATAGAATAAATTAGTTCAATCTTTTTCAGATAAATGTTAATTTTTAATAATTTAAAGTCGTGATTGTTATTAAATTTAGTTAAATTTCATCAATGTTGTTATATGCTTTTTTTTGCGTTTACTTTTTATGGAACTTATATTTCATATGAAATATAAGTTCCATAATGTGATAGCTATCACTTTATATATAAGTATGAATCGTTAGATTATCTATTCAATTTCTTTGATTATTGATTCTAAAATGAAAAAGACATTTACTGCGATTACTATTTCTTCTTTACTTGCTTTGAGTCTTGTTTCTAGTTCTGTAATGGCTGAGCCAAAAGTACCTGCAACTGAAACAGGATATAGCACTATTCAATTAACACAAATGGGCCAACCTAAAAGTGTTAAGTGGGTAACAGTGGATCAAATTGCTCAGCAATTAAAAGGCAAGCCACCAATGGCGGTAGGTTTTGATGTTGATGATACTGTATTATTTAGCTCTCCAGGTTTTTATCGTGGCAAACAAGTCTTTTCTCCAAACAGTTTTAGCTATTTAAAAGATCAAAAATTCTGGGATAAAATGAATTGTGAGTGGGAAAAGTTCAGTATGCCAAAACAAATTGGTCAAGAGCTAATTGATATGCACCAAAAGCGTGGTGATTCTATTTACTTTATTACTGGTCGCGATCCATCAAAATGTGAAATTACTACACAATATTTAAAAGATGTGTTTGGTATTAAGCATATGAATAAAGTTATTTTTGCAGGCTCTAGTAAAACAACCAATACTAAAACACCTTATATAAAAGCTGAAAATATTAAAGTATATTACGGTGACTCTGATGGTGATATCACAGCCGCTCGTGATGCTGGTGCTGTGGGTATTCGTGTTATGCGCCCAGCTAACTCAACTAACCGTCCTATTGCTAAAAATGGTATCTATGGTGAAGAGGTTGTTGTTAACTCACAATACTAGTTGTTATTTATAAGTACAATATTGGGGTTTTATTTACATAATAAATGCCTGATCTATTATCAATAGATCAGGCATTTTTATATCCAGTCATTGGCTTAGGGCGTTGAGAGTTTGGGGTGATACTTATAAGCGTAGTGAGTGTGGTAGTATTGGTCGACATAAAACCAGCGTTATAAAGAGGTAAATATCGATGCTAGTGATTTCTAATGCTGTGAGTTTAGGGGATTGGGAGATTGAATTAACGGCGATACGTGCTCAAGGGGCGGGTGGACAAAACGTTA
This sequence comes from uncultured Photobacterium sp., assembly GCF_947039875.1. Lineage (GTDB taxonomy): Bacteria > Pseudomonadota > Gammaproteobacteria > Enterobacterales > Vibrionaceae > Photobacterium. Next base: position 47,708 of record NZ_CAMRAN010000006.1, read on the forward strand.
ATAAAGTATCAAGTGCTATTCATTTACGGTTTGATATCAAGCGCTCATCTTTGCCTGAATTTTATAAAGAACGATTACTAAAATTATCAGACAATCGGATAACTAAAGATGGTGTCATTGTCTTAAAAAGTCAACAACATCGTACTCAAGAAATGAACCGAGAAGAAGCCTTATTGCGTTTAAAACAGTTAATTCAAAGTGTAATGACGGTTCAAAAAGCGCGCCGAGCAACAAAGCCAACTAAAGGCTCTCAAGTTCGAAGAATGGATAAGAAAAATCAACGGGGTCAGACTAAGCAATTGCGCGGCAAAGTACAAATGTAAATAAGAAAGAATCGGTAAGGTTGTTGCTGTTCGTTTAATGAAATATTTAATGTGATATTGACTGCATTATCATACGACTTTTTAGGCGTCATTGTCGCTATCTATTAAAATCGAATTCTATTCAAGGTCAGTAAGAGAAGAGCTTATTGATCAACACATGCGCTACTGATTTGGTGAACAAGGATGTTTGAAAAAAAGACGTTGCAACTATTACAATTATTTTATCGTGAAACTGAGCGCGTACGCTTACTTGATATTGATCAATTACCTGTATTGGGGGTTGAACAACAACCTGTGATGAACCTATGGTTAGAGACTAAGCGTAATTTTCAACGCGATGAAATTTATCAACAATATTGGATTAAGACTTGTAGTGCTGGCTATATCACTGAATTACGGTTACATGCTGATGGTACTTTAGATGAATATACGCTGTTTAATCGTCTACATACTCAAGGACGGTGGCAATTAGTTGATGGTGTTATCGAGATCGACATCATTAAAGGTGATAACTGCTATCGCTGTGCTGTATACGCCAATCGCTATATTAATATTCATTCCGCTATCGAATATAAAAATGATCAACTTCATTCCTATTTAAAATTGGCGCAAACTCGTCCGATTTAGCGATATATAATCACTTTTTTGTCTAATAAATAGACTTCCCAAAGTGATTAAAGTCAGTACACTGAGACTTATCAGTGAATATATTAGGACACAAGGATGAGTATAATAAAAAAGGTGGCGATTGTTGGTGGTACGCATGGCAATGAATTTAGTGGTATTTACTTATTACGTAAATGGCAGCAATCAACAGCATTAATCCGTGATAGTTTTAGTGTTGAAACCGTATTTGCGAACCCTAAAGCGCACGATGATAATAAACGTTATATTGACCATGATTTAAATCGTCAATTTAATTTGGTCGACTTAGCCAATAATGATCTAGCAAGCTATGAACAGAGTCGCGCCAAAGCGATCAATCAACAGATTGGTCCTAAAGGTGATGCTCGCATTGATTTTATTATCGATTTACACAATACCACCAGTAATATGGGGCCTTCTTTAATTCTACTGCAATCTGATAGCTTTAATCGTCAGATGGGGGCATACGTTAAAATGCAGATGCCTGATGCGGTGGTGGTATTTGAAGATCATACTCCCGTTGAACAAAACCATTTCCTTAGTTCTATTGCACCACAGGGCGTTATTGTTGAAGTTGGGCCGCAGCCGCAATCTGTGATCCGTCAGGATATTCTTGATTGGATGGATGAGATGGCAACCCATATTCTTGATTTCGTGCATTTACATAATACTGGTGAACTCTTATCGTTAATTCCAAGCTATGAAGCCTTCCGTTACCATGAAACGGTATCATTGCCTGTAGATGAGCAAGGACAGCGTATCGGCATGGTACATCGCTTAGTGCAAGATAATGATTTTAAACCGCTAAGTAATGGTGATCCAATCTTTACTTTGTTTGATGGCACTGAAGTGAATTGGCAAGGTGATTACGAGGCTTATCCTCATTTTATCAATGAAGCCGCTTATTATGATAATAATCTAGCGATGTCTTTGGCGAAGAAAATTGTGATGGAAACCCATGGTTAATTTGTTTGGGTGATAGCTAATTAGTACGTACGATTACGCCTCAGGATACTGAGGCGTAATAAAATGGCTCACTGTGATCTATTTGATGATTTAACAACGACAATCGGCCGCTCATCGATAATGGCAACGTGTGAATCGACATCAAATACCGACCAAATTAAAGATGGTGTAATCGTCGTTATTGGATCGCCATAAGCAAACAATTTTCCTTGGTGCAACGCGGCCACTTTGGTTGAATATTGAATGGCCAAATTAAGGTCATGAATAACCATTAATACACAGGCTTGGCTTTCTTGACTGTATTTTCTCACAAAATCAAGAAGCTTCATTTGGTTATGCATATCAAGAGCAGAAGTTGGCTCATCAAGTATCAGTACTTTAGGTTGGTTAATAACAGCCTGTGCAAGCCCTACCATTTGGCTTTCACCGCCAGATAATTCAGTACAAACCTTATTGGCTAAATGTAAAATTCCCATTTGCTTTAATAGTTGTAAGCTTTTTTCGGCACTATCCACTTTAGCAAATAAAGAGTGTGATCCCATATTTAAGGTAGTGATCAGTAATTCAACTACCGTAATGGTGGCTGAAATACGATGATCTTGAGGTAAGTAGCCAATATTCTCTAATGTTAACGGCTTTCCATGCAGTAATATTTGATGTGAATGTTGACGTAGATTTTGGGTAATATGTCGCAGTAAGGTTGATTTACCAGCACCATTTTTACCGATAATCGCCACCATTTCGCCTAAGGCAATGGCGGGTAGGGATAAGTTATCTAAGATTACGTTATCGTCAAATGCGACTGAAATATCATTAATTGCAAGTGCCATTAAAAACGTCCCCCTTTTTTAATGATCAGATAAATAAAGAAAGGAATACCGATGATCGACATCACGACGGTTAATGGCAAAATAATACCGGGCATAATGCTTTTACTGGCAATAGAAGCAAGCTCAAGCAATACGGCGCCAACAAGGAAGGAGGCGGGTAGGAAGTAACGTTGATCTTCACCTAATACCATACGGGCAATATGAGGAGCAACCAGCCCAACAAAACCAACAGCTCCCACAAATGAAACCGCTAGCGATGTGATGACAGAGACTAATAATAGCGTTTTGATACGTAAGCGTTTAACGTTTACTCCCATTGCTTGAGCACGTTCATGACCAATTTTAAGGGTGGATAATTGCCAAGCATCTTTCATCATGATGACCAATACAATCGGTAATACGATCGCAAGTACGGTAATTTTGGCCCAACTGCCGCGATCAAGTGATCCCATTTGCCAAAACACTAATGTTTGTAATTGGGTTTCACTGGCAACGTATTGCATCATGGTCAGTAAACTGTCGTAGGCAAACATTAATGCAATACCAAATAGCATTACGCCTTCAATTGAAATTCGTTTTACTGATGAAATAGCGGCAATTAAAAAGGTGGTTAATAAGCACATAATAAATGCCATTAACGCTATTTGATATTGTGGTGGAATGAAGGGAATCGCAATAGCGTTCGTGATCACTAATGATGCCCCAAACCCCGCTGCGGCTGAAACGCCAAAAGTATAGGGATCGGCAAGGGGGTTGTTCAATGTGGTTTGCATTTGTGCGCCAGCTAAGGCTAAAGCACCACCGATTAATGGTGCCATTAACGCCATGGGCATTCGAATATCCCAGACAATAATTTTACTGGCAATATCACTGGTTTGAGGATGGATCAATGCATGGATCACTTGAGCAAAACTTAGTCCTTGTGAGCCAATGAAAATATCAGCAATAACACAAATAATACTGAGTACAAAAAAAACAGCTAAGGCCACTTTTTTGTTACGGTTACGAATGTTATGTGCGTTTAACTCAAGTAGGATTGAGGTCATTACTGCATAGCCTTAAAGTTATTCTGACCAAAATCACCACTAATTGTGCGATGACCAAATTGCTTATTCATTTCTTCAAAGGTTTTCTCTGGATGTAGATTTTTAAATACGTTGGGATGAATCCATTTAGCAAAGTATTCCATGGCAACTAAGTTATACGGTGAATTATAAAACGGCATATAAATTGAATAGATATCTTTGGTTTGATAAGCACTGACAGCTTGTAGCCAATCACGATCCATTAATGCTGATGTGGTTGTTTTGATTGCGGCAGGATTAGGATTATAACCTAATGGTATACCATGTGTTGGTTGACCTTTATCATTAACCCAACCTGTGGTTTGCATAATATAAACCTCAGGTTGAGCTGTGATCACTGTTTCTGGTGACATTTGCCCTGTTACCGCGCCTTTCAGTGGTTTATCTGCAATATTAATCGCTTTTAAGAACGGAATATAAGCCCCCATATTACCGCCTGCAAATGTGCGACAACAGGAATCGCTGTAACCGGCCGCTCGCTCAATAAAGACCCGCTTGGGCTTCAAGTTAGGGTATTGGGCAAGGGTTTGTTTAAGATCGGCAATATGATCAAGGTAATAGTCAGCAAATGCTTGTCCTTGAGCTTCTCGACCGACGGCTTTCGCTACCGTTTCAACCGATTTTACAGTGTTCTCAATTGGATTTTCACGAAAATCAACCGCGATAACTTTAATGCCCGCTGCGTTTAATTTTTTTAATAAACCGTTGTCTTGCGCTAATTTAATATTAGATAAATCAACGATAAATAAATCAGGTTTTGGTTTTAAATTAATGAACCGCTCAGCATCAAATTCCCCTGATTTTATAAGCCCAATTTTAGGTACATGCTTGAGTGCAGGATATTGTTTGATGTAGTTAGCATACATACTGGGGGCGGAAAACTGCATATCATCGCGTGCAGCAACAAGGTGTTTGGCTGCATCTTGTTGATAAATAATTTCAAGTAAAGGAAAAATACGGCTAGTTGAGAGGGCAATATTTTGTGGTTGATGGTCAAAGGTAATAGTACGCCCAGCCACATCAGTAACGGTAACCGGATAAGTGGCTGCAAAAGAGTTTAATGACCAAAAAGTAGCAGCACAAAGTGTAAGAAATTTTAGTTTAGTTCTCATAATGAGACCCACAGCGAATGATTTTTATGAATAATAATGAGAATGGTTATTGTTTTGAACTGGGATAGATGCAAACTTATACTACAAAATTGAATGAGTTTGATTGTTATTTGTATTTATATGTGTAAATTGCTTGAAATTGTTAGAAAAGATTTGAGATTTAGGTCGCAATATGAAAAAGTCGGAGTACTTGGTTTTATCAATCAAAAAACATAACAATATTGATTATAATAAAGTTATTAACCATTACATGCCTTAATGCTCAGCAGTAATGAGAGATAACAAAGAGGAACGGCTATGTCATTAGTTATACCAATGGTTATCTTTATGCAGCAACATTTAGTGGCTGAAGGCAGTACACTTGTTGCAAAAAAAATGCAGTATGATCTTAATAGTCGGCAACTCTTTTATGGTGTTAGCCTAGAAAAGCGTCATAAAATATTTCAATTAGCGATTGCGCATACCAGTATTGATAATCTTGAAAACTATCACCGCTTATTATTGTGGTTATGGTCGGGGGTCTATCGAGAAGAGCGCTATTTAGCATTAGATGCTGGTGAGTACTATCCTGAATATCAAACGCTCGCTTCTTTTGATGTGTATCTTGAAATGTTAGAAACCGCTGATAATGTTGATATATTAGATCGCCTTGTGACTAACCTAATAGGTAAGGTGATACTGCAAGACAAAGATTTAGAACGTTACCTTATTCAATGGCGTGAGTCTGACAGTGTTTGGCTAAAAAGGGCGTCAGTATTAGCGCATTTACATCATAAACAACAAACAAATATTACGCTTCTCAGTGAGACAATTTTATTCTTGGCGGCAGATAAGTCACAGTTAGTACAACAAGCGATGGGACAAGTATTGAATGCTTATCGTGACGTTGATACGGTTTTTGTTGATAACTTCATAACAAATAATATGACCCGTTTAACGCCACTTTGCCAACGTGAAGCAAGAAAACTCACAATGATGGTAAATAATACAGTTGAGTAAAATTACTGGTGTTTAGAAGTTTGTTGCTATCTATATGGTGTGATTTTTGCTACAACACCTAACGAAATTAACGTCTATTCAATTATGGGTAGGCGTTATTGTTTTTTTATGTTTAGTGTGGGTTTCTCAATGCAATTATATCAACAAGATGCCGTCGAGTGGCTGTCTTCATTAGCCGATAATAGTATCGATCTTTTGATCACTGATCCTCCGTATGAGTCGTTAGAAAAGCATCGTAAAATTGGTACAACCACACGACTAAAAAACAGTAAATCGTCAAGTAACCAGTGGTTTGATATCTTCCCTAATCAACGATTTCAAATGCTATTAGAACACGCCTATCGTGTTTTAAAGCCTAATAGCCATTTCTATCTTTTTTGTGACCAAGAAACCATGTTTTATATCAAGCCCATTGCAGAGCAAGTTGGGTTTAAGTTTTGGAAACCAATCGTGTGGGATAAAGTCGCAATAGGAATGGGATATCATTATCGAGCTCGTTATGAATTTATTCTTTTCTTTGAAAAAGGTAAGCGTAAATTGGCTAATCTGTCTATTCCTGACGTACTTGAATGTAAGCGCGTTTATCGTGGTTATCCGACAGAAAAACCAGTGCCATTGATTAAAATATTGATTGAACAAAGTTCAGTTATTGGTGATATTGTCGCAGATCCTTTTTTTGGTTCTGGTTCAACCTTAGTCGCCGCGCAACAATTACAACGTCAAGCTTGGGGTAATGATATTTCAGATGCTGCGCACCAACATTTGTGCAGTCGAGTACAGCCAACATGATAGTGGCTGATTGATTTAGGCTATTGATTTTGGTTGTTGGTAAGGGCGCAGTTAATGAAGAACTTTGATATAAACTTGTTACGTATATTAAACGTATTGTTGGAAGAACAAAGTGTTACAGCTACCGCAGCACGACTCCACCTTAGTCAATCAGCAGTAAGTAAACAGCTTGCTAAATTACGTCAAACGTTTGCAGATCCTTTATTTGAACGAACACCTTATGGCTTACGGCCAACACCGAAAGCGCTCTCGTTGTCTGATTCTGTTTATGACATTTTACAACAAATTAATCAGCTAACACGTGCAGAGCTATTTGATCCAGCACTTAGTCAGCGTCAATTTCATATTGATTTAGTCGAAACGGCATACTCATTAGCATACCCTCGATTTATGCCGCAGATGTTACAGCAAGCCCCTGATATTAGTCTAACCAGTCAAACATGGAATGATGATAGTTTGCAGCGCTTACTTCGTTGTGAAATTGATTTTGGAATTGGTATTTTTGAGTGGGATGAACGTTCATCCAGTCATTATCGTAATGTACCCTCATCATTAAATTATATTGAGCTAGCACGTGATTATCCGGTGTGTTTAATGCGCAAAGGACATCCGGCGTTGAGTGAGCCTTGGAATTTAGATGCCTTCTTAAAATACCGTCATCTACAAGTTAGCATTGGCGGGTTAAAGCGGTGGCTACTTGATGAAATTTTAGCACTTGAGAATAAGCAACTCGATAATGCGGTAAATATGACGGATTTTTATGCAGCAGTAAAACTCTGCGAACAAAGTGATTTATTTATGTGTTATCCCTCTGGACCCGCACTTGCGATGATTAAAAATACCGAATTGATCATTCGTCCTATTCCTATAGAATTAGAGCCAGGTGGCTATCTGTTATTATGGAATAAACATTTTGATTTAGATCCTAGTCATCAATGGTTACGGCAACTTATAACCAGCGGAGTTAACGCCAACTTGAATAAATAAAAGGTTCACAAATGAAATTTTATTGCTCATGTTTTATAATAGAAGAGGCTAGTATATTAACCTTAATGGCGTGTCATATTTAAATATAGTGTAGAGATTATATTTAAATAACAAAGGTTGGTTATTATGTTACCTGAAGATAAAAAACTATTAGATAAAATACTAACGCTTGAAGGTAAAGATCTTACGCGGTTAACTGTGGTAGAAAAAAGATTTTTGATGTATTTAAAGCGCGCGATCATGAATTTGGCGTGAGTATTGATGTTGCCATTGAAGCACCCATTGGCGATTTAGGTCAAGGTACATCTGAATATGATATCAATGAGCAAGAAAAGCATTACCCTTATGAAATTATTATTAAACAAGATTGAATATACATTCTGTCGTTATAGGTAACGGCAGAATAGTCATTTAAATTTTATTAATAATTAATTAATAGTATAAAGATTAGATAAAAAATATAAGGAAATAATTGATTTTTAATTAGTTAAATTGCATTTTTAGCTTATTAATTATGACATAAAAACACTATTGTTCATTTTGGATTCATCTTTAACGCTTAATATAATAGATATCGAATCTGCTTATTTATAGCCACAGTTTTTAATTTGATTTTAAGTTATGTAAATATGCATGAGAGGTTGATATGAAACGTTTAGCGATGGCAATCACAGGTATTGTAGCCATTACTTGTCTAAGTACTGCTGCATGGGCTGACACCAGCATTCAAACGATTAAAGTATATGAAAACCCAAGTATTACTTCTCCGGTGGTTGAAACCATAAAGTCTGAGATACCATTAATTACCATTTATCAAAATAATGGTTGGGAAAAAGTAGGTGATACAACTAATGGTAATACAGGGTGGATTCAAAGTGTTGATCGTCAAATGATAGCAAAAGCGAATACTAAGGTTTTGCCTGATCAAACCACTAATACAATCAAAACCAAAGATGGTGAGAAGAGTGTGACTAGAGGGGTATTACAAACACCACAAGGTCCATTCCATTATGAAATTGTGCAATTTCAAGGTAATAACAACCATAACCAAAAAGTAGATAAGCATTTTCTTGAGGCGATGCAGAAGCAACAGCTTGAAATGAACCAAGCATTTGCAAATTCTTGGAATACTATGGGTAGCCCAAGTGATTTTAATACCATGCAAGCGAATATGGCAAAGTTAATGCATCAGCAACAACAGCAAATGTTAGCTATGCAGCAGCAATTTCAGCAAGCAGGAATTACCGCGCCCACACAACCAAAATTAAATGCGCATGTGGTAACTCCAGAAAAAGCAGTAGGATCAACAGCTACGGCGATTGCGACGAAATAAATTATCCAGTAACCATATTGTAAATAAAACTATGTAAAACCCTCTATCAATATTAATAGAGGGTTTTCTACTATTTATACGTCATAAGTTGTTGCATAACTTGCTGTAATTTTAAGGCTGTTGCTTCTTTGGGTGATATTGGAGTAGTTGCTACTATTTCTAACGGTAATCTAAAATATTTTATTGCAGTTATAAGGCTACATTTTTTATGATAACTGAAATTTGAATCCCATAAACCATTTATTGCCATTGGTACTACAGGAACTTGTGTACGAGTAATGATTATTTCAATACCTCGTTTAAAGTTATTTAATTTTCCAGTACGAGAAATTTTACCTTCTGGAAATATACAGACAAGATGGCCATCAAGTAGTGTTTTTTCTATTTGATTAAATGTATTACGATAAGTTTTTAGTGATATTTTTTGTGTGTATATTGGGATTGTTTTTCCCCACTTGAATAAGTATTTTACAAGTGGGAAATTAGCTATTTTCTCATCGATTAAAAAACGTATTGGTCGGCGTGTTGCTGCACTAATTAGGAGTACATCAATAAAACTTACATGATTACAAATCAATACAGCAGGACCAGTTTTAGGAATATTGTCTAATCCAACTGGTCTTATTCGATATAGCATTCGAATAAATATTCGTATTATAAACCATAATACAAACTCTTTGACTTGAATGAAAATATAAAGAGTAATGACTATATTTATAATAGAGACAATTAATAATAATATTGAAATAGAGGTGTTAAAGATTGTCAACATTATAGTAGAAAATATGGCACTTAGAACTATTGATAAAGTATTAAAGACATAATTTCCTGCAATAATTTGAGCACGATAACTAACATTGCTGCGTTGTTGAATTAACGCATTTAGTGGTATAACAAAAAGACTGCTCGACATACTTAATAGCATTAAATCTAGTAGCATGTGTTTATTGCTACTTATAAATTCCATCATTGTTATTTGATTATGAGTGACAATATGTTGGCTGGAAAAATAAAAATCAATCCCAAATAGACTCATACCCAATGCCGCAAGAGGAATGATCCCTACTTCTATATGATTGTCGGATAAAGTTTCACTTGCTAATGCCCCAAGAGCAATGCCGATTGAAAATAATGTCAGCAATAAAGTTACGTATTGAGGGTTATTATTAATAAATAATCTGGAAAAATTAGGTAGTTGTGTAATATATATTGACCCGACAAACCAGAACCAACTAATGGCTAAGATCGATAAATATATAGTACGGTTTTGTTTTGTGATACGCACTGTATGTATGATTTGTGTTAAAGGGTTCCAATTAATAGTTAAATGGGGGTTATTAGCTGTAGCTTTTGGGATTAATAAACTGCTAATAAAGCCCGAAATAGCAACTACAATCACAAGTATGGCGGCAATAATAGAACAATATTTATGGTTAAAGATATAGCCGGCTATTAATGTCCCTCCTAAGATTGCAAGAAATGTTCCCATTTCGACTAATGCATTGCCGGCGAGTAAGGATTTTGACGATAAATGCTGTGGTATAATAGAAAATTTTGCGGGGCCAAAAAAAGCTGATTGCGTCCCCATAAGAAATAATACTATTAACAGTGCGGGAATTGATTGCCGATAAATTGCGATGGCTCCTGCGATCATAATGCCAATCTCAATTAGTTTTAAGTATTTAATTAATTTTGATTTTTCATATTTATCAGCTAATTGACCACCAATTGGTGAGAATAATAAATAGGGTAAAATAAATAAGGCTGCGGTAAGGTTAATTAATACAATACATTGTGTTTGGCTATAAACAGTAGAAAATACGATAATTAATAGTATAAAGTTCTTATATAAATTATCGTTAAATGCACTTAATGCTTGAGTGATAAAAAAGGGGAGAAAATATTGTTGTTTCAATAAAGCAAATTGACTCATGGTTATCCTGGTGTTTTTTGTTGTTATCAATTTGTAGCCAAGTGATTTCGTTCTAGTGTAACACTCAATAAAACATCGTGCAATTTGGTCTTTGTAGGTTATTAATAATGTAGAGGATTAAACAATGATGGTTATGTGGAGCTAATACTCAGCGTTATCTTCGAAAAGAGGGAAAAAAGGTGAAGATGGTTAAGTGATAACCTAAACGATAGTCTATTTTTATATAAAGCTGATTAATAACAGCGTAGGATGAAACAAATATAAAAATAGGGTGCGCGTATGTGCACGTATAGAAAATTATGCAATTAACAGCAAAAGCCTCACAAAATCGTGCTTTACTTATTTCAATCCAAACACCGCAGTTTAAGGGTGATGAAGCCAAAGCATCACTGGCTGAATTAGCTCGTCTTGTTACCACCCTTGGTTTTAAAGTCGTTGGAACGCAGTCACAAAAACTCAGTTCAACTCAACGTATGAATGTATTGGGTTCTGGCAAGATGGCCGAAATAGCACATCTTACAGGTAACCAAGGTTTTGTGGATGATTTTGACGATGATGACATTGTCGATGAGATGCTTTTTAGTGAACTACCGTCTGAAGATTTACCTTTTGGTAGTGCTGATGTGGTGGTATTTGATTGTGATTTAAGTCCATCACAATTGCGCAATGTTGAAAATCAACTAGGTGTCGAGGTATTTGATCGTACCGGTATTATTATTGAAATCTTTAGTCGTCATGCGCGTACTCGTACTGCACGACTACAAGTTGAAATTGCACGCCTTAACTATTTAGCGCCGCGTTTACGTGAGTCAACTAGTGGTAATAAAGAACGTCAAATGGGTAAGGGGGCAGGTGAAACCACACTTGAACTTGATCGTCGTAAAATTCGTGACCAACTAGCAGAGTTAAGACGTGAACTTGCTAGTGTGCAAGATGAACTTAAAGGTCGTCGTGCTCAACGTTCAGAATTGTTCTGTGTCGCGTTAGTGGGTTATACCAATGCTGGTAAGTCATCAATGATGCGTGCACTAACGGGCAGTGAGGTGTTGGTTGAAAACAAATTGTTTGCGACTCTTGATACTACGGTGCGAGCATTACAACCTATAACTCAACCACGTATTTTAGTGTCTGATACGGTTGGGTTTATTAAAAAACTTCCGCATGATTTAGTCGCGTCATTCCATTCAACATTGGCAGAAGCACATGATGCTTCTTTATTGTTATATGTGGTTGATGCATCAGATCCTTCTTTCCGTTCGCAGCTTGATGTTGTACATGAAGTGCTACACGAAGTGGGTGTGGATGATATTCCTAAGCAATTGGTGTTAAATAAATCTGACCAATTGAGTATAGAACAACAACAAGCATTAATGGCTGAGTTCCCTGATGCAGTGATGACATCAACCCGTAATCCGGCGGATATTACTAAACTACATCAATATATCGTTAATATTGCACAAGATGAGATGATTGAAGATGAGATCATCGTGCCATACACTGCCAACGGAATTATTGGTGAAATTCGCTCAAGCATGAGTGTGACCAAAGAAGAGTATGAGTATGAGCATATTACTTTTACTGTTCGCTCAAACCCAATCAACTTAGCGCGTCTTAAAAAGCAAATGCAGAATAAAGACTGAACAATATTCTGATTTCATATTTTAGACCACCATAAAATACGCAGCAAATAATAGGCTGCGTATTTTAAATGAGTGATAATTCGCTCATTTTTTTTCTTTGTGTTCGCCTTTAAAACCTAAAATAGATAACTGCTTTTTTGCCGCAGCAGATGGTGTATAGCTACTATCGTCATCATTTTCTTCTATTACTGGATGCGTCGTAAGTGGCAGTAATCTAAATATCGCAAATCCACCTTCTTTGCGTACAAATGAAATTTGACGGTGTAATAGGGTATCAGTTTCTTTTGTTGCCGCTAATGTTTTGTCATTGACCAGTGCCAGCGGGGCAATCATCGCTTGGCAATGGTAAAGTTTATAGCTGTAATCATTAAAGAAGCGGCAAGGTTGATCTAAGGTAAATGTTTCACCTTCAAGTAAATGACGACTATTCTCCACTGCGTTATTAATGTCAGTGATGTTAGCGGCAAATACACAAGAAGTGGTAAAGCTGATGCCCGTAATCACTAATAAGCTGGTAGTAATTATTTTTTTCAGCATAGAGTCTTCCTACTTTTAATCTAAATTGAATGCAAAAAAGCCAATAGCAAGGAATAAGAATATTCGCTGATATTGGCTTCATTATAAACTGGTTCTAGTTTAGTGCAGGTTAAGCTGCTGCAAACTCATTCAGTAATTCTTTTTGACGCTCACTAAGGTTGAGTGGTGTTTCAATGATAAGTTGAACGATTAAATCACCTGTGTTGCCTTTACGATCGGTAACACCTTTACCTTTTAGACGGAATTTACGGCCAGTTTGCGTACCTTCAGGTATTTTCAAACTGATTGCGCCACCTAATGTATTGACTTCCACTTTACCGCCTAAGGCTGCGGTAACAAAATCAGTGGTTGCTTTACAAAGTAGGTTATTTCCCTCACGAGTGTAGCGTGGGTGAGGGCGAATATTCATCTGAATATAAACATCCCCTTGAGGGCCACCGTTAATACCAGGGTGACCTTTGCCACTTAATCGAATACGGCCGCCTTCCTCGATACCCGCTGGTATTTTGATGTTCAGCTTTTTATTGGTTTGAACGCTACCTTCAAATACAGGAAGATCGATAACACGTGATGCGCCACTGATAGCATCTTCAAGATCGATTTCCATGGTGTATTGAAGATCTTCACCTTTTTGAGGACGAGTTGAATGACGACCACCGAAGCCGCCTCGACCACCACGTGCATTGGAGAACATATCACCGAAAGCACCGCCAAACATGTCTTCAAAGTCGCTGTAACCACCTTGTTGACCGCCACCCATCCCTGGATTTTCAAACGCATTATGACCAAATTGATCGTAAGCAGTACGTTTTTCTTTATCCATTAGAATCTCATAAGCGGCTTTTACTTCTTTGAATTTATCAGCAGCTGTTGGATCATCAGGGTTTTTATCTGGGTGGAACTTCATTGCTAGCTTTTTATAAGCTTTCTTAATTTCTTTTTCAGATGCAGTTTTGGCGACACCAAGAACTTCATAAAAATCGCGTTTTGACATTGGTAACACCTCTTATCCCTATCGGGACAACTATCTGGAACATTCTAAATCATGTAGTTAACACATATGATAACGAAAAACAGCATCATACTTAAACAGTTAATGATCTAAAAAGGCACAGATAGTTAGCCTAATAGGATTCTCTTTATTGTAATCGTCGAAAAGGGCGAGAGATAAAGATCTCTACGCCCATAGTTTTTGTGAAGTTTTTGCTATGTGCTGTCGATTATTGATTTAGCAACTTATCGATGTCGCAACATTAACATTTACTTCATTTCTTCAAACTCAGCATCTACAACGTCATCATCTTTCGCATTTTGTTGGTTAGCGTCAGATTGTCCTTGAGGATTTGCTTGGGTTTGAGCCTGAGCATGTTCCATTATTTTTTGTGCTGCTGTCATTAACGCTTGAGTTTGTGTATCTATCGCTGCTTTATCATCGCTAGATTTCACGGCCTCAAGTGCTGTGATAGCGGCTTCAATGTTGGTTTTTTCTGCTTCAGGGAAGCTATCTCCCGCTTCAGTCATCTGCTTACGTGTGCTGTGAATCAATTGATCCGCTTGGTTACGTGCAGTCACTAACTCTTCAAACTGTTTGTCTGCGTCTTTGTTTGCTTCTGCTTCTTGTACCATCTTTTCAATTTCAGCGTCGGTTAAACCACCAGATGCTTGAATCGTGATCTTTTGTGCTTTACCTGTTGCTTTGTCTGTGGCTGATACGTTTAAAATGCCATCCGCATCTAAATCAAATGTTACATCAATTTGTGGCATGCCGCGTGGTGCAGCTTGAATACCTTCAAGGTTAAACTGACCTAATGATTTATTATGTACCACTTGTTTACGCTCGCCTTGAAGAACATGGATCGTTACTGCATTTTGATTATCTTCAGCAGTCGAGAACACTTGATTCGCTTTTGTCGGAATTGTGGTGTTCTTATCGATCAAGGTTGTCATCACACCACCCATGGTTTCAATACCAAAGGATAGTGGTGTTACATCAAGCAATAGCACATCTTTAACATCACCTGCTAACACACCAGCCTGAATGGCTGCGCCCATAGCAACAGCTTCATCTGGGTTAACGTCTTTACGCGGCTCTTTACCAAAGAAGTCAGTAACAACTTTTTGTACCAATGGCATCCGCGTTTGACCACCCACTAAAATCACATCAGTAATGTCATTTATATTTAAGTTTGCATCTTTTAATGCTGATTTTACAGGGTCTAGTGTACCTTGTACTAGGTCTTCAACCAGTGATTCCAATTTTGCACGTGTGATCTTAACATTCAAGTGTTTAGGACCTGTTGCATCGGCTGTGACATAAGGTAAATTAACATCTGTTTGTTGTGCTGATGATAATTCAATCTTCGCTTTTTCCGCCGCTTCTTTTACACGTTGCATCGCTAATGGATCATTTTTAAGATCGATACCTTGGTCTTTCTTAAATTCACTTACTAGGTAGTTAATTAGGCGGGTATCAAAGTCTTCACCACCAAGATGAGTATCACCATTGGTTGCTAATACTTCAAACGTTTGCTCGCCATCAACGTTATCAATTTCAATAATAGAAATATCAAACGTACCACCACCTAAGTCGTAAACAGCAATAACACTGTCACCGGCTTTTTTATCAAGACCATACGCTAATGCTGCCGCTGTTGGTTCATTGATAATACGCTTAACATCCAGACCTGCAATACGGCCTGCATCTTTTGTTGCTTGACGTTGAGCATCGTTAAAGTAAGCCGGAACGGTAATGACAGCCCCTGTTACTTTTTCACCTAAGTATTCTTCTGCTGTCTTTTTCATTTTTTTCAAAATTTCAGCAGAAACTTGTGGTGCCGCCATCTTTTGGCCTTTCGCTTCAACCCATGCGTCGCCATTATCTGCTTTTACAATTTTGTAAGGCATAATATCAAGATCACGTTGAATTTCATCATCTTCAAAACGACGACCGATTAAACGTTTAATCGCAAATAACGTATTCTCAGGGTTAGTTACTGCCTGACGTTTTGCGGGTTGGCCGACTAAGGTTTCTCCATCAGTGTAGGCAATGATTGATGCGGTGGTACGTTCGCCTTCTGCATTTTCAATAACACGTGCAGTATCGCCATCTAAAACAGCAACACAAGAGTTAGTTGTACCTAAGTCAATACCGATAATCTTACTCATATTTATAATTCCTTTGTGCGCTATATTGATTATTTTTTCTTATTCGAACGGCGAGTTATAAGTATGCCGTTAAGGTCCATGAAAATGGTTCATGTGATCCTTGGGAATAACAATAATCAATCCAGCTAAATTTTTAAGTTACCCATAATAGGGTGAATATTTACGGAGCTATTAGCGACCCGCATTAATAATGCATGACGAATAAAGCCAATAGCTCAACGTTATTATTACGAGAGGAGCACTTACAACTGATGAGGCTTACTCGGCAGTTGGTGCTATTGATGCTGATTGACCAATTGCAATTTTACGTGGTTGCATTGCTTCTGGTACTTCACGGAAAAGATCAATATGTAGTAGACCATTTTCAAGATTAGCACCAACAACACTTACATAATCAGCAAGTTGGAATTTACGTTCAAAGTTACGTTCAGCAATACCCTGGTAAATAAAGTTCTTGTCTTCTTCTGGTGCACGAGTACCAGTTACAACAAGCATATTCTCGTTTTGAGTAAGATCTAAACGCTCTTCAGAGAAACCAGCAACTGCCATAGTAATACGGTAGTTGTTCTCATCCGTTTGTTCGATATTGTACGGAGGGTATCCCGCAGCTTGGGTTTTAGTGTTGCTTGCTTCAACAAGGTTAAACAAGCGATCAAAACCAATAGCATGGCGGTATAGGGGAGTGAAATCTACATTACGCATAAAAACTATCCTCAATAATAAGCAATAGTCTTAGTTGTTTGTTAAGTGTGTCGTTATCGACAAGGCGACTTAACAGCAAACTAAGTGAACCAGTCCGTTATAGGATCTTGATTCGATATATAAAGTGCTAATAAGGCATTCCCTAATAAGGCGAATCTTAGTAGCAGTTTGAACTCCATTTGGCAGTTCTTGTAATTAATATATGCTTCCGGTGAGTTTCCGTCAACAGTTTTTAATTAGTTTTTCTAATGTTTTATTGTAATTTCTACTAACTTTCTGATTTTAAAAAACTATCAACACTAAAAATTGTACTCTGTTTTATTACCATGGGTTATTCATTGATAATCTAACAGCATTTAGCCGTATTTTTGTTGTTACTTTTATATACATAAGGGCGAAAAATGTATTTTCAAGACCTAATAAAGCAATAATTCACCTAAATGAAATGGTGTTAATTTTCTGTTTTACTTATCACATTGTGGGCTATTAAATAGAGGAAATATCGGTTTTTAATGGTGACTGAGAACTACGACACACTATCGATTATCAGTAAATAGTAGAGATCAAAACTGTGACCATTCGCATTATTTATAGCGTGATAACGTTTACAATTGGTTGCAGTATTTATCATGGAGTTACATCATGTCGTCTTACTTAGGGTTATCAAGCATAGATATAGCAGTCTTTGTTATATATGTTTTAATTATTATTGGGGTCGGGTTATTCGTTTCTCGTAATAAAAAAGGACACACAAAAACCACGGAAGATTATTTTTTAGCGGGTAAATCTTTGCCATGGTGGGCGGTGGGTTCATCACTGATTGCCGCAAATATTTCAGCAGAACAATTTATTGGAATGTCAGGTTCTGGCTATTCGATTGGACTCGCTATTGCTTCTTATGAGTGGATGGCGGCATTGACGTTAATTATTGTCGGTAAATATTTTTTACCCGTCTTTATTAATAAAGGTATTTACACCATTCCTGAATTTGTTGAACAACGCTTTAATAAAAACTTGAAGACTATTTTAGCGGTGTTCTGGATTGCACTGTATGTGTTTGTAAATTTAACTTCAGTATTGTATTTAGGCGGGTTAGCACTACAAACTATTCTTGGTATTCCTCTGATTTACTCTATTTTAGGATTGGCTCTTTTTGCATTGGTTTACTCTATTTATGGTGGTTTATCCGCAGTCGTATGGACTGATGTTATTCAAGTGTTCTTCCTTATTGTCGGTGGCTTAATTACAACAGTAATGGCGGTATTGTATATTGGTGGCGCTGATGGGTTATTTGGTGGTTTATCTCGTATGGCCGCAGCAGCACCTGAACATTTTACGATGATCCTTGATCAAGATAACCCACAATACATGAACTTACCTGGAATCGCGGTATTAATTGGTGGTTTATGGGTTGCGAACCTTTATTACTGGGGGTTTAATCAATATATTATTCAGCGTACTTTGGCAGCTAAATCAATTGGTGAAGCTCAAAAAGGCATTGTTTTTGCAGCATTTTTAAAATTGATTGTACCTTTCTTGGTTGTTATTCCTGGTATTGCAGCTTACGTTATTACTCATGACAGTGCTTTACTTGCCGGTTTAGGTGATATTGGTCAAACAAATATTCCTAGTTTTGCACATGCAGATAAAGCTTATCCATGGTTGACGCAATTTTTACCGATTGGTCTAAAAGGCATGGTTTTTGCCGCGCTTGCCGCAGCGATAGTGTCATCACTTGCGTCAATGCTGAACTCAACCGCAACCATTTTCACGATGGATATTTATAAAGAATATATTTCACCTAATTCGAGTGATAGCCAGTTAGTGAATGTTGGTCGTGGTAGCGCAATTGTTGCCTTGGTTATTGCATGTATTGTTGCCCCAATGTTAGGTGGTATCGGACAAGCGTTTCAGTATATTCAAGAATACACTGGTTTAGTTAGCCCTGGTATCTTAGCGGTTTTCTTATTAGGTTTATTCTGGCATAAAACGAACAGCAAAGGAGCAATTGTTGGGGTGTTATTATCGATTCCATTTGCTTTATTCTTGAAGTTTATGCCTTTGAATATGCCATTCCTTGATCAGATGATGTATACCTTATTGTTTACTATGGCGGTGATAGTACTGGTAAGTTTGGGTGCTGCAACATCAGCATTAGACGATAAGGCGATTGATTTAGATCCTGATATGTTTAAAACAGATAAGATGTTTAATCTTGGTGCTTATGCCATTTTAATTATTCTTGCTGTGCTTTATTCTGTGTTCTGGTAATAACATTAGCATCATGTTAAATAAAGATAGCGAATCATTAGTTTCGCTATCTTTTTAATATCATTAATGGGTACGACACTTATTTTGTCATTGATGGTAACGATTACAAAATAACAGTTAAATGACACGAGTAATTATTGATATGTCTGAAACCTTGATTCCTAATATTATTGAGTTTATGGGGACGGTTGATCCGTTTGATAAGCTAAACCTTAAAACATTACGTGATGTCGCGGGAATGATTACTATTCGTTATTTTGGTAAAGGAGAGGTGATTGATTTACAAGAAAGTGATCAACTGTATTTATTGCGAACGGGTGCTGTTGAACAACGCAATCTTGATGGTACGTTACGAGCAAAATTAGCAGCGGAAGATTTTTTTGGTTTTTCTCGATTAACTCAGCAAGAGACCAATACCGCTAGTGATCCTTATACCATTACGGTTATTGAAGATGCCCTAATTTATTGTTTGTCTATTAATGCATTATTAGCCAAATTAAATGATCAGCCGAATGCTTTAGCGCATTTTGCTTCACATGCACAAAGTCGTCTTCGCAGTGGATTAAATGTTGTGTGGTCACAACATGAAAAAGGGTTGTTTTTTAAACCTATTATGGACGTGTTTAATCCTCATATTGTTTTGGTTGAAAGTACTCAAACTATTCAAGCGGTTGCTAAAGCGATGCATGTGAGCACGAATTCATCTTGTGCTTTTATTATGCAGAATAATAAATTTATTGGCTTGATTACAGATAAAGACATGACGAAGCGCGTCGTTGCTGAAGGTATCGCTATTACCGAGAACATTGCTACTGTTATGACGCAGACGCCTTACAGTGTTAAACGCGACGATTTGGTCATTACGGCGGCATCGCTGATGATGCAACACGGTATAAAGAATATTCCAGTGTTAGATAATGGCGTTCCAATCGGATTAATTACCCCTTCTGATTTAGTTCAAAACCACCGTATTCAAGCGATCTTTTTAATCGATAAAATTAATAAAATAGAACGTCTTGATCAACTAGCGAAGCTTACTATTGAGCGACAGGCTATTTTTGAAGCCTTGGTTGAAGCGAAAGTGACTGTCAGTGTTATTGGTCAGGTTATGGCAATGATCATGGATGCTTATAATCGTCGGTTAGTGATGATGGCAGAGGCATATTTAGGGGCCGCGCCTTGTGAATACTGTTGGGTAGTTGCCGGTTCTCACGCCCGTAATGAAGTTCATATGTTGTCTGATCAAGATAATGCGTTGATTTTAGCAAACGACGCGACTGATGCAGATAAAGCCTATTTCCATCATTTAGCGATGTATGTCAGTAAGGGAATGGCGTTGTGTGGGTATGAGCTTTGCAGTGGTCGGTTCATGGCCGTGACGCATAAATGGTGTCAACCTCTCGCGGTATGGAAAGCGCATTATCAAAAATGGGCAGTAAACCCTGAATATGATTTATTACTAGAAATGAGTGTCTTTCTTGATATGCGCTATATCACAGGCAAGCAACAGTTGGTTGATGAGTTACAGGCGTGTATGTGTAAACAATTGGTTCGTAATGCACGTTTAATCTCAGCCTTGGCTCGTAATGCACTAGTACAGAAAACCCCGCTGAGTATTTTTAGAAATTGGGTATTAGTAAAAGAAGGCGAAAATGCCAATACACTTGATATTAAAGATGCTGCATTAAGTATTATTGTGAATTTAGTGCGTGTGCAATATTTACAGTTGTTATCCCAATTATACAGCGCAGAGAAAAGTGTCGTTTATAAAACCAATACCGAAGAAAGATTACAGGCATTGTTTGAACACAATGTCATAAATAAGGCGACGTTCAAGGATTTATTAGCAGCATTTCAATTTATTAGTCAGATTCGTTATAGCCATCAACTGCAAGCATTACAACAAGGTAAAATACCTAATAATCATATTAACCCGAATGCATTTAACAGTTTTGAACGCACCCATCTACGGGAAACGTTTAAGTTGATTACCAGCTATCAAGAAGTCATCAAAATGAAGTTTTGTTAAGCATGAAGAATAATCATATTTTTAGCCGATCTCAGTGGTGTTTATGGTGGCAGCGCTTATTGGGAAACCCGTTAGGTGATTTGGAACAGCGACGAATAACGCTGTTACAACAGCGGCCTGACTTGCCTGATTTTATTCAAGCATTGTTTCGCGCACCATTACCGCAACTATCGACAGTGATAAACCAATGGCCATTGTTAGCGATTGATTTTGAAACTACGGGCTTTGATGCTCAGCAAGATGACATTTTATCGGTAGGCTATGTTGCTATGCAGAGTAATGCGATTGATCTGAGCACCAGTGTCAGTGAATTAATTAATTCAAGTGCAACAATTAAACCTGATAGTGTGGTGATCAATCATATTGATCATGCGCAATTATTACAAGGACAGCCACTTGATGAGGTGATGATGCGATTGTTGGTGGCTTTGACGGGAAAAATAGGTATTGCTCACGGTTGTTTTATGGAACAAGGCTTTATCAGTGCGTATCTACAGCATAAATATCAATTGAATGATTGCCCACTATTGTGGCTAGACACGTTACCGCTGTATCAATCTTTATATAATAATCAAATCTCACACCAAGATGCGCGTTTAGGCAGTGCGCGGCATAAATTAGGCTTACCTGAGTATCAAGCCCATAATGCCTTGTTTGATGCTATCGCGTGTGGGGAGTTATGTATGGTGTTATTACATAAAATTTATGGTAATAAATTTCCGACTATTGGCCAGTTGCTTAAACGTTAGTGTTATTTATTATAAGCTTTCGGTCTTAGTTTAAGATTTAGGTACTTTTCTTTATTTATCACTGTCGGTGTTATTCTGCATTGATCACTTAATTGCACATCTAAACAACACGCGATGCATAGATGCTCTACACTCAAATTAAAGCAATAGTGTGTTTTGGTTTGCTAGTAAGGGATTGGATAGCATGGGTGTCATTATAAGACGCTATTTACCGGTAGTGATTTTATTGCTGTTTGCAGGGGTGTCGGCAGGGTTATTATTAAATAGGCCTCAACCTCAGCAGAAAATGATTGAAAAGATTGTGCCAGTACTTGATGTGATGCAAGTAAAAAAGCAGCAATTGCGTTTTAATATTAACTCTTATGGAATGGTTAAACCTAAGCATCAAGCAGAGTTAGTTGCGCAAGTAAGTGGCATTGTTAACTGTTTAGATCCTGCTTTTGCGGTTGGACAATTTGTACGAAAAGGGCAAGTGTTAGCGTATTTAGACGATGATGATTACCATGCTGATCTTGCTCAGGCACAGGCAACGTTAGCCCAAGCAAAAGCGAAACTTGAACAAGAAATCGCCCATGGGATCGTAGCAAAAAAGAATTTACGTCATGTCGCTGTCGCTAAGCAATCAGCGTTAGGATTACGCATTCCACAACGAAAACAAGAACAAGCGAATGTTAAATTTGCACAAGCAGCATTAGCACGTGCCCAACGTAACGTTGCTCGTACAACTATTATTGCGCCCTTTGATGGTTTAATTACAGAGAAAGCGGTTAATATTGGCACTCATGTCAATGTTGGCGAGCAACTTGGGCGCATATTTGGTACAGATGTCGCTAGAATCCGCCTTCCTGTGACACCACAAGCTTTTTCATTCCTCGACACAAACTCACTCAATACTCGCGTTATATTAGCCTCAGAGCGCCTTGGCCAACCTTATCAACATTGGCAAGCTGACTTTATTGGTACTGAAGGGATTATCGATCAACAAAGTCGAATGGTTTATCTCATTGTTGATGTGTTTGATCCTTATCAATTACAACACCCAAGTTCGCAACGTGCTGATGTTTTAAAATTTGGGACGTTTGTTACCGCAAATGTTGCAGCAAGGCCGATTAATAATGCCGTTAAGTTACAACGTCACGTGGTGAGGAATGATCATGTGATATTGGTTGATAGCAATGGTTTAACTCAAATGCGCAAAGTTGTGGTTGCGCGTACTGATCTTGATTATGCCTACATTAGTAGTGGGTTAGAAGAAGGTGAGTTAGTGTCACTAACGTGGCCAGATAATCATTTAGATGGCAAAGAAGTAACCCCTATTTTAAATACTCCCTCTAAGACGGAACAAGCAACACTTACACTGACGCATTCTAAAGGTACTGAGAACGGAGACTAATGAATGGAATCATCAGGGATCATTGCTTGGTTTACGCGTAATCATGTCGCCGCTAATTTGTTGATGCTGCTGGTGATGATCGGTGGTTTATTTTCAGTTAATCTTATTAATAAAGAGATATTTCCTGCCTTTGGTACTCATAAAATTACCATAACCACTCAATATACAGGGGCTGCCGCTGCCGATGTAGAACAAGGGATCATTGTTAAAATTGAACAAGTTATTGATGACCTTGCTGATATTAAGCGGGTGACGGCTGTCGCTAATCAAGGAAGTGGGGTTGTTACGGTTGAGCTTGATAATGATGCTGATCTTAATAAAGTTTTAGATGAGGTAAAACAGCGGGTTAATAATATTACGACATTCCCTATTCAAATGGAGCCGCCCTTGATTCAACGGGCGGAATTTATGAGTAATGTGATGTTTTTATCAATATATGGTGATTTGAGTGATCGCCAACTTAAACGTTATGCTCAAGTTGTAAAAGATGAAATTATTCAGCAAACCAGTGCGACAGCGGTGACGGTAAGCGGAATAAGAAATGATGAAATAGCAATTGAAATAGCCGCACAGCAACTGCGCGATCATGGCGTTACCATTGAGCAAATAGCACAGGTATTACAGCAACGCTCATTGGACTTACCCGCCGGAGCAATTAAAGCCCAAGATGGTGATGTGTTAGTTCGTACCACAGAACAACTTTATCAAGGTGATCAATTTGCCAATATCGTTTTACGCACGAACGCGGATGGAAGTCGATTACGCCTGTCTGATATTGCCACTGTAACGGATGGTTTTGTCGAAAAATCAGTACTTAATCGATTTAATCAACAACGTGCCGCGGTGATACAAATTCGAAATCTTCCTAATCAAGACGCAACGCTCATATCCCAGCAAATCAGTGATTATGTGACGAATAAAAAGGCACAATTACCAGCGGGTATTCATATTGATAAATGGGCTGATATGTCACATTACCTTGAAGGGCGGCTTAATATGATGCTGTCTAATATGGTGTATGGCGGATTATTGGTGTTTATTATTCTCGCTATTTTTCTTGAAGTGAGATTAGCATTTTGGGTAATACTTGGGTTACCTTTTTGTTTTCTTGGCACGTTACTGTTTATGCCATTTGAGATGATTAATATCTCCATTAACTTATTGTCGTTATTTGGGTTTATTCTCGTGCTGGGGATCGTGGTTGATGATGCGATTGTTGTGGGAGAAAGTGTTTATTCAGAAGTAGAACAAAAAGGACAAACGGTTAATCATGTTATTCAAGGGGCGAAGCGAGTCGCTATTCCTGCAACCTTTGGGGTATTAACGACCATGGCTGCATTTGTGCCAATGCTGTTGTCAGATAGCCCTCGCACTGAATTTTTTAAGGCCATTGGATGGGTGGTTATTTTATGTTTAACTTTTTCCCTGATTGAATCTAAATTAATTTTGCCCGCCCACTTAGCTCGATCGCGCTTAGTACAACAACGATCCTGGAATAATCCTATTGTACGAATGAAACAGCGCTTTAATCAGGTGGTAAATAAGTTTATTCATGTTCATTATCGACGTTTTATTGGTTTAGCCATCATACATCGATATAGCGTCTTAGCGACATTTGTCGGTGTGTTGTGTTTAGCGTTGGCATTAGTGTTCAGTGGACAATTACGGTGGGTGTTCTTTCCTAAGTTGCCGTCTGATTATATTCAAGTGCGGGTGGAAATGAATGATTCTAATTCAAAAGCAAATAATATTAAGGTTATTAATCAATTAGAACAGGCATTGTATAAAACTGATGAAGAAATTTATCAGCAGCAGGGTGTGCATGTGGTGAAGCATAGCTTTGTTAATATGCGAGATAACAATAATATGTTTGTGTTGGTTGAATTAGAAAAAAGTGAAAGTTTACCGATCACTAGCTTTGAGATTTTAAATAAATGGAAACAATATATTCCACCATTATCTGGTGTTAAAACTATTGCATATGAAGCATCTATTGATCGTCAAAAAAGTGATATTCAATACCGTTTGCAAGGCGAGAATAGTCAGCAACTATTACAAGCGGCTACGCAATTAAAACAGCAGCTTGAACGTTACGAAGGGGTATTTAATGTTGAAGATGATTTATCTGCGCCAACGCAAGAGATTAATATTAAGTTAACGCCAATTGGGAAAATCTTAGGTTTATCCGTCGCGAATCTGACCAATCAAGTTCGACATGCTTTTCATGGTATTGAAGTTCAACGTATTTTACGCAATAACGAAGAAGTGAAAGTGATGGTACGTTATCCTGCTGATGAGCGTCGTAGTGTCGGTTATTTACAAAATATGAAAGTGGTTTTAGCAAATGGTACGTTGGTGCCATTTTCTGAAGTGGCAACCATTGATTTTATTTCAGCACTAAACAGTATTAATCGGGTAGATAAACGTCGAACATTGATCGTTAGTGCAAATGTTCACAAAGGTAAAGCTTCTCCATCTGAGATATATACCATTATAAATAAAGATTATTTACCGTTATTACGTCAGCAATATCCAACCGTTAACATTCAACTTGATGGGCAAGCAAAAGAAGAGTCTGAAACGAAAGTTAGTCTATTTCGTGATGCGGTATTAGCACTGGTTGCTATTTTTGCATTAATGGCGATTCCATTACGATCATACAGCCAACCGTTGATCATTATGTCGGTGATCCCCTTTGGTATTATTGGTGCGATTGCTGGGCACTATTTTGCGGATATTTCACTTAATTTACTGAGTGTGTTTGGTATTTTGGCATTGTCTGGCGTAGTGGTGAATGATTCTTTAGTGCTGGTGGTGTTTATTAATCGTGCTTTGGAACAAGGTGTTCCTCTTTATGATGCTGTTATTGATGCTGGGTGTTGCCGCTTTAGGGCGATTGTATTGACGTCGTTAACCACCTTCTTTGGCTTGGCGCCTATTTTACTTGAAACGAGCTTGCAGGCACAAATAGTGATTCCAATGGCAACATCATTGGCATTTGGGATCTTATTTGCAACAGTAGTTACTTTACTATTAGTGCCTGCTCTATATTTAATTTTGAATGACATCAAACAAGCTTGTCGGCGTTTATTACATTACTGGTGGCGTCCACAGCTTGATAAATAAACTTTTCTTATAATTAAATATCTGCCGTAATAGCTGATAGATATTTAATTATTTTTTCGCAGCGTTTTTATGTGATAAACACTCACTATAATCATTAAAGCCTTTTTGCTGGCATTCAATAACCTTTTTTTTCATTTTATTTAGTTCAGTGTTATTACGAACGGAATAAACATTACCGTTGGTACAAGTAATTGAAATTACGCCATTGGGTTCAAAATTATAGCCTTCAACTTCACTACCACAGGGATTAAATCCAATCCCGGCTCTTACACTAACTTTGGTTGGAATTGTACGTACACTTTCGGTTACACACCCTACTAATAATAAAGAAAACAGGCTTGTGATAATAAATTGTTTCATATGGTAAGTGTGCTTTGAGTGAGAATTAATAAGAAATATATTATAAATGAAATGATAATGAATATCTTGTTATGGACAGAGAATTAACAAAAGTAAAACATGCGAATATACTTTTAATTAAGAAAGCGCGTTTTATCCGCATATTTTAGTATTTTAAAAAGAATTATTCTTCGTCACTATTAATGATAGTAACGGGACCATAATAATGATGGTGATGATGCGTTGTATAATGGTGATGGTGAGTATCTTTATGTGTGGTACCAACACCACCATGGATATGATGTCCATGTGATGGTTCATGTTCACGATATTGTTGATGATCTTTGTCGTGCTTGTGTGTTTCATCATCAGAATAATGGTGTTTCATCGTTTCATCGTTTCATCGTTTCATGTGTTGATTCTTTTGTCTTTTGAGTTGCCATGAATACCTCTACATTATGATATGTCTGGACTTAGTAAGCGTAGTTCATTTAAAAAAGAATCTGCCATGGTTTTAAGGCGGTTTATATTAATTACAATATAGGGTCTTTGTTATAGATTGTTGATTATATTGGTTTTTTGTCTTTTCTGGTCACGGTAATAATAATGAATTAATAATAACTTAGAATAAAAAGGAGAGAGGGTGGATATTATTGCTATATGGAATTAATGTTTTACATTCAAATTGTTCGCAGAGTCACACTGTAAGTGCTATAACGTTGGCTGTTTAACGATGCGGAATGCAACATGAATCTCGATGAATTTAAAATATTATCAGTAGTGCTGATTTTTATAACTACTGTACTTGCGGGATTGTATCCGTTTCTACGTAAATTTAAAACGACCCGACCATTAGAATCCCCGGCAGCAGAAGCCTTAGCATCAGGTGTTTTTCTGGGGGCTGGTCTTATTCATATGTTGGGTGATGCCTCTAAATCATTTTTAGATCATGGTATTGAATATCCTATCGCCTTTGTATTAGCGGGCTGTGTGTTCTTATTATTATTATGGTTTGAACACTTAGGTCGTCGTTTAGATGAACATGGCGACAGCAATAGTCCTGCATTCGCTATTTTAGCGATGGTCATTCTATCTATTCATTCGTTACTTGCGGGTACGGTGCTTGGATTAAGTGGCTCAATTACAATGATGGTTATGATCCTCATTGCTATTTTAGCGCATAAATGGGCGGCAAGTTTTTCACTGGCTGTGCAATTAAGTAAAAGCCGCTTGTCGTTACGCCAATCTTTATTCATGTTTGCGTTATTTACGATAATGTTGCCGCTTGGAGTAGGGGTGGGATCGGGTATTTTAGATTACACCGAAAATTATCCATTATTAGAGCCTATCTTTTATTCATTAGCTGCGGGCACATTTTTGTACCTTGGCACATTGCATGGTTTAAAACAGTCAACCATGGTTGATAAATGCTGTGATTTAAAGAATTTCACTTTTGTCGTTATCGGTTTTGTTTTAATGGCCGTGGTTGCTATTTGGGCTTGATTGTTTTATTACGCTAAATTCCACCTTATTGTCCGCGTTAGTTGCCGCTAGCTAATGCGGAACCGTTTTATCTTGGTAATAACCCTAACGACATTACATCATCTTGTACTTGAGTTAGAAACTGATGTGCTAATTATTCAAAAGTTGATCCCACTCACTTGGGATGGGACAAATGTCCTCACCTTCGATAAATATACCTTTTACAATTACTTCAAATTATTAATAAGAACAAAAGGATTAACGGATGGACTTTCTTTCTTGGTTTGATATCAATAACACCCTTGTTAATTTTCCAATCGGTGACGGTTATGCAATGTCATGGATTGAAGCAATTGGTTCTATCTTTGGTCTGCTGTGTATTTGGTTTGCCAGTAAAGAAAAAACCATAAATTTCTTTTTTGGTCTTATTAATGTCACCTTGTTTTGTATTATTTTCTTTCAAATTCAATTGTATGGGTTGTTGCTATTACAAGTATTCTTCTTTGTTGCCAATATTTATGGTTGGTTCGCATGGACAAGACCAACTAGCGAGGGAGATAACTTAGAGGTTCGGTGGTTAAGTAAGCAAAAATTAGTCATGACCGTGACATTAAGTGCAATTGCGATTGGGTTACTAACGGTTTATATCAACCCCGTGTTTTTTGCTTTAGCTAATTTCGCTGTAGATATATTGAATGTTTTCGGTGCTAATTTAGCGGCTCCAACATTACAACCCGGCGCGTTCCCATTTTGGGATGCTACCATGACGGTACTGTCTATTGTGGCGCAGATTCTAATGACACGTAAGTATGTTGAAAACTGGATTGTGTGGGTAGTTATTAATATCATCAGCGTCGGTTTATATGCAGTACAAGGCGTGTATGCAATGTCTATTCAGTATGCAATTCTACTCTTTGTTGCGGCAAATGGTGCCCGTTGCTGGATTGCAATTGCGAACAGAAATAAACCACAAGCTAAGAAGGTTATCGCATGAATCAACAACCTCATTTATTAATTAGTCACGGTCAAATTGCCACGAGTATTTTAGTCTGCGGTGAGCCTGATAGAGTAAATCGAATTGCGGAACGTTTTTTAACAAATAGTGTGTTAATTGCTGAAAACCGTGAGTACCGTATTATTAATGGCGACTATCAGGGTAAACCCGTTACATTGTGTAGTACGGGGATGGGCGCACCATCAATGATTATTGCTATAGAAGAACTCAAACGTTGTGGCGCTGAATATATTATCCGTGTTGGCTCAGCAGGGGCACTGCAATCAAATATTGGTTTAGGTGAACTCATTGTTGCCGAAGGTGCAGTGCGAGATGAAGGTGGCTCTAAAGCATATATTCCAAGTGAATTTCCGGCTATTGCTGATCATCAATTGGTTCACTTATTAAAAACAGATTTATCGCAACAGAATATTAACTATCATAGTGGCATTGTACGTTCTCACGATAGTTTTTATACCGATGAAGAAGATAATATTTGTGAGTATTGGCATAAAAAAGGCGTATTAGGGGCTGATATGGAGACTTCTGCCTTATTAGCGGTGGGGCGTTTACGTCAACTAAAAACAGCCGCAATTTTGAATAACGTGGTGCTTTATCAGCAGAATGTAAGTGAAGGGATTAGTGCTTATGTTAATGAAGCTGAAGATATGATTAAAGGGGAACAGTTAGCTGCC
This sequence comes from uncultured Photobacterium sp., assembly GCF_947039875.1. Taxonomy (GTDB): domain Bacteria; phylum Pseudomonadota; class Gammaproteobacteria; order Enterobacterales; family Vibrionaceae; genus Photobacterium. The sequence continues at coordinate 77,832 of NZ_CAMRAN010000006.1, forward strand.
CATACTGCGCTGAATGCCCTTATTAAGGTTGTTTAAGTCTATTTAATCACCAAATTAATAGCCCGGTTTTTATAAATTGGGCTATTTTAATGCGCACTATACATTTTCCTATTCAGTACCATAAAAACCCGCTATCTTGATTTAAAATGAAACAATAGTGATATGCGCAATGCAATTGACTCCTTCCTCCTCAACCCGTTTTAGTGATTACCTAACTCAACATTATGCGAGCTTTCGCCAAGCACTATATAAGTGTCAAATCGGCAGTAAACGCTACCAAATCGGCGATGCTATCATGCAGCAAGGCCAGGATATTACTCAGTTGATGATTGTGCCTGTTGGACGAGTGTCGATGCATATTTGTGCTGTTAATGGGCGTCGTTTTCAATTAGGAGAGATGAACTGTAACTATAATGTCTTTGGTGAAATGGAGTTCTTTACTAAAACACCATGCCAATGGTCGGTTGTTGTTGAAGAAGCGATAGAAAGTGACATTCTTGATATGAAAAAAGTAGAGAAATTACTGTTAGAACGCCCTGAATTTAGTTTGTTTTTTGCTTCTGCATTGGCACTTGATTACCAAGACTCACTTGATATTTATACCTACCGTTTATTACATCCCATTACTTACAATATTGCATTTGATTTACTTCAGCACGCCCGTAATTCGATGACCCTTGGTCGATTTAATAAAGCAGATAAAGAAGCTGAACGGTTTGGTACATCAAGCCGTGTTTATCGACGCGCATTAAAGACATTGATTCAGCAAGGATTAGTTGAGAAACAAGGTTCTGAACTTATTATTGTGGATTTGGCTGGGTTACAGAAGTTTGTAGATCACTTTGAAGATTATGAATTAGCGTAAGTTGTTTCTGAGTTTTTTAAATAACAATGGCGACTGATTAAGCCGCCATTGTTTGATGTTATTACTTGATATTTATGATTACGCATAATGTTATGCGTTGATAACTTATCACGGTTTAGCTAGATTTATTTCTGTTCAGCCAATAGATCAATAAAGAACGCGTATTCAAGTGCATCTTCATGGAGAGCCTTAAAGCGCCCTGATGCGCCACCATGACCAGCTTCCATATCTACTTTAAACAACAGACGGTTATCGTTCGTTTTAACATCACGCAGCTTAGCAACCCATTTCATTGGCTCGAAATACTGCACTTGTGAATCATGTAACCCCGTCGTCACTAATAGGTGAGGGTAGTCATGAGCGGCAATATTATCGTAGGGTGAATAGCTTAACATGTAGTCGTAGTACTCTTTGTGGTTAGGATTTCCCCACTCATCATACTCGTTAGTTGTTAGTGGAATTGATTCATCCAGCATGGTGGTAACAATATCAACAAACGGTACGTGAGCTGCAACGCCACAGTAAAGCTCAGGGGCTTGGTTGATAATCGCCCCCATTAATAAACCGCCCGCAGAGCCACCGACAGCGAAGATCTTGTCTTTTGCGCCATAGCCTTGCTCGACCAATGATCGGGTAACATCAATAAAGTCATTAAAAGTATTTTGCTTAGTCAGTTTCTTACCATCGTCATACCATGGACGGCCCAACATTTCAGAACCACGAATATGCGCAATCGCATACACAAAACCACGATCTAATAAACTTAATCGGGTTGATGAAAAGCTTGGGTCAATGATAGCGCCGTATGATCCATAACCATATTGATACAACGGGTTAGTGCCATCTTTTTTAAAGCAATCTTTACGATAAACCAGTGATACCGGAACGGATTTACCGTCGCGAGCAGGTACCATAATACGTTCAGAACGGTAATTATTCGCGTCAAAATCACCGAGGATTTGTGCTTGCTTGAGTACTACATTACTGCCATCGTTAAGATTAAAATCGTAGTGAGTACCTGGTGTGGTCATGCTTGAGTAATACAGGCGTAATTTGTCTGAATCAATCTCTTTATTACCGTAAAGATAAAGTGTGAATGCTTCATCGTTGAAATGTAATTGTTGCTGCTGTTGAGTGTGAAGATCACGCACAGTAATGCGAGTTAAGCCATTCTCACGCTGCTGATATACTAGATAATCATTAAAGATCTCGTAATCTTCCAACATTGCGCCTTCTTGCGCAGGGATCACGTCCAGCCAATGATCTTTATTGGCGATATCAGTTGTAGCCACTTTCATTAAACGGAAGTTAACCGCTTCATAGTTAGTGTGAATATAGAACCAGTCATCAAGCTTAGAAATACTGTATTCCAACCCAACTTCACGATCTAAGAACGATACAGCTTGCGCATTGGCATCGTTAGCATCAATAAAAGAGACAGCACTGGTTTCTGTGCTTGAATGCCAGATATAAATTAATGAATTATCTTTACTTTTACCAATTGAGGTATAAAAAGTTTGATCGCTTTCTTCAAAAATTAATTGATCATCAGCTTGTGGTGTACCTAAGCGGTGACGATAAACCTGATAACCTAATAAGGTTTGTGGGTCTTTGTGGATATAGTAAAATGCTTGGTTATCATTTTGCCAAGCAACAGAGCCGCTAGTACCGGTGATTTCATCAGCAAGGTACTGACCTGTAGTGAGATCTTTAATCTTAATAGTGTAAATACGACGGCTTACCGTGTCTTCACCATAAGCTAATAAGTTTTCGTTAAGGCTAATGCTGACACTGGAAACATCATAGTAATCATGTTCAGATGCGAGTTGGTTTAGATCGAGTAAGACTTGCTTATCTGTGCCAGAAAAATCAGTAGCGCGCACTGAAATAGGGTATTCATTATCGCCAGAGACTTCACTTGAATAGTAATAACTGCCTTGCTTTACAGGGACGGTATTATCATCTTTAACAATACGTCCTTTTAGCTCATCAAATAATGTTTGCTGTAATGCAGTGGTGTGTGCCATTACTGCATCTGTGTAACTATTTTCAGCATTTAGATGCGCGATGATCTCAGGATCTGTGCGGCTGTCATCTCGCATCCAATAGTAATCATCAATACGCGTATCATTATGGATGCTCATCTCATAGGGGATTTTCTTAGCAACAGGAGCCGTCACGGCTAGAGTGTTGCTATTATCATGAGATGTCGCTGATGTTGTGTCGTTCAAAGTGTTGTCCTTTTGTGGCTACTGGGTGAAATAAACCACTGAGTAAAACCAATAGATACAGCAATATTATTTGCTTTGATGGTAATAATCTTGGGGCTCTTGGTGGCTTTTTCAATCCTTCGTTTTACAAAATAGAATGACTAATGGTTACATGAATTGAAGATGCTTATTGAGAGGAGAGAAATAAACAATAACACCAGACGCTTGGCTTAAGCATAGTGAACAATTATGGAACGTTATGCCAATGTGAGCGGTAGATGGTTACGAATGTATGTATTAGGATTATGGGTGTTGTTGATCTTGAAATATGGGAATAGAACAGATTTAACGAAGAATTATAAATAATGAGCTGTAAATTTTAGATTCGAGAGTTTATTGCTGGTGGAATAATTTTTTTTGGGGGAATCTATTTAAGAACTAAAATATTTGGCTATCCAGCATGAAGCACATAAACAAAAGACAGCCTCTAAAATAGCAGGCTGTCTAATATTATTTTATTCTGTTGTTTTGATATTAAACCATACCGCTAATGTTTATAAACCCTGAACATATTGAGCATTAGTTGAGATAGGTACTAAATTATTCAGTTCAGCTTTAGCGTTATCATTACCAGCAAGTAGCGCTTCAAAGTGTTTGATTAGTTCTACTTTGTCTTGTTCTTGCTTAGAACCTGCACCGATGTTGGTAAGATCAATAAAGAACTCGTCAAATAAATGCGAGAAATCATTCACTGCATCAAAGTTTAGGAACTGCTCATGATTGTAAATACTTGGGTAACCGCCTTTTTGCTTATCAACCGCAAACGAAATACCTTTCACATTAGTAATGGTGGTTGCTTTTTCGCATTTCAGCATACAGCCAGCTTCAATTGCCGGTTTCTTACAGCCAACGGTTTGTTGGAAGAAACATTGACGGCTGGTCATCATCAGGATTGGATGATAAATGCTGTAACAGAGCTTAAAGTTTTCTGGACGGGTAATATTTCTGATTTGACCACGGTTGATCTCGTTAGAAATAAAGGCACCAGCACAGTTTAATTCTTCTTTTAACGTAAGAAGAGCGTGTGAGTTGGTGGTATTTAAGAACGGTCCTGCGACCCACTCGATACCCATTTCATAAGCTTTATAAGCAATACCGGTATTATTAGTCACAATACGCTTAGGTTTAACTTGCTCAAGAATTTTGACGGATTCTAAGTAATCTTTACCAATCAATACCGCAGGGAACCAAGGAATTAAGCGTGGATTTTCTTGCAATAACGTAATGTGTTTAAGACAGTTCTTTTTCAAGCTTTCAGGGAGTTTGAAGTAGATATCAGCATCTGTTACATCAGTAAGGTGTAAATCTTTTTCATTGGCAATTAGTAATGATAGTTTAGGTGTTGATGATACTTTATCGTGTTTAGGTAAAGCGGGTACATCAACATGCTTAATTACCTCACGAGAGCCATTTAATAAGAATGCTGCTTGGTTTTTTAGATCCGTAATTTCTTTAAACGGCACCGTTAAGTTAGCATCAAAGTTGTCAAAGTTCATTGGCGCTAGATTAAACGTTGCATTATTAAAACTACGGAAGCGTTTATCTAGCGTTTCTGGTGTAATGGCAATTTCATCTGCTGTACGTAATAACGAATCAGTTTTTACTTCAAATGAGGTGTTACCCGTCATGATATTAAGTATTAGCGGTGTGTTTTCTTTGGCAGTAAAAGCCAATGTTAGAGCAACTTTATCAATGCTTAGATCTTTAATCTTATCGGCTAGTTCAGCACCTAATGCATTTTTTTCATTATAAAGATCTTGCTTTACATCATGGATTTGAACAACAGAAATGGCATTGTTTTTTTCAACCGCGTAATTAACACTGTTATCACGCGGATTATCAGTAAACATTTTCTTGTTGAGATCGCCCTGTAAAAATGAGTTAGTGAAGCTACGGTTAAAGACTTTATGTAAATTGCTGTCGTCAGCTAATAACTTACCAGATTCTATGAAGTTATTGATCTGTTTGCGCCATGTATCAACCACAGTGTAAACATAGTGAGCGCCTTTAATTCGGCCTTCAACCTTTAATGAGTCAACCCCTGCATCGACCAGTTCAGGTAAATCAAAGTAGGCTGAATTATCTTTTAAGTTAAGCGGGAAGCGATGACCTTCAGCGGTTATTTCGTATTCGTCACGGCAAGCTTGGCTACAACGACCACGGTTACCTGAGTTACCGACACTGACTGAACTTGAGTAACATTGACCAGAGAAAGCGATACATAATGCGCCATGGACAAAGACTTCGGTTAATACATCATGATCATGGGCGACGGTTGTTAATGCTTTAATCTCACCAAGGTTGAGCTCACGCGATAAGTTAACTCGTGTAGCGCCGATTTTGTGTAAGAATAAAATTTGACCTTCGTTGTGGGTTGTTAATTGAGTAGAAGCATGGATATGTAATGATGGGAAATGCTTTTTAACAATGTTGAAGATACCCAAATCTTGTACGATGATGCCATCAATGCCACTGTTAACCAGTTTATTTAGCAAGCGTACCAAGCTAACAACCTCGTGCTCTAATATCACGACATTGAGCGTTAAGAAGACTTCACAGTTGTGCTCATGTGCCAGTCGTAATACGCCATTTAGCTCGTCATATGAAAGATTGGAGGCGCGGTTACGGGCATTGAACATATCTAAACCACAGTAGACGGCATTTGCACCAGCAACAATCGCTGCTTTAATTGCTTCTACATCACCGCCCGGTGCCAATAATTCTATTTTTCTACTCATGCGAAATAACCCACTCAATGCTTTTCTTGTAATTTTTGAGGGGGCATTCTATCTGTATCTGCGGGTCAATGCTATAAATTAGGCTTTTGTTGATATAAATCAATTAAGACAATATAAAACTATGCGTGCAATGTTGGGTAAAAAGGGGGCATTGTAACGTTGCATTATAATTGTGGATGATTACAGCAACATCAAGGTTACTTCTAGTGGGCGAATTACAATATAATAGGTATTCAATTATCTATTTGAAATTTTCTTTTTTGGTGTAGCTACGGGTACTGTGTTAGCGGTGAATATTGCAAGAGCTCAAAAAAGGTTAAAGATTGATAATTGGGAACAATGGTAGAAAGATAACCATTTTGATTAATTATCAATATAAATAAAGATCAGTAGTGAAGAAGTAGAAATTGATTAAAGTTAAATAAATTGTTGAAATAACCTCAGGCTATTTCAACAATTAATATTAGTGGTGAATTATTTTATATATTAATCAATAACGACTAAACAGTTAGGTAATTCATTTTTTTCTTCCGTGTACGGTAGGGCGTTAGTTAATAATTTACCTGATTGCTGTAAACACTGAATAAAGCCTTCAAACGTTTTTCCTGCTTTAACATCTTTGGTGAAATCTCGCACTAAGCTTTGCCATGCTTCATCGCTAATACATTCACTAATGCCGTAATCTGTCAGAATCTCAACATAATGCTCAGCTTCACAAACAAAGATCATCACCCCTAAATGCTGTTTAGTACGATGAACACCATTGGCTAAAAATTGCTCACGAGCAACCAGCCTTGCACGGCGATGTTTAACTACTTTTGGTAATAAACGGTACTTAATGGCTGGAATACGGAAGATCAATGTTAGAACAACAAAAGCAGCTAATTGCGCTAATAGAATATCTGTTAGCTCTAACCATAATGGAGTAATGATTAACAGTGCAGGAACAAATAGCGCAATAATGGCAGCCCATAAGGTTGGAACAAAGTAATAGTCATCCGCTTTTGTTGTCATCACGGTAATTAATTCAGCATCGGTGGTTTTTTCCATATCACTGATGGTTTGGCTAATTGTTTGTAGTTGTTCATTTGTAAATAATTTCATTACCATCCTCCTGATGCACCGCCGCCGCCGAAGCCACCGCCGCCACCACTAAAACCACCACCGCTGCCGCCATTACTACCTCCTCCGAAACCACCGCCAAAGCCACTAGAGCCGCCACGGTGTGATCCAAAACCACCACTGGTGAAGACATCACCATCGCGGCCATAATAGGTTGAACGGTTACGACGACGACGGCTAAAGGCAACAATTTGAAGGATCACTACAAATAAAATAAACAAATAGAAATCGTAAGGCGGTTTATCTTCTGTCACAACAGGTTTGTATTCACCGTGAATAGCAGCAATGATAGCTGTTACGCCATTATCGATTCCCGTTGCAAACTTACCGGCTTTAAAAGCGGGCTTAATGTGATTATTTATAATATTAATCGCAATCGCATCAGGTAATGCACCCTCTAAGCCATAACCGACTTCGATACGCATCTTTTTGTCATTTTTAGCGATAATTAATAATACGCCATTGTTATGTTGCTTCTGTCCAATCCCCCATGCTCGGCCGAGTTGATAGCCATAATCGGCAATTGGAATGCCATTAGTTGACGGTACGGTTACTACCACCACTTGGTTGGACGATGATTTTTCTTCTGCGGCAAGCGTTTGTTCAAGTTGCTGAGTTTGAGCTTGATTAAGCATATGAGCGTCGTCGACCACTCTCCCTGTCAATACAGGGAAAGTGATTGCAGCCAATACATTCTGGCTGATGAACAACAAAAGCCCACAGATAAGTAGGACTTTTTTCATTTAAAATTCAACCTTAGGCGCAACATCAGCGTTAGGTGTTGTTGCTGTGAAGTTAGGTTTGATTTTTAGATCGCTATACATTGCCCAGTGCCATAAACGACCAGGGAAGGTACGAATTTCAGTATTAAAGGCTTTTACTGAGTTAATGTAATCTCGGCGTGCGACAGCAATACGATTCTCTGTACCTTCTAGCTGTGCTTGAAGTGCAATAAATTGTTGATTAGCTTTTAGTTCAGGATAGCGTTCTGAGACAACCATCAATCGAGATAACGCACTGCTTAATTGACCTTGAGCGGCTTCAAATTTTTTAAAGGCTTCTGGGGTATTTAATGTTTCAGGCGTGACTTGCATCGATGAAACTTTTGATCTTGCTTCTGTCACTGCCGTCAACGTGTCTTTTTCGTGAGCAGCATAACCTTTAACCGTTGCGACTAAATTGGGGATTAAATCTGCACGGCGTTGATAATTATTCTGTACTTGGGCCCAATCAGCATTGGCTTGTTCATCGAGAGTCGGGATGGTGTTAATACCACATCCTGTTAGTTGAGTAAGCAGTAATGCGATAAATAGATATTTAATTGATTTGATATACTTCACCATAAGATTCCTTTTTTTATGCTTTAAGTGATTATTATCCCTCAAGTAAAGCATACATTGCACGATTATTGGTAAATGATCACTGATAATTGTGACTAACTGATGGCAAATAGTCTTTTTTGTACAATGTTCGTTGGTACAAGGAGAGGGTGGTGGTATTTAAATGCTTCTTAGGAATATGAAATTTCCTATAATAACCCATGCTAATCATTAATCTAGCATGGGTATTATGATGGATTAAAGCTTAATGATTACTCGTGAATAAGGCGTATAATTAACGCGCCTACGTCACGCAAAGCATCAGTATTGTGGCTTAATACAATGCCATCACGAGGAGCGGTATAACGTTTAATTTCATTACCAAACAGGTCATATTGTGTTGCGATAATATCGCCCTTGCTTACAGTCGCTAGCATCTCGACATTTGCGAGTGTTAGCCCACCGACATCTGCGCGAATAGATGTCACGTTATCCGCTTCTATCGCACAAGGTGTCAAGGTCGCTGTTGTTAAATGGTGTTGGTTTTTAATAATTTGCATAACCCCCATAACAGCACGATTAATTAACGTTGGTTGAGTAATCTTGCCACTACCCACTTCAACAGTGATCGCGCTAACGCCATGTTGATTCCAAACAGTTTCTAATACACCGTGATCACCAGGATCATTTAAGATCGCATCTGGTGTCATTAATCGTGCCATCGCCAGCGCTGATTCAATCCGGAAATCAGCAAACACATACAATGGGTAACAGGTTCCCGTGGTTTGAGTGTGAAGATCTATTGCAATATCGGCATTGGGTAATAATAAATGCTGCCACAATTGAGCAAGGTAACGTTCTGCGGCATTTCCTTGCTTGTTACCGGGGAAATAGCGATTAAGATTCACGGTAGACAAATCTTGATCAGCGCCATGAAAATCACGATGGTGATGAATAATACCTGAAAGATTAATCGCTGGAACAATAATCACGCTGCCACAAATGTCAGTATGTTGTAGCTGACGAGCCAGTTGTTGCGCGGCCAAAATACCATTGAGCTCATCACCATGAATGCCCGCGGTGATCATTACTTTCTTACCTGCTTGCTGGCCTTTAAATACCCACACGGGTAAATGTTGATCTTGATTTAAGGCATTAGTCGCAACATTAAACCAAAATTGGTGTTGACCAATGGCGAGATCGTCCACATTTAATGCTGAAATTACCGCAATATTATTAATAATGTCACCCGTGAGTTGGGTCGTGCTTGTCGTTGTCATGTGATTAATTAAATCCAGCTAGATGAGCACAAACAACCGTCACACTTGAAGTAACGAACAATAGCAACATAAAACGCCAGCTAAAACGGATCCAATCACCCCAATCAATACGACATACCCCTAATGTTCCCATTAATGACGCTGATGTTGGTACCACGATATTAGTAAAACCATCGCCTAGCTGGAACGCCAGTACGGTTACTTGACGAGAAACGCCTGCAATGTCGCCTAAAGGTGCCAGTAACGGCATGGTGAGTGCGGCTTGACCTGATCCTGATGTCACAAAGAAATTAAACACAGATTGGAAGAGGTACATGATCCAGACTGCCGCTACATCAGGAATGCCACTGATTGCACCGCCAGCACTGTTTAAAATACTATTAAGTACGCTGGGTTCTTCAGCAGAACCATCACCTAGAATTAATAATACACCTTTGGCACAACCAACAAGTAGAGCCGGAGCTAGCATGACGCCAGCACCTTCTTTAAATGAGGTTGCAATGTCATTTAAGCTCATATTATTAAGTTTAAAGATAATACCAATAATACCGGCAATAAAGCCCATAGTGAAAAATTGCGATGCGATTTCAGGAATATACCATGCGTGTGCAACGACACCCCATACAACCCAACCTGTTGTGATTGCAACGGTAATGATCACTAAGGTATAACCGATATTCCACTGTGATTGTTTAACCTCTGCCGTTTTATTACGTAAAAATTGATCAGTTTTAAAACTATAAGATAATTCGGGATTGCGTTTGATTTTCGCCGCATAACGCATGGTAAAGATAACACCCATCAAGGTGAAGCCTATCCATAGTGGAAGGCGAACCTCCATACCAGAAAGAACAGGTACCCCTGCAATACCTTGTGCGATAGCGACAGAGAAAGGGTTCATCCATGATGATGCAAAACCGACTTGAGTGGCGACATAAGTTACCATGACCGTTGTAATGCCATCGTAACCAAGTCGTAACATGAGTGGTGCGATAATAATTGCAAAGGCAATCGCTTCTTCACCCATACCAAAAACAGCACCACCCAATGAAAATAAGACAAATAAAGCGGGAATGAATAAAAAGTCATTGCCTTTTGTTTTATGAATGAGTGCTAAAATACCTGCATCGATGGCGCCAGTACGCATAACAACACCAAAAGCGCCACCAATAACCAGCATGAACATAATCACGCCAACGGCTGATCCCCATTTATCACCAGAAACTAAGCCTTCGAACATAAAGTTCATTAAGCCTATGCCTCCGCCAGCACTAAAAAAACCAACCGTGTTATAAATTTTGTCACCATTAGCATCAATAGCATATTTAAAAGATGCTGGATCAATGACAGTACGTGTTTTTTCTACGCCATCAACAATAAAGCTTACTGCATGTTGAGTAAAACTGCCTGCTGGAATGAGATAAGTGAGAATAGTTGCTAATACGCCAACGATAAAAATGATGATTAATGTGTCAGGTATTTGCCATGATTTTTCAGCATCAGCTGTTTTAGGGTGATCTATTGAATTGTGCAAAATATAATTCGCTATAATTTGATAAAATATGCACAAAATATCAATTATTATTCGATTTTTATCAATCTAATCTTTTTATTGTGACGATAAGAAATATTGCATGATGTATGGTGTGGTGGGATACTTATTGGTAATAAGAATAATACAAAGTTTTAATAAAGAATATTTTATAAAAATATGTTTATTAGTAGTTTTTCATTATAGATTTCCTATTTTTTCATTCTATTTAACTAGAAATGGCAAATTTAATTTTGTAATCTCGGCGAAATATCACGGCTATTTATGAAAGTTACAGCATGATAAGCGCGTAGTTGTTAATTAAAGGCGATATAAATGACAGGATATCCCTGTTATGGTTTTTTGTGGCTAGTGTAGATCGTAATGAGGGTAATCAGCTGATAGATAAACCTATTGTTATTGATATGGTCCTGATGGTTATTTTTCAACGTTGCCTATTAGAGCGATAATACAAGCATTACAGCAAACAGAGATCCCGTGTCAGGTATCAAATACAGCCGGCACTTTTGTATGTAATCATTTATTTTATGGTGTTCAGCATTATCTACGTTATACCCAGATTGGTCATGGTTTTATTCATATTCCTCTGTTGCCACAGCAAGCAACATTTGGGGATCAGCCGAGTATATCGTTAGATCTGATCGTTGCAGGGTTAAAAATAGCCGCACAAGCGGTCATTGATAATGCTTTTGACATACCAATTAAGCGGTGGCTCTATTTGTTAATGAATTAACTATAGTGGTAGATCTTCCTCAATAACATCAGGATAACGACTTTGAATCAAGGTCACTTTATCGAGAGAATGCAAAATGGCATCAATACAAAGAGGATCAAACAGTGTTCCTGAGCCATTAATTAAATACAATTCAACATCTTCTATTGACCATGGTTGTTTATAAGGACGATGGCTTAATAGTGCATCAATAACATCAGCCACTGTAACGATACGTGCTTCTAATGGAATATCGGTGGCTTTTAGTTTGTCAGGGTAACCATTGCCATCGTAACGTTCATGGTGATGACGAATAATATTAAGAATAATAGTGAGCTCTTGATTATTATCGTATTTAAATGTGGTTAAAATATTCGATAAAAGCTGGCAGCCTAGCTCTGGATGCTGATTCATGACCGCTCTTTCTTCATCGGTGTAAATCTCTGTTGAATATAAAATATCTTCAGGGATTAAAGATTTTCCTATGTCATGCATATCTGAGAAATGATAAACAGATTCAACAAAATCACCATTACATTTTCCTCTTCTAGCTAAGTAAAGCCCAATTAAACGGCTATATTCAGCAACTCTTTTTAGATGATTCTGGGTTTCAGGATCTTTATGATGACTTAATAACAAAACAGTTTTTACAATCGAATGAAACGCTTTTTTATTATTAAAGTTATCAGTAATAAGTAACGAGATCAAAATTGAGAAGGTGGTGAAATAATTAACTTTTTCACTAAAAAAATCTTTTACTTTAGCATTGATAAATAACACACCAATAAAAGTATCATTAGTATAAATTGGACATGCCATACTTGAAATACAATTACTTTGTAATAATCGTAAATGAATTTTTTTCACAGATGATTGATGAGAAAGCATATTATCAATAATACTTGGTTCTAATGATGAACGCATTTTGTTTAAACGCGGTGATCGGCTTATTGATGAAATAAAAGTTGGAAAATTATCACCATAGTCAGGGCTACGATAAACAGAATAAAGATTATCGTGTTCATCTATTCGCGTAACTGCGATCCCAATAATTTCAGGATAAAGATTTTTAACAGAAGCTGTAAATAGATTTAAGCGTTCATTAAGAGTATGTGTTGAATTTAAAAATGAATACATCAATAAGTCTCATTTATAACAATATGCATATTGGTTTATATTTGATCAAATATAGTATCTTGTATAGTTATTTATTGATTTTTAATTTAAGTGTTTCTTAAACGGTTATTAACAAATAAATGAATAACCAGATTAACAAGTGAACTAATATAAGTTATTGCTATTTCACTATTGTTAAAATGATTATTTTCAAATGTGTAAAAAATAAAAAGCGGATCAAAAGATCCGCTTTAATAGTTGAACTCGTGTATTAATGGTTATTATTACTTATCCATATAACTATCAATACTAGGGCAAGAACACACTAAATTTCGATCTCCATAAACATTATCAACTCGATTAACACTTGGCCAGTATTTGGCATTTTTTGTATGTGCTGATGGGAAGCAAGCGATATCTCGGCTATAACAATGTGCCCATTCAGCGGTTCGTAAATCAACTTGGCTATGGGGTGCATTGACTAATGGGTTATCTTCCAAAGACCATGCTCCGGTTTGTACCTGATTAATCTCTTCGCGAATGGCAATCATCGCATCACAAAAACGATCTAACTCGGTTAAATCTTCTGATTCTGTTGGTTCAATCATTAATGTGCCAGCAACAGGGAACGACATTGTGGGCGCATGAAAGCCGTAATCCATTAAGCGTTTAGCAATGTCTTCTTCTGATATACCAGAAGCGGCTTTAATCGGACGAATATCAATAATACATTCGTGGGCGACGCGACCTTGTGTTCCTCGATATAACACTGAGTAATGTGGACGTAAACGTTCCATCACATAGTTGGCATTTAAAATGGCTAACTCGGTCGCTTGTTTTAGCCCAGCTTCACCCATCATTGAAATATAAGCGTATGAAATAGGTAAAATAGAGGCAGAACCTAATGCAGCTGCTGATACCGCATATTGATTGTTCTGTGGCTGTTGGTTATCAGTATGTCCGGGTAAGAATGGACTTAGGTGTGATTTAACCCCGATAGGACCCACACCAGGGCCGCCTCCGCCATGTGGTATGCAGAAGGTTTTATGAAGGTTTAGGTGTGAGACATCTGAACCGATAAAACCCGGGCTAGTTAATCCCACTTGCGCGTTCATGTTAGCACCATCAAGGTACACTTGACCGCCAGCAGCATGAACACGTTCACAAACTTGTTGAACGCCTTCTTCATAGACACCATGGGTTGAAGGGTAGGTGATCATAATGCAGGATAAATTATCGCTGTGTTGATCTATTTTTGCTTGTAAATCATTGAGGTCAATATTGCCTTGTTCATCACAAGCGACCACAACCACTTTCATTGACACCATTGCCGCAGAAGCTGGATTAGTGCCATGTGCTGAGCTTGGAATTAAACACACATTACGGTGATTATCGCCATTTGCTTGGTGGTAACGCTGAATCGCAATTAGGCCTGCATATTCTCCCTGAGCGCCTGAGTTAGGTTGCAGTGATACGGCATCGTAACCGGTGATGCTACACAACATGGTTGATAGCTTTTGGGCTAATTCTTGATAACCCAATGTTTGAGAATCAGGTGCAAAAGGGTGTAATTGACCAAATTCAGGCCATGTAACAGGGATCATTTCAGCGGCAGCATTAAGTTTCATGGTGCAGCTACCGAGCGGGATCATGCCGTGGGTCAATGAATAATCTTTATTTTCAAGTTGCTTCATGTATCGCATCATGTTGGTTTCACTATGATAGCGATGAAAAACAGGGTGCGTTAGGTAATTACTTTGGCGTTGGCAGCGTGTTGGAATTGCAGCAAATTCATCATCGGCAATTAGGCTACTGTAATGATCAATCGATAAGGCTTTGCCAGTTAATAACGTGAGTAACACTTCAATGTCATCGGCTGATGTGGTTTCATCAATACTAATGCCGAGTTTATGCTCATATTTACGAAGGTTAATACCGGCATCTAATGCTTGTTGATAGAGGTTATCTGTGTTCTCAGCGGTGAGTAAAGTCAGGGTATCAAAAAAGGTGTTATTTTCAATGATAAAGCCATTATCACGTAAACCTGCGGCTAATATAGCGGTAAGGTGATGTACCCGCCGTCCTATTTTTTTAAGGCCTTCAGGTCCATGATATAACGCATAAAAAGCCGCCATGTTGGCAAGTAAGGCTTGGGCAGTACAAATATTAGAGGTCGCTTTTTCACGGCGAATATGTTGTTCACGGGTTTGCATTGCCATTCGAAGTGCGCGGTTACCTTTGGCATCTTTAGATACTCCAATCACACGGCCTGGCATAGTGCGTTTGTACTGATCTTTGGTTGCCATAAAGCCAGCATGTGGTCCACCAAACCCCATTGGAACACCAAAACGTTGTGCACTGCCAATCACCACATCGGCACCCATTTCACTGGGTGGGGTTAATAAGGTTAATGCAAGTAAATCACTGGCAACGGTAACTAAGGTTTTGTTGTTATGTGCGGTAGCAATAATATCGGTTAAATCATCAAGTTGACCGTTGGTGGCGGGGTATTGTAATAAACCACCAAACACATTGTGATCATTTAATTGTTGAGGTTCACCGATAATGACGTCAATTCCAATAAATTGAGCGCGAGTTTTTACTACATCAATAGTTTGCGGATGAACATTAGCGGCAATGAAAAACTGCGTGCTTTTACTTTTACCAGCACGAAGGCACAGTGTCATTGCTTCTGCGGCGGCGGTTGCTTCATCAAGTAGTGAAGCATTCGCCAGATCCATGCCCGTCATATCCATGACTAATTGCTGAAAATTAAGCAATGACTCTAAGCGGCCTTGTGAAATTTCAGGTTGATAAGGAGTATAAGCGGTGTACCAACCTGGATTTTCTAGAATATTGCGTAAAATTACATTTGGCGTATGGGTATTATAATATCCCTGTCCAATATAGCTTTTATTAACAATGTTTTTAGCCGCAATTTGCTTGAGTGATGCAAGCATATTCGCTTCGCTTTGAGCGGGTGGTAATGTTAATGGTTGGGGTAATGCAATGGCCGCTGGTAACGTTTGCTGAATGAGCTGTTCTATACTGGATGTGCCAATTGTTGCTAACATTTGCTGTTGTTGCGACAAGTTTGGACCATTATGGCGCTGAGCAAAATGAGTATCATCACTGAGAGCATTGAGCAGTGTGGTAGAAGTCATCTTTCTTTCCTTGATGTTAGTCTTCAGCAATGGAAGCAAGGTAAGTATCGCTGTCTATTAACTCACTGAGTTGCGAGAGATCGTCTAATTTAATTTTAGCAATCCAACCTTCACCATACGGGTCGTCATTAATCAGTTCAGGGCTATCATCAAGTGAGCTATTGGTTTCAATGATTTGACCACTCACTGGCGCATAAATATCTGATGCAGCTTTAACTGACTCGACTAATGAAAAAGTCGATCCGGCATCAGCGGCATCACCAATATCTGGCAAATCAACAAAAACGACATCGCCTAACAATTGCTGGGCATGATCTGAAATGCCCATTGTAATTGTGCCGTCACCATTATCACGTATCCATTCATGGCTAGTTGTAAATTTTAATGTCATTTCCATGTATATACTCCTTACGCGGAAGATTTTATGAGCAAGACAGTTAACTTATCGCCTTATTGTTCATTTAAAAAACTTTTATGTTAATTTATTGATATGAATACTACGTATTCGTTTGCGTATTGTCATGCCTATTTAACAATATTGCGGATTCGATCAAGATCTCTGCCATTAGTTTTTCCGTTCTGGTGGTGCTTTTGGTAGGGTGAAACAATCATTGTTTAACTGCTGTTGCTTATTGGGAGTCAATCATCATGTCTCAACCTTTATTACGTACCCCACTGCATGATCTACATGTCAATATGGGGGCGAAAATGGTGCCATTTGCTGGGTATGAAATGCCTGTACAATATGCATTAGGCGTTAAAAAAGAGCATTTACATTGTCGTGCAGAGGCTGGATTGTTTGACGTTTCTCATATGGGGCAGTTACGGTTACGTGGTAAAAATGCAGCTAAAATGCTCGAAATGTTAGTGCCTGTTGATATTATCGATTTACCAGAGGGAAAGCAGCGCTATGCTTTTTTCACTAATGATGTGGGTGGCATTGAAGATGATTTAATGGTGACAAATTTTGGTGATCATTTATTCATTGTGGTCAATGCAGCCTGCAAAACAGAAGATATTGCGCACTTACAGGCACATTTATTAGCCGATGTAGAACTTGAAGTCATACATGATCGAGCACTGCTGGCATTGCAAGGGCCAAAAGCGGTGGATGTTTTAGCAACATTAATGCCTCAAGTACGCGACATGGTATTTATGGATGCTGTGCGTATACCGTTATTAGGGCAGGAATGCTATATCAGCCGTTCAGGTTATACGGGTGAGGATGGTTTTGAAATTTCAGTGCCCACCTCACATGCAATCACGTTAGCTGCCACATTACTTGAAGATAAACATGTTGAATGGGTTGGACTCGGTGCACGCGATTCACTGCGTTTAGAATGTGGATTGTGTTTATATGGTCATGATCTTGATAAAACGACCACACCAATAGAAGCCAGTTTATTGTGGGGGATCAGCAAAGTACGCCGTACAGATGGTGAACGTGCTGGTGGATTTATTGGCGCTGATGTCATTCTTTCCCAAATTGAAACAAAAGCTGTAGATCGTAAGCGAATAGGGTTGGTTGGCCAAACAAAGGCACCAGTACGAGAAGGAAGTCTATTATTTAATGCCGATGGTGAGCAGGTCGGGGTTGTGACCAGTGGTAGTTTTGGTCCTTCAGTATCTATCCCTGTTGCTATGGCATATGTCATACCGCATTATAGTGCTATTGATACAGTATTATTTGCCGAAGTACGTGGAAAAAGATTGCCAATGACGGTGGCAAAAATGCCCTTTGTTGCTCAACGTTATTTTCGAGGTAAATAAGGTTTATGATTAATAAGATATAAGAGTTGAGAAAACGGCTTATTGAGGCGTATTAGGTACGCCTCATTATTGAGCTAAGCAACATTTATAATATTTTTATATTTTATAAGTATTGTTAATATCTTTATAGACAGATCTAAACATTAATTGAAACCCTTCTTTTGTCAGTTCCTTTGCTTCAATTTTTGCAGCTGTTAATCGTCGGTAACATTCTGCTAATGTCTTAATAAACAGATCTTTTTCTTTTGGAGTTAGGTGCTGGATATCCATCTTTCAAATCTTCTTTTTAGGGTATTTCGCTCTATATCTGAAATAAAATCTTGATCGTTGGATATAGAATTAAGTCATAGTATTTTATTGCTTAGTAACTGTAATAATATGAATTTTGCGGAGTATATGCTATTTAGATCTGTTCTGATAGAGGCTGATTTCAACAATATTAGAGAATGAATTGTTAATAATTTTAATTTATTATTTAGTTTAATAGGTGTCTTTTTAAATACAATGTCTCACTTATTGTTAAAATTAATAAAAATAAGAAAGACATTGTAGTGGATTTGTTTGACGCTGTTATATTCGTCTAACCTGCTATTTATTACTGCATAAAAAAGTGTACATGAATTCGGTTATTTTAGTCATGTCATCAATAGTAATAAATTCTTCAGTTGTATGAACTTTACTCATTCCCGTCGATAGATTGACTGTTTTTAAGCCTTTGCCATTAAATACGTTAGCATCACTACCGCCACCGGTTGACTTCGTGAATGGGGTTAAACCGTTTGATTTAAATGCCGCCATAATACTTTGTACGTGCGGGTCATTATCTTCAATGTGATAAGCGTTGTAAGAACGACTTGATTCAATATTGATTTGAGCACCATGCTTGGTCGCAGCGTGTTCAAATGTCTCAACCATGTGTGCTGTTTGGTGTTCAAGCTTAGTATCATTTAAAGAACGTGCTTCTGCCGCAAGATAAAGTGATGGCATTACAATATTGGTGACTTGCCCACCTTGAACGACACCGATGTTAGCTGTCGTTTCTTCATCAATACGTGATAAACGCATATTAGTAATAGCATCAGCAGCAACTGTCAGTGCATTAATACCTTCTTCTGGTGCTAAACCGGCATGAGCAGGCTTACCTGTAATTGTGATTTTCAAACTTTGCTGACCGGGTGCTGTTGTAACAATCGCACCAATCGCACCGCCTGAATCCAACACAATCGCTTTATTCGCGGTGATGTAGCTCATATCAAATAGTTTTGAGCCTTGCAGACCACCTTCTTCATGCACAGTGAAAGCCAGTTCAATTGTTTTATGATCACGGTTATCAGCTTGAATGCAACGTACCGCCTCCATTATTGCTGCAATGCCTGACTTATCATCACCACCGAGAATGGTGTCGCCTTTTGAGCGAATAACGCCATCTTCTATAATCGGCTCAATATCATTACCTGGATTTACCGTATCCATGTGACAACTAATCGCAATGGTGTCATTAATGTTGCCATCTAAACGCGCATAAATATTAAAACCATTAGAGATCGCTTCTGGTACAGGTAGGCGATGAACACTAAATCCTAATTCACCTAATTGTTCAGCCAGTGTTTCGGCAATCGCTTTCTCATTGCGTGATTCGCTGTTGATTTTGATCAGTTCAATGAAATGGTTAATAAGGCGTTGCTGATTAATAGTAGACATAATTTTAATTTCAAGTAGTCATTGGATGTTATGACTGTAAACGTAAACAGGCGAGTAGAGCTTGGGGTTAAATCAAATTAAATGGGGATTTATTAATAGAAATATCAAATTATGCAGGGTGAGTCTTATTTTTCGAGGGTTGAGGTATAAGGTTAAGAGATACAAGGTGTTGAGATAAGAGGGACGAAGTGTGAGACGTTGAGAGGAAGATGATAATAAAAAACCACCGTTATTATAGTAACGGTGGTTTTTAGTGCTATCTATAAGCTAGATAACAGTTATCAGTTTAGGATTAACCCCAAACGATAAGGCTGTAGTTTTTCTTACCACGACGGATAAGTGTATAACGACCAAACAGCTTGTCCGTATTTTGGAATGCGTAGTAAGCATCACTTACTTTTTCGCCATTAACCATGATAGCGTTTGATGTAATGTGCGTTTTAGCTTGGCTACGAGATGTTGCAAGTTCAGCGTTAACAAGCACTTGTTGAAGATCATCGTCACCAGTTGCAGAAGCTGAAGGCATGCCATCTTGTGCTAGTTGTGCAAAATCAGACTCAGATAAGTGCTCAAGATCATTTTCAAATAGGCAGCGGGTAATGTTTTGTGCTGCTTCTAATTGTGCTTGACCGTGTACAAGTGCTGTTGCTTTTTCTGCAAGAATACGTTGTGCTTGAGGTGCTTTGCCGCTATTGCGGTCATCTTCTTCGATCTGTTGAATTTCTTCTTCAGAAAGGAAAGTGAAGAAACGTAAGAAACGGTATACGTCAGCATCAGCAGTGTTCATCCAAAATTGGTAGAACTTGTATGGGCTTGTTTTGCTTGGGTCTAACCAAACAGCGCCGCCTTCAGTTTTACCAAACTTAGTACCATCAGATT
Organism: uncultured Photobacterium sp.; assembly: GCF_947039875.1. Taxonomy (GTDB): domain Bacteria; phylum Pseudomonadota; class Gammaproteobacteria; order Enterobacterales; family Vibrionaceae; genus Photobacterium. The sequence goes on from NZ_CAMRAN010000006.1 coordinate 98,320, forward strand.
TAGTGATTAGTGGTACAGTCATACCGAACACTTGCTGTTGGTTCATACGACGAGTTAGGTCGATACCTGCTGTGATGTTACCCCATTGGTCAGAACCACCAATTTGAAGTTCCATGCCCATGTCTTTGTTCATGCTTGCGAAGTCATAAGACTGTAGCAAGCTATAAGCGAACTCAGTAAAAGAGATACCTACTTCATCACGGTTAATACGTTGTTTAACTGATTCTTTGCTGATCATTTGGTTAACAGAGAAGTGTTTACCAATATCACGTAAGAATGTTAGTACATCCATATTACCGAACCAGTCATGGTTGTTCACCATACGAGCAGGGTTAGTTGCGTTGTCAAAATCTAAGAAAGGCGAAACTTGACGTTGGATTTTAGTCACCCAATCAGCAACAATATCTAAAGTGTTAAGTGAACGCTCAGTCGCTTTGAAGCTTGGATCACCAATCATACCAGTAGCACCGCCAACCAAGGCTACAGGATTATGGCCTGCTTCTTGGAAGCGCTTAAGGCAAAGTAGAGGTACCAGATGACCTAGGTGCAAACTATCTGCCGTTGGATCAAAGCCGCAATATAATGTAATCGGACCTTTTGCTAAACGCTCGCTTAAAGCTTCTTCATCCGTAATTTGAGCGATCAGACCGCGATCTTTAAGCTCTTGAATTAAATTCAAATGATTCATGTATTCTCCAATAATCATTTTATTTACGTTTAATTTATAGGTACGGCATTATTCAATGTCAGTATCTGGTTTATTATGATTTGTAGACTAATAAATCCTACCACAAATAACGCCATATTATTTGTTGTCACATTATATTCAATTTAATGTTGTTTACCACGGAAGTTTTTTTAAGGGTAAGCTCAATAAATGGAATGGTTCGGATTATTAAGAAAATTGCTGCGGTATTTAAGGCAGGGATAAAGCCATGTAGGAGACACAAGAGTGAAAACTAAGAGTGACAAGTAACACCGTACAGCAGTCATTTATCTTTCTACTACATTATTACCATGTTTAAAGATGCTTGCCAATGAATCAAATAATCTCATGAAACATAGAGGTAGAAGATAGACATCATACTGGCTGATAGATCATCAATGAGGTGACTAATGTTGTTTTTTTGAGTGTGTATTTGTTTTTTAGATGTATAACAATAACATTCCAACCCTACGATGTAACATATTAAAAGTAATAACTACAGTAGAGAGGAGGTGACTTTAATCTACTCATTTATAGATGAAAGGGAAAAGTAGAAGATTAAATCATCGATCATAACAATGTTAAATAGTCGTGAGTGGTTATCTAAATTATATGTTTCATATACAATCATTCTTAATTATTAACATCATAATGGTTAAGAATAATGAAAAAAGGGTAAATAATAATTTATTTTTCTGATTAAGTAATGACTTATTGGTTGGTTGTTATCTAATCAATATTTATTGTGTGTTGCCTAGATAATATTTGTCAGTATTTGATGTTTTATAAAAAATATCACTCTAATGTACTAAGTTTGTAATGATAATCATTCGATAATGATAAGTAATTGGCTTTTATTGAAGCTGTGTATTTTATTGTATGTAATGAAGACTAGACAGTTGATCTGAACAAAAACGACTTTGCAACCATAAGTGATAGAGTAATGTGTCAAATTCGGCATGACATTATATGATGTTGGGCGATGTTTTAAGGACGTTCGTCGCTATTGCATTAAAAGTATTGATGTTTAAATGATTTCTGAATATCAAATTTTTGAGTCATAATACTCAAACCCTATAGTCAAATCCTTAATAATTTATCATTCTTATATGGATGGTTATTCTTAAACAAAGTGAGAATTATCATTTTTCTAATGACGGCTTGAAATTGAAATGCTAATTTAAATTCATGCCTCTATAAACGGAATTTGCTTAATGTTTTCACAACTTTCTCCCGCACAACCTGATCCCATATTGTCATTATCATTAATCTATAATGCCGATCAGCGTGCTCATAAAATGGATCTTGGTATTGGTGTTTATCGTAACAATCAAGGCCAAACTCCTATTATGGCTGCGATTTCTCAAGCGGAACAGCGCTTACTTCAAACTCAAACGACAAAATCATATGTTGGTCTTGCGGGGAGTGAAGTTTTTAATCAATGCATGATTGATCTGTTATTAGCTGACACTTCGGCTCATAGCCGTGCTGCGGGTGTTCAAACCCCTGGTGGTAGCGGAGCATTACGTATGCTTGCAGATCTGATACACGTTGCTAATGCGAATACGACCGTATGGTTAACTGATTTAAGTTACGTTAACCATCGACCAGTAATGGAAGCTGCTGGGTTAAAAGTTAAATATTATCCTTATTTTGATCGTGATACTAAACAAGTAAACACCGATGCAATGCTATCAGCGCTAGCACAAGCAGGGGCGAATGATGTGGTATTACTGCATGGTTGTTGCCACAATCCAACGGGTGCGGATATTAGTTTTGAAGCGTGGCAAGCGATCACCGCATTAGCTAATAAGAATGGTTTTTTCCCCTTTGTTGATATGGCTTATCTTGGCTTTGGTGATGGGCTTGAGCAAGACGGTGCAGGCTTGAAATTCATGGCTGATAACATTGAAGAAATGATGATCGCCACTTCATGTTCTAAGAACTTTGGATTATATCGCGAGCGTACCGGTGCTGCCTTATTGGTGGGTGATACGTTGTCAAATGCGCAAAAAGCCAAAGGTCGAATTTTGACGTTAGCACGAGCCAGTTACACCATGCCACCTGATCACGGTGCAGCATTAGTGGCTGATATATTAACAGATAACGTGTTAACGGCGGTGTGGAAACAAGAATTGATCATGATGCAACAACGCATTATTGGATTACGTCAGAGCTTAGTAAACACCTTAGCGGCTAAGGGTTGCGATCAATTTAGTTTTATAGCTGATCATAAAGGCATGTTTTCTATGACAGGTTTATCGCCTGATAAAATTATGCGTCTGCGTGATGAATTTGCCATTTATGCGGTAGGTGATGGACGTATTAATGTTGCAGGATTACAAGAACAGCAGATAGATGCTTTGGCAACCGCATTAATGACGGTTTCTCAGTAACATTATTCCGGTATTGTTAGATAAAAATCATAGGCTGCATATAACAAGAGGCACCTGAGATTGTGCCTCTTTGTTGCATTACAAAACAGGCTTATTTGCCCGCAATTTTAGCAGCTAATTGTCCTTGCATGGTATAGACATTGGTTTTGCCATTAAACTCTAAGCTAATTGGGTCATGTTGGCCTGAAACCCATAATTTTAATTCTGCATCTAGATCAAAATGGCCTGTTGTTTCAATAGTATACATAGTGATTGATTTATAAGGTACTGAGCGGTATTCCACTTTTCTGCCCGTCATGCCTTGTTTATCTATTAAAATTAAACGGCGATCTGTCAAAATAATCATATCGCGAACAAGCTTATAAGCTAATTCGATGTGCTCACCTTGACCAAGAATCGTTGATAATTCTTCAGTTGCATCAGCAAGATCCATCTCGCCAGCGTTACCTAAGATAGCATTAAAAAATCCCATGAATGATTCCTTTTAAAATAACAAAATAAGCACTAATTTATGTGGCTAGAGTGTAATCGAATTGCGTTTTTTATACTAGTCACGATTTGAGCTTCCAGTTTGCTTTGCACATCAAGGTTTTTATAAACAATTATGTTTATGTATGACATCTTGTTATTAATATGTGTGCTAATGCTAATGCTAATGCTAATGCTAATGAAGTTATCCTATCTACATGCTTTTTGAGCTGTTGCTGAATGCCAAACTGTCACTGCAGCAGAGTTATTGAATATTAGTCAGCCAGCCGTAAGTCATTTACTGTTATACAGACCCAAGATAAATAAGGGAGGGTTTTAGGATAAATTAACTAAATCATAGGGATTGACCGGAGCTCATAATGCCTGGCTATAGTCTTTTGGGGTTAACTAAAAGACAAAAGAAGGATAAAACTTCTTTTTGTTATTGGTGGAAGCGTTTTGGTTACTTCGACAATTGGTTTAGCCTTTTCTGTAACTTATCCGCTTTTTCTTTTTCGGCAATATATTTATCAAAATTTTTTTCACTTGAGTTTTTCCATCTGGAAACTCAGGTCTTAGGCTTGCTGAAATTTTTGCTATCGGAATTTCAATTTCGAACTCTCTACATGTTATATCCTCCATATTTTGTTGCTCATATATAGTATTCTCGAGCTAGGCGCAAAATATCAAATTGAGTTGCCCCTACTTTGAATGGCCTTCCACTTACAAATAAAAAACCTTTTGCCCCCCCCATGATTTAACAATGTATGGTTCCTAGTGTGGTGTGTCTGCTTCAAAAAGTAGGGCTATTGGTGTTTTAGAAAATATCTTTCAACTGAATATTGTTAGTGCTGAAGGCTCTGTTCATGCTCTTGCTGTATATGGCACTGATGAAGAGTTGGGTATTCAACTTGGATATTCTCTATTGCTAACAAAGCTAAAATCTAGTGTTGCAAGTTTTGTCGTTGACATATAAGTCTTCAGAAGAAGTGTTTTATATTTCTGGCGGTATTGCTGAGGTTCAACCAAGTATTGTCACTATGGTGGTAGATACGGTAATGCATAGTAAAGCAATAGCTGATGAAGCTCGTCGAGCAGCGGAAGAGAACATCAATAAGCATGCTGATGATGTTAACTTTGCTCAAGCTCAAATGGAACTAGCGGAAGTTATTGTGTTTTTCTATTTAGCAATTAGGATTTTGTACAGTATTTTTTGCTATTTAAATAGTTATTTAATATCACTACACTGCTATTTGAAAGTAAATAATTAGGTGTTAATAATGATAAAAAATATAATGTTAGTTTCTTGTGTAATGATGAGTGCCAATGCAATGGCGGGTCTAGGTGGATATGCTTCAAATTTAGACAAAACAACATTTAAATTTAAGGTTGGTAAAGTAAATAAACCTGGTAAATTTAATTGTGTAACAATTGCAGGCGGTTCAGAACTTGGTAATCCATATTTTAATGGACAAGATATTGTCGCTCATAAATGCAGCGCTGAAGAGAAGGATACTCAATTTTACTCATATATTAATGGTGAAATAAAAGCTGTTATTAATACATATCCAAGCACTTATGTTGCTAAGGATTACTGTATTGATGTTGATAATGGAATTGATGTACCAGGAAATAAAGTGCAAATCTTCGAATGTAATGGTTCTAAGGCACAAAAGTTCACTCCATACACTACAAATAAAGACCAAGTTGTATTTAAGACTAATGCAAAGAATTGTCTAAGTGTTAACGAAAATGGTGCTGAAGTGAGAGCCTGTGATTTAGAAGATAACACTCAATTATTTGATGCGGTAAATCCCAAAAAAATGATAAGAGTCGATTTTTATGATGGCGCAGGATTTAATATGTTAGGTCGAGTAGAAGATAAAAGTTTGAGAACGTTCTACTCACCTAAAAAGATGATGCTAGGTCAAGAGAGAACTGTATATATGCCAGGAACCTCTAAAACGATTAAAATCTCAGGTGTTGGGCTTTATGCGGGAGCTAAGTTATATAGTAAATGGGTTGATGCTAAACCTGGCGAATACTTCCGCTTACAAAGTTGGGGAACATTATTTAAACCACACTATGAAGTCAGTAAGATTCTTTAAATAAGTAAGTAACACAAAAGGGTAGTATTAGCTGTAATGTATGTAAATTAAGATAATTTACGTTCCCTTTGAGGCCTAGTCGCATAGCGACTAGGCCTTTTCTTTACTGCTCTTGGATAACTTATTTCTTGCCTTTCGGGTAATACAAAGCTTTCTGCCATATCAAGTATATATCTCAATATTTCAGGATACCGACCAGCAGCAACCGTTGGTAATAGTTGGAGTTGGCTTGTCAAGAATATTGAAGCTTGTTTAAAACCAATCTGATAGGGCATCACACTTTTTAATGTGTACGCCATTTGGCACATCATGAACCTTAACAAGTTATAAGCTAATAACATTCCCCATAACTCTTGAGTCACTAACGCGGGAGTTTTACTTCTTAAAGTTATCGTTCCTTGCAACATATATTGCTTCATTTCTCGATAACCTAGCTCAATCTCTCAGCAGTGGCTATAAAGCTCTGCAATATCAGCACCTATGTAACGTTTGTGATCGGTCATTGATGTTAGTAATTTTACTTCTTGACCTTTGATTGTCGCCGTAACTAAGTGAGCTTCCATTGTCACGGGCGCATCAATCCACTTTTTTCGGGCTTGTGGTGATAAGGTTAACTCTATTAGCTCTTTGCCTTTACCAAGTTTTCTTAACGTTTTGTACTGAGCACCTTTACGTAATGGGATCAACCAGTGCCTTTCTTGGCCTGTACTTTACCATTTATGCAGTAAACCTAATGCGTAAAAACCACGATCAAATAGCGTGGGGCTATGGTCTGGCGTACGCCAGACAACGCCATCGATGAGACCGTGCCAATCTGGATGAGGTGTTTTCTCATGCCACAATTGTTGTGTTTTATTAAAAACGGCTTCTACTGGTTCATGTCCTAATTTCTTACGAGCATGAATCACAGCACTTGGTGCAACAAATGGCTTTTCCCCTGGTAATAGGATATCTAATTGAGATACCACTTTGCTCATCGACAAATGTCGATAGAGTGATATACCTACTACACTCCAAACCATTAACTCCATCGGTAATCTTCGTTTTCGAATGGTTGTAACACCTGTATCTTGAAGGCATTGGTCAATAAGCGTTGGGAAAAGTAAGTCTGACAGGCCATTTAATTTATCAGCTGAAAAGGTGTGTATCTGTTCAAGTTCTTGTCTTAAAAAAATAAAAAAAACCGAATGTATGGAATACATTCGGATTTTTACACATCTATAGGATCGTTCAACTGATCATTTTGAGCTTAACTGATCAGCATTAAGCATTAGCTGCTCTTTTTTATATCTGTAAATAATTTCATTTACGTGGTCAAGTAAAACTGTATACCTTTATAGGTGTTTAAATTAAGCGGCTGCTTCCACCATAACTGGCGATAAATAGTTGTTATAACTATATGGCCCCGCTTAATGTTGTAATATATATTTGAGCGTTTCCCTTTCTGCTTATTGATAATTGTTATAGTACTCTTTGGGCTTTCGAAACTTCTAAAAAATCGTTCCATTGGGCATTATTCTAACAATTTCCACGTCGACCCATATCATAGTTTGAGTTATTTGGTATTTTCACAATGTTTGCCTGAATTGAAGGCTGGTGTAGTGACAACCTTGATCTGAATGAAATATGACATTTTGTGATCGCTCCCTGCTTTCGTAAGTCATTTGAAGCTCAGCACAGATTAAATCACTATTTGGGTTATCTTAGAGACACTCTCTTGAGTAAGCTGACCACCTATTGTCCTTGCACCCGCAGAGCCTCTACTACGGCTATTAATATCAACAACTTTTTGACGAAGTAATGCTTTTTCAGATGTAACAATACTGCGATATTTAAGTCGATAATAATAGCTACTACGAAATATTTTAAATAGCTTACATAATGGCTTTGATTGAATGAGGCTCTTTTGATAATGCAGCAATTAAATCTATTGTTTGATGTTGTCCGGCATTAAAAGAGTGGAAGCTTTTTTTAGAATATCGTTTTCCCACTCAACCTATTTAATTTTTGCTTCGAGTTGTTGAATGCGTTTTTATTCTGGTGTCATAGCTTTTGACGTTGGTGTTATTCCATTATGTTCTTGCTTTAGCTGAGCAGCACAGCGACTCATTGCTGTGTATCCGACTGCATAAGTTGTTCAAGTTTTTTTCATTATATACACCGTTTTATTCTATTTAGGTATAAAAATTCATTGTATCGCAATGGTAGATGGCATATTTGATATTAATTAATTTTATCTGCTATTAATCGCTCGGTGTTTTATATTTAGAATAGTGCCATCAAGACAAAGTATCTTGGTATTAAATTTTTTAACTAAATACGTAAAGTAAAGGAAATTAAAATGAAAAAGACAATTACAACTCTAGCAATCGTAGGTCTATGTGCAATGTCAGCTGGCGCATTTGCAAAAACAGATACGGCTCATGCTGTAGTAACTTGGTCTGGTACTGTACCTGGTGTTCTTCCTGGTAACACACTTACAATTACTGGTCTAGGTAAAGGTGCTATTCCAAATGGTGTGCTTAATGTTGAAGCAGATGGTACATTTGCATCTCAAACTGCTGTAATTCTGGAGTCTCACACATTTGATGATTCTCTTGCAGAAGATAAGCAAATCGGTGATTTAGTAGACGCGACATGGTCTCTAACAAACGTTTCTGTATCTCCAGCAACATATGATAAAGCTACTGTTAAAGTGAAATTTAACGGTGTTGAGGTTGCTGAAGCTACACCAATGGTTGATCTAGCAAATACAGTAGCAGTTGAAGTTCGAAACGAAGCTGCAAACGCTGACGTTACACCAACTCAAGCAATTCAAGTTACAACAACTGCAATGGCATCTGTAACTGTTGCATAATTTAAAGTAAATAATTTATTAAGGGGAGGTTTCCTTCCCTTTTTTGGATCTTTTATGAAAAAACTGTGTTTATATATAATGTTATTAGCATTTTCTTTAAATGGATTTGCAAAAATGCTCTCTCATGTCTTCGAGGTTTCAACTACCATCGATACCAGTTTCTTTTATGATGATCATCTTGTTATAACAGGTAAGGACGCTAGCTTTCCTATTGCAAATGGTGATTTATATATCAATGATGATGGAACATTTAAGTCATCTCAAATTATTTTAGAAGCTCATATGAGTTCAGAAGGAGTAATAGATATTGATAAATATGAAGGAGAAACATACTGGAATTTAGAAAAAATAGAGACATTAATTGATTCTGAAAAAAGAGATCTTGATTTAGATGTAACAATTGATGGCAAAGTATTTAATTTGAAAGATAAATATAAAGACATTGATAGTAGTGTTTCTTTACACGTTTCAAATCATAATAAAATTGATGTCCATGCTGAACAAAAGATAACAACAAGTCTTACTGTATTTTTAGAACCAGTACTTTAGACAGAATCATGAAGGGTTATTAATTGTGACTTATAAAAGAAAAATATTAGCCATATCAATTGCTGCATTGTTCTCAAATTCTGCATTTAGTATTCCTCATGGTTTTGAAGACCTATATAAAGAAAGTACAGGTAAGATAAAATTCATTATTAATGACGATTACGTTATTGAATTAGATGCTAAGTATAGTGATGAAAGTGTTACTGTAGATTCAAAAGAAGTTAAGCTTTTAGAGGATAATCTCAAAGAAACATATGTTAATTCAAAAGGCAGAAAAAAAATTGTTAATGACTTAACTTCAGGCGTTAAATCATCATTAAGCTGTAAAGGAAAGAGAGATATATGTGTACCTGAGATTAGCAATGGTATCTCTTATATAATAATTAAAAATCAAAAAATTGTTAGAGTGCTAACATCTCCAGCATATTTAAGCGGTAAAAAAAATCAAAAAAAATATATTCCAATAACAAATGAAAACAAAGCTCTAATTTCAGAGCATGATTTAAGCATTGATATGTATGATGATTCTAATTCATCATATTATTATCGCAACACTTCCTTTTTAGGGCTAGGGCCTGGATATATATCAGGTGATTTTGATTTAAGTGAAAAATCAGATGATGACGATTTAGAATTAAATGAACTCGCGTATAACTTTCTAAGTGAATCAACTCGTGCTAGATTTGGATATTCATCTGATTTTGTTAATCAAGATTGGAATAGTACTAGTTTGTTAGATACAAATGCGAGTAAAAACTTCTTTGGTTTAACAATAGGTTCAACCAAACAACTTGAGTATGAAAATAAAGAAACATCACAAAGAATATTTTTCAATTCGCCATCGAGCGGACGACTATTTGTTTATAGAAATACCAAACCAATTTTACAAAAGAATGTAACCTCAGGACAGAATTATTTACGATTATCTGAATTGCCCCAAGGTATCTATGATATTGAGCTTGTCGTTAAAAATGGTGAGCGTACTGTTTTCAAAGAAAATAGAACGATATATAACAAATTCAAGTATAATCTTAATAAAGGAGAAGCTGATTATTCTGTTTCTGTAGGTAATTATGAGAAAAAAGATGTTTATGATAATTTAAATTATGGTAATAATGATCAGCTTGAATATGAAAATCGGGCAATGATTAATGGTAAAGTTGCTTATAAATTAAATGAAAGTGTTGTCGTTGGCGCTGAAGCAGCAGTATTAGAATTATTATCAGATTCATTTTATAAAGTTGGCGTTGATTATCAGGTAACAAATGATTTGAATGTAAATTCAGTGATAAATTTATTTTCAAATGGTAGTGATTATTATCAAGTAAATGCAATTTATAAAAATCTAGGTATTCAATTTAATAAATATAAAGACAATCATGATTTGAATGAAGATCCTAAAATTGATAATTATTTTTATGGTATGGGAGATACCCAAGAACTATCTATATCATATAACCAAGCAATTTTATCTGGTAATGCATACATAAGCTATATAAACCAACAGTCAGAAAAAAACAATAATTATAGTGATTATGATATTTATAATATTGGATATTCAACATATCTGTTTGAAGATAGTAATTTATCGATCAACTATACTAAAATTGATAGTAAAGCTAACTATGGCAGAGATGATAGTTGGATAATATCTGTTGGATTGGATATCCCAATTGGAAACTTTGATTCAGCTAGATATTCTAGTGATTTTGATGACTCATCACAATCAAATCGTATAGCTTATAACCATAGGATCGAGCCTATGGATAATGTTGATGGAAGTATTGAAGCTGGAGTTAGATATGACAGTGGAGATCACGTTTCGGATGAGTTTGTAAGTGATGCTTCTCTATCATTAAATACGAATGGTAACCATTATAATGGTAGTCTATATGGATATGCTGATTCTAAAGGCTATGCTTCATTATCTATGAATTATAATACAAATACCGTAGTTACTGCAGATGATATTTATGTTACATCTCATAACTCTGAATCATATCTATCATTAAAGAATAATTCATATATAAACACGAATAATGATGAAGTTTTTTCTTCGGTAGCAAATATAAAGATGAATAACGAACTTTCAAAACGTGTCCATATAAATGAAAGCTCTGAACTCGTACCTATAAATAATTATAAAGAATATCAAGTTACTATTGATACTGAGGCAAGTGATTTTTATAACCAAGGTGATGATTTTATAAAAACTACGACTGCTCCTGGTACAGTAATTGATATGGATCTCCGTTTATATAATGTTGATTCTTATATTTCTATTTTTAATGATCTTAGTGGCTCACCAGTGTCTAATGTTCGGTGTGTTGGTACTGGTTGTTATGGTATTCAAGAAATACAAGATGGAGTTTATAAAATTAGAATAGCCAAAGGAGAACCATTCAAAATTGTAACTGACGATGAAAGATGCTTTATTCCTGATCATGATGATATCGTAAGTAATAACCTTGGTGAAAATTTCTGTATGCCTTCAACAGAAGATATAAATGGTATGCAAGTAACTAAAATTAAGAATAAGTATTATTACTATGTTGGGTTATATAATAATAAAGACATATTTATAAATGCAGCAAACACACTATCAAATGATTTCAATGAAAAAGTTGTATTTAGAGATGCTGGTAATAAAACAATGGTTTTCTTTAGTTCAGATAGTAAACTTTCTAAATCTGATAAAGAAAAGATTAATGTTCTTCAAAGTTATGCTTTAGATGATACTAAAGCAAAATATGATTACGTAAAATTATAATGGTGTTATATGAATCTAAATAAAGTTCTATTTTCTATTGGTTTAGCTACATTATCTATTTCAGCTCAAGCATTTTATGTTGATAGTATGGTTAAATTTCCACAAAATAATAGTGGAAATGGTATATTTACAGTAACAAGTAATTTAAAAAAAACTGAATTTATTAATATAGAGATTGATAAAGTTATTGCTGGTAAAAATGAGATAGAAAAAATATCTTATACAAGAGAAAATTTCCCTATGTGGGATTTAGCAACATCACCAGGAAAACTTGTACTTCATCCAGGTGAAGCTAAGGATGTTGGCGTTAAATTTTTATGTCAAAAAAACTGTCGAAATGAAAATTCAGATTTAGTTTATCAAATTAGTTTTATACCAGTTAATGATCCTGATAAGAAAAATACAGAACAAAAAGTTAATATGCTCTTCGGTATGGCGCCATATTATATTATTCCAGCTAAGAACCCAAAATATGATTATTCATATGCTTTTTCTAAGGAAAAGAAAGAGTTAACAATTAAAAATAATGGTAATAGCTATTTGAGCTTTAATATCGATAATTGTAAAGATAAAACAATTCCAGAAGGAAAAGATTGTTCTGTTAATTATCATTTACTCGCTAAGCGTGAAAGAAAAGTTGAGATACCAAAACATTTAATTAGTAATAATACAATATTAAGAGTTGCAAATCATGATGAATCATTTCTTAAGAAAATCCATCTATAATATATTCTGTATTGTAGCGGTAATTTGTTCTTTTTCAAGTCATGCAATAGCTATTAATGGGTTAATAAAAGATGGCACCATTAGATGGAGTAATGGCGTTAGAGTCGATGGTTATCTGTCGTTCTCTAACTGGCAAATAATTTCTGGTTTACAACCAACAGAGGAGTGGAAACCAGGAGGGTTACTGTCAATAACTGGCATTAACGACGGTAAATTAACCTTAAAAAATACTAGTGGAACTGAGGAAATTACTATACCTTTTGATATCTCTGGTGTTCAGTATGGACTTGGTGATAGTGGTAGTAAATTTGAAGTCGTTAGTTCAGGAGGTACGTCATTTGCTACTTGTGATAGTAAATTATCATCATCAAAGGCTAGTGTTATAGGCAAAAAGTGTGCGTCAAAAGAGTCTTATAAAGGTAAAAATGGTATAAGTTTTACACCATTTCATTTTGCGAAACCGCTAATTTCATTAAAAGATTCTGATATTATTGATCAGTTTAATGACCCTTCACTGACTAAGGGGATTTATAAAGGAACTGTAAATATAATTCCAATGTATTTATTTAAATCTCCAACAGGTACTTGGACTTATCGGACTACTACTCCTGTAGCAATTGATATAGCAATTAAATACAGTGGAAGTCAACTGCTAGGCATTGAAGTCATTGGTGATGGAATTATTCCACCTGAATACAATAAAGAACAAAAAACTGTTACAGGTTCTACTGATTTCCAGGTGAAATTTACTGGTGTTTTTCCCAAAGGCACTAAAATTAATATGCGGTTCTTAGAGCCAGAAGGTGGGGCTTATAATTTAAAGGCTACCGACTCTTCAATTTCTGAGGATAAAAATAAAATACCTTATGGTATTTATTGTTATGGTGAGTCTTGTCACGATAAAGGAATTGTAGATTATAATGGACAAATGATTTTAGATGATAAGAAAAGTTATTTAGAATCTATAGATGATAGTAAAGAAATTTCTTTTCGATTTTTTGTTGGATATAAAGATATTCCAATGAATAAAGTTGATACTGGAAAATATCAAGATAGTTTTACTGTTATTTTTGAATCTGAAATGTAGAGGGAATATGAACAAAATAAATATATTTACAGTTGTCTGTATTGCTTCTACATTATTGAGTGGTTGCGGTGGAGATAGCAATGATTCATCAGTTGTAAAAAGTGCCGATAAACCTATTGTCACTGATGTCTTTGATAATATTGAGTACAATAATGGTGAGATCTATCATATCGATTTATCTCATTCGGTAGTAGATCCTACTGGTTTTCCTGTATATTTAGAATCAATAGATTCATCATCTGAAGATTGCTCTATTATTTCTTTTGATAAAGATTCATTGGTTGCTGAGTTAGCGACGAATGGTAAAACAGCATGTAATCTTGATTATACAGTGAGAAATAGACCTAATAGTGACACCCAATCGTCATCAGAAACTGGTAATCAATATCTTTTAATTTCAGATTTGGCCGATGATATAGATTTATTGGTTATTAGTCTAACGACGACAATAAATACAGATCCTATAATTATCGATCTAAAAAAAGAGTTAGCTGAACAATATCCCGAAGGCAGTTTAATTCTAAGTGCTAGTAATGAAGGTGAAGGACATATAGATAATATCGATAAAGAGTCATCTAAAATTACTTTCTCTAGCTCAGTTGTTGGTATAAATCGTATTTATTATTCACTTTCTGATGGCAAGACAATTACTCCAGGGTTTATTGATATTGCAGTATCAGATATTGGTATAGAGCAACCAGAAGCAGATAGTTTTATTGCTGAGGATGTAGTCAAACCTAATGAAGAAAAGATTATTAATATTAGTGGGCATTTTGATGATAAAGGGCAAAAACTAAAATTAGCTGATGTCTCTGCATTTAATGCTGATGTATCGATTATCAACCAATATGAATTTAGTTTTTTATCGGAACAACGCGGTATTCATTACGTCACTTATTATGTTACTAACGAACTTGGAGGATTAGCTGTAGGGATTATTCAAGTTAACGTTGGTGGTGCTCCGTATCAGGATATTACAATAGATATCGGAGGTATAGATACAACTTTTATTGCGCCAAAAGAAATTAATTCTTTATCTGAGGACGAAAAAAACCTGGTTATTGCTAAATATAAAGAAACTGGGGAATTTGGTCCTGCAGGCGTAATAATGCCATTATTTGATGTTACTAGCGCTAACCAAGTATGTAACAAGATACGTGCTTGGGTGCCGAGTGAAAATGATTTGAAAGAACTTTATAATAGTGCTGAAGGAAATCTATTTGAACAATATTATTGGCCAATTACTAAAAAATATATAACCAGTGAAGGTTTTCTTTTTGATTTTAAAACTGGTGAGGTGACATATTCCAAAGGAATTGGTTATCTCACATGTTTTAGATAATAAATAGGTAATTTAATAATGAAAAAGATAAGAACTATAGCGTTTGTTATAGTTTCTTCATTACTATTTGGCTGTAATGGGTCTGATGGTGGAGAAGGAACTATACAAGATGATTTCTATTACAATGTTGAAAATAGTTTTCATCATACCATTTTATCTAATGATAAAAGTAAGCATATAGACCTTTCAGATAATATCCATATGCAAGGAAATGGCTCTGTATCAATAAAAAATGTAAGTATATTATCTGGTGACTGTTCAGTTCCTATTATTGATGATTTATCATTGGTTGTTACTGATAATAAATCAAATTTATGTACGGTAAATGTTGAATACTTATCTGATAATAACATACAGAAGTTTTCAGATGTAACATATATTGTATCAGCGGGAGAACAAGGTGATATTCTCCCTATCCTTAATTTAGATAAAAGTTTAGAACAGAGCAATACTCCCTTTGTGATAGATCTTAAATCTTCGCTAGGGAGTGATTATCCTTTTGATTATCATTTAGTTAGTTCATCAGTTGTCGGTAATGGTCAGGTTGATAATGATACTACAAATGATACATTATCATTTTCTACCGATATAATTGGTTCGACTCGTATTTATTATTCTTTAGCGAGTGAAAACCCAGAGAATAAACCTGTTTATGGTTATATTAATACTAATATTACTAGTGATGATGTCATTCCACCACAAGCGAATGATATAGCTTTAGTGAAGGATGTTGTTGCCGGTGAGTCGATAACGGTCAATCTTAATGATTTAGATGCTATAAAAGAGGGAACAGTACCTCTTAGTGAAGTACAAGTAACTGATGTATATATGTTAGATACTTATAATGCTGCATCTGTGAAGATTGATAATCAAGATGACTTACGTAATGTTGAATTCTCCTTCCAATCTCAATATCAAGGTAAATATTATGTATCGGATTATATATCTGATCATTTAGGAAATAGCGATATTGGAATTGTTGAAATCAATGTAAAGCCAGCATATGATCTTATATTCTTACCTAATGTAGGTATTTTTACTGCTCCATTAACGGCTTATGATGTTCTTGATACTAAATATGAAAGGGTGGATCCTTCTTATATTTATACAGAAAATGGGTCAAATGGTCCTAATGGTTTAGATATCGCTTTATTTTCTCAAGCTGATGCTAATCAATATTGTTCAGATATTGGGATGACACTAGCCACTAGGTTTCAGTTAGAGCAACTTGATAAAAGTGTATCTGAATCTACTCTTTTTGGTAGGTATAATTGGCCTCAAAGTCATCTTTTTTGGGGGCTAGAGAATAATGGGGCATTTGATTTTCAAACCCATGAGTGGATTGAAGAAAAACCGGCTACAACAGGATATTTTACCTGTGTTATGCAAGTAGAATCGGATCAAGTTACGATTCATTCAAAAGATAAGCTTTATGTTGGACAAAAAGATGATGCTTATTTAACGACAAAATTGAATTCAGGAGAAGAGATTGTTATTCCAGATGAATATGTAAATTACTCTGTTGATAATGATAATATTTTAAGTATCGATGTTAACAATGGTGATATAACGGCATTAAAGTTTGGTTTAACTAATATAACAGGGACACTTATTGACTCTTCTGTTAGTGATTCAAAGCAGGTCGAAGTCATTGAACAGCCCAAAATAGAAATGAAAGTTAAAGCTTATGTTATGGTTGGGGAAACAACTCCGGTAACTTTTGAGATTTCTTATGATGGCGGAAAATCTTGGCAGCCATTACCAGAGGAAATAATTGTTCAAAGTATTTCTATGGAGCCAACCGATCTTGCTACTATTTCTAATGATGGAGTAAATCAATTCAAATTAACGGGTGACAAAGTTGGTGATGTTCTTCTTACCGCTCATACTAATCATCCTGAAATTGATAAGTATATAGAACCTAGAACCGTACTTATAACAGACTCAGATGTCTGCTTTCAATATGCATATTTTGACAGAGTTCATGATTCTAAATATTGTTTAGTCTACAACGTCGATGAATTTATTCGTATTCCAGGTTTAAAGGAATTGATTGCAGATGATCGTGGTATAATAAATAACAACCCTTATGTTTACCCAAATGATCAAAACAAATTTTGTCGTTTGATCGGTGCCGATGAATATTTAATCCCTAAAGATTATGGTATTTCTAGATATATTGGTGGTTGGATATCTGGTTGGACTGATGAGAATTCTTTAACATCGAGATTAGTAAAAGAACGTTTTGAAGGACATGAAGCAAAGCCTGGGCGTCGAATGTATTATAGAATTACAATACCTGGCCATTGGAAAGGGTGGTATACTTACAAAAATGACGTAGTTGCTCCAACGTGTATGTATACGGATATTCATGTCAATCCATCAAAGTCAACTAAAAAACGATTTGAAAATTACAAGCAAATGGTTAGAAATGTTGTTCTTATTCAATGACTAATTTAGACCAATAGGGAGCTATAGCCCTAATGCCGATCAGTAAGATCTAAATATTTAGGTTGAACGATCCTCGCTGTATGTAAGAATCCGAGAATATTTATATTCTCGGATTTTTTTATGGATGTTACATAAGCCTTAAATATCATTAATGATTGGAAACTGAAGTGGTTGAGCTTTCTGCATTATTTATTGGTTCAAGTATTGTTGCGGGCCTAGTCGGTAAATTACCTGAAGTGGAAATCACCGATAGTTTTATTAATGGTGCGCGAGATTTATTAGGTGTCGCGTTAATTATTGCTATTGCTCGCGGGTTAGTGGTGGTAATGGACGACGATAATATCACTCATACTATTTTAAATTTCGCGGAAGGATTATTAGTTGGTTTACCACAAATTTTATTTATTAACGCTATTTACTGGATAGAAGCGGTATTGTGTTTAGTCGTGCCTTCTTCTTCAGGGTTAGCCGTATTATCAATGCCAATCTTGGCACCATTAGCTGGCTTTGCAGGTGTTGGGTGTGTGTTGGTGGTGACGGCTTTTCAATCTGCTTCTGGTTTAGCTAACTTAGTAACGCCGACATCGGGTGTTGTGATGGGGGCTTGGCGATTGGGCGTATTGGTTACTCAACATGGTTACGCTTTATTGGACCACTGTTAGGATTCCTAACGGGAATGGTCATGGTGTTGTTAAGTGTGGGCGTGATGTTAGGCTAATTTTTATTACGGTTTATTGATTTATTATGATGGATAGACTAGCAAGGGTGCTGATATCACCCTCGCTATTTTTTTGTTATTTAATTACGCATCATGATGATTTTTTTAGTGTAATCAAGCACAAATTGCTGACAATCAACCGCAGTTTGAGGGTCAAAATCTTGGTTGTGTAGATCAGTATTAGACAAGATACGAATACCAATAAAAGGTACGTTATAAGCTTGAGCGACTAATGCTGCTGATGATGTTTCCATTTCTTCAACCGAGGTATTGTATGTTTTGTGGAGCCAGTTAATGCGATCAACTTCGCGATTCCATTCATCTGCTGTACCAATGACACCCGCCACCACTTTGCCTTTCGTGTAACTGTTCGCCATGGTGGTCGCGATATGCAGTAAACCTTTGTCGGCAGCAAAATTATTATGCTCAACTAACTTACCTTGTTCACGTAAACGCATCGTAACGCTAAGATTTTGCCATTTTGTCGGTGCAATACCTTTATCTTTTTCGGTAAATTCTGATTTATATGCACCCATATTGAAGCTGGTTTTGCCAATAACAATATCGCCACGTTGTAATTGTGGATCATGACCGCCTGCTGTGCCCTGGTTGATGATTAAAGCAGGTTTAAAGTGTGCAATGGCCAGTGTTGTTGCTGCAGCAGCATTGGCAATGCCGACTTCTGTTCTTGAAATGATAACAGGGTAGTCGTTAATGGTTCCTTGCCAAAATGACCATGACCCCATAGTGACTTCAGACTTTTCTTTTAAGGCGGCAATAAGTGTTGTGGTCTCTATATCCATGGCACCTTGAATTAAGATTGGGCCAGAAGTAGGCGTAGCAGCCATACTCATCGTTGAAAGCATGATGCAGCAAAGTAGAAGACCACGTTTGAGTAATAACATTAATGTTCCTTAAAGAAAGTAAAGAGAATAATTCTGTGCAATGCAAGCAAAGCAAACGTTTGCGTCAATGATTTTATATAATTTAATATACATGGCTATGTTGTGATCTTTGTTGTTTATCCTTTTTGGGGGGAGGCTGCTATTTTTGATTAAATTCAAATAAAAAAATCCCTCAACCGTTTAAGGCGGAGGGATTTTTTAATATCGGGTTAAAAATTAAAAATTAAAATATAAATTGATACAGATATCCAGCACCGATGGCCATGCCCAGAATTACCACTAAGAATGCGATAATCATTTGATTCTTAAAGATTGATTTAAGTAAAATCACCTCGGTTAAACTTGCCCCCGCACTACCAATAATCAAAGCCATTACTGCGCCTAGTCCCATGCCTTTTGCAGCTAATGCGGCACTTAATGGAATAACAGCCTCAGCACGAATATAAAGTGGAATACCAATGATAGCTGCAATGGGGATCGCAAAAGGATTATTTTCACTGGCAACTTTAGCCACAAATTCTGTTGGCATAAAACCATAAATCATTGAACCTAAAGCAATACCACCAATCAAATAAGGCAATACTTTTTTGAAATCAGCCCACGTTGATTGCCAAATTTTAAGCCATTTGTTTACTGGTTTTGGTATTGAACTACAGCTTGATCCACAGCATGATGGTTTAGGTTCACTATATGCTTCGTCTTTGATGTATTTTTCAAAACCTAATTTTTCCAGTAAATAGCCAGCAATGATTGAGACACCCATTGCTATTACAAAATAAAACACCGTCACTTTTATGCCAAACGTCACCGCAAATAAACCAATAATAATGGGATTAAGCAAAGGACTGGCAAATAAAAATACCATCATGGTGCCAAATCCTGCTTTTGCTCGTAGTAATCCTTTTAAAAATGGAATGGTTGAACATGAACAAAAAGGAGTAATAGCACCAAGTAAGCCTGCAATGAAATAGCCTTTACCATTTTTACCGCTAAGAATGGATTGAATTTTAGCGGGGGGAATATACACCTGTAATATGCCAACGAGGTAACTAATTGCAAGAAACAGCACTGTAAGTTCAACGGCAAGAAAACCAAACATTTGTAAGGTATCGGTTATCATCTCGGATGTTATTGTAAACATATTATCTCTCCATATTTCTAATATTGTAGAAATATAAGGGTAAATGAGAGTGTTGTCAAAATTATATTTCTAAAAGTATGGAAGTATCTTCATTAAGAAAAATATAAAATAATTAAGATATTGAAAATTAGGATTTTAGTTACTATCGTTGTTCGTCAATACAACATTCATCTTGTAAAAAACTGATGACACTGGTTAAAGCATCATATTGTGCGACACAAAAGAGTGTACGTCCTTCACGACGTTGGGTGAGTAATCCAGCCGAAGCAAGGCTAGAAATGTGGTGAGAAAGGGTTGAGCCTGGAATAGCCAGTTGTTGTTGAATATCCCCGACAGCAATGCCTTGATAGCCCGCTTTAATGACGCGCTTAAAAATGGCTAAACGGGTTGGGTGGCCTAATTCTTTAAGTGATTTAGCAATTTGGATGGTATCTATTTGATGACACGTCATAGTAAAGCTGACCTTTATATTATGATATTTATTTCTGTTATTATCGAAATATAACTAATTGTTGTTAAAAAAGAAAGCTATAGTTATTTATCTACAATTATCACAGTAATAATATTGGTCGTCATTTTTGCTACCTGCAGTCTGTAACCAATCGACTGAGCCATCTTTTCTTGCAATAAATCCATCAACACTAAAGCGATAAATACAGAACATTTCATGGTTTATTATTGATAGATTGAGCAATTAAATGCTGTTTTCTGTCTTTTAATTGTATAATTATATTGACCTTCCAGTAGGAGGAATGTCTATCCTAAAACCATATTCCATAACGTATTTAGGTCATCGTATGTTTAAAGAAAACGTAAGCACAAGTAATGTAGTAAAAGCACTCATTGGTGGTTTTTTAGGTACATTAGCATTTACTTTAATGGGTAAATTTATTGCCCCACATCTTATTGGGCATTCAATGAATGTTGCTGCGATTATTGCGCATATGTTAGGAACCTCTGATAGTGTCGGCTTAATGATGCACTTCGTGGTAGGTACCATTGTATTCCCAATCGCTTACTTATTAATTGGTTATAGCCGTTTGCCGGGTTCTGGTTGGTTACGTGGCCTATTATTCTTAATTCCAATTTACCTTGGTGCGATGCTAGTTGTAATGCCAATGGCCGGTAAAGGTATATTTTTCCATAGCATGCCAATGTCAATGGTCGCTTTAATGGGGCACATGGTTTACGGTATTATTCTTGGATTTGCTGTTGGTATACCTAAAGATAATAAATAATTTAGATAGTTATTTATTATTAAAAGTAAAAAGCTGAGAAATTAAATATCTCAGCTTTTTATTGTTATTATTTCGTTGTGTTTTTTATATGTTTTAGCCATTAATTATTTTTGTAATTGTATCTTTATTATCACGACCATTCGCAAAAATAACCCCACCAATATGGATCAGCATAAAGCCTACAATACCCCACCATGATAGTTTATGAAATGTTTTGTATTGTGCGTATAAAATAACCTGATTCCCACTATTTAACAGCTACTGCTAAATTATCTTCTATACTTTAAGATATTGAAGTATAGGAGTAACGTTATGCCTAAGAATTCAATCC
>NZ_CAMRAN010000007.1 GCF_947039875.1 uncultured Photobacterium sp.
TGAAGCCGGTAGTGAAGCCGGTAGTGAAGCCGGTAGTGAAGCCGGTAGTGAAGCCAGTAGTGAAGCCAGTAGTGAAGCCAGTTGAAAAAACCAAACCAGTTATAAAGAAACCTGCGACAACAAGTTCTGCATGGGTGATTAAAATGGGTACGTTTGGTAATTTTGATAACGCGAATGCTTTGCTTGCAAAACTGCGCTTGAATGGTTATCGAGCACAATTAATCCCACGAAATGCTAAACCTGGTCAATATGTAAAGGTGATTGTGGGTCCTGATGTCTCAAAAGCGAAGCTAACGGGGCAAATTGCAGAATTGAAAAAAATTACTGGTCTAAATGGTAAATTGAACCGATTTGATGCAACAAACCCTTAGGTAAACGTTTGCGTAAGCGTTTTTTCTGTTAGAATACCCATCAACAAAACGAGCAATAACAAAAATGATCTGGATTGATTATGTAATACTGGGCGTGATCTGCTTTTCAGCAATGGTGAGCTTGGTCCGTGGTTTTGTTAAAGAAGCACTGTCATTAGTGATTTGGTTTACTGCGTTTTTTGTCGCAAGTAATTTTTATACTGAATTGGCGGTTTATTTTACTAACTTCAATGACAAAATGTTGCGTAATGGTAGTGCGATTGCCGTGCTGTTTATTGCGACATTGATTGTTGGCGCAGTGGTAAACTATGTTATCGGTCAATTAGTGCAGAAAACAGGTTTGTCTGGCACTGATCGTGTTTTAGGTGTTGTTTTTGGTGCAGTTCGTGGCGTGCTTATTGTGGCCGCAGTATTGTTCTTTATTGATACCTTTACTGGTTTATCTAGCTCAGAATGGTGGAAAAAATCTGAGTTAATACCTCAATTTGGTGCAGTAATAGAATGGTTCTTCGAATATATCAAAGAAAGCTCTAGCTTTTTACATAGCATTAAATAGTGCAAGATTAACCGCGGTTGCTGACGCTATTGTTTAAAACGGTAACGTCAGCAGCTGTTATTTTATGCAGAACGAGGATTAAGGGAATGTGTGGTATTGTTGGAATCGTGGGATCAACCCCGGTAAACCAGTCTATCTATGATGCACTTACAGTGTTGCAGCATCGCGGCCAAGATGCTGCTGGTATTTGTACCTTAGAAAGCAATCGTTTCCGTCTGCGTAAAGCGAATGGTTTAGTTCGTGATGTCTTTGAAGCTAAACATATGCAGCGCTTACAAGGTGATGTGGGTATTGGACATGTGCGTTATCCAACGGCAGGGAGTTCTAGTGTCTCAGAAGCTCAGCCGTTTTATGTGAACTCTCCTTATGGTATTTCTTTAGCGCACAACGGTAATTTAACCAATGCTGCGGATATTCGAGAGACCTTATTTGAACAAACCAAGCGTCACGTTAATACAACTTCTGATTCGGAGATTTTACTAAATGTGCTTGCCAACCAACTAGCACAGAGTCAAAGCTATCCAATCAGTCCGAATGATATATTTAAAGCTGTAAGCGATGTCCATAGCATAGTAAAAGGGGCTTATGCCGTTGTTGCTTTAGTTATCGGCCATGGTTTAATTGCCTTTCGTGATCCTAATGGTATTCGGCCATTATGTTTAGGTAAGCGCGAAGAAAACGGCCAAATAGAGTATATGGTTGCGTCAGAGTCGGTGGCCTTAGATGCGGTTGGTTTTGATTTTATACGTGATGTTTCACCTGGCGAAGCGATTTATATTACCTTTAATGGTGAGCTTCATACGCAGCAATGTGCACTTAATCCACAGCTTAACCCATGTGTGTTTGAGTTTGTCTATTTTGCACGTCCAGATTCCTTTATCGATAAAGTGTCGGTTTATGGCGCGCGTTTAGCGATGGGCACTAAGCTAGGCGAAAAAATCAAGCGTGAATGGGCTGATATTGATATTGATGTTGTGATCCCCATTCCGGAAACCTCATGTGATAGTGCACTGGAAATTGCGCGTACGTTAGATAAACCTTATCGCCAAGGATTTGTTAAAAATAGATATGTTGGCCGTACGTTTATCATGCCGGGTCAGCAGATGCGTCGTAAATCAGTCCGTCGTAAATTAAATGCGATTCGTTCTGAATTTAGAGATAAAAATGTATTGCTGGTAGATGACTCAATTGTTCGTGGTACTACGTCTGAGCAGATCATTGAGATGGCGCGTGATGCCGGTGCAAATAAAGTCTATTTAGCGTCAGCGGCGCCTGAGGTTCGCTTTCCAAACGTCTATGGTATTGATATGCCAAGTGCTAATGAGTTAATTGCGCATGGTCGTGAAGTGGATGAAATTGGTAAATTAATCGGTGCAGATGGTCTGATTTTCCAAGATTTAACTGATTTAGTGGCAGCGGTAGCTGAAGGTAATCCTGATATTACATTATTTGAAACATCAGTATTTAATGGCAGTTATGTGACTGGTGATGTTGATCAACACTATCTTGATTACCTTGATGCGTTACGTAATGAAGATTCAAAATTACAGTCTGAATTACAACAAGATTTAGCAAACCTTGAGCTATATAACGAAGGCATGTAATTTTACAGATGAAATAACGCTAAAAGCGATGGACTAATATCTGTCGCTTTTTTTTTGATAAGTAAGTGCGCAATTAAGTCATGATGCCTTATCTGTCTTTATCTATTGAGACATTCTCGGGTATAAGAGCAGTCAGGTCTTCTTGTGGCTTAATGAACTTGATCACTTCATCATAGATTGTGATTTATAAGAAAAAATAGAGGGGAGTCGGTTGATATTGGTTTTATGGCGAAGATTACTTGGAAAATGGAAATGCCGCTCCTAATTTATTTGGCGGCATTTTTTCTTTGTTTGGGACTAATTAGTGTTTTTCAAGGTCAAAGTAATGACTTGCAAAATCAATAAATAGACGTAGTTTTTCTGGTTGGTAATCACGGTGGTTATAAATCAAATATACGTCACGTGGGTTAGCTGACCAGTTTTTAAGTACCTGTACCACATCACCTGCTGCAATGTATTTTTCTAACATTACGTTTGGCATTAGTGTAATACCTAGGCCTGCACTACATGCTTTACGAATGACATTGAGTTCACTTGCTTCAAAGCGTGCGCGTTCGTTAATTGTAACTGTTTCGCCATTTTGGTTGGTTAAGCGCCAGCGTAACAGCGGATTACCTTTTAATAGCGTATGTTCATGCAGATCCTGAGCATGCTTAGGTTCTGGGTTCTTCTTAAGATAATCAGGACTTGCGACTAGAATATCTTTTACTTCGTTAATGCGACGTGCAATAAGGGTTGAATCGCGTTGAGGGCCAACCCGGAACATAACATCCCAGTCGGTTGGATCAAGTTGATCGGGTTCATTGCTCATAAATAACTGAATACTGATCGCTGGATGTTCCTGCATAAATGCAGTTAACAATGGCTGTAGCATTACCTTGGTGATATTGGCTGGTGCAGCAATGCGTAGTTTACCTGCTGCGCCTTTGCACTCTTCACTGATATGCTCTGTAGTATCAAGTAACTGTTGTAATAGTGGCGCACAGTCATGATAAAACTTCTGACCAGCTTCAGTCAGCGACAATTTACGAGCATGACGATTCAAAAGGCGAATGTTAAGGCCTTCTTCAAGTGCTTGGATGCGACGAGTTAGCGTCGCAACGGGAACCTGTGTCTTGCGTGATGCAGCTGTATAACTACCATTTTCCACAACCATGCGGAATAGGTTTAGATCGTCAAGTTTCATATCAAAGTCATTTGTGAAAACTGATAATGGGTAATTGTATAACAAAACGAGTCAAAATCACCCCCTTTTGTTATGTATTTTAAATAAAAATATGTTATGCGCTATGTTTATTGATCTGAGATGGATTTTTATGAATTTTTCAAAGTTTTAACATCTCTATGTTTGAGGGTTAAATATAAACAGTTATGAGCAATTAATTTATTCTCTATACTTAGTGATAGCACATGCGTGAAATATATCCATATAATAAAATTTGGTGATCGTAATTGGTATTGCTAAATTTAGCTTATACACTCATAGACGTAGTCATGAAAAAGGAGAGACTTTTGCTTAAAGGGAAAAACATACTTATCGTAGAAGATGATCCTGTGTTTCGCACCATGCTTGTTGGTTTTTTAAATAGCCAAGGCTGCCACGTGAGAGAAGCAGAAGATGGCTTAATTGGGCTAAGAGCTCTAAAAGATGAGATTCCAGATATACTATTATGTGATTTGTCGATGCCAGTCATGACGGGAATGGAGTTTGTTGAAGAAGTTGCACTGCAATATCCAATGATACCCGTAATTGTCATTTCGGGTACTGGCAACATGACTGATGTCGCTCAAGCATTACGGTTAGGGGTTAAAGATTTTTTAATTAAACCTATTGATAATATTATGATGCTGAAGTCATCTATTGTGTCAGCATTAAAAATGCAAGATAGTGCGAGACAAAAACAGCAAGATTTTTCTCAGCGTTGGGTTGTCGGTGGCGATGATTCGGGTTTAGTTGAAGAAGAATTACAATGGCATATTTCAGAATTAAAAAATAACCCTCAGGCTGCCCGTGAATTATTAATGGGGTTAATGCCGGACCTTCAATCTCGCTGCGGACGCTGGAAGCTAAGTTATCGGGCGTTACAAGCAGCAGAGATCTCGCCTGTCATCTTTGATTATATCTGGTTAATTGACGGTCAACTGGCATTCTATATGGTAGATACCAGTTCTGGCGGTGAAAATAGCACGGCAACGGCATTATTAATTAGGGCATGTTTTAACGATTTTTTACGCCAGCAAGGCAATTATCTAAGTAGTGTACAGCACTTAGTGACTCAAATTGAATTAGGTTTACAGTACTCTGGTTATGCGACGCCAGTAAAAGGCCTATTTGGTGTGTTCAATTTAGCAGAGAAACAATTGCATCTTATTGCGGCAGGGCTTGGTGGAAAGTTACAAGTGGGTGAGCAGTGTGCAATGATAACCGCAGGGCAGTGGTTAGGTGATCGAGCCTGTGATAATCCACTTGCTATTTTACCTATGTCTGATCTTGGGGGACGATTATCTCTTTGTGATATTGAACATGCTAATTTTAGTGTTAATTTCGAGACGGTTATATAATCTTATAATATTGAAATACAAAAAAGGGAGATGCATCGCTGCATCTCCCTTTTTATTTTATATCACAATTAAGCATTAGCTGGTTGTGGTTTTGTCTCGCTGTCATTATCCACTGCGTCTTCTGCACCGTGCATCCACGAGATTAGCTTGTTAGAGAATAACAATAGTAATACGCCTGCAACAACCGCAGTGATCGCAATACCAGAGAAGATTGCTAATGGACCTGCTTGACCGATACTTGCACCAACAACACCTGCGATGTAGTTTGCGATTGCGTTAGCACCAAACCATGCCCCCATCATTAATGATGCTAGGCGTAATGGCGCTAATTTAGTTACCATTGATAGACCAATTGGTGATAGACATAACTCACCAATAGTATGGAAGAAGTAAGCACCGACCAGCCACATCATTGATGTTTTTACGGTTACATCACCATTTTGTTCTAGTGCAGCACCGATCATACAAGCAAAGCCCAGTGCAAGAGAGAACATTGCTAACGCGAATTTAACCGGTGAATTCGGTTCACTTTTCCCCATTTTAACCCATAGCGCAGCAAGAAGCGGTGCACATAGAATAATGAAGAATGGATTCAGTGATTGGAACCATGCTGCTGGTACTTCAAAGTTACCAATCATACGGTCAGTATATTCTTGAGAATAAATATTCATCAGGCCGCCAGCTTGTTCAAAGCCAGCCCAGAATACGATAACAAAAGTACACATCACTAAAATTACTTTTAAACGATCACGTTCAATTTTCGTCAGTGGTTCTTTTTTACCACTTGCATTTTTTGCTGCGTCGCGTACGGCTGCTGGTACCGTACCGATATCGCCTAAATAGCGTTGAGCAAAGAAAACTTGAATTAATAAACTCATTAGCATACCGATGCCTGCGCATAGGAAGCCTGCTTTCCAGCCATAGACAGCAGATGCTGTACCTGCAATAACACCCGCAAGTAATGAACCAATATTGATACCCATGTAGAAAATAGTGAAAGCACCGTCACGACGGTTATCTCCTTCAGAATATAAGTCACCGACCATAGTTGAAATATTGGGTTTAAATAGACCGTTACCTACAATAAGGAATGCCAAGCCGATGTAGAAAGTAGTAACGGCATGGGGATCAACCACACTATGCGGTAAGGCTAGTGTAAATTGACCAATAGCCATTAATACGCCGCCAATAATAATGGAGCGACGTTGACCTAAAATGTTGTCGGCAATCCAACCACCAATAAGAGGAGTAAAGTAAACTAAGCCAGTGTAGATACCGTATAAGTTAAGCGCTTCTTCTGTGGTCCACCCAAGACCACCATTAATGGTTTTATCTGTTAGATATAAAACCAGAATTGCTCGCATAGCGTAATAAGAAAAGCGTTCCCATAGCTCTGTTCCAAATAAAAGGAACAAGCCTTTTGGGTGGCCCAGGAGGGTACCACTACTATTATGACTCATAGGATTCTCTATTTTATTTTAATTAGTGTGTGTTTGCTCATTCATGTAGGTTTATAAAGCACAATATATTTAACTGCAAGTTTTTACATTTAACAAACAATGATAAAACATTATAAACATCTGATAAATAAGTAATTGTGTATTTAACGTCCAGTTATGAAAAATCAAATTTCATTCTGTAAAGCTATATCTTACACTATTCTATAATTGAGAATTAGTTTTTTGTATTGTTTTCACGGTTCGTACTGGTTGGTTATATCATCAGTTGAGAATATTCATATATGTTACAATTGAGAAGGTAAATATTAGCTAATAATATCGTATTAGTATGTCAATATAGAATATAAATGCAGTGAGTTACCTCCTTAAATAGAGCTAATGATGATAGATGTAAATCAGTATTAATTTTGGTATATACTAATGAAAGTTAACATTTTATTGGGGGGATAATGAAAGATTGGTATCTACTTTATTGTAAGCGTAGTGAACAAGAACGCGCAGTGATAAATCTTGATCGTCAAGGGGCTGAATGTTATTACCCTCAGGTTGTGGTAGAAAAAATTGTTCGTGGTAAACGTTGTGAATGCTATGAGCCGTTATTCCCAAGCTATGTTTTTGTTACTTTTGATCCTGAACAATTAAGTTTTACTACGGTACGCTCAACGCGTGGGGTCGCAGATTTTATTCGTCAGGGAGCAATGCCTCAAATTGTTAGTGAAGAGCTTGTTTATAATTTGATGCTCAATGAAGATAATGATTCATATAAAGATATGTTTGAATCATTACCTCAGCAAGGGGATAAATTAATCTTAGAGCAAGGTAAATTTAAAGGTCTTGATGCTATTTATCATGAGCCGGATGGTGAAAAACGCTCATTTATGCTGATTAATTTGCTGGGTAAACAAGTAAAAGTCAGTATAGAAAATACCGACTTAGTGAAAAAAAAATATTAACAGCAACAAAAAAGCGAGTATGTTGCTACTCGCTTTTTGTATATCCCATTATTCGCACTATTCTTTGTGCATATGTTTACGCTGAATGATATTGTTCACAGGCTAGCAATGTATTCTCAATTAAGGTTGCTACCGTCATTGGTCCTACACCGCCAGGGACTGGAGTTATATGCTTTGCACGCTGACAAGCGACATCAAATTCAACATCACCACATAACTTGCCATTTTCAAGGCGATTAATACCTACATCAATGACTGTTGCGCCAGGTTTAATCCAATCTCCAGGAATGAAATTAGGTTTACCGACTGCAACTACTAAAATATCAGCTTGATGAATATGGCCTTCAAGATCTTGTGTAAAACGATGGCAAGTTGTTGTTGTTGCACCTGCCAGCAAAAGCTCTAATGTCATTGGACGTCCAACAATGTTCGATGCACCGACAATTACTGCATGCTTACCACGTACTTCTATATTGTAACGCTCTAATAACGTAATAATCCCTTTTGGCGTACATGAGCGTAATTTAGGAATACGCTGGCTAAGACGGCCGACATTATAAGGGTGGAAGCCATCAACATCCTTTTCTGGATCGATGCGTTCAAGAATTCGTGTGCTATCCATACCCGCAGGTAGCGGTAATTGCACGAGAATACCGTCCATTGTGGGGTCTTGATTGAGTTCATCAATCAAATCGAGTAATTGCTGCTCAGATGCTGTGCTGGGTAAATCGTATGATTTTGAAATAAAGCCAACTTCTTCACACGCTTTGCGTTTACTACCAACGTAAATCTGCGAGGCAGGATCTTGACCTACGAGAACAACCGCTAACCCAGGTGCGCGTAATCCGGCATCGGTGCGAGCTTTGACTCTTGCAGCAACTTCTTGTCGTACAGTTTGGGATATGATTTTCCCATCAATAATTTGAGCGCTCATGGTGATCCTTTGTTGTGTTGGTTAACGTATCAACGCTGATATTGTGGCAGATTACAAATGTAATTACCATTAAGCAAACGTTTGCTATTTGATAATATATTGAAATTGAATCAAGAATTAAGGTAAGAGTAGAAAATGACGAATAAAAAGAATGTTGCCGAAAGAAATTATCAGTAGGGAAGAGGAGGAATGTTTGACGTGGTTTGCTTGAAATATTTGCTTAAATAGGGTGTTTTTGTTGTATATTTAACCAGTTAGCCATTTGATATCGGAAAAATAGAGTAAAGGGATTGACCTTACCTTACAGCTACGTATAATCCTGCCTCGTAGCTCCTTGCTACACAATGATGCGCCCTTAGCTCAGCTGGATAGAGCACGTCCCTTCTAAGGATGTGGTCGCAGGTTCGAATCCTGCAGGGCGTACCATCTCTTCTCTTCATTATCATTTCTTTGATTCATCAATCTCCTATTTTCTAGTATTAGATCTATTTCACGACTATTTTTCTATTCTACTATTGTTGAAATTTTTCCTAATTAGCTCGTTTTTCCGACATTTAAACTAAAAAAAAGGGTTTTAAAGCGATTATTTTCATTTTTCCCCTTGAAATGATATTTCTAGCCCCTATCTTGTAAGGCAGTTAAAGAGATCGCTCGCGTTTAAAGGTATCTACCTCGACGTCACGCTTACGTGTCGTTATAATAGCGCGCTCTGATAAGTAGGTGACCTACTATCAGAATCTTGATGAAAGAATTTAGGCGTTATGGTTTTCGAGCTGTAACATGAAAGGATGCCACCGTCAGTAAATGGCTGTTCGGCAACACCACTCAGAAAAGCTGAGTAAGTTTTGAGGTTAAATATAATGCAAGTTACCGTTGAAACCACTGAAGGTCTAGAACGCCACCTAACTATTACAGTTCCTGCTGCAAACATCGAAGATGCTGTTGCTGCTGAACTACGTAAAATTGCTAAAACTCGTCGTTTCGACGGTTTCCGCCCAGGTAAAGCACCAATGAAGATGGTTGCTAAAATGTTTGGCGCTTCTGTACGTCAAGACATCCTAGGTGAAGTAATGCACCGCCACTTTATCGAAGCTATCGTTAAAGAAAAGATCAATCCAGCAGGCGCGCCAACTTTTACTCCAGTAGAAATGGCTGAAGGCAAAGATCTAGTATTTAAAGCTTCTTTTGAAGTTTTCCCTGAAATCGAACTAGTTGGTCTAGACAAAGTTGTTGTTGAGAAGCCAGTTGTTACAGTAACTGATGCTGACGTTGACGGCATGCTAGATACACTACGTAAGCAACAAGCTACTTGGACTGACGTTGAAGCAGCAGCTGAAGCTGATAGCCGTGTAACTATCGATTTCGTTGGTACTATCGATGGCGAAGAATTCGACGGCGGTAAAGCTGAAGGTTTCGCACTTGCTATGGGCCAAGGTCGTATGATCCCTGGTTTCGAAGAAGGTGTTGTTGGTCATAAAGCAGGTGACGAATTTACTGTAGAAGTAACTTTCCCTGAAGAATACCATGCAGAAAACCTAAAAGGTAAGTCAGCAGTGTTTGCTATCACTCTTCATAAAGTTGAAGCACAACAGTTACCTGAACTAACTGAAGAGTTTGTTGCTAAGTTTGGCATTGAAGATGGTTCTGTTGAAGGTCTTAAGACTGAAGTTCGTAAGAACATGGAACGTGAGCTTAAGCAAGCTGTTAAAGGTCGTATCAAAGATCAAGTTCTTAACGGTCTTGTTGAGCAAAACGACATCACTGTTCCTGCAGCGCTTATCGATCAAGAAATCGAAGCACTACGTAAGCAAGCTGCACAACGTTTTGGCGGCGATGCTAAGAATATGCCTGAACTACCACGTGAATTGTTCGAAGAGCAAGCTAAGCGTCGTGTAGTTGTTGGTCTATTAGTTGGTGAAGTAATTAAAGCTGAAGAACTAGCAGCAGACGAAGAGCGTGTTAACGCAATCATCGCTGAAATGGCTTCTGCATACGAAGATCCAACTGAAGTAGTTAAATACTACGCAAGCAACGAGCAGCTAATGAACAATATGCGTAACGTTGCTCTAGAAGAGCAAGCAATTGATGCACTTCTAGCTAAAGCTCAGGTTTCAGATAAAGAAGTTAGCTTCAACGATCTAATGAATCCTGCTGCTTAATTTACTGAAATTGCTGTAGAGATTTGAATTATCTCAAGTCTTCTGCTAACAATGGTCCGTGTGAATACTTTCATTCGGGCCATTTATTTTAGGGAAATAAGATTATGAGCTACCAAGCACAAAACGGCATGTCACCGATTATGGATGCGCTGGTACCTATGGTGGTCGAGCAGACTTCTCGTGGTGAGCGTTCTTACGATATTTATTCCCGTCTCCTAAAAGAGCGTGTGATTTTCTTAACCGGTCAGGTTGAAGATCATATGGCTAACTTAGTTGTAGCCCAGTTGCTATTTTTGGAGTCAGAGAATCCAGACAAAGACATTTTCCTTTACATTAACTCTCCAGGCGGTTCAGTAACAGCGGGGATGTCTATCTATGACACCATGCAGTTTATTAAACCAAATGTTAGTACAGTATGTATGGGCCAAGCATGTTCAATGGGTGCATTCCTATTGGCTGGCGGTGCTCAAGGTAAGCGTTATTGTCTACCTAACTCTCGCGTCATGATCCACCAACCACTAGGTGGCTTCCAAGGCCAAGCATCGGATATTCAAATCCATGCACAAGAAATTCTAACGATTAAACAACGTCTGAATGGCTTATTGGCTGAACATACTGGTCAACCATTAGAAATTATTGAGCGTGATACAGATCGTGATAACTTTATGTCTGCAGATCAGGCAGTAGAGTACGGTCTTGTTGATGCTGTATTGAGTAAGCGTGACTAAACTGTGTTATTTTGCAATTCGCGATGCGGGTTTAGTAAAGCAAAATAAGTCGACTTGTTATACACTCAAGACAAGACAATGATGGGATACCCCAATAAAGAGGTTAGCGAATGACAGATAAGCGAAAAGAGGGAAGTAGTAGCAAGCTACTTTACTGCTCTTTCTGTGGCAAAAGTCAGCATGAAGTTCGCAAGCTAATTGCTGGTCCTTCTGTTTATATTTGTGATGAGTGCGTTGATTTATGCAACGACATTATTCGCGAAGAAATAAAAGAAGTAATGACAAAAAGCGATAGCGACGAGCTGCCGACACCGCAACAAATTCGTGACAACTTAGATGATTATGTCATCGGTCAATCACATGCTAAAAAAGTGTTGGCTGTTGCTGTATACAATCACTATAAGCGTCTACGCAATGGCGATAAAAATAGTGATGGCGTTGAATTAGGTAAGAGTAACATCCTACTTATTGGTCCAACTGGTAGTGGTAAAACATTATTAGCTGAGACACTAGCGCGTATGCTTGATGTTCCATTTACAATGGCTGATGCAACAACATTAACTGAAGCTGGTTATGTTGGTGAAGACGTTGAAAACATCATTCAGAAGTTGCTACAAAAATGTGATTATGACGTAGCTAAAGCCGAGCGCGGCATTGTCTACATCGATGAAATCGATAAGATTTCACGTAAGTCGGATAATCCATCAATTACACGTGATGTATCAGGCGAAGGCGTTCAGCAAGCATTGCTGAAGCTAATCGAAGGTACCGTTGCTTCTGTGCCACCACAAGGTGGTCGCAAGCATCCTCAACAAGAGTTCTTACAAGTTGATACTTCTAAGATCCTATTTATCTGTGGTGGTGCATTTGCAGGCCTTGATAAAGTTGTTGAGCAACGTGTAGCAACAGGTACAGGCATCGGTTTTGGTGCTGATGTTCGTTCAAAAGATCAAACAGATACACTGAGTGATTTGTTTAAGAAAGTTGAACCACAAGATTTGGTGAAGTACGGTTTAATTCCTGAATTCATCGGTCGTCTACCTGTTACTGCAACACTTGGTGAACTTGACCAAGATGCGTTAGTTCAAATTCTACGTGAGCCTAAAAATGCCCTTACTAAACAGTATGCAGCATTATTAGCGCTTGAAAATGTTGAATTAGAATTCCGTGATGATGCGTTGATTGCTATTGCTAAAAAAGCGATGGAGCGTAAGACAGGTGCTCGTGGCCTACGTTCTATTGTTGAAGCAGTATTACTTGATACTATGTATGAGCTTCCGTCTCTAGCTGGTGTGAGTAAAGTTGTGATTGATGAGTCTGTAATTAACGGTGAGTCAGAACCATTACTGATTTACGAAAATACAGAACCACAAGAAACGGCTAGTGCTGAGTAAGTACTCAATATCTGCGTATAAAAGCTAAAAAAGGGAGGCTTTTGCCTCCTTTTTTATTTTCTGACATTTCATACATTGAAACTTGATGCTTTACCCCCATATACTCAATATAAGCTAACTCTAATCGTATTAAATAACTATGCTGTATCCAGCCGAGTTATTTAATACGATTAGTATGGACAGGAAGAGAGAAGAATATGAACCTGGAGCGTTCTGAGCGCCTTGAGATCCCGGTTCTACCTCTACGTGATGTAGTGGTATACCCTCATATGGTTATTCCATTGTTTGTGGGCCGGGAAAAATCAATTCGTTGCCTTGAGTCGGTAATGGAAAACAATAAACAGATTCTGTTGGTCGCTCAAAAAGAAGCAGCCACAGACGAACCGTCGATCGCTGATCTTTATGATGTTGGTACCATTGCAACGATTCTTCAGTTATTGAAACTACCGGATGGTACAGTCAAAGTGTTGGTTGAAGGCCAACAACGTGCCAAAGTTGAAGATCTGGCTGATGATGAGTTTTTTACGGCTAATGCTGAGTTTTTGGTTACGCCAGAAATGGATGAGCGTGAACAAGAAGCTCTCGTTCGAACAGCGATAAGCCAGTTTGAAGGCTTCATCAAACTAAATAAAAATATTCCACCAGAAGTATTAACATCGTTGAATGGCATTGATGATGCTGCGCGTTTGGCTGACACCATCGCAGCACATATGCCATTGAAATTAGCGGATAAGCAAAAAGTGCTTGAAATTGTTGATATCACAGAGCGTTTAGAGTTCTTGATGGCAATGATGGAATCTGAAATTGATCTGATGCAAGTTGAAAAACGTATCCGTGGACGCGTTAAAAAGCAGATGGAGAAAAGTCAGCGCGAGTACTATCTTAACGAGCAAATGAAAGCTATCCAGAAAGAGTTGGGTGAGCTTGATGACGCGCCAGATGAATTTGAAGCGTTAAAGTTAAAGATTGAAGCATCAAAGATGCCAGCTGAAGCGCGTGAAAAAACAGAGCAAGAGCTGCAAAAATTAAAGATGATGTCACCGATGTCAGCCGAAGCAACCGTTGTTCGTGGATATATCGATTGGATGCTGAGCGTGCCTTGGCACAAACGGTCTAAAGTGAAGAAGAATTTAGCGAAAGCTGAAGAGATTCTAAATGCTGATCACTATGGTTTAGACCGTGTTAAAGAACGTATTCTTGAATATTTAGCCGTTCAAAGCCGTGTTAATAAGCTTAAAGGCCCTATCCTTTGTCTTGTCGGTCCTCCTGGTGTTGGTAAAACCTCGCTAGGTCAATCTATTGCTGCTGCAACGGGACGTAAATACGTGCGCATGGCATTAGGTGGCGTACGTGATGAAGCGGAAATCCGTGGTCATCGCCGTACTTACATTGGTTCAATGCCTGGTAAATTAATTCAGAAAATGGCAAAAGTGGAAGTGAAAAATCCACTATTCCTATTGGATGAAATTGATAAGATGTCTTCTGATATGCGTGGCGATCCTGCTTCAGCATTACTTGAAGTTTTAGATCCTGAGCAGAATAGTTCATTTAACGATCATTACTTAGAAGTTGACTACGACTTATCAGATGTCATGTTTGTGGCAACCTCGAATTCAATGAATATTCCAGGGCCATTACTTGATCGTATGGAAGTGATCCGTCTTTCTGGTTATACCGAAGATGAAAAACTGAACATTGCGAAAAATCATTTACTTGAGAAGCAAATTCAACGTAACGGATTAAAGTCAAGTGAGTTAACGATTGAAGACTCTGCATTAATGGGGATTATTCGTTACTATACTCGTGAAGCGGGTGTACGTAGTCTTGAGCGTGAAATTTCTAAGCTATGCCGTAAAGCTGTGAAAGAAATTTTGTTGAACAAAGACATTAAACACGTTTCTATTAGCCAAGATAATCTTAAAGATTATTTAGGTGTGCAGCGTTGTGATTACGGTAAAGCTGACGAAAGCAACCGTATCGGTCAAGTGACAGGTCTTGCGTGGACAGAAGTCGGTGGTGATTTATTAACTATCGAAACAGAAGCTATGCCAGGTAAAGGCAAGCTTACATACACCGGTTCTTTAGGTGATGTAATGCAAGAGTCTATTCAAGCTGCAATGACAGTAGTACGTAGTCGCGCTGAGCGTTTAGGTATTGCGAGTGATTTCTATGAAAAGCGTGATATTCATGTTCACGTACCTGAAGGTGCAACACCTAAAGATGGCCCAAGTGCGGGTATTGCAATGTGCACTGCATTGGTATCAAGCTTAACAGGTAACCCTGTACGTGCTGATGTTGCAATGACGGGGGAAATCACGTTACGTGGTGAAGTATTACCGATTGGTGGCTTGAAAGAGAAACTATTAGCCGCTCACCGTGGTGGTATTAAAACGGTGTTAATTCCAAAAGAAAATGAACGTGATCTAGAAGAAATTCCAGAGAATGTTATTGCTGATTTGGAAGTGCGTCCAGTGCGTTGGATTGATGAAGTACTCATGTTGGCATTGCAGAATAATCCAACAGGCATTGAGTTAGTCAATGTACAAAATAGTGACCTAGAGCTAAATTAATTAAAGAAAAAACGCTTTCAAGAGTAAAAAACTTGTCAGCGTTTTTTTGTGTGGCTATAAGGTATATCTAATCCGCATTATGCGAACTAATTTTAAGCCTTGATAGTTGATTATGATGAGCTATCAAAGCAATAATATTTTTTATTTGATTACTCTTTACGCGAATACAGACTTAACTATCGCGTGTAATCAAGGTTCATTCAGAGGATCTAATTGTGAACAAAACCCAACTAGTTGATAAAATCGCAGAAAGTGCTGATATTTCTAAAGCATCTGCTGGCCGTGCTCTTGATGCCCTCATTGAAACTGTAACTGAAACCCTAAAAAGCGGTGATCAAGTTGCATTAGTTGGTTTTGGTACTTTTTCTGTTCGTGAGCGTGCAGCACGTACTGGCCGTAACCCACAAACAGGTGCAGAGATCCAAATTGCAGCGGCAAAAGTTCCAGGTTTTAAACCAGGTAAAGCGCTTAAAGATTCTGTAAACTAAAACATATTGGCCATTGTGCCATTATGTTGTCATGTTTTCATGGCTTAAAAATTGCTACCGGAAAGGGTATACTTACTCGGTACAATCAAAGCGCATCGGTTGATGCGTTTTTTTTACATAAAATAGCCTCATAGCAACAGACTACGACAAATATCTTGTGAGATATTCATCATCGCGTTGTTTAATTGCGTTTATGTAACAATTCTCTATGCTGTATGTGGCTTATCGGTCACAGGTTATCTATATTGATAGAGCCAAGTTAATTAAAACAAGAGTATCGATATAGCAGTAGCTATTCAGTTGTTGTTGTATAACATGTAGTAAATAGTATGGTGCAGTCATCATGGTGATGTCAGTAGCAGTGTGCATTAATTTGATAGTAGTTCGAAACCGAGCCAGATCGAACAGTAGGAGAGACGGCAGATTATGATGGAGCGATTGCGCGAAGGCGCTAACAGCATCTGGGTTAAGATTATTCTAAGCCTAATTATTTTATCTTTTGTATTTGCTGGCGTCGGCAGTTATCTGGCGAGTGGAAATGAGCAAGTTGCAGCAAAGATTAACGGTAAAGATATTAGCCAACGTCAATTTGAGCAAGTTTATCAAAGTGAGCGTAACCGTATGCAGCAGCGTATGGGCGATTATTTTTCAACTTTGATGAGCGATCCCGCTTATGTGAAGCAATTCCGTCAAAGTGTATTAGATCGTATGGTGAATGATGAACTTATTCAACAGCGTGCTAATAAACTTGGTCTTAGTGTTAGCGATGCACAAGTAAAACAAGAAATTCTTGCGATGCCTGCATTTGCCGTTGATGGTGTATTTAGTAACGAGCAATACAACATGGCATTGCGCCGTGCTGGCTTTACTCCTGATCAGTTTGCAGAAACTATCCGTAAAGACATGCTACGTCAGCAATTCCTTTCAGCACTACAAGGTAGTGACTTTGTGTTAGCCGATGAAGCTGATGAGCTACGTAAGCTTGAATCACAGCAACGTGTTGTTCGTACATTAACATTAAACCTTGCTGACTTTACTCAAAAAGTAAAAGTTACCGATAAAGAAGCGCAAGATTTTTACGATCAAAACCCGAATTTGTTTACTCGACCAGCACAGATCAAAGTATCTTACGTTGAGCTATCAGATAAAAGCTTAACCAAAGATATTAAAGTATCAGAGCAAGCTGCTGAAACGTACTACAAAGATAATCAAGCTAAGTTTAGTTCTGCTGAAGAGCGTGAAGTTAGCCACATCTTAATTAAAGGTGATACAGCGGCTGCCAAAGCGAAAGCAGAGGCATTACTTGCTAAGCTACAAAGTGGCGCTAATTTTGCTGAAGTTGCTAAGCAATCATCTGATGATACGTTCAGTGCTAAAGATGGCGGTAAATTAGAGTGGTTCACTAAAGGCATGATGGATCCAGCATTTGAGCAAGAAGCTTTTGCCCTTGCTAAGCCTGGTGATATGTCTGGCCTTGTGAAGTCATCATTTGGCTACCACATCATTTTACTTGATGGTATTAAAGCTGGAAAAGTAAAACCATTTGTTGATGTTAAAGCAAAAATTGTTGCTGAATTACAACAACAGCAATCGGCTGACGAGTTCTATAAGTTGAAAAGTAAGCTAGCTGAAGTAGCCTTTGAATCTCCAGATTCACTTGATGCTGCAGCTGAAGCTGTTGATGCTAAGATTGTTAGCACTGGCTATATCACACCAGCGGCTGAAAA
Organism: uncultured Photobacterium sp.; assembly: GCF_947039875.1. Lineage (GTDB taxonomy): Bacteria > Pseudomonadota > Gammaproteobacteria > Enterobacterales > Vibrionaceae > Photobacterium. Next base: position 17,507 of record NZ_CAMRAN010000007.1, read on the forward strand.
AGGTGTGTTGGCTAACAAACAAGTTCAAGAAACACTGCAAAGCCCAGAGGTTCATGATGATGGTATGAATTCTGACGTAATTGAAGTGGGTCCTGAGCATGTGATTGTGGTACGTGTTGATGATGCGCGAGCTGAAGCGGTATTACCGTTTAAAGACGTTGCTGCTAAGGTGAATGCATTGGTTGCGAACCAAAAAGGTGAACAACAAGCACAAGCTAAAGCTGATGAGATCATTGCTGATCTTCGTAAAGGTAAGAATGATATTGTTGTTAAAGATGGCTTCAGCTTTTCTGGCGAACAAACAATCAATCGTTCAGGTCCAAATGTAAACATTTCAAATGTCGCGTTTAGTTTACCTAAACCAACAGCAGATAAAGCAACTTACGGCATGGCTCGTGATAAAAACGGTAATGTTGAAATTATCGCGCTTGATAAAGTTGTTAACATGAAGTTGGCTGGCGAAAAAGTAAATAGTCAGTTTGCAGAGCAAATTGGGCAGATGTTTGCTCAAGAAGATCTAGCTGCGACGCTAAAAACATTGCGTGAATCAGCTGAGATTAGCTACCCAATGCAAGACGCATCGAAAGATTAATTGAAACTGTAATGTAAATAGACGGGGCGCTTTGTGCGGCCCGTCTTTTTTTTGACTAAAAAATATCGACTGTCATTTCAATAGGAGTTCAATTGCATATTATTCGTGTTCACTTTCAAAAGGAATAGAATGAACATGACAATAAAATATCAGCTGTTTAAAGCCATCGTTGTAGCGGGAACACTAGTATTAGCCCCTGTAACTTATGCCAATCCTGATCAGCACAAAGGTATTGATATTATTGTGAATATTAATGATGCTAATGCCGAACAGCTTGATAAGTTATTAGTAGGAATAGGGCCGGATAAAGCTGAAAATATCATTCAATATCGTATTAAGTATGGCAAGTTTGCTTCTGCTGATGATCTTGCAAAAGTCAAAGGTATTGGTGTGTCAACAGTCGATAAAAATCGTAAGCGCATTAAGTTGTAGTGAACAATTATATAGGCTTTATTTATTACGACAGGCCACCAGCGCCTGTCGTTTTTATTGAGCACTATTTAAGCTTTACGGGTTGTGACAAGCGCGATAATTGCACCAGATATAGCCCCTATTAAATGGGCTTGAGTGGCAACTTGTACCCCTATTAATTCAGCTGAACTTGCTGAGCCGCCAAAGCATTGTTCCCAACCTATCTTGGCTATGAGCCCGACAAATAACAACCAACCGCCTTTGGTTTTAGTTTGAATATCACGTACCGTTCCCCATGCAAATAAGCCATGTAATACGCCTGAAAACCCTGCATACCAAGTAATCTGTGTGGCAAAGAGTCCTAAACCTATGATGGTACTGATGCTTAAAATTAATAAGTTATAATAACGCGGTGTAAAATGGGCGCGGAAAATAAAGCTGATAATAATAAATGCACCCGCATTCATAGCGAGGTGAATCCAATTGGTGTGGGTAATATTTCCTGTTAGGATCCGCCATACCTCGCCATTAAGTATCGCTTGGCGATCCCATACTAACAGTGGCTGTAGTTGGGGGATTTGAGCAATAATCCCTATAATTAATGCGATAATAATGTAATTGCGAATAGACAAGGCAACCTCAATGAGTCGGTATTGTGAATACTGTGGTAAGGCAAAAAAAGCTTGTATTTGCCACTGGATTGAAAACATCACAGCAACAACGGAAATCTGGATCTTACAGCATCCATCTGAAATTAAACGTGCGATAGGTACAGCAAGAATATTATCACTTTCTCTACCAAATAGCCGACTTTGGGTTGGAGAAGATTTTTCTGATAATGATGAACTTAATATCTTACTGGCTGATCCTGAGCGTGATGTGTATGTCGTCTATCCCGGTGAAGGTTCGGTGCCGATATCGAGTGTTGCTGCAATGGCAAATAAGCAACGTCTACAAACGGTTATTCTATTAGATGGCACGTGGAAAAAAGCGTATAAAATGTGGTTGTTGGCAACCAATTTACACCATTTGCCGCTAGTTAATTTAGACAATGCAGACAATGGTAATTATCGTATTCGCAAATCACCCAAAGAGCAGGGCGTATCAACCGTAGAAGCCGGCTATTTAGCCCTATCTGCGTTTGAAGCTGATGTTGATAAATTTATGCCTTTACTAACTACCTTTAATCACATGATAGATTTTCAGATCAAGCAAATGCCACAAGGGGTGTTTGAGAAGAATTATTTGTGAGGGAAAGGATAATTTCTCCGTCATTCCCTACAGTGAATGCCCGCGAGGGCGATAGGGAATCTACTATCCGTGTGTTGTAGGTTACTGTGGTTATATATACGGTTTTCACTGGTGTCTTTAAAGCTCAAGTTCGTGATGAATAGATCCCGGATAGCCTCGTGCCTCAACTTCCGGGATGACGGCTAATGGCCTGAGTGAATGCAAAGCCCAACCCCGTCATTCCCTACAGTGAGGTTACGAACGAGATAGGGAATCTACTACCCACGCGTTGTAAAGTCTCTCTACACTCCATGCCCTTCGTTACCTATTTCCAGCATGATTGATGGCTGGAACAGAGTGTTATACAGTCGCTGCGAAAAGCCATCTGTCATACCTGAAATATAATCAGCGATGATCCGCATCTCATTGTCGCCGTTATCGACCGCATGTTGCCAATGCTTACGGGTAGCTTCTGGTAGTAAGCGTTCAGGATCTGATGCAAACGCATCAAACAATTCCATGATTAATTGTTGTCCTTTATATTCTAGTAACTGAATTTCAGGCTTTTTAACCACATAATCACTGACAAATTGTTTCAGCACATTCAATGCATTTTCCATTGGCAGTGACAGAAATGCATTCCACTTTAATAATGGCTCTTCAAAACTGTGTAAGCCATCTTGCAGTGTTGGTGCGATTTTAATTGAGGTTAGTAAAGCATTGACTAACGCGCCGATCGCATCTTTACGTTGATGATGGCTAGCAAACATATGTTCACTTATCTCACCAATTCGCTGCTCTAGCCATGGATCACCACATTCAGCAATTTTTGATGCGACAGCTTCTTGCCATTGATCGCGATTAACGATCCCCATCACGATTGCATCTTCAAGATCATGAACCCCATAAGCGATATCATCCGCTAACTCCATGACTGAACAATCCAGTGATTTAAAGCGGGTTTTATTATGTTGTTCGGGTAGTAGTGAGTGATTACGCATTTGTTTAAATAATTGACGATCGTGCTCTGATAATGGTGCTAACACCCAATCAAAGACCGTTTTATCATCATCATAAATACCTTTTGCTGGGTGCCATTGCTTGGCTTTTAAATGACGAAAGTTCATCACATCCGCAGCGCGTTCTACTGCTGTTGTTTGGCTCAGTAATGCTGGGTATTTAAGCAGCCCTAATAACGTACGCCGAGAGAGGTTCATGCCGTAATGTTCAGTGTAGGGTTCCAGTAAAGTAACGATACGGAAGGTTTGCGCATTACCTTCAAAACCACCGTGATTACGCATCATGTAATTTAATGCGACTTCACCACCATGGCCAAAAGGCGGATGACCAATATCATGCGCCAGACAAAGACTTTCCATTAAACTAGTTGATGAGAGTAACGAGTGGAATTGGGGCTGTTTTAATTTTAGCTGCGCCACAATGCCGGTGCCTATCTGTGAGGCCTCAAGCGAGTGGGTTAAACGGGTACGGTAGAAATCATGATTACCCGCACCATGCACTTGAGTTTTGGCTTGCAGACGTCGAAATGCGGCTGAGTGTAAGATTCGTGCACGATCACGTTGATAGGCTGAGCGGTGATCATCTCGACGCATTTTTTGTTCGTCGCTGTGACGTTGTTGCCAGCAAGGATCAATAATAAAGGCTGTCATTAGCTGATCTCATCTAACGTTAAATTAAAGCTATCGGCGAAGGTGGTAAGAAAGTAGTCCATTTCAGGTGTGCGGCGTTCAGCTAAGGTTTCTTCTAGGCGTTTTTTTGCCTTAGTAAATTCATGATTACCCGCACTTAATTCTTCTAGGCATTTGAGATAAGCACATAAAGTATCGGCTTGTTTAACGATGGCTGCATTTTCAGGATCTAATTTGTGGCTATCAACTAACGGTGCATAATCATCATGAAATTCTTTCGGTAGCATCGACAGTAATTTTTGTTCAGCCGCCAGTTCGATTTTTTTGTATTCTTCAGCAATGGTGGGATTGAAATATTTAATAGGTGTTGGCATATCCCCCGTGATCACTTCACTGACATCATGGAACATGCCTAATAATGCAATACGTTCAGGATTAACATTGCCGCCAAACTTACGGTTTTTAATAAGTGCCAGTGCATGGGCAACAAAAGCAACTTGAAGGCTGTGCTCTGAAATATTTTCAGTCTCAACACTGCGCATTAATGGCCAGCGTTGAATTAAACGCATCCGCGCGAGATGAGCAAAAAAATGGCTTTTTTCCATGGGATATTTCCCTATAGCTAAAATACTGATGGCTTGAGTATACCAATACTGTTGGCTTGGTGGGGGAATTAGTTGTGAATGGTTTAACTGTGCAAATAAAGAAAAGCCTCGGGAATAAACCGAGGCTGATAATCGTGTATTGTTAACGACGATAAGTAATAGTCGTGTTATTGACGATAGCTGTGCAAGAAGCGCTCAAGACGGATCATTGCCTGCTCTAAGTCATCGACTCGCGGTAGCGTTACAATACGGAAGTGATCCGGTTGTTTCCAGTTAAAGCCCGTTCCGTGAACCACTAATACTTTTTCTTGAAGTAAGAAGTCCATAGCAAAGCGTTGATCATCGACAATGTTGAATTTTTTCTGATCTAGCTTTGGAAATAGGTATAACGCACCTTTGGGTTTTACACATGAAACTCCAGGGATTTGCGTCAATAAATCATATGCTTTATCGCGTTGTTCGAGTAAGCGTCCGCCGGGTAAAATCAATTCATTAATACTCTGATAACCACCCAATGCGGTTTGAATCGCATGTTGCATTGGCACGTTGGCACATAAGCGCATAGAAGACAGCATCTCTAAGCCTTCAATATAGCCTTTTGCTTTATGTTTTGCGCCAGATAGCACCATCCAACCGGCACGGAAACCACATACTCGGTATGATTTAGACAGGCCATTAAAAGTGATACAAAATACGTCCGGTGCTAATGGCGCAATCGAAGTGTGTTTGGCACCGTCATAGAGAATTTTATCGTAGATTTCATCGGCAAAAATAATCAGATTATGCTGACGTGCAATTTCAACGATTTCTAATAAAAACTCACGGCTATAAACCGCACCAGTTGGGTTGTTAGGGTTGATCAGTACAATACCACGTGTATGAGGCCCAATTTTCTTTTTGATATCATCAAGATCAGGATACCAATCAGATTGCTCATCACAGGTATAATGTACAGCGGTACCACCAGAAAGTGATACTGCGGCCGTCCATAATGGGTAATCAGGGGATGGTACTAAAATCTCATCTTTATGATTAAGCAATGCTTGCATCGCCATTACAATCAATTCAGAGACACCATTACCGATAAAAACATCTTCAACATCAAGGTCTAATAAGCCGATTTTTTGATAATGTTGTACAACGGCTTTACGTGCTGAGTAAATGCCTTTTGAATCACAGTAACCTTGTGATGTTGGCAAGTTGCGGATCACATCAACCAGAATTTCATCAGGGGCATCAAACCCAAATGGCGCCGGATTACCAATGTTAAGTTTAAGTATTTTTTGGCCTTCTTCTTCCATGCGTTTTGCATGCTTAAGAACGGGACCACGTATGTCATAACAAACATTATTGAGCTTGGATGACATCCCGAAATTTTGCATATAATACTTTCCTGATGATAATTTTTGGTATCCTCACAAATTACACTATAAAACCAGTTTAAAGGAACACCTTTCAGGATAAAATTTGGAAAAATAGTTTTTTGTGTTATTTCGAACCCATACTGGCTGTGGTATTAACTACAGTTATTGTTAATGTTCAGCCATTTATGCTGAAATATAGCCAAAAGGAATGATGTTACTTCATTAGTCAGATGCTATTGAGTGAGGTAGAATACTCAGATCATTTGTCTTTGCTGATAATCAATGGTTTTTTAGCTAAATAGCCATTGAAATAAGAACGATTATCAGCAAAGAGCCAAGTATGTCCATGATTGGCATATTTTTATCTTTCAGCCAGGGATGAGCCGTATTGGTGATATTTAGCTGAGCGAGGTTATCTTGACTGCGTTACAACAAGCTGTTGCATTATTGATTGCTAACATTAAACAAGCATCAGTAACAACTCAACGATTATTAGTGAAATTAGAACTGCCTGCAAATACTGATTTAATTGATTGGATGGATGCGCAATCTTTATTTCCTAAATTTTATTGGCAATCTCGAGATTGTCGTGAGGAAGTGGTTGCTTTAGGGCAGATAAAAACGTTTACCGATCCACTCATCGCTGAGCAAGTCATTGATGACGATCAGCGTGTTTGGGGTGGACGTTCTTTTGATGGACATACTGATCGTAACCGACGCTGTTTATCGTCTTTTTTCTTTTTGCCATTACTTGAAATCATTCGCTTTGATGGCGAATGGCATCTTGCGGCCAATTTGAGCGACGATAAACCTCGTATGCTAGCAATGCTGCAAAAAATCGTTATCAATCCTGACATCGTCACCGATATTGATAGCCGTATTTTAAGTCGTAGCTATAGCCCTGACTTTGCAGGCTGGTCAACCATGATTGATCAAGCATTAACGGGGATTGCTAACGATGAATTTGAAAAAGTGGTGTTGGCACGACGGACAACATTGCAACTTGATCATCCCGTATTGCCCGCCCAATTACTCAAAGCTAGCCGCGCCAGTAATAGCAATAGTTTCCATTTTTTAATGGCGCTAGATGCTGAGCATTGTTTTGTCGGGTCGACACCTGAGCGTTTATTTCAACGTCATGAGCGTGCATTACAAACTGAAGCATTGGCGGGCACGATTGGACGCGGAGCCGATACTCAAGAAGATCAACAATTGGCACAGTGGTTATTGGCGGATACAAAAAATCGCTATGAAAACCGCTTAGTAGTTGATGATATTGTTGAACGTTTGGTTCCGCAGTGTGAATCAATGAATGTTGCACCAGTGCCTGAATTGGTGCAGTTACGCAAAGTGCAGCATTTAAAACGCAGTATTGATGGTCAGCTTAATGATGCTGTATTTAGTGCCAATCTACTTGATAGCCTACAGCCAACGGCGGCCATTGCTGGTTTACCCCGTGATGCGGCGTTAAATTTTATTGCTGATCACGAACCGTTTGCCCGTGGTTGGTATAGCGGTGCTGTGGGGTATATTGGACAAAAACACAGTGAGTTTTGTGTCGCGATACGTAGTGCGATGATCAGTGGTGATGATTTACATTTGTTTGCAGGGGCGGGTATTGTTCCAGGTTCTGTTGCCGATAGTGAATGGAAAGAGCTCGATCGCAAAACATCCACCTTGTGCAGTTTGTTTGAACAACCATGTTCTGATGATGTGAATATTATGGATAAGATGGGATATAAAAGCGCATGATACAGCCACCATTAACAACGAGCCAATCATACCGAGCTGCATTAAATGGTTGTTGGGCAAGCTTAATGCTTGAAGAGTTAATGAGACTGGGTGTGCAGCATGTCTGTATTGCGCCAGGTTCTCGTTCGACACCATTGACGTTAGCGGCAGCAAAACTAACGCAACTTACGATTCATACCCATTTTGATGAGCGAGGTTTGGGTTTTTTAGCTTTAGGTTTAGCTAAAGCATCTCAATCTCCGGTAGCAGTTATTGTTACATCGGGTACTGCGGTCGCGAATTTATTACCCGTAGTGGCTGAAACAGGGCTTACTGGTGAAAAACTGGTATTGTTAACCTCTGATCGCCCCGCTGAATTAATTCAATGTGGTGCTAATCAAGCGATTCGTCAACATGGGATCTTTTCTGATCATGTAAGCCATTTTTTAGATGTACCTAGTCCGACTTTGGATATTGACCCTAATTGGTTGTTGTGTGCTGTTGATGATGTGATGCAGCAACAACAATTACAGGGTGGTTCGGTACATTTTAACTGCCATTATCCTGAACCACTGTATGGCGATGATGTTGATTTTAGTGAGTATCTTGCGCCTGTTGCTCAATGGCAGCTGGACGCTACACCCTATTGCCAACACCACGCAGTGCTATCTTCTGCGACAGCAACAATTGATTCGACTCAATGGCAAACATTGTGTGCTCAAAAAGGGGTGATTGTTGCTGGACGATTATCGGCGAGTGAGCTTAAAACTGTGCAACAATTAGCCTCTACGTTAGGCTGGCCATTGCTGGTGGATCCACAAGCGGGTGGCAGCAGTGATTTTGCAGGTTTTGATGGGTGGTTACAAAACGGTGCCTGTCAGCATCATCTTCAACAAGCACAGGTGTTATTGCAATTTGGTGGCCGTATCGTTTCAAAACGGTTATTACAGTTTATTGGTCAGCATCAGTGGCAGGCGTTTTTACTGATTGATCCGCTGGCTGGACGATTAGACTCTCATCATCGCCGTAGTCAACGTATTCAAGCCAATATTGATGCATGGGCGCAAGCAGCAATAGCGTTAACAACCGAGTCATTACATTCACAATGGGCACTGCCGTTAGCTGAAGCATCGCAACGTTATTTTGATATTGTTGCAGCTCTCAGTAACCGTTTTTCTGAATTAGGCTTAGCCGCACAAGTTATGCAGTGGATAGCGCCTCAAACCGAATTGTTTTTGGGTAATAGCATGATTGTTCGATTGTTGGATATGTGCGCTAAATTACCCTTAACCGTGACATTTGCTAATCGTGGTGCTTCTGGCATTGATGGTCTTATTGCGACTACCGCAGGTGTTCAACGTGCTCGTAAAGCGCCATTAGTGTGTCTGATTGGCGATACTTCGCTACTCTATGATCTCAATTCATTGGCACTATTGAATCAACATCAATACCCGATTGTGGTTATTGTCACCAATAATGATGGTGGTGGTATTTTTGATATGTTGCCTGTGCCTGATCAGCAAAAAGATGATTTTTATCGCATGCCTCATGGGTTTGAGTTTAGCCATGCGGCAGCGATGTTCGGTTTACAGTATTGCGCACCAACCTCATTGAATGCTGCTGAAACAGCTATCCGTAATGGTCAATCACATATAGGTACAACCCTGGTTGAAATTAAAACGCCAGCGGGTGAAGCTGGAGCAATGTTAAAGGCATTATTTGCTGAGGTTGAGCATGCTACTTTATTCTGAGACTTTTGGTACTAAAGCCGATCCCAATCAACCGACGTTAGTTTTTTTGCATGGTTTATTGGGTAATGGTCATGATTGGCGCTATGTAATTAGCCAACTGGCCATGACTCAACAATGTATGACCATCGATTTACCCGGTCATGGGCTGAGTGCGTTTGTTGATGTTGATATGACAGCCGCAGCTTTAGACGGGGGATTTGATGCTATTTATCACGCACTGAACACAACCTTAGCTCATCGAGGTGTTACTGATTACGTGCTTATTGGGTATTCGATGGGGGCGCGATTAGCCATGTATCATGCTTGTGCATTAGCCGCTGATCCTTCTGTATCTTCGAATGGACCTCGATTAATTAAAGTGTTGCTTGAAGGCGGGCATTTTGGATTACCAAGTGCTGAACGAGAGCCTCGCTATCAACATGATCAGCGTTGGGCGGCACGGTTTGCTCAGCAACCATTAATCGATATATTACAAGATTGGTATCAACAGTCCGTTTTTACATCATTGACGACAGCACAGCGACAAGCCTTGGTTACTAAACGAAGTGATAATTTAGGTGCTGGTATTGCTAAAATGATGTTGGCGACCTCGCTTGCTAAACAGCCACAATTATTACCTCAATTACAACAGCTTTCTGTTCCAGTGCATTATCTTTGTGGTGAGCATGATACTAAGTTTCGAGACTTAGCTGCGGCTTGTGGTTTAGCCGTGACAGTCATTGATAATGTGGGTCACAATATTCATATTGAACAACCTGTTGCTTTTACGACGGCATTATTAGCCTTTCTTGGTTAATAATAAGGTTATAAAGTAAATAAGAGACTCTGTTTTCTGGCTAGAGTGTTTGTTAGATACAGCTTTAGTAAAATATAAGGAAATGTAATGCGCAGCGCTAAGTTATTTCAATACCAACTTCCAATGGATTCTGGAGTTATTTTACGAGACCAACGATTGGTTACACGTGAAGGTTGGGTGGTTGAGTTATGCCAAGATCAACAATTAGCTTATGGTGAAATTGCGCCATTACCAGAGTTTAGTGTTGAGACTGCTACAGAAGCGGGCGAGCAAGCACAACAATTACTCTCACAATGGGTTGCCGGTGAAGCACTTGATTTAGATGCTGCCTTCCCTTCTGTTGCTTTTGGCATTAGTTGTGCGATGGCTGAGTTAGCCGCAGAACTTCCGGTTATGGGTAATTATTTAGTGGCACCTTTATGTTGTGGTGATCCTGATGATTTAGTGGAACGGTTTAATCAGACGCCAGGCGATAAAGTGGCTAAGATTAAAGTGGGTATGTATGAAGCCGTGCGTGATGGCATTGTGGCGAATATGCTACTTGAAGCGATTCCGGATATGAAATTACGACTTGATGCAAACCGTCAATGGACACCATTAAAAGCCCAACAATTTGCGAAATATGTTAAGCCTGAACACCGTAGCAGTATTGCCTTTTTAGAAGAGCCTTGCCGTTTACCGAGTGACAGTTTAGCGTTTGCTCAACAAACTGGAATCAATATTGCTTGGGATGAAACAGTACGTGATGCTGGATTTGAAGTAAAAGCTGAACCAGGCGTAGCCGCGATTATTATTAAACCTACTTTAATTGGCTCTCTTGCACGATGCATTGCATTGATCGAGCAAGCACATGTTGTTGGATTGATCGCGGTGATCAGTTCTAGTCTTGAATCAAGTTTAGGGTTAAATCAATTGGCACGTTTAGCACAATGGCAAACACCCAATGTGATCCCTGGTTTAGACACTATGCAATTATTTCAAGCTCAATTAATGCAGTCATGGCCTGGTTGTGAATTACCAGTGATTTCTTTATCTGAATTAGACATTGTATGGCACAAATAACCGAAGAATTTCAAATGTGGCCTTGGCAATATTGGGCTGAGCAACGACCAACCGAAATTGCGATTGCATTAGGTGATGCAGATGCTGGCGCGGTTACATGGAATTGGATTGAAGTTACCGCCAATATTGAAACTTATGCTCAACGACTTGTGGCTCAAGGGGTTAAGCGTGATCAATTGGTTGCGGTGGTTGCACCAAATAGTATCGATGTGTTATGGCTATTATTAGCCATTGTTAGGGTTGGTGCTCGTTATGTTGGACTGAACCCTAAATTGCCATCTAAGGCGTTAAATAATCAACTGATGGCACTTGGTAGTGATCATATTTGGTGCCCAGATATGGATGTGGCTGAGCTATTACCCGGATCTACGTTATCTTTGACCCCCGAGATAACGTCTGAGCGCATTATTCCTGTAATGTGGCAAGAACATCGCCCGGTGTCATTAACGTTAACCTCTGGCTCAATAGGGGCACCTAAAGCTGTTGTTCACCATCCGCAATCGCACTTAGCGAGTGCGAGTGGGTTATTAAAGCAAATGACTTTTACTGCTAACGATAGCTGGCTATTGTCGTTGCCATTATTTCATATTTCAGGATTAGCGATTGTTTGGCGATGGCTATACCGTGGTGCTCGTATCATCTTGGTGGAACCAGCATTACAGCAGCAAGCATTACAATGGGTAAGTCATGCTTCATTGGTGCCAACCCAATTGCAACGCTTCCTTGATTCTGAATATTCACGCCATCACCAACTACAACAGGTATTATTAGGTGGGGCTACAATTCCTGTCAGCTTAACCAAAGCAGCAGAACAAGCAGGTATTGAATGTTGGAGTGGTTATGGCATGACAGAAATGGCATCAACTATAACCGCTAAACGCGCCAATAGCAGTACGGGTGTCGGGATGGTTTTACCGAATCGTGAGCTTATTTTACGTGATGGTGAAATTTGGGTACGTGGCAAAGTCTTATGCCTAGGTTACTACCGAAATCGTACGATTTTTTCGTTATTGGGCTGTGATGACGATGATAGCTGGTTTGCAACCAAAGATTTAGGCGAGTGGCATGATGATGAATTATTTATTCGAGGTCGTGCCGATAATATGTTTATTTCTGGAGGTGAAAATGTACAACCTGAAGACATTGAACTGGTGTTATTACAACACGCTGCGGTTAACCACGTTATCGTATTGCCAGTAGACGATCATGATTTTGGCGCTAGACCTGTCGCGATATTAGCCACGGCACAACCACTCGATAGTTATTTAATCGGTCAGTTAGTGATATATATGTCGCAAAATGTAGTACCACATAAACGACCGATTCGTTATTTGCCATTACCTGAATGCTTTGCCAAAGATGTAAAGGTTTCCCGTTCAGATTTAGCCAAGTGGTTGGCTTCGCAAGCCTAAAAGTAAACGTATAGAAATACAAAGGCGAAGTATAATAGCTTCGTCTTTTTATTTTTAACTTTTTATATAGATAACTTTATTGGGATTAGTTTTATTTGAACGCGAATGGTCGCGTTATAATTAGCGTTTATCACCACGTAACTCCATCACTTGCTGACGTAATAATTGGCTGTTGGTCGTTTCTGATGGTACACAATCTCCAGCAACAATGGTGACTTTTGACCAAAAACGTTTAGGCAATTTAAGTAAGGCATATCCGCCTTCACGACTAAAATAACTGCCCCATAATCCTTGTAAAGCCACGGGAATCACCGCAACACTTGAACGCTTAATGATCAAATCAATACCGCGCATAAAGGGGGCTATTTCGCCATCCTGTGTTAAATGACCTTCCGGAAATACACACACAATATCCCCTTGTTCTAAGTAGTCAGCAACTTGATCAAACGCAGTTAGAACTGATTTTCGATCATTAGAATCAACTGGAATAGCTTTGCAAGCACGACAAAAAGTGTTGACGATCGGCAGGTTGTAAATCTTCTTATCCATTAGGAAGCGAATAGGGCGTGGACAAGCGCCAGCTAATAGCAGAGCATCCATATAGCTAACATGGTTACAAACGAGTAATGTGCCTCCCTGCTGAGGAAGTTTGTTAAGATTGTAATGCTGGACACGGTACATAGCATGAGTAACGACCCATACTACGAAGCGCCAGAAAAAATCAGGGGCTTGAAAATAGATATATATTAAGACTAATCCGTTTAATCCTGATAATACTAAGAAAAATTGAGGGATAGACAGCTGTAATAACGATAAACAAATAATGCCAGCAATGGCACTGATAACCATAAATACCGCATTCCAAATATTATTAGCTGCAATAATTTGAGCGCGCTGATCTTCTTTGGCACGTTGTTGCATCAAGGTATATAACGGCACGATAAAAATACCACCAGCGACCCCAAGCAATAATAGTGAGATAAAAACAGGCCATAGTGAGGGTTGTGCAACGAACGTTAAGATTGAGTTACTGACAGGAATAACACTAGGCGTCATGGCGTAGAGTCCAAAACTAAACAGACTGATTCCAAAACAGCCGATAGGAACGATACCTGGATCAATGCGATGTTGTGATAACCGATCACATAACATCGAACCAATAGCGATACCGATTGAAAATAAGGTCAGTAAGAAAGAAACAGAAGAGGCTTGGCCACCTAAATTGGATTTAGCAAAATTAGGAAACTGAGTTAAGTAGCACGCACCAAGGAACCAAAACCAACTAATACCTATAATACACTGAAATATGATTTTATCTTGCTGAGCCATTTTCATGGTATGACGCGTTTGTTGCCATGGACGCCAATGAAATTTGATATGAGGTTGGCTTGGTGGTGCAGGTGGAATAGCCAGTGAAGTAATATAGCCTAAAATAGCAAAGATAATCACACTAACGGCAGCAATGTAGCGGCTATTATCACTGTTCGCGATAACGCCGGCGATAATTGTTCCAAGTAAAATAGCCAGAAATGTTCCTGTTTCAACTAATGCATTGCCTGAGATTAATTCATCTTTTTTAAGGTGTTGCGGTAATAGCGCATATTTAGCTGGACCAAAAAATGCTGATTGGGTGCCCATCAAAAACAGTAAAAATAACAGTGAAAGATAACTTTGGTAGATAAAGGCAATAGCAGCACAACACATAATAATCACTTCTGCGAGTTTGACTATTTGCATTATTTTCGCTTTATCATAAATATCAGCGAGAATACCGGCTGAGGCTGAAAATAAGAAAAATGGCAGAATAAATAATCCCGCAGCTAAATTAATTAATAGATCAGCATTAAGTGGAAGTGTGTGTATTGAGGCATAAGCAATAAAAATCAGTAGAATGTTTTTATAAACATTATCATTAAATGCCCCTAAAGCTTGTGTCAGAAAATATGGTAAAAACCGGCGTTTAGTTAACAGGTTTGACTGAGGCTTAGGGGACATTCTGCTGTTCTCGTTAAATTATTTATGCCATGAATTAAGGTAGGTATCTAATAAATTATTGATCAATGCTTTACCATCAACGGGCGTTGAAGTAAATAATTTATCATCTACAGTTAATAAAGTAATGCCGTGTACGCCAGCCCAGATAACTCGACTTGCTTCAAGCACTTCTTTATCTGTCATTTCATCATTAATTTGACCAATTAACATTTCAAGCATACCTGTCATATTATCAATACGTTCTGTTTGCCACTCAGGTAAGTCTTCGCCATTCATTGTATGTTGGAAAATTAACTGCCAACGGTAAGGATGTGCGGTTGCAAAATCAAGATAACAGAAAGCAAGGTTACGTAGTGCTTCTTGGGAAGACGTTGACTCACGAACACACAGTTCAGCTTGTTGGAATAATTCGTCAAGTGTTTGAGCGATAGCATGAAGGAGTAGTAGATTATAGTTACCAAATACATTAACTAAGGTACTTGGAACATAGCCAATCATCGCCGCGACTTTACGTAAACTTAGTTCATGGTGTGGATGTTGATCGAGAAAGATTTTGACTTGCTCAAGAGTCATATTTACTAATTCTTCGCGGGTGTGGTCATTTCTTCTTGCCATGAAATTATACTCTTAAAATATGTTTGCAATTGTTATAATTAGCTTAGTGATAAGCTGCTTTTTTAATTATTCTCATCCTTGAACTATTGTGAAAATATAAACATCCCTAAATGTAAGTATTATTGAAACATAGATGGAGCCTTAAGAGGCTGTGCATATATGACATAATACTAATCACCGCATTTAAATATTAAGCATTGCTTTTTTTTGTATTTTCTAGTGAGACTTGATCATTTAGCGTCCAAAAATCGACTAGAATACCGATTAAAAAGAAACCAAACGTGCACAGATAAAGGATACCAGTTAGCCATTTACCCATATACATACGGTGGATACCAAATACGCCAAGGAAGGTTAATAGTAGCCATGCAATGTTGTAATCAATTTCACCACTTGCAAAACGTAACTCCGATTCACGATTCATTGATGGGATTAAAAATAAATCGATTAACCAGCCTATACCAAACAAACCGAGTGTTAAAAACCAAATAGTACCAGTTACAGGTTTACCATAATAAAAACGATGAGCGCCTGTAAAACCAAAAATCCACAATAAATAACCCACAAATTTACTATGTGTATTGTTCTCTTGCATAGTTAGCTCCATTGAGAAAAGATCATAATAATTAATAAAAGTAACATTGTTGAACAGATATTGTTAACTTTTATTGGTGCGATAAAAAACAGTATATAATAATAAACGTTTACTGCGGATAATATATGGCATGATATTGGAAATTTCACCTTTTAGGTTGTATTAGGTCAATTTATTGCGAATAAATACGCATAGTAAATTTCTTTATGTTTAATTATATGAAAATCACGCATAAGTAATGTCCATATCATGAATATCAATTATCTGATTATTATGTGTTTAGTGTGTTGTTTTAAATAACCACAAGCAATGTTAAACATTAGTAACAATTTTAATGAGTGATTAAATTGACATTTTGTAGCGAATAGCTACGATGCTTAGAGTTAATGACGAAGGTATATCGATTATTATGAAACGCTTTTTTACCGTATTTGCTCTTATTGTGGCTGTGTCGTTTACAGCATCACATGCAGAAGCAAAAAGATTCGGTGGTGGTAAGTCATTTGGTAAAAGCTTTAAAACCGCTCCGGTTCGTAAGCAGCAACCACAACAGACTGACACTATTCGTAAACAAAATCCAACCGCAGCATCATCGGCGAAAAAAGGCCTAATGGGTGGTTTGTTAGGTGGTCTTCTTGCTGGTGGTTTGTTAGCCGCTTTCTTTGGTGGCGCATTTGATGGTATCCAGTTTATGGATATTCTTATTATCGGTGTGATTGCTTTTGTATTGTTTAAACTATTTAAAGCAATGCGTGCGAATAAAGGTACACCGATGGGGCACCGTGAGTCTTATGCTGGAAATTCTCCTCGTCAGCCTCAACAGCAACGTCAACAACAGCAACAATTCCGCCAAGGTGCAGCACAACAACAATCATCTGGTTTTGAATCAACAGATAGCGATGTGCCGTTTAACTTACCGCCAAACTTTAATATGAATGCATTCCTAAATGGTTCGCGTGATCATTATCGTATTATTCAAGGCGCATGGAATCATAACGAATTAGAAAAAATTCGTGAGTACGTGTCTCCCGCTTTATTAGTGGATTTAACTGCTGAGCGTGCAAAGCTGTCTGAAGAACAACATACAGAAGTGATGTACGTTGATGCAGAACTTGTACGTGCTGATCATGATGCAAATATGGCTCAGTTAAGTATTAAGTTCAGTGGCCGTTATAAAGATAGCGTTGAAGGTGTAGAAGAAGATATTAATGATGTATGGCATTTAGAGCGTGATTTACGCAAACCTAATGCACCATGGTTAATTGTTGGTATTCAAGCATAATCGCGACAAAGAACAGTCAAAAAGCCGCTAATAGCAAATTGTTTCATATATTATGATGATTTTGTGAAGCGGCTTTTTTATATCTCTCAATAGCTTAGGTCGTTTTTCATACAACGCTGAAACTTAATGACTGATAGATGTTCAATTTTTTGACGTGGATCTCATCTTGGTAGAGAAAGATCTTCAGATATTGATCTCTGCACCTAGTTTTCTTACCAACAAACGCTAATATTAATAATAGATTATTTATCCCACTGGGATTTTCCATATTAAGAGGTGACTATGCTGTACACTCCCGATATCGTTGATGAAATGAATCTGCTGGTAAAATTCCCTATGCACAGCAATATGGAAGGTATTAAGGTTCATAGCGATGCAAGTCCTACTGTTATCTCTGCAGCGCAACGTTTGTATGCGAAAGGATTAGTGACTGAAGAGGATGGAGGATATTTGACATATTCTGGCCATCAAGTGGTAGAAAATGCTAAAAATGCATTACGTATTCTGACTGGCGCGGCCAAAGAATAGCATTATTCTTCAGTAAGCAAACAGCAATAATCACTCGGTTATTTGCTCAAGCTCGGTAATAATTGTTAAGGCTTGCTCGTTGGTATTACCACAAATATCAGAGCAAGCTTTAAAATTATGACACACCGCTGGGCGTTCTGGGTGACCAAAGAGTTTGCATAAATTGTTTTCATTTAACTGCACGCAACGTACCCCCGCAGGTTTACCATTCAGCATTCCTGGAATTGAAGATGATATACTCGGAGCAATACAGCATAATGAATACCCTATTTCTAATATTTAGAAATGAATGCTAAGTGCTTGTGTTTGTAAGTGTTATTTTTGTTTTTCTAAAAAAACCATTCTGATAAAAATTTATAGATTTTTTTAGTAAATGCTGTTGTGTTTTTCTAACTTTACAATCTAAAAGCTTATTTTTTTCTTATCAATTGATAATTATTCCGTGAAATACGAAATTTCCCACTAAATCATTATCATCTTGAATTATATTTCTCCCATGACGTGTTAAGTAACTATTTCCCCAAAGTGTTTCCTGTTGAAGTAGCATAGTTAATTTGGCCACCTAGTTAGAGGTGATATCATCACCTCATAATTTAATAGGTGACACAATGACTAAAAGAATACGTCCTAATTTTACACCCGAATTTCGATTAGAATCTGCACAACTCGTTTTAGACCAAGGCTACTCGGTAAAAGAAGCCGCTGAAGCAATGAATGTCGGTAAATCAACAATGGATAAGTGGGTTCGACAGCTTAAAGATGAACGTGGTGGGATTACACCCAAAGCAACACCAATGACACCTGACCAGCTTAAAATTCGTGAATTAGAAAAGAAGATTAAACGGATTGAAATGGAGAAAGAAATACTAAAAAAAGCAACCGCTCTTTTGGCCTCGGACTCATTCAAAACTTCATTTTAGTTGATGAATTAAAAGCTTATTATCCTGTATCTATCCTCTGCAATGTCTTTGACATTCATCGCAGTAGCTATAAATATTGGGCTAAACGGCCCAAAACGCAGTCAAAAGAGCAAGTGCTATTATCTAGTGAAGTGAAGGCTGCACATCGTGCTAGTGGTGGCTCTGCAGGAGCCAGAACGATTGCAGGTATCGTTACAACTAAAGGCGTGCCGTTAAGTCGATATAAAGCCACTAACGTCATGAAAAAATTAGGGTTAGTTAGTTGCCAGGTTAAGAAGCATCGTTATAAAAAAGCAGAAAATGCACATCTAAATATCCCTAATACATTAGATCGCCAGTTTGCAGTTACTGAGCCTAATCAAGTTTGGTGTGGCGATGTGACATATATTTGGTCAGGACAACGTTGGTTGTACCTTGCTATTGTGATTGATTTATTTTCTCGTAAGGTCATTGGCTGGGCAACGTCAGGCTCACCCAATACAGATCTAATAGGTAAAGCCCTTTCGATGGCTTATGAAGTTCGAGGGGCACCTAAAGGTGTCATGTTTCATTCCGATCAAGGCTGTCATTATACAAGTAAACAATTTCGCCGATTACTTTGGCGGTATCAAATTACACAAAGTATGAGTCGACGTGGAAATTGTTGGGATAACGCCCCAATGGAACGCTTTTTTAGAAGTTTTAAAACAGAATGGATGCCAACGGCGGGTTATCGCTCATCGAATGAAGCTAAAGTGGCGATCACTAAATACATTATCCGATATTACAACCAAGTCAGGCCCCATCAATATAACGGTGGCTTGACGCCTAATGAATCAGAACGCCGATTTAATAATGAATACAAATCAGTGGCCAATTTTACTTGACCACTTCATGTCTAGGTATTCTATTTGGTGTAATCTGATAATCTTTGAAAGATAAAACTAGTAGTTAATAAAAAGTAAGGCTTAAATTATTAATTGTTAGATTATTGTCGAAATAAATTAAAAGTGATTAGCCTAACATTTTCGAGTTGACTCTATTAATTCAAGTGCGTACTTATGCATATAATGTTAAAATTATCTGTTTTTTTTAGAGTTCTGGTTTAGTTATATGTCCCAATTAAAAGTCCAATTTATAAATGCAGGTATCGGTGATTGTATTCTCATTACTGATTTGGAGACGGATAAGAAAATATTAGTAGACTCTGGTCCAAGTCAAGGTGTTGGTAGAGCAACTGTTACGAGAGTATTATTTCAAACCTTGAATAATAATAATGAAGTTGATTTAGCTATTCTCACGCATAACGATGATGATCATATTGGTGGTTTTGAGGGACTAATTAAAAACGACATTATTTCAATAAATAAAATAATTTTTAACAGTGTCGCTGAATTAGAAGATGAGCAATTAGTTAATTCTAGCAAGGCATCATATAGACAAGATTTAAACTTATACAAGATGGTAAAGGATACAAATATTCCCATAGAGAGTATCGTGGTTGAGGCCGGTAGTTCAAGTGTTCTTGAATTGGGAGATATCACCCTACGATTTATTTCCCCAAATGATATTAAAATGAGTATGTTGAAAAGGTGGGCTATTAAAGAAAAGAAATTAGCAGAGAAAAAAGAAGAAGTACGTCTTGCTAAAAAATCATCTAAGAATGCTACTGTTTATACTTCTCTAGAACAAGCACTGACAGCTATAGAGGTAGAGGATAAATTCGATGCTGACAAGAGGGAACCAAATGGGTCTTCTTTAGCATTTATATTAGAGTATGGAGAGTCTCGTTTATTATTTCTTGGTGATTGTCATATGGATATAGTTGAGGCTTATTTAGCTTCTAAAGAGCAACCTCAATATTTTGATTTTGTAAAACTTTCTCACCACGCTAGTGAACATAATAATAGCCCAGAATTTTTTAACTTGATTAATTGTAAAAACTTTGTGGTTTGTAGTGATGGTGATAATAGTTATGGTCACCCTTCAATGAAAACCATTGCTAGGTTAACGAAAAGATTTCCAGACTCATTTATACATTTCACATCGGATAGTGAGTTAATACGTAACTTCACAAAATCATTTTCTAGTAGGTGTCATTATCCAACTAACGATATATTAGAGTTTAAATATGAATTATCAAAATAATATTGTTACTGTAAAAGTTGGGCTTCTAGATAGTAGTGGTTATGCATTTAAGAGCGTTTGTGGGAAGAGTAAATATGTTATAACTTCAAAGCATAGTATTTGTGAGGATAAACCTAGCTGTCTCTATATATCTGAAGGGAATAATGCTTGTCGGACTTGTCAATTATATGTAAATATTTCTCAAGTTAAAATTAAATTCGGTGATAATAATCTAATAGATATTTGTAATTATTTTTTATCAGATAAATCAGATGTTGCTATCTTAGAACTAGAGTCTGAAAGAACTGATTTAGATTTATTAAAATGCTCATTTTCTGATGCTAATGAATATTATATTTGGAAATATAATAAAGATAGTTTGATCTTAGATAGTAAACGAATAAAAGAAGAGTCATATGCACTTTACAATCTGAAAAGCCCTACTTTTACAGAGTTCCTTCCTAAGAGTAAGGTCATACCTGGGTACTCTGGGACTCCAGTTTTTTCAATAGATGAAAAAGGTAGACCACTTATTCATTCTATACTTACTGATAATGAATCAAATAATGATATTGGTGCAGAGATAATAACTCGTGAATTACTTCATGAATTATCACTTAAATCTTCAGTGATAATTAATAGTGACTTCAGTTTATTGTCTCATGATATTAACAATACTTTCATTGAGGATTGTTTTGAGTTTTATTATGAGCAGGAACTTGAGAATGAAAATAAATTAAAAGTATATTCATTACCTTTTACAGACTCAAATAAGTTTGATTTATCAAAAGTGGTAGATCTTCTTACTAGTAATATGACTCGTAGTGTATTCTCGCCTAGAGAAGTAGAGCTAGCGAAAGGCAATGATATGAAAGTATTCCAAGCTTTCAGTACATTCCTATCTGAACCAACTGACAAATATAGTAAACCAGCTTTATTACAAAATTTGATTGAATCAGACTTGTCTGCTCCAACGCTGTATAAATCAACCAAACAAGATGATTTCAGTTCAATACATGTGAGAGAGTTTTTCCCAGAGCAATTCGAATTTATCATGACTAAGTTTTTTAGTGATACTGAGCTTATTGAAGCAATTAGTAATTGTGTTAATTCTATAAAAGAGGCTAATAACAAAATAAGTGGAAGTTCTCTGTTGCTTGATCAACAATTTGTTAGTCAATCTTTATCAGTGAAGTATGCTGACCTGATTTCGAAGTTAGTCCTTCCTGATAATGATACTCATATTGAATATAATTTTGGTTTATTAAGCACTTATATAGTGGATATTGATCCAAGTATATACCGAGAGAGGGTCTTGAATAATAAAAGATGTGCTGTTAAAGATAGAATCATAGAACACTTAAATGATAAGTATGAAAAAATTTCATCTATATTCAATGATAATTTCTTCATGGGAAAAACTTGTTATCTTTACCTAATTCCAATCAATGAGACTGGAGAGTTGAAGAAATTGATGTATGCCAAAATAAATCAGGGTAATAATGGTTGATATATGAGTCATAGTATAAACTTGATTGACAAATTAACTTCAGACGCTATAAAAAGTCCTCATTTTATTCAGCTATACGAAAAATTATCTATTGCTTATGCAAATAGTAAGATTAATATCGACTCATTAATTGTATCAAAAGATACTGACCATTTGTGTCGATATGCGGATATTTTTAGTTTATCAGATAAAGCTGAATATAGAGTTCTAGCATATCGTATTATTGTTAAACTCTTAGGTGTGTCTGAAAAAAACACTGACTTAGGTAGTATAGCTCGTTCTATTTTTACTAAACTTGGTTTATTTATCTCAGAGTCTAGATTTAGTGAAAAAGAATTTCCTTTACCCTATGAAGTTGAGGTTGGGAATATACTTAAAAAAGATCGTCAGAAATTACCTTATGGTAATGAAATATTAACAGATTCACAATACAAAGTTTTTAAGAGTCTAAATAGTTTGGATAGCTTTAGTTTCTCAGGTCCAACATCATTTGGTAAGTCATTCATAATTAGAAACTACATATTTAGTTGTATTAATGATGGTAAGAACGTTGTCGTATTAGTACCTACTAAAGTTCTTATTGAAGAATATATGAGGGAAATTAGAAAAAAAGCAAAAGACAATGGTTGGATTAGTATAAATATATCGAAAAATGCACAATCTTATCAAAATGATAAAATAAATATATTGATATTAACTCCCGAGCGGTTTAATAATTTAGTTTATAGTGAAATAGAACTAAATATAGATGTATTAATTGTGGATGAGGCCCATAAACTAGGTGATGATGATGAGCGGTCAGTAACATCTTTTAAGGTTATTCAGGAAGCAACTAATAGGTTTAAAAATTGTAAGGTTATCTTTAGCTCTCCAGTAATAAGTAATCCTTCTATTTTCTTAGAGTCTTTCGGTTTTAATGGTAAAAATTCAATTGAAGCGATTGAAGGTCCAGTAACCCAAAATTTATTCTTCGTAGATTTAATTAATAATACCAGTCAGTTTTATAATGAAGTAAGTAAAGAGTTCTGTACATATACTCGAGAGTTGGACTCTCAAGATATGTTTAGCTTTATAAGAAGTATTACATCATCTTCTAGTTCGTCACTTATATACTGCTCTTCAAAGTCAGGTTCGGTAAACGATGCAGTATTATTTGCTGAGCGCTTACCTAGTTTGAGTAACGAAAAACTAGTCGCAGCATCAAAAAACATAAAGGAGCTAATTCATAAAGACTATTTCCTTTCAGATATATTGCTTAAGGGGGTAGCATTCCATAATGCAGACCTGCCTAAAAGTGTAAGAGGTATTATTGAATCATTATATCAATCTAGAGATATATCTTACTTGTTTTGTACGTCGACCTTGCTTGAAGGCGTTAACTTACCAACAGGTAATTTGTTTTTGAGGTCTTTTAAAACTAAAGGAAAGATTACTAACAAAAATAAGCTAGATTTTTGGAATCTTGCTGGGCGTGCTGGGAGATATAC
The DNA here is from genome assembly GCF_947039875.1 of uncultured Photobacterium sp. GTDB lineage: Bacteria > Pseudomonadota > Gammaproteobacteria > Enterobacterales > Vibrionaceae > Photobacterium. The sequence continues at coordinate 41,148 of NZ_CAMRAN010000007.1, forward strand.
GAAAGAACTAGATGGTAATATTTTTTGTGTTCAAGATAACGAAGATAGTTGGGGAAACATCGTTGATCTTGTTGATAAAAAGAATGAGGTAAAAGCCGACACATCGGCTCTAAAACGTCTTGAGCGTGGTCAAAAAATCATTAATGTGCTTAAAGATGGGGCGTTAAATGAGCAAAAGCAAGAGCGTATAATGGAGCAGATTGCAAATATGGTTCTATCTGACTATATGGAGTATAGAGGTAAACCTCATCCATCGAGTCTAATTAATCTAGTACCCAAGAAGTTTCATCGTAGGTTAATGAAAGCTTTAGAAGAAAAGTTTAATAATAGTGGTATTAATGAAGTACCACGTAATCTTTTCTCTATTGGACATAATATATCTATTGAGCGTCATATCAACGTACTATCTGATATAAAAGAGAACCCACTAATCCTAGGTTCATTAAATGGTAAAGATACATATCCATTACTTGAGAGGATATGTAGTGTATATAATTTGAAGTTCTCAAAGCCTCAAATTAATCGACTTTATCGTATTATGCAACAATGGATCCACGGTTTTACTTTGAAAGAAATTATTACTAATTCTTTAGAGAATAGTTTAACAGTAAAAGTTAATCGTAATAGTCCTTCAGAAGAATTTGATAGCTCTAATAAAGCTCATGTTAACGCTATAATCAATGGTGTAATAGCTTCAATTGAACATGATATTGGTTATACATTAGAGTTATATGTTAATCACTACTATCAGCATCTTGTTAATGCGTTAGGAGGTGAGAACTCTGGTATTAATCTTTCGACTTATCTAGAACTTGGAACAAACGATAAGTTTGAGATTGCTTTACAAAATCATGGTCTTAGTCGCTCTGTGGCTGCCGAATTATGTAAATTCTATAAAGATTTTATCAAGTTTACTGATGAAAATACTGTTGTGTTAATTGATACTATGGGATTGTTATCTAAATTAGATAGAAATAGTATTGCTTTTGCAGAGATAAGTAATCTTTAGTTTGTATAGTAATTGAACTCATGAAGTCAGGTCTTACGTTTATTCTTAGTGGTCTAGGTGTTATCTAGACCATTTTTTATAGAAGTTGTTACGACTAAGCTATTTTGTATTTGTGAACATCGGTAAAGGCCAAGGTTGACTGGTTTAGGATACTATTTGATTGAGCGGTGTAATGGACTTTCTTTGAGAAAGCAAGAATATCTTTACGTAAAAATTACCAAGCGCTTATCTACATAATTATCTTAAATATTAAGCTAGTTCTTTGTTATGGCTAAAATAATTAGAATGATATTCCATTTTCACCGACTTCATTGATGAAGGTCATGTATTACAATTCGATTAAGTGCAATTTTTGCAATGTAAAAAGGGATAAAATGTACAGTCTTACAAATATAATAGGCACAAATACTTATATTGCATCCGCAACAAATAATGAACTTTATCTTTACCATTGGACTAATGAAAGTGCGTTAAAGTCTATTTTATCTATCGGAAAAGAAAATGATTGCAAAATTTATGGTTTAGATGCTAAAGGTCAAGTTAATTTTTTTCCATCTTTTGAGTTATTTAATCATGATGTAGTCAGAGATCTTTCTTCAGCAAAGAGAGCGTTTAATGTTTCTAAGACGAAACATGGAGAAAATCAATATTTGTTAGCTTTCAAGCTAACTAATCTTGCTCAAATTTCAAATTTAGTTTGCTATACAAAGGATGCTTTTGCGAGTGTCAGTAGTATTCTTAGTTCAACTATTAGGCTTCAAGGAATTGGTTTTCCAATATTGGTACACTTCATCGATAAATCTCCTGATATTGATTATATAAATCATAATCAAATAAATTGCTTAAATAATTGTTGGCATACTGCTTTTTATTTAAATGATGGTCATCTAAATGGAGTTAATATTACATTTGTAGGTGTTATCTCTATGTTCTCTAGAAGGGATAAAAAGCTTGTTGCTTTCGAAAAGAAAAAGTTTGTTTTGCGTAAAACAAATAGGGAACATAATGAACTTGTGAAAAATATCAAGTCTAAAGTTGGTGCAAACGTAATAATCTTACGTTAAAGAAATAACAGAAACATATAAGGATATGAGTTAGTCTTGAAACACATATCCTTAATTATTAAAGGATTATTGTTCGTAAAAACTTTAAAATTAAATTCCAATTGTTAATGTTAAGTTACGAATAGCGAAAGGCCTCAATAACTCTTTGTTTAAATTGGCTTAAAACCAAATCTTGGTGGTACGATTCTATTAATTTAGCTGTGCTGTTTATTTTTGTTTCGTTTTGCCATAAGAACTCACTCTGTGAAGATGTAGTCTTGCCATTAGTTATTACATTTGATGATAAAGTTGTTTTATTATTGCTGTGGGGTATAAGTATTTCTGTGGTATCTTTTAAATGCATGCAACTATCTGGTATATCATTTTCTATTTCTTCTGAAAACTTTATTAAATTAGGCTCGGCAAATGTATAGAGCCAAGCTTCTTGGTTTTTATCTTTGGTTGTTCGTAGAATTCGACCTAATACTTGACGAAAATATAATTCGGTTTTTATATTGGTTAGATGGCAACATACTTGTAGTCGTGGAATATCCGCCCCCTCACTAATCATACCGACACTTACTATCCATTGTGTATTACTCTTCTTAAATTTATCTATTCGGTTTTGAGCAAAATTATCTTGATAAGTAACAATAGAAGTAGTCTGTTTAAATTCAACTTCGAGTATTTTCGCTAATAAACGTGCATGATTAACAGACGAGGCAACAATGAGACCTCCCGCGCTAGGATTTATATTTCGAATGTTTTCTAGTTTTTCGATGGCTTGTTGTAATAGGTGATGAATGGCCTTTTTATTCTCTAATATAGCGGAATAACTGACTTCTCCATCTTTGATAAGTCTATGAATAGAAGGATAGACTTCTTTTTTTCCTTCTACATTTAATGTTGATTGCTTACAGTCAACTAAAGTTATTTTGGGGCTACGACATACGCGATCTTTAACTGCTTGATATAAAGTGTACTGATAGTCACATATTATTTTTCCTTTAGGATTAGAATAGGAGACTAGAGCGATAGGTGTGTTATCCGAGCGCCAAGGAGTACCAGTTAGAGCAAGCGTATAAGTAGATACTTGCTGTACATTGTAAAGAAGCTGATATCCCCAACTATTACTGTTATGTTCGTTATCCCCACCACAATGGTGAATCTCGTCGAACACACAAAGGACTTTATACTTTGCCAATTTTGCCCAAAAATTCTCATTTAAATGTGTTAGTGATTGGTAGGTAATTGATTGACCGAGCGATCCAAAACTTCCATCGACTGGGCAACTTAAAACTTTCTCGAAGGTATTTTGGATATTGGATGAAGTGATTTTGGATGGTGAAATGCAAACAACAAAGTCGATTTTAGATCGTTTTAATAGCTGCTTTGCTAAATGAGCTGCCATCAATGTTTTTCCTGCACCAGGTGTAGCTTGTGCAAGAAAGTGTTTTTTTCCTAATCTGTAATTTGAGAGCGCTTTAGATATACAAGTCTCTTGCCATGCTCTTAACATGAAACCCTCTCATGTTTTTTTAAAAGCGATATCGCGTTTGTCCAAACATTCAATTGTGCCATTAAAGTTGCAGATTTTTGTGTTGTATTTTTATAAGTCGGTTGAAGTATTGTCTGTAGTGTTTTTGAACGGTTCATTAACCGCTTATATTCATCTAATTCTACTAGTATGACAGTTAATTCTGTTTCAATATCTTTTCTTTCTTTTTCAAGTTGTTGTGCTGTTAATGAAGATTCTTCTTTCAATATATTAGGGCTACATTGTTGATGTTCGCGTTTTTTTACTTTCTCGAAATTTATGGTGTAGAAATTTTGTGTTTTTAAATAGCGTTTGGATCTTCCTGAACCTGAGCTTTTTAATGCCCCTATGGTTTCAAGGTACTCAAGTTTTCGTGCAACGAAGAGTCTAGCTACGTTGTTGTTTTTATATTGATTAGATGATGTTTGAATTATGTCTCTTATTTTAATAACACTGAATGTATCAAAATCGATTTGTTCCAATGCATTAAAGATGTCTTGATTAATTTTTACTTTTGAATTCATTTTGTATCTAATTTCTCTGAACTTTTGCGGATTATAGTCCGTGGTAATAAATGCATCAAGAGGAGATAGTCTTTGATTTTAAGAGCTTTTTAAAATGAAAGACTTAGCAAAACGGTTTGGTGCTAATTTGCGCGGGAAACGTAAAGAAAAAAGAGTTGCTCAAGATCAATTAGCTCTACAAGCAGATATAGACAGAAGTTATATTGGAAGAATTGAGCGTGGAGAGGTAAACATCACACTAGAAAAAGCTTATCAGCTTGCAGATGCGCTTGAGTGTGATGTAAGGGATCTTTTACCCAAGAATAGAGATTCTGCTTAAATTGAAAAAACATGAAGATTAGATAAGGGAGATTAATATATTTAGGTGCTTATTATGTAAGAGCTTCTAATTCAGTTAAGGTTTTCAAGGCAAGATCAGGCCCTGAACCACAAATCCAATCATCATTTGTAAACTTATGGCAAACCTCGGGGCGTTCAGGTAAGCCGAATAGTTTACATAAATTGTTATCATTTAGCTGAATACAACGAACACCTGCTGGTTTGCCATTTGGCATACCTGGAATTGATGATGTAATTGATGGTGCAATACAACAGGCACCACAGCCTTTTTTATAGCTGACAGATATGCATGGAGACCAGTCTGTAATATTTATTTTAGCATTAGCCATTTTTAACGACTCTATTCATTTATGATTTATACGAATATTAATTAAGACCGAACATTATAATACGTCTGTCATTGTTAGGCTATGTTCTTTGATATGAACTGAATGTTCTGTTTGTTTTATAAGTTATTTTTTTTTCCTTATTTATGTTAAAGCTAACCACATTTAGTTCAGTGTATCCTTTTTCTTCTAAGTGCATAATATATTGTTGTATGTGAAAGAGTTGGAACTGAAGCTCTAGGCGTCTGGCTTCAGAATATCTTAATTTTTCACGATAAAGATTTTTTTGTTTATAGTATTTTTCTTTGAGCCGTAGTGCGTTTGCTAGATTTTCTTTATCAAAAGCAGTTTGACGAGCATTCTTTTTTTTTGGTTCTGCTTCCTCTTTGATTATGCGAATTTTATCTTTCAACTTATGGTAAGCCTTAGTATTATAATTTAAGGCGCCGTTGGACAGGCCTGCCCGTTTTTCTATGGCGTATTGGTTAACTTTCCTACCCTCTGCAATTAACTCTTTTAATGCCTTTTCGACTAATAAAACAGTTTTTTCAATTCTAGAGATCATAATATAACTCCATAATATTCAAGGGCATCTTTATAATAATCCATTTCTAATCTGAAATAGTCGCAAGTTGCGTCTGATTGTTTGCTATCTAAGGCAGTATTTAATTGTTGTTTATAGTGGTTATACCGTTTTATCCAAATAGGAATTGAGTCTTTATCAGCAACCAAGTTCTCACAATTAGGGTTACATTTAGCTGATTGTACTATTGTTGCCATACTACAATTTTGACCATTTAAGCAAAATAAACCATTACCTAAGGACATTAGCTTAGATTTATTGCGTCTTGCCATTGTTATTGCTTTTTTAAGTGAAGGGTAGACTTTCTCTAAGTCGTGTTTACCTTTCTGAGACGCTAGCAATTGACCGCCTTTACCGTATAAGTTGGAACCTTCTTGAAACTTGATAGCATTAGTCGCGGCAATCTTTATATCTATTTCTGCAAGCTCCTTAGCCATTGCTTCAGGTATTGCCTTATTATGAATAGAGTTCTCAATTCCTCCTATCCCGTACCATTCTGTCATTGTCCGAGTTAGGTGTTTGTATTGCCAGCTTAGATCACTCATTTCTATCAATCCAAGACGTCTTGAATGAACTGCAATACTACGTCTGAATTGGTGTGTTTTGATTGGCCAAAACGCGTCTTCAAATATTTCTGATTCTATCGCTTTGGGATTTTCGATATTTGGATTCAGACTATAAAAGTCCTTTAAATTTTCTTTACTAATTAAAATATTATGAGTCTTTGACCAATTAGCAAAGAATTCTGATTGCCTTTGATGAAGCATTATTTCTAGTTTACCTGAAGCGGCAAATTTTTTTGCATTTAAGCAAATAGGATAATTATTTAATTCCTCTTTTGGTATATCAAAGAAAGCTTCTGCAATCATTGTTATCTTGTTAAATATTTTTACAATGTAAGGGGCTGCTGCCCAGTCCTGATCTTCACCATTTTCGCTTGCAAATTTAGATAGAATAGCTTTAACACCTACATAGTTATCTTCTTCAATTAATGAACCAAACGTAATAGTTTTGGCCTCAGATATACGCATTCCAGTCATTGATTGAATAGCTGCACGAGCAGTAATTACAATGGTGTTATAATAATTTGTCCATTCGAGCTTATTAATTCTATATTTTGCATATTCTCGAATGATATTTACTTGCTTGTTCTCTGAATTGATAAAGTTATCTCTTTGACGTAAATGTTCTATATCTTTATCTGAACGTTTTACTATGATATTGTCACGAAAAGGTGCCCCTAGGTTATAAATATATTCAAGATCTGATTCGTGAAATATACAATAAGACTCGAATTTCTCACAGATTCTATTTGTTTTTGAATGTCGAATTAATATTTTAATATTTGATTTGTTTATAAATTCCTTGTTGATTAATGCTATTCTTCGAAGAGAATTTATATCTATAGAAATATTATCAAAATAATCCATAAATGATTTCCATATACTTGCCAATATATCAAATGGCATGCAGTAAACTTGGTTAGATTTTCGTTCAGGTAAAAGGTCACTAAGACCAATCCTTAATTCAAAACCAAGCTCAGCCAGCTTTGTGTGATTAATATTAGTCGCACTATTTAGTGACATATAATAGTTACGTATTGTTGCGGCTGATCTAATATCTGATTTTTCAAATTCAGCTCTGAATTTTTCTAATATTGGAGCTCTATTTAGATCATAAATCGATTTAATTCCCAATGATTGGCATGTGCGAGCAATTTTTACTATATTCTCTATATTACGAATTAAGCTTGGTAACTTACTGTTTTTGTTGAATAACCATAGTATGCATACACCCAGTATTTTTACCTCAAATTTAAGTTGGTCGTTAAGCCCTTTAAAATTTACTGCTCTAACTGTTTCGCCACTGTAGGTAATCATTTTATTTGACCAATAATCAGCGCTGAACAAAATCGATTCTTTAATATTACTTGATGGAATTATTATTAGATTATCTATCAAAGTTATCTTATTTTGATTTAGTGCATCATAAAGAAGTTGTTCAGATGGAAGCTTATGATAGTCTTTTTGGTGTGTTGTTTTGTATCCACCAAATTTATATAATGCGTTATTAATATTTATTTTAGCTAAATTATCCATATGGATGAAATACCTTCATTAATCATTTTTTTATTTGCTCTAGCAACTATTTTTGGGTCAACTAAAGCGAGTCTTAAATCTAATTTTTTAATTAGTTCATTATATTTTTCTACAGCAACTTTAGAACCGATATAAGTAACTTTATTTAGAGTTATCATTTCTCTAAATGAAATTAGTTTATAGATAGCTTGTTCATTCTCAATAACAGCACATTTATCGCATGTAACACAAGATAGTAAATCGGCACAGGCTTTTGGCTTTCTACCAAAGCTATTTTGTTGACGAATATATATAATTTCTTCTTGTGTTGTGGGGGCAGATCTTTTACAGCCAAATCCATTAGGAAGTAATGGTGTGTCGTTAGTGATGTCTTTTACTAGGGTAATATTTAAATTTTTTGCAGCTTGTTGACGATTCGAGAATGTCATAGAGGAAACACCACCATCAATCAAGGTATTTAGCATTTTTGATACATTAGCTAACGCCTCAAATTTATTACCTTTGGCATAGTTTTTCTGATAGGTCCCCCAAGTATGTTGTGCTTTTTCCGTTATAATTAATGGATTCTTAAGTATACTATCTGCGTATTGCTCTGCACTTTTACGTAATTTAGGACCGTTAAACTCTGGAACTTTATAGCCTTGTTCTACTAGTTCTCTAAAGAGTAAGCCATTTCTAAATAATGATGTTTTAATGATTAATGGAGTGATTTTTTTCTCTTTGTTGATATTAAAGAAGAGCTTGTTCGTCTCGAATGTGTAGTTCTTTTTTTGATAAACCTTGACTAACTTAGTTCGAAGATTGATAAAGTTCTGTAGCCATTTATAACCTGCTCTATCACTGTCAATTAAACTTTTTCCAATCCCAAGTCTAACAAAAGTGAAAGCTCGCCCTTTAAATTTAAAATTTGAATCAGTGTTACTATCTTCATCAAAGGTAATTTCAGAAGGCTTAAGATTGAGAACTTGTTCTTTATTGCCCCATGTGTAAAAAATGAAGAGATAATAAGATACCCACATAAAATCTCGAATTAAACGACAAGTGATAAATTTGTAGTTTATCTTTTGTTTTTTGATCCTGATCGATATCCTTCCATGTAGCCAAATTTTTTCCATTGGTGCTAAAATGTGGGTAGAGTTATTACTACATTCAGCTAAATTTATTTGTTCTTCTATGTGGTTACGTAATCCATTATACGTTTTCAATAATAATTGAATGGTTAATATTAATTCAGATTTTCTTAGAGGTTGAGATGAGGAATTTAAAGCGCTTTTTTTAGGGCCAAAAGAATGATTTATAGGTCTTTCAAGTTTTCCACAAAATCTTAAGAAACAATTAACCGTTGATAGTAGCCCCATAACGGTACAAACAGATTTTGATTTTTTTCTAATCTCTGAATGCAGAATATTACAATATTCTGCAACGCCATCATCTGAGCCTATTTCGAAATGATTAGTTGCTTGAAACCATAAAAAAAAGTGAAGACTTCTAGCTATTGTAAGTCTTCCACCAATAGCGTAAGTAGTTAAATAATCTCTAATAGATGTGGCAAGAATAAGTAGTTCTCTATCAATATGTGTCCCTGCATATTGGTTGTAATAGTCTTCTTTTGATCTTCGTGGAAGCGTTTTGCCAACATATGCAATATACCCCTTGATTGCATAAGGATTTAAGTCTAGGTATTGTATGTTAATAGTTCCAGTGTCTTTGTAGGGAACCATGAAATCAGATTGCCAGTACCTATTCATAAGTCATCCTTAAATGCTTCTATTACTAGCTGATCCATTACCTCAGCTACGGCTTGATTGATTGATTTCCGTTCTAGATATCGAATGTATTTTAAAGTTGTGCTTACATTAGCATGGCCTAATACGTCTTTAGTTTGTCTTAGTGCTACAGAATGATCGCCGTTAGTTACTTTTAGTGCTGAATTTAGAAAATTGGTGCCAAAGGTTGCTCGACAATCATGAGGATGATGTGGGAATGAATGATCATGTTCTTTTTGGTACTGCTTCTTTATTTTTGTCCAACCACCGTAAAAGGTTTCAGGTTTAAATGGGTTACCTGCCTGGGTGATGAAGATAGGCGCATATCCTTTGTCAATATTTTTAAATTCATTACTGTGTACGCTATATAGAATTTTTTGTCTTTTTTTATAGGTATCAGTATCTATGTAATCTAAAATCTGCTCGTAGAGGCTTGAAGTAATGAATAATTCTCGTTTTATTCCGAATTTAGTAGCTACACCTGTATTAGGTGATATTACTAATCCCTTGATTAAGGCTCCTTCTGAATTGAGCAATGTTTCTTCATTGAATAGCATCGTGTTTATTGTCACGGCTTCCTTTATTCTTAAACCACAATTAAGCATTAGTTTTAAAATTAATTGATATTCAATACTAATCGCTTTAGCTGATGCGATTTGAATATTAATTTGCTCTGTAAGATCAAGAGGGTTCAATGAAGAGCTGTGTTTTCGTGGTGTTTTGAGTCTTAAATCTGTTGATTGAATAGGTCTTTTACCATCAATAATACAGACCTCATGCTGAAAAAATACACCGGGTTTCACGTATTTCTTTGCTTCTAAAAACTCATAAAAGCTTTTGATTGTGTTTATGTATTGACTAGCAGTAGAGGCGGCTATTTCTTGATTTTGGATTCGAGTCATTAATTCGTAGCGAAATCCATAGGTTGGGGTTCTCTGTTTTTCAAAACATGGCTTGAATGGTTCGATATCATGTTCATTTAGCCAAAGACACCAAGTTTTGAAAGCTTTTGCTGTTGATGAAAGATCCTTTGCGCCATTGCTTGCTTTACCGATTAAATAAATGTGGATGAGGTCTGCGAGGTCATTTTTAACAGGACCAACCAATACAGGTACCTTAATTGTTCTATATGGCGATTTGAACTCTACAGCTCCATTAGAAGGGTGGAAGATTGTCTCTATCTCACCAACTCTTAACTGTGTGTAGATAATTTCCAACAGCATTATTAATTCCTTCAGTGATAATCTTTGAGTTAATCAATTTCATACAATAAAGGTGTAGTATTAAGTGGTTGTTTAGGTAAGTGTAAATAAGAGTATGGTTGGAGGGATGCAAACAATCAAACTTGGAGCAATAAATAAGTTATTAATGATGGAAGGTTGTAGTTGTTAGTTAAAAATGAGTGGGATGAACAGAGAGGTTAATCATTTATCTTTGATTTCTAAGTTGTAAATCAAGGGTGAAATTTCTAACTGGTAAATTTAAGGGTAGCTCCACAACCTAAACGACATTCCATCATATTTTTCTCTTTCTGCTTTACACATTGGTTGCGCAAATTACCATTGTTACTCCAAAAAGCCAAATAACTTGATGATTTTATCGATCTCGATTATTTACATATCGGTAATTTATTCCTACTCTAAATGATAATAGCTATTATTTCTGTCTGTATTGGTGATTAATAGGTATTTTTAATTTGCAGTTTACCGTATTGATCGCTATAAAAACCGCCTGCTTTATTTTTTGATAAGCTCATTCATTATTGTGGCGTATTGAACGACACAAATAACAATACTGGTGTAAGTATCATGACCCATTTTTGGCAACAGAAAGACTTAGCGACAATGACAGATCAAGAGTGGGAATCACTTTGTGATGGCTGCGGTAAATGTTGTCTACATAAGTTAATTGATGATGATACCGATGATATTTATTACACTAATGTCGCGTGTAGTCTGCTCGATAATCAAACGTGTTCATGTAAAGATTATGCTAATCGATTTGAGTCTGGTGAAGAGTGTCTTAAATTAACTCGTGAGCGTATTGATGAGTTTGTATGGCTACCTGAAACATGTGCTTATCGCTTGCTAGCTGAAGGTAAACCGTTACCTGAATGGCATCCATTAATCACGGGTTCTAAAGATGCAATGCATACTGCGGATGAATCGGTACGTAATAAAATTGTGTATGAAATTGACGTAATTGATTGGGAAGACCACATTTTAAACCATCCTAATCGTATTAGTGAATAAGCCGCTAATTGTTTGTTGATTTAATAAAAATGCCCTCGTCACTGACCGTTTCGAGGGCATTTTTAATTTGATTACACTCTAAGTGCTAATTATGGACGAGCAAAAGTATTACAGACTTTTGGATCGCCTGATTTAAAACCTTTTTTAAACCATGAAATACGCTGTTGCGAACTGCCGTGCGTAAATGCATCGGGTTGTACGGCTTGCCCGGCTAACTCTTGTAACCGATCATCGCCAACAGCACTGGCTGCATTGATCCCTTCTTCTATATCACCCGCATCAAGCATACCTTGTTGATTGACATAGTGACCCCAAACACCAGCGTAGCAGTCAGCTTGAAGCTCTAATTTTACACTGAGTTTATTGGCGGTGACTTTATCGCTTCGCTGTTGTAGTTGATGCACTTTATCACTCGTACCAAGTAACTTTTGAACATGGTGACCGACTTCATGAGCAATAACATAAGCAAAGGCAAAATCACCAGGTGCGCCTAATTTTTTGAGTTCTTTAATAAAGCCAAGATCAAGGTAGATCTTTTGATCTGCAGGGCAATAAAATGGACCCGTTTGTGCTGAACCTGTGCCACAGCCTGTGCGCGTAACATTGTTATACAGCACTAGTGTCGGTGGTTGATATTTCCCCGATAGTTGCTTGTTCCAAACACTTTCAGTGGTGCCAAGAATAGCGGCGACAAATTGCTTATTCTCATCATTTGATTCTAGCGCGGCTTTCTTTGGCGTGTGAGATTGTTGTAGACCAAGAGAGGAACCGCCACCAGTGAAATATTGAAAAGCAAACAATAAGCCGCCAATGACTAAAATGATTCGACCTATTTTACTGCGCATCAGTAAGGGAACTAAACGCAATAACCCCGCCGCTGGTACACCAGCTTGAGCTGGGCTATCGCCACGTCGATCTTCAATGTTTGAGCTTTGGCGAGAATTCTTCCAACGCATTATCAATCCTTTACTTTTATGGGGAGTCGCTGATTAAATAATGGCTCAAAAAATATATGTTAGTGGTATTTTTCTTAACAAGAATATATTGATGAGCCAGTGAATGATAGTCGTGAATATATCTAACTATATGATTAAATATGTTTTTTAAGCGGTTAGCGACAATTGTTGTTGTGCAAGTTCTAATCGTTCAATAATTGGCGCTGCTTTATTGAGACAACGAATATCAGTAAATAATAATTTCGCTTGTGGATATTGATGACGTAAATAAGCAAACCATTGTTTAACACGGTTAGGGTAATATAGGCCTTTATCGCCTTTGATTTCAAATTGCGAGTAGGTTAATAATAAGGCTAACACTTGTTCCCATGTCATCGGGGCTTGGTTATATTTAACCACATTACCTAAATTGGGTAAGTTTAATGCGCCACGACAAACCATTAATGCATCAGTATGGGTTGCGGCTAAACATGCCTGACCATCAGCATGGCTCCAGACTTCGCCATTGGCAATAATCGGTAATGTAACATGCTGACGAAGTTGACGAATGTAATCCCATTTGATGGTGTCTGCTTTATAACCATCATCTTTTGTTCGAGCATGAATAACCATTTCATCAGCGCCAGCCTGCGCAATAGCGTCGGCAATCTCAAAGCATTGTTGCGGATCGTCCCAACCTAAACGTACCTTCGCGGTTACAGGTTTGGTTGGATTAACCGCGGCACGGGTGGCTTTTACTATCTGATAGATTAACTCCGGCTCTTTTAGTAATACCGCACCACCACGGCTTTTATTTACTGCTTTGGCTGGGCAACCAAAGTTAATATCGATGCCAGCAGAACCAAGGTTACACGCACGGTGAGCATTTTCAGCCATCCATTGTGGATCTTGACCTAATAGTTGAACGCGAACCGGTGTACCTGAGCGTGTTTTACCGCCTTGATGTAATTCAGGACATAAACGATAGAAAACACTATTGGGTTGTAGGCTATCAATGATACGTACAAATTCAGTTACGCAAAGATCATAGTCATTAATCTCGGTTAGCATCTCACGCATTAGATGATCTAATACGCCTTCCATCGGGCCTAAAATAACTCGCATAGGGGTGTTTGCTCTACTGGTAAATAGCTAAGGGGCAAGAGTCTAGTGCGAGTTGGCTAATTTGTCATCTTTGTTTTTACTTTGATTGCAGATGATAGCCTGAAATAATTGTGGTTGGTCGTAATTGGTGCTTATCACATGTGATGGCCAGTTTTAGTATACTGGTTGCGACATCTTCGGCAGGAATAGGTAGGTAGTGTTGCAGTGGGCCAACCATTAATGGATGAATAACATCAAAAATACGTTGAATAACTAATTCATCTTGGCGGGGTTGATTTCGTTCGCCTTTAAGTGGGCCTGGACGAACAAAGACACAATGTTCAAATGCTAAAGTGGTTAATGCTTGTTCCATCTTCCCTTTACAGCGTAAATAATGAGAAGGTGAGTATTTAGAGGCGCCTAAGCTGGATACCACGAAAAGATGCTTTACACCCAAATTTTTCATCGTAATAGCGACATTTTTAACTAAATCAACATCAATCGCTTCAAGCTCTTGTTTTGTGCCCGCCTTTTTTTTGGTTGTTCCTAAACAGATAAAACCATATTCAGGTACGGGTTGATCATTCTCCCAAGCAATAATACGTAATTGACTGTCTATAATTTGATGTAATTTCTTACTATGGAAAGGTAATGGGCGACGAGCTAAGGCGTAGATATGATCAAAACGTGAGTGGTCGAGTAATTGATGTAATAGCTCAGTACCGACTAAGCCGCTGGCTCCAGCAATAATCGCATTCAGTGAACGGGGTGACATAAGTGTATCCATCATATATAAGTCGAGGGCTATAAATAACGTATTTTTATTTAATTTGCTTTTAACTTTATCAAATTTTAGTGATTAACGGCGATTAATGGTGTCGTTATGGCTATTGCCATGCATATTCGACGTATAATAGCGGTAAAGTGAATCAAAAGAATTAACCTGTAGGACATCGAATGAATACATTAATGACGTTACCATCACATTGGCAAGGTATGTCTGCGGCTTTTATTGAAGGTGCTTTATTTGCAGCGAATGCTAACCCAAAGCCAATGGAGCCGGAAGTATGGCTGCCAGTTTTAATCAATGGCGGTGGTGATGAAGCTGCGGTTGTCATGGTTGATGACGCCGATAAAATGCCAATTCTTAGTCATTTTGAAATGCAATATCGTAAGGTTAAAGCGGGTGAATACCAATTACCAACGAATTTGATTTGGCAGCAAGATGGCAGTAATCAAAATGCGTTACGTGAGTTTGCGCAAGGATTTTTGGCTGTATGGGTATTTATTGAGCCTAATTGGCAACAGCAAACCGTTTCTGATGGCACCATGCGCATGTTGTCAGCACTATTAACCACCTTAATGTTACTGGTGGATGAAGCGGCAACATTGGCGCAAATGGAACAAGCGGGTGTTACTGGTATGCCAGCAGCCAGTGAGTTATATACACAGTTACCCTTAATGCTAACCGAAGTGATGATGGCGGCGGATCAATTGCAAATAGGTTCTGGTGCTCAAGCAATTAATCCATTTAAAGGTATTGGACGTAACGATCCTTGTCCATGTGAAAGTGGCAAGAAATTTAAACAATGTTGTGGTAAAACGCTGTAATGACAATAGCAAAGCCACATGTCATTGTTGTTGCAGGGGTAATTGAAAAGCAGGGTTATTATTTCATTGCTCAGCGGTTTGATGATGCGAGTCAGGGGGGGCTGTGGGAATTTCCTGGTGGCAAAGTTGAGCAAGGTGAACCCCCAAGACAAGCCCTTGAACGAGAACTGTCTGAAGAGCTGTCGATAACGACTACAACGGGAATGTGGCTTGCTGATAGTGTGTTTGATTATGGTGATAAAGTCGTTGAGCTTAAAGGTTATTTATCCCATTGGCAGCAAGGGGATATTATGCTCAATAGCCATCAAAAAATAGCGTGGGTTTCATTACGACAATTAGCGGATTATCAGTTTTGTGCTGCTGATTATCCTATTATTGCCGCGTTACAACAGTATATAGCTTCAAGAGATAGCGATATTAGCTAAGTACACGTTGCTACTATAGTTATAGTGGCGCATAAAAAAAGCGAAGCATTGTGCTTCGCTTTTTTTATATTCGTTTTTTATGCAGCTGTAATAGCTTAGCGCTTGTTACCAAAAAATTGTGCAATAACCATCACGGTCCAAACCATAAGGTTGGCAGCAAAAATGATCACTAACCATTGTGGCATTGAAAGATCAAGGAAGGTCCATACCACTTTGGCACAATCACCATAGGCTTCAAACATCCATGGAACCCAATGGTTAAGTGGTGCCCATGAAGGAAATTGGACAAATAAATCACAAGTAGCAAAGGGTGATGGGTTAAATTGAAATCCTACATGTTGATAGGCTAATTCAAGACCACGGTAAGCACTAAATCCCCAGCCAGCTAATCCTAACCAGCGTAATAGGCCATTTTTAGGAGCCAGTAAACCAATTAGAGCGGCAATACCAATCCCCATCATTGCAACACGTTCATAAACACACATAACGCATGGTGCGAGTTTCATGACATGTTCGAAAAAGAGTGCGGAACCTTCAAAGAAAATAATGGATAGTAGTAATAACAACCAAGCTAAACGTGTTTTTGAAAAAGAATTAAGCACTTTCATTCTGGATACTCTAATGACTAACTGAATAAAACAAAGCCCTGAACATCAGGGCCTTGAAATGATAAATGGCACTTATTACTGAGCGTTATTCAATCATAGCTCTACAGATAAGTAAATCGTCATTAAGTCGATTGTGTTCTTTTAATGACCTACCGCAGGAATTAATGCCGCAGCATCTACTGTGCCTTGTGTTAACCAATTCATGCTATAGAACCAATCAGTCATCGGGACTAATAATAATTCAATACCGGCTAAACCAACAAAAGTTAAGACGATTGTATAAGGTAAAGCCATATACACCATACGCCCGTAAGAAAGACGAATCAGTGGCGCAAGAGCAGATGTTAGAACAAATAAGAAGGCTGCTTGACCATTAGGTGTTGCTACTGACGGTAAATTAGTACCAGTATTAATAGCAACGGCTAACATATCAAATTGATTACGATCGATGACACCATGAAGTAATGCTGCTTTCACTTCATTAATGTATACCGTACCGACAAATACATTATCCGATACCATCGATAAGACACCATTGGCAATATAGAACATGGTTAATTGCGAGCTACCTTCTAGGCTTAACACCCAACCGATAATTGGCGTAAATAATTGTTGATCAATGATGACGGCAACGACGGAGAAAAATACTGCGAGTAATGCGGTAAAAGGTAATGCTTCTTCAAACGCCTTTCCTAATGCATGTTCTTCAGTTATGCCGGTAAATGCAGTTGCCAAGATAATGACTGTTAAGCCGATTAATCCCACCGCGGCTAAGTGCATAGCTAGACCCACAATCAGCCAAACAGCAATAATACCTTGGACGATAAATTTAGCGTAATCAAGGTTAGTGCGACGTTTACGTTCTTCGTTGTCGAAATCAACCAAAATAGTACGAACATTTTCAGGTAATTTTGCGCCGTAGCCACAAATTTTGAATTTCTCAATTAGTACACAGGTAAAAAGACCACAAATGAGTACTGGGATCGAAACGGGAGACATACGAATAATGAACTCACCAAATAGCCAACCTGCTTGATCGGCAATTATTAAGTTTTGTGGCTCACCAACCATGGTCATTACACCGCCAAGCGCAGTACCTACACCCGCATGCATGAGTAAGCTACGTAAAAAAGCACGGTAGTTTTCTAAGTCATCACGGCTCAGTTCTTGAACATGATCATCATCGGTATGATCATGATTTACATTAGGATCTTGTCCTGAAGCTACTTTATGATAAATGCTGTAGAAGCCAACCGTTACACTGATAACGACGGCAATAACGGTTAATGCATCAAGGAAGGCTGATAAGAATGCCGCCATGATACAAAACGCAAGCGAAAGCAATATCTTTGATTTTATGTTGATCAATATTTTGGTAAAAATAAACAGTAATAGTTGCTTCATGAAGTAGATGCCAGCAACCATAAAGACAAGCAGTAATAATACTTCGATATTTGCGACAAGCTCATGCTTTACTTGTTCGGCGCTGGTCATGCCGATAGCGACAGCTTCAATAGCGAGTAAACCACCAGGTTGAAGCGGGTAACATTTAAGCGCCATTGCTAAAGTGAAAATAAATTCCACCACTAATAACCAACCAGCAACAAAAGGATCAACGAGAAAGAAAACCAGTGGATTAATGATAAGAAAAGAAATAATTGCAATCTTGTACCAGTCAGGCGCCTTACCTAAAAAGTTCTTTATGAAGGCATTCCCTAGCGATATAGCCATGTTTGAATCTCTTATTATTAGTGCAAATTTAAAGGTACGAAATGGTCCAAAAGCCGCCCGCGAGCACTAATCAACAGAGAATTGATGGCGTCATGCCAAAAATTTTTAGCAGTGATAAGTTCTTTAAGATAAACACCATAAATAACCGATGATGATATTTAACTTAAAGCAGGTAGCTGCGTCCATTTGCTCCCAGATTGTTAATGATAACTTTACCGATCGAAATTAATTAGTCAATCGCAGACATAACTATGTAAAATTATTATGACATTTTCATCACAAACTGAGGGTGATACCTAAGACATTAGAGGTACAATATACAGAATCTTAAAGGCAAAATATCGTCAGCTGATAAAATAATGCAACTAAAGTAGTCTTTAGATGTATAGGTGGTTTATTTTTGTACATATCTATCTGCGCTATGTCAGACTTGTGTACTAGATTTCAGCTATTGAACAACTAGTGGTATGATGAGTGTTAATAAATAATATAAGCAAGAAGCGAATTGGATTGAACTTAGATGGTTATTAAGGCAGATAGCCCAGCGACGTTTGCTGAGAAATACATTATTGAAAGTATCTGGAATAATCACTTTCCTCAGGGCTCTATTCTTCCTGCTGAACGTGAACTTTCAGAACTGATTGGCGTAACTCGAACAACGCTGCGTGAAGTATTACAACGTTTGGCTCGAGATGGTTGGCTAACTATTCAACATGGTAAACCTACCCGTGTAAATAATTACATGGAGACCTCTGGTTTAAGCATTTTAGATACGTTAATTACATTAGATGGACAGGATGTTCAACGAGTATTAGCTGATTTATTAGCGGCTCGTACGGATATCAGTAGTGTTTTTATGCGTTATGCTGTCAAAGGTAATCCAGAAAATTCAAGTGAATTAATTCAACACGTGATTGAATCATGTCAACGATTACTTGCGGCTGAAAGTTTTGCTGAGTTTATTGAAAATAGTGATGATCGATTAGATTTACTGCAAGAAGTAAAGAAGATCGTTGATAAATACGGTAAAAATGATCCTCAGTTATGTGAGGAAGTTTGTCGAGCTCGTGCTTTTAATTACTATGATTACCGTTTATTCCAAGGAATGGCTGGGAAATCAGGTAATACGCTATATGTGCTGACAATTAATGGATTACGTAAAATTTATACTCGCGTTGGCGGTTATTACTTTATGAATCCAGAAGCATGTCAATTGGCGCTTAATTTCTACAGTGATTTGCAATCATACTGTGATGGTCATCAACCTGAGTTAGTTGCTGATCGTATTAAAAAATATGGCCGAGAAAGTGGGGCGATTTGGTATACCCATCGTGTCAAAATCTCTAAATATTTATATGAAGAAGAGCAGTAATAGTTACTGCTCTTAAAGAATTAAAATGGGGGAATCAACGTTATGTTGGTTCCCCTTTTTTATATTGCAACTGAGCTAATGGTTATATATTTGTATTGTATTGAGTGTTAGCCGGGCAGGTTGCAATGATTTTACCTCGGCCATCAGGTAATTCCTCTTCGAGAGTTACTCTAAACCCCCATAGTCGATGCAGGTGTTTTATTACTTCGGCATGACTGTCTGCTAACGGTATTCGGTTGTGTGGAATATAACGTAATGTTAATGAACGATCCCCCCGTAGTGCCACATTCCAAACTTGTAAGTTAGGCTCATTATTGCTGAGGTTATATTGGGACGATAATTTTTCTCGAATGGCGCGATAACCTTCTTCGTTATGAATCGCGCTGATTTCAACATAGTTGTGGCGGTCATCATCATCGACAGCGAAAAGCTTAAAATCACGCATTAATTTTGGCGATAAAAACTGGCTTATAAAGCTTTCATCTTTGAAGTTTTCCATTGCAAAATGGAGAGTATCGAGCCAATTTGACCCCGCAATATCAGGAAACCAATATTTATCTTCTTCGGTTGGATGTTCACACATACGACGAATATCTTGGAACATTGCAAACCCTAACGCGTAAGGGTTTATGCCATTGTAATAAGGGCTGTTGTATTCAGGTTGTGCGACCACATTGGTATGACTATGCAAAAATTCCATGATGAATCGATCTGTTACCAATCCTTCATCATAGAGGTGGTTTAGAATTGAATAATGCCAAAATGTTGCCCAGCCTTCGTTCATGACTTGGGTTTGTTTTTGAGGATAAAAATATTGGCTAACTTTACGTACTATACGCACTAATTCTCGTTGCCATGGTTCCAGTAGTGGTGCGTGTTTTTCAAAGAAATAGAGAATGTTTTCTTGTGGTTCTGATGGAAAACGTTCTTCTTCTAATATGGTTTCTTTGGTTTGGTGTTGGGGAATGGTGCGCCATAATGAATTGACTTGAGATTGCAAATAATCTTCACGGGCTTTCTGGCGTGCAGTTTCTTCAACTAGTGATATTTTTTGAGGGCGCTTGTAGCGATCAACGCCATAATTCATTAAGGCATGACATGAATCGAGCAGTTTCTCTACATCATCAACCCCATATTTTTCTTCACATTCTGTGATGTATTTACGGGCAAATAACAGATAATCAATGATAGAACTGGCGTCAGTCCATGTTTTAAAAAGATAATTGCCTTTAAAGAACGAGTTGTGCCCATAACATGCATGTGCCATTACGAGGGCTTGCATAGTAATGGTGTTCTCTTCCATCAGATAAGCGATACAAGGATCGGAATTAATTACGATCTCATAGGCTAAGCCCATCTGGCCATGTTTGTAGCCTCGCTCAGTTTCAATAAAACGCTTACCAAATGACCAGTGGTGGTAGTTGATAGGCATACCGATACTGGAATAGGCATCCATCATTTGTTCGGCAGTGATAACTTCAATTTGATTTGGGTAAGTATCAAGGCGATAGTGTGCAGCTACACGTTTAATTTCAACGTGATATTGTTCAAGCAAATCAAAAGTCCAATCTGGTCCATCACTGAGTGGTTTTGTTGTTGTCATTATTGCCATCACTCAATCTCTCCATGTTTGTCCACTCGATACTGATAAGTTGGTATAAATCGGCACAAGGTTCATGCTGTGCCGATTATGGTTAGTATCATGGAGTAGCGTTAATTTAACTGACTTGTTTTTTAAATAATTCCCTAAATACGGGGAAAATATCTTCAACAGTTTTAATATTTTGCATTGCAAAATTCTCATGGCTGCTGTGTAACGTTTCATACTCTCGCCATAATGTTTGATGTGCTCGACGAGTGATTTCTATGTATGAGTAATAACGTGTTACTGGAAGTATGTGTTTATCGAGCAATTCACGACAACCTGGGGAATCATCAGCCCAATTATCGCCATCAGATGCTTGTGCCGCATAAATATTCCACTCTTCAGGACGATAGCGTTGTTTAACGATGTCATGCATCATTTTCAATGCACTTGATACTATCGTGCCACCTGTTTCTTGAGAGTAGAAAAACTCATGCTCATCCACTTCTTTTGCTTGAGTGTGGTGACGAATAAACACCACTTCAACATTTTTGTAAGTACGGTTTAAAAATAAATACAGTAATATATAGAACCGCTTAGCAATATCTTTTGTCGCCTGATCCATTGAGCCGGATACATCCATTAAGCAAAACATAACTGCTTGGCTTGATGGTTGTGGGCGACGTTCATAGTTTTTATACCGTAGGTCAAATGTATCAATAAACGGTGTACGATTAATTTTTTCCCGCAGTGCTGTAATTTCCTGTTTAATCCGTTCTTCTTCAAAAGGTTGAGCAGGTTCGGTTGTAAACAGTAACTCAAGCGCTTGTTCAAGTTCACGTACTTTACGCCGCTTACCTGCGGTCATTGCGGTTCGTCTTGCGAGTGAATTTTGCAATGATTTTACAATAGCGATATTTGATGGTACGCCTTGTGATTTATACCCAGCACGAAAGGTTTTCCATTCGACTAGCTGATTAATCGCATTTTTTTGTAAGTTAGGTAATTCTAAATCTTCAAACAATAGGTCAAGGTATTCGTCTTTTGAAATTTGGAAAACGAAATCATCTTGACCATCGCCATCAGGACTTGCTTGACCTTCACCCGCGCCGCCTTGGCCGCCACCTCCTTGTGGTCGTTCAATGCGATCACCAGGGCTAAATTGGTCATTACCTGGGTGGACGATCTCGCGTTGCCCACCTTTGCCTTGGTGAAAGGTTGGTTCGCTGATGTCGCGAGAGGGGATGGTAATATCCTCGCCACTATCGACATCAGTAATCGAACGTTTATTAACCGCATCAGCAATTGACTCTTTGATTCGCTGTTTATGACGACGTAAAAAACGTTGGCGATTGACGGTACTCTTATTTTTACCGTTGAGCCTTCGATCAATAAAGTGTGCCATAGTTCCCCCCTTTGTTGTCTAGTTGGTTACGACGACTTACGTACGCGTAAGTACCATTCAGACAATAAGCGAACTTGTTTACGGGTATAGCCTTTCTCCATCATTCGAGCGACAAAATCGTCATGTTTTTTCTGCTCGTCTGTTGAGGTTTTCGCATTAAAGGAAATAACCGGTAACAGCTCCTCTGTATTAGAGAACATCTTTTTCTCAATAACAGTGCGTAGTTTTTCATAGCTAGTCCAATTTGGATTTTTACCTGCATTATTGGCTCGAGCACGAAGAACAAAATTAACAATTTCATTACGAAAATCTTTTGGATTACTGATACCTGCTGGTTTCTCAATTTTTTCGAGTTCATTATTGAGTGCAGAACGGTCAAATAATTGGCCAGTATCGGGATCACGATACTCTTGATCTTGAATCCAAAAATCAGCATAACTGACATAACGGTCAAAGATGTTTTGGCCATATTCTGAATACGACTCCAGATAGGCGGTTTGAATTTCTTTGCCAATAAATTCAACATATTTAGGCGTTAAGAAGCCTTTGAGGTGCTCAAGATATTTTTCTGCAATATCTTGTGGGAATTGTTCACGCTCTATTTGTTGTTCAAGCACATAGAACAGGTGCACAGGGTTTGCAGCCACTTCAGCATGATCAAAGTTAAACACACGTGAAAGAATCTTAAAGGCGAAACGGGTTGATAATCCATTCATGCCTTCGTCAACGCCCGCATAATCACGATACTCTTGGTATGATTTTGCTTTTGGATCGGTATCTTTAAGCGTTTCACCATCATAGACACGCATTTTTGAATATACACTTGAGTTTTCAGGCTCTTTTAGACGTGATAGAACGGTGAAGCGCGCGAGAATTTCAAGGGTACTTGGTGAACATGGTGCTGAAGATAGCTCACTGTTTTGCAATAGTTTTTCGTAAATACGCATTTCTTCAGAAACCCGTAAACAATAAGGAACTTTAACGATATATACTCGATCGAGGAAGGCCTCGTTAGTCTTATTGTTACGGAATGTTTGCCACTCTGATTCGTTAGAGTGCGCTAAAATCATGCCATCAAAAGGTAATGCTGATAGTCCTTCTGTGCCGTTATAATTACCTTCTTGTGTGGCTGTTAATAATGGATGCAGCACTTTTAATGGTGCTTTAAACATCTCAACAAATTCCATTAAGCCTTGGTTTGCTTTACATAAGGCGCCGGAATAGCTGTATGCATCTGGATCATCTTGAGAGAAATGTTCAAGTTGACGAATATCAACCTTACCGACTAATGATGAAATATCTTGGTTGTTTTCATCACCCGGTTCTGTTTTAGCAATACCGACTTGATCAAGAATCGAAGGGCGTACTTTTATCACTTTAAATTGAGTGATATCACCACCAAATTCATGTAGTCGTTTGGCTGCCCATGGCGACATAATGCTATTAAGGTAGCGGCCAGGAATACCATATTCATCTTTTAGTAATCCGCCATCTTCTTGTTTATCAAATAAACAGAAAGGATGATCGTTAACTGGGCTACGTTCACCATTAGCGGTAAGAATATAAATAGGCACTTTTTGCATTAAACTTTTAAGTTTTTCAGCTAATGATGATTTACCACCACCAACAGGGCCTAGTAAATACAGGATTTGTTTACGTTCTTCGAGTCCTTGGGCCGCATGTTTAAGGTAAGACACAATTTGTTCGATGGCTTCTTCCATGCCATAAAAATCTTTAAAGGTGTCATAACGTGATATTACGCGGTTGGAAAATAAACGGCTAAGATGTGGATCTTGTGCGGTGTCGATCATTTCTGGCTCGCCAATAGCCATTAGAAGACGCTCTGCTGCATTGACGTAAGAACTACGATCGTCTTTACAGATATCAAGGAATTCTTGTAATGAAAGCTCTTCGTCTTTAGCTTCTTCGTAGCGCTGACGATAGTGGTCAAAAATACTCATAGTATGCCCCCGAATCGTTCTTATATTTAAGAGTAATTAATGAAAAACATAGTGTTTTTGCATTGCTTACTTATTTAAGCCTAGTCTGAACTTATCATTTTGTATTGCAGAATTACTGATTGGTGAATAAATTTTTTCACAGTTGATAGGATAAAATTGCTGATTAAATAACCTACACCAATCACTATCCTTTAGTTTAAAGGGGTTCGCAAGCTAAATGGCTGTAAAGTTATTGTATATCTGTTGTTTTTATGCTTTCGAATGATGAGTTTATCAGTTGGATGTAAATGCTGTGGCTTATATGCTTATAGGTTTTTATTACTGATTAAGCATTTAGTTATGAAGTAAATGTTTTGATTATGTATTAAAGGCAGTCTTATTGCGTTTTTTTGTCATAGTGTGATTTTTTCTCTGTCTTAACATTAAGATCGGATGATAAATTGTAAGAATATAAGGGCGCATACTTATTTTTTAACACAAAAGGAAAATGACTGATTTAATCTCAATATGGGTGGTCATGTTAGTGTTTAGAGTATGGAGCGAGATATTATGTCTATTTGTCGTGTTGATACGGTATCAATTCCTGTCACAGATCAAAATCAAGCACTGCAATTTTATCGTGATGTATTAGGATTTGAGTTAATTAGGGATCATGTTGAAAACCAACAAACTCGATGGGTGCAATTGGTACCAAAAGGGGCAGAAACAACGATCAGTCTAGTGAAACCTTTTGCAGGAATGGAAGCTGGTGGGGTACAAGGTCTAGTGGTTCAAACCCATGATATTCAATTTACACATCAAGAGCTTAGTAGTAGAGGAGTGGCATTATCTGACATTATTACCATGATGGAAGGACGATTTGCGACCTTTAATGATCCTGATGGTAATGGGTGGGTATTAATTGAATCTAATGGCACTATGTTGGCGTAATATCACTAGCAAGATCATAATCTTGCTAGTGATGAAGAGTATTATGAACTAGCGCTGGACAGCAATATGTGTTGATAATGTATGTGCTTGTCCTGGCTGTAGTTCAATAGTAGGAGTATGAATCGTTGATTCTACACACACCATGGTTTCAAAACTGTTATTTGCCATGTCACCCATGTTAATCGATAACTCTTGCCAAGGATTCCAAATAACTGCTGCATTATTACCTTGATTCGTTACTAAAATAGTACGTTGATTATCTTGGTCATTAATTGTAATTGTTGGTTGAGGCTGAGTATAAACACGATCTGTTTCTGTATTGAATGTTAATACATCACTACCTCGACACACTTTTCCCGCTTGGGTGCTATCTAAATAGTCATGACCCATACCTGTAATTGAAATGTCATTGATATTTGCGATATTGAAATAAGTGTGTAGCGCACCGCTAAATGACCAAGGCTGAGTGTCTGTATTGGTTGATGTTAAACTCACATTCAGTTCGGCGTTCATTTCAAATGTGATTTGGTTATGGAATTTATGTGGCCAAATTTCATGTGTTTGTTGATTATCTTCAAGGGTTAAAGAAACAATAACGCCGTTTTCATTTTCACGGTGTTGTGATAATACCCATTCACTCGTACGAGCAAAACCATGTGAAGGTGCTGCGGCTTTACCAAACCATGGCCAACAAACCGGAATACCGCCTCGAACTGCTTTGGTTAGATCAAATTCAGCATTATCACTTAACCAAATAACATCTTTTTCACCTACTGGTTTAAACCATAATAAATGACCGCCATGAAGAGAAATACCCGCTTCTACCATTGGGTGAATAATGCGGATAATTTTTATACCTTGGTATTCGCATACAGTAACAGCATCAGATAATGCATTAATTGTCGAAAGTTGACGTAAATCCATCTTCTTTTCCTTAATGTTGAGTGGCGAAAGCGCCCATTGCTTATGATTTGGCGGTATTCAGTGTAAAAACATAAACAATGAAAACTTATTTTTCGTTTTAAAATATCAAAGAATATTAAAATTTATTTGTTATTTTTGTAACGTATTTGATCTGAATATTTCATACGTTATAGATGATAAGTACATGGCTTATTTGGGGTAAGAAATAAAATGCTTTTAGCGCTATACTTGATCGGCTATTGGTGTTTTTTAGGTATAAAAAAGGCGACACCCTTAAGCGTCGCCTTCTACTATCTGCTTTCAAAGAAAGTCAGCTAATTGCTTACATTACTTAGAGATGTGAGCGATTAGGTCTAGAACTTTGTTTGAGTAGCCGATTTCGTTATCGTACCAAGATACAACTTTAACGAAGTTATCGTTAAGTGCGATACCAGCTGCAGCATCAAAGATTGAAGTGCGAGTATCGCCATTGAAGTCAGTTGAAACAACTGCATCTTCAGTGTAACCAAGAACGCCTTTTAGAGAACCTTCAGAAGCTTCTTTCATTGCAGCACAGATAGCTGCGTAAGATGCGCCTTTTTCTAGGTTAACTGTTAGGTCAACTACAGAAACGTTAGCAGTTGGTACGCGGAAAGCCATACCAGTTAGTTTGCCGTTGATTTCTGGAAGAACAACGCCTACTGCTTTAGCAGCACCAGTTGATGAAGGGATGATGTTCTGAGAAGCACCACGACCGCCACGCCAGTCTTTAGCTGAAGGACCATCTACAGTTTTTTGAGTTGCTGTAGTTGCGTGAACTGTTGTCATTAGACCAGAAACGATACCGAAGTTGTCGTTAAGAACTTTAGCGATAGGCGCTAGACAGTTAGTAGTACAAGAAGCGTTAGAAACGATGTCTTGACCAGCGTAAGTTGTATCGTTAACACCCATTACAAACATAGGAGTAGCATCTTTAGATGGGCCAGTTAGAACAACTTTCTTAGCGCCAGCTGTGATGTGCTTACGTGCAGTCTCGTCTGTTAGGAACAGGCCAGTTGCTTCAGCTACTACGTCAACGTTGATTGCATCCCACTTAAGATCTTCAGGGTTACGCTCAGCAGTTACACGTACAGTTTTACCATTAACGATTAAGTTACCGCCTTCAACTTCAACAGTACCGTTGAAACGGCCGTGAGTTGAGTCGTACTTAAGCATGTATGCCATGTATTCAACGTCGATTAGGTCGTTGATACCAACAACTTCGATGTCTGTGCGCTCTTGAGATGCACGGAAAACAAAACGACCGATACGGCCAAAACCGTTAATACCTACTTTAATTGTCATTACAGTTTGCTCCACAACTTAATTTCTAATGAAATATAACTGGTAGTAAAATTACAGAAACCTTTGTAAAGCTGCAAGCAAAAAAAACGTTTAAATTGCTTGAGGTCAAAAAAAAGTTCGGATATTTTTACATTTTCACTACAACGACGGTAATTTGTACAAATATTGTTTAAATTAACATCGCAATAATTGTTAACTTTTAATCATATTTACAAAAATCAAAAACTGTTTTCGAGTCTATGTGACTTTTTGCACAAGAAGTATGTGGTACAGTGCACCTAAATTGCAAATATATTTATTCTGTTTACTTAAAACATAAAGGAAAGGCAGCGAAGAATGAATAAAAAAGATAATGCATATTGGCGTGATAAGTTATCTGCTGACGCTTATCAAGTATGTCGAGAGCAAGCTACTGAAGCACCATTTAGTGGTACCTTGCTACATAACCGTGAAACGGGTATTTATTCCTGTACCTGTTGTGGTTTACCTTTATTTTCTTCTATTAATAAATATGATTCAGGTTGTGGTTGGCCAAGTTTTGATGCTCCTATTGCCAAAGACTGTATCAGTTATTTAAATGATGACAGTCATGGCATGGTACGAACAGAGATTCGTTGTTCGCAATGTGACAGCCATTTAGGGCATATTTTCCCTGATGGACCTGCATCTACGGGTGAACGATTTTGTGTTAATTCAATCTCATTGCTTTTTTCTGCGGGTAATTAACCGTTTATTATGTATCTGTATCCGTTTAAGACAAACAGTGCTGATATTATTATTTAATAAAGCGCTGTTATGACTGTTGATGTATTATGCTAGTACGACGGTATTGGCCGTTATTCAATGTTGCAATGATGTTGAGTGCTACGCGATCTAATTTTTTTTGCTCGTCTTCGGGCGGCTTAAATAGATTATGACGGGTTATTTTTTGTAGCGTATTATTAGGTTGATAATGAGCGGCAATATTTGTCCATACATAAGCCGCTGCCATGTTATGTTGCTGATAATATAAGGTTGAAAGAGAACGTAATATACTGATATTAATGTTATCTTTTGCTTTGTAAAGGCTGAGGCTATGGTGTAATAAATCTAAAGATTTATGTTTATCTTTATTAACATAATAGCGAGCCAGTGCTAATTGTAATTCAGGGTGTTCAAGTTTTTTATCACCTTCAAGTGCAATAAATTGTTGTTTGGCTATTTGGTCACCCTGACTCCAACGATAATAAATAATATGCGGATCTTGAGAGGATTGTAATTCTTTGGTGAGCCGTTCAATGCTTTCATAACTATGATATAACGCCTCTATTCGCTTTGTTTTACGTTGTTTTAATTCTGTTGGCTCAATGCGTGCGGCATACTCAAGGCAGTGTTGACATTCTTGGGTTGCTTTTAATTCTTTAAATTTGTGTTCATCTGAGGGGATTTGTAAGGTGTCATAACGTTGCCATATGAGGTTTGTTCGTTGGATACGACATTGACCATCATTAAGATTTATAGGTTGGCATAAGCTAGCGTTATCGTTGCATAAACTGTCTGTTGTACGGTAACGATCAAAGCACCCACTGAGTAAGAGTGATAATAAAATGATGGCTCTTACACTAGGTAGATTGTGCGATGATATCGTACATGAGAAGAATAAAATCAAGCTCAAAAGATAAACTCATAAAAAAGAGATAATTAAATTTAGCAGTATTATTTTTTTTGTAAATGAAACTGTCACCTCAAAGTAATCTGACGTGATAGATATACAATGAATGAATATGTTTGTTGATATTGACCTAAAATTCGTCATGCAACTATGATAAATAAGGATAAGAATATGGATGTTAAGCAACTCTTAGCGGCAATGACGCCTGATATTTACCTGCGTATTTCAACCGCCGTTGAAACCGGAAAATGGTTGGACGGCTCAACACTAACACCGCAATTACGTGATAGTGCGATGCAAGCTGTAATGCTGTATCAGTCTCGACATAATATGGAGGCTGACCATATGACAGTTGCTGCGGGTGGCGAAATTAAATTTAAATCAAAAGCCGAATTTAAACGGGACTTTGCTGTTGATGTCACTGCGATTGCCCGTGATACTGAAAATGCGACACATAAAAATGATATTGCTCGTTTTGATCATGACCAGCTGTAATTATCATACTGATGAATACGATAAGAATATCGTTCTCGTTCGATCAAATAATGGGCGATAACCGTTGAATTACTAATGGTTAATTTATTATGATCAAAAAAGAGCCATCGTGGCTCTTTTTTGTCAGCGGTAATCAACAGATTGATTAATGGGTTAATTCACCACGTAAATCTTGTTGCATCAGGCTGCGGATCGCTTCCGTGGTGAGATTCTGACTTAATAAATAATGTAACTTAGCTAGTGCTGCCTCAGGGGTCATGTCATAGCCACTCAATACGCCCGCCTCAGCAAGCGCACAGCCTGTTGCGTAACCGCCCATGTTTACTTTTCCTGATAGACATTGGGTCAGGTTCATAACAATAACACCGCGATCTGTTGCCGCTTTTAATTGTTCCAATAATTCTTTATTTTGTGGTGCATTACCAACACCAAATGTCAGTAGTATCATTGCATTGACGGGTTGACGTAATGTGTTACGGATCACTTCAGGAGAAATGCCCGGATACATTGTGATAACCCCAATTGGTTGCGGTGTAATAGTATGGACTTGAAATGCGCCGTCAGGCTTTTTATCTATTTGGGCAATGTTATTAACAGTAATATTGATTCCCGCTTCTAATAGCGGTGGTAAGTTTGGCGAAATAAACGCACCAAAACCATCAGCATGTGCTTTAGTACTGCGATTACCACGGATCAATTGGTTATTGAAAAATACGGTGACTTCATTGATTGGGTAATTAGCCGCAATATGAAGAGCATTTAACAA
The DNA here is from genome assembly GCF_947039875.1 of uncultured Photobacterium sp. Lineage (GTDB taxonomy): Bacteria > Pseudomonadota > Gammaproteobacteria > Enterobacterales > Vibrionaceae > Photobacterium. Next base: position 71,452 of record NZ_CAMRAN010000007.1, read on the forward strand.
ATTACTTTGACCATCAGAGCGTAATTCAACCAATGGAATTTGTGAACCAGTCACAATCACAGGTTTGTCTAAATTTTCAAACATAAATGATAATGCTGAAGCAGTGTAAGCCATGGTATCAGTACCATGTAAAATCACAAAACCATCATATTTATCATAATTAGCTTTTATATCATCTGCAATTCGCTGCCAATCCATGGGGGTCATATCTGATGAATCAATCAGTGGTTCATACTCATTGATAGTGAACTCTGGCATTTCTGAACGATGGAATTCTGGCATGCTTGCCAATTGTTGCTGCATAAAACCAGCAACAGGAACATAACCATGATCCGACTTTTGCATACCAATAGTACCGCCAGTGTAAGCGATGTAAATGTGTTTTCTTTCCATTTTTAAGCTCAGAATGAACGAATGAGTGCGCGTATTATACGCAAACTGCATGAAGATGCGAGGTTAGTTAGATTTGTAGCGTGATTGTATGAGTTAAAATGTGATCGTAGCGGAGTATGCTGATTTATTGCACAGTACCAGTGTAAATAACTGTTAACTAATGGTGGGTTGTGGTGTGTGAAGGCATTAAAAAACCCGGCCAATATTGACCGGGCTACTGACAATTGTTGTCTTTAATTAACCGTGCTGCAATTTAAGCAAAAAGCATAACGGCCATTAGGATCGTTAAAATTAGTGAGTGAAGTAAGATCTTTAGCAACTTTTGTCACTGGCGCTAACGTGGATGGCATATCGCCCAGCACCATGGTTGCGATTTTAGCGGTTACTTCGCCAGACATTTCTTTAAAGAATTGTTGTACTGGTGAGAGTGGTTGTTGCATCCATACTAATTGATAATCTTTTACTTTCGCTAATTCAACAGCAGCAGTAATGGCGGTATCGAAGTCACCTAATTTATCAACTAGACCACGTTGCTGCGCATCTTTACCTGTCCATACGCGGCCTTGAGCAATTTTATCTGCTTGAGCTAACGTCATATGGCGGTATTTACTGACTAAGCCAATAAAACGTTGGTAACCATTATCAACCCCAAGTTGGAATACTTTTGCAACACCGTCAGGTAGCGCACGCGTAACACCCACACCAGAGAATGGTGTCGTACCAACCCCATCACTGTAAACGCCCAGTTTTTCTAAGCCTTTTTCAAAGGTGGTTAAGATTGCAAAGATACCAATAGAGCCGGTGATTGTTGTTGGTTGAGCAATGATCTCATCGGCACTGGAGGAGATCCAATAACCGCCAGAGGCTGCAACACTCGACATTGAGACTACAACTGGTTTGCCCGCTCTTTTGAGTGCATCAACGGCATTACGAATAACCTCTGAAGCGAAAGCGCTACCCCCTGGGCTATCAACCCGTAAGATTACTGATTTCACTTGTTTATCAAAGCGTGCTTGGTTTAATAGTGAGGCAATAGTGTCACCGCCAGCAGAACCTTGGCTACTTTTACCATCAACAATGGCACCGTTTACGATAACAACGGCCACTTTATTTGGTGATGGTTGTTGATCATCAACCAGTAATGGTAGGTAATCGTAATAGCTAATCTGTTTAAAGCTATGTTTGTCGTTAGCACCAAAAGTATCGATTAAATATTGGGTCATTTGATCACGCGTGACGAGTGAATCAACTAAACCTATTTTTTTACTTAATTGAGAAAAGTCGCCATTAACAGATTTCAGTTGAGTAATAAACTCATCGATATTGGGCGTTAATGTTTGTGGTTTTATTTTGCGGTTCTTTGCGACATCGTCACTGAATGCGCCCCATAACTGGGTTAACCATACAGTATTAGCTTCTTTGGCTGCGGCTGACATGCCATCACGAATGTAGGGTTCAACAAATGACTTATAGGTACCAACACGGAAAACATGGGTTGTTACGTCTAGCTTAGCCAGTAAACTCTTATAATACAGTGTGTAAGTGCCATAACCTGTTAGCATCACCCCACCATCTGGCGATAAAAATACTTTATCTGCGTAACTGGCTAGGTAGTACTGGCTTTGGGTGTAATTGTCACCATAAGCATAAACAGGTTTGCCTGATGCTTTAAATTCTTCAATGGCTTTTGCGATATAACGCATTTTGGTTAAGCTGGTTTCAGACATGTCTTTAAGGTTAAGCACCAAACCTGTGATGTCTTTATCTGTTGCTGCTGCGCGAATCGCTTCAACAATATCAAATAATACATTTTGTTTTACATCAGGCTTACCTAACGCCTCACTCATTACACTATCAAGTGGATTGTCATAATTACTTTGTTCAACAATTGGACCTGAGAGGTTGAGCACTAACGCTGAGGGTTCGGTAGTATCGGTGGTCTTATCTTCATCGGTTAATGCAAAAATTATCGCGCCAATAATTAGAACGAATAAAAGGTTGAGGACAAATTTGCGAGTAAAGTTAATCAACTTCCCGATAGCGAGGAAGAATTTTCCAATCCTTGAGAATATGGCTTTCATGAAAATTCCTGATAATGGTGATAGCGATATCGTAGCGTAGTCACTGCTGAATTACAGTGTTTTTACGGTGTAATTGTTATTAATAGTAAAATAAACGTACGTGATTGATTATAAATAGTGAGGCGCATCATGTAAATGTTGCTTTTTTGTTAATTTTGGTTGATATTGCGGTCTAAGCTCAAATATACTGGTCTGACCATGATGATTAGGAGTTGCTTATGAATGATAAACCGTTTCCTCATTTATTGACGCCGCTGGATCTGGGTTTTACTCAATTACGTAATCGAGTCTTAATGGGCTCAATGCACACCGGATTAGAAGAAGAACGGGGAGGCTTTCATAAACTCGCGACGTTTTATGCCATTAGAGCAAAAGCTGGGGTTGGGCTTATTGTTACGGGCGGTTTTTCTCCTAATTTTCGTGGTCGATTACATCCGTTTAGTGCTGAATTTAGTAACAATCGCCATGTGCGTAAACACCGCAATATTACCACTGCAGTGCATCAGCAAGGGGGGAAGATTGCGTTACAGTTATTGCATGCTGGGCGTTATGCAATGTCACCGTTTGCGGTAAGTGCCTCTGCTATTCGTTCTCCTATCTCTAAATTCACCCCAAGCAAAATGAGTCATCGCCAAATTAATAATACCATTAATGATTTTGCACACAGTGCCGAGCTTGCGCGCGAAGCGGGTTATGATGGGGTTGAGTTAATGGGTTCTGAAGGTTATCTCATTAATCAGTTTATTTGCCAGCGTTCAAACCAACGTTACGATGACTGGGGGGGCAGTTATGACAATCGAATTCGTTTTGCCATTGAAATTGTTCGCGCTGTACGAACGCGTGTGGGCGATGATTTTATTATTATCTTTCGATTATCAATGTTGGACTTAGTTGAACAAGGGAGCACTTACGATGAGGTGGTGCAGTTAGCGCTTGAATTAGAAGCGGCAGGTGTCACTATTTTAAATACTGGTATTGGCTGGCATGAAGCACGGGTTCCTACCATTGCCACTCAAGTGCCACGAGCTGCATTTGCTTGGGTTACTGAGAAAATTAAACAACAAGTCTCTATTCCAATAGTGACCTGTAATCGCATTAATACGCCGCAAGTTGCTGAAAATATTTTGGCTCAAGGGCAAGCCGATATGGTGTCGATGGCGAGACCATTTTTAGCCGATCCTGAATTTGTCTTAAAAGCAGAGCAAAACCGAGCCAATGATATTAATACCTGTATTGGTTGTAATCAGGCATGTTTAGATCATGCTTTTGTTGGTAAACGCGCCAGTTGTTTAGTTAATCCTCACGCATGTTATGAGACAGAATTGGTGTTAACGATGGTCGCTAAGTCGCGAAAAGTGGCGGTTATTGGTGGTGGTCCTGCGGGAATGGCGTGTGCCGTTGCTGCTGCAGAGCGTGGATTTAAAGTCGATTTATTTGAAAAAAACACCCATGTTGGTGGGCAGTTTAATCTAGCGATGCAAATCCCTGGTAAAGAAGAATTTAAAGAAACCATCCGCTATTTTACTCGGCGCTTAGAACAAACCGGTGTCGTGGTACGGCTAGGCGTTGAAGCAAATGTTGAGCAGTTGCTTGATTATGACGAGGTTATTATTGCTACGGGAGTACAACCTCGAATACCTCCAATCACGGGAATTGATCATTTGAAGGTGATTGATTATCAAACTCTGATTAGTCAGCAAAAAGTTGTAGGGGAAAAAGTTGCCATCATTGGGGCGGGTGGTATAGGGGTTGATGTTGCTACCATGCTGACAGAACCAAGTGAGTATGATCTTGATAGCTGGTTGAGTGAATGGGATATTGATAAAAGTCTATGCCATAGTGGCGGTTTATTACCTTCAGACGATTATATTAGTCCACGACAAGTATGGTTATTACAACGTCGACCAGGAAAAGTAGGCAAAGGCCCTGGACGCACAACGGGGTGGATCCACCGCCGTACATTAGAAAAACGCGGCGTTAAACTATGGGCGGGAGTGCATTATCAAGCTATTGATGATGAAGGCTTGCACCTTATTATTGATGGGCAACCACAGACATTAGATGTCGATAATATTGTTATTTGTACCGGTCAAACATCGGTCGATAATTTATCGCAACAGTTAATACAGCAAGGTGTGTCAGTGCATGTGATTGGTGGCGCAGAAGATGCTAGTGAAGTCGATGCAAAACGGGTGATCCGTCAAGGGGTTGAATTAGCTGCGAAGTTATAATTATGATGACTTGTGTTCTGCGCTTTAACTGCCTTATTATATGAGAAACAATAATTATTTTCATTTTGAGGTTGTTATGGACGCGCTATCATTGCTGCTTAATCGTCGCTCATTACCAAAATTAGTTGAGCCAGCACCTGCAGGTGATGTTCTTGAGAATATCTTTCGTGCAGGATTACGTGCTCCTGATCATGGTGGCTTAACACCGTGGCGCTTTATTGTTTCTCAAGGTGAAGGTTTAACCACGCTAGCAAATATTTTAGTTGCGGCAGCGAAAGCGGATGATCTTGATGATTTTGTGATTGAAAAAGCCTCAAAAGCCCCTTTTCGTGCACCGATGGTGATCACTGTTGTTAGTAAAGTAACCTCTGGCCATAAAGTCCCTGTTATAGAACAACATTTGTCTGCTGGTTGTGCAGCACAAGCTATGCAAATGGCGGCAGTAGCACAAGGATATTCTGGTTTTTGGCGTACAGGTTATTGGGCATATCATCCCGTGGTTCGTGAAGCATTAGGTGTTACGGGCGAAGACATGATTGTTGGCTTTTTATACCTCGGTTCAATTGGTTGCCGTGAAGCGAAAGTCCATGAACGCGATCTTGCTCAATACGTTGAATATTTGTAATTACTGATATACAACAGATGTAACATTAACTCGCATTTAACTCTTCACTGATGTGACTGCAGGGTTAAAAATGGAAGGTGATAGCTATTTTTCGGTGTTAAACCGTGAATAGCATCACCTTTTTTATTCCTTATTGATGACTATTACTGCCAATGTGGATTTTTTTTAATAGAAAATGGTCGCTTTTTAGTTGGAAAGATGACAGTTGTCGAGGGCAGGAGTAGAATCGCTGGTTCTTTCTATATTTTGGAGCGTGTCATGGAAAATGTTCGCCTAACACAATACAGCCACGGTGCCGGATGTGGTTGTAAAATTTCTCCCCAAGTACTTGATACTATTCTTCGTACTCAATTAGCACCTTTTGCTGATCCTAATTTACTGGTTGGTAATGAAAGTAAAGATGACGCTGCCGTTTATGATATCGGTAATGGTCAAGCAGTGATCAGTACCACTGACTTCTTTATGCCAATCGTTGATGACCCGTTTGATTTTGGTCGTATTGCTGCGACTAACGCGATCAGTGATATTTACGCTATGGGTGGCAAACCTATCATGGCGATTGCTATTTTAGGTTGGCCTGTAAATGTATTGTCACCTGAAATTGCGCAAAAAGTGATTGATGGTGGCCGTTCAGTGTGTCGTGAGGCAGGTATTTCTCTTGCTGGTGGTCACTCTATTGATGCTCCTGAGCCAATTTTTGGCCTTGCTGTAACAGGATTAGTAAGTACTGATCGTGTTAAACGTAATGACAGTGCAGAAGCGGGTTGTCATTTATACCTAACTAAACCATTAGGTATCGGCGTATTAACAACGGCTGAAAAACAATCTAAGTTGGCTGATGAGCATAAAGGTTTGGCACGCGATTGGATGTGTAAGCTAAATAAACCTGGTGCAGACTTTGCTGATGTTGAAGGCGTAAAAGCGCTAACTGACGTAACAGGTTTTGGCCTAATGGGTCACTTAACTGAGATTTGTGAAGGCAGTAACCTAAAAGCAAAACTTTGGTTTGATAAGATTCCAACATTACCGGGTGTGTATGATTACATCGCTCAAGGTTGTGTTCCTGGTGGTACAGAACGTAACTTTATGAGTTATGGCCACAAAGTGGGTCAAATGACGGATCAACAAAAAGCATTATTATGTGATCCTCAAACATCAGGCGGCCTATTATTAGCCGTTGATCCAAGTAGCGAAGCTGAAGTACAAGCCATTGCTAAAAAACATAACATCTTGCTGGAAGCGATTGGTGAACTTGTGCCGATGGATGGCGATACCTTTATTGAGGTTTGCTAATGTCGCGTCCCAATTGCGAAGATTTCCGTCATCTGTTTGTGAACGATACACCATTAATGGATATGCGTGCACCGGTTGAATTTACTCAAGGTGCATTCCCAACTTCTCATAGTCGTCCGTTAATGACGGATGATGAACGTGCAGCTGTTGGTACGTGTTATAAAAATAAAGGACAAGATGCAGCCATTGATCTTGGTCATAAGCTGGTTAATGGTGACGTTAAAGCAGAACGTGTAGCGCAATGGAAAGCATTTTGTGAAGCAAATCCTGACGGTTATCTTTATTGTTTCCGTGGTGGTTTACGCTCTCAAATTACTCAACAATGGCTTAAAGAAGCGGGTATAGATTATCCGTTTATCACTGGTGGCTATAAAGCATTACGTCGTTATTTAGTTGATACTATTGATGAAGTTTCTGCTAAACCAATGTCTATTGTTGCGGGTAATACGGGTAGCGGTAAGACAATTATGGTCAATGTTCTTGCTAATGGCCTTGATTTAGAAGGTGCAGCACACCACCGTGGTTCATCGTTTGGTCGTTATGTTACGCCGCAACGAACTCAAATTGCATTTGAGAGTGATCTTGCTGTACAGATGGTTAAAAAATTAGATCGTGGCATTGAACACTTCGTGTTTGAAGATGAAGGTAAAAACATTGGTTGTGTTACTGTGCCTTTATCAATCAATCGTGCAATGCAAGAAGCTGATATTGCCGTTATTGAAGATCCTGTGGATGTGCGTTTAGCGCGTTTATTAGATGATTATGTCGTTAAAATGCAACGTGATTATGTGGCTCATTACGGTGAGGAACAAGGTTGGATTTTATTTGCTGAGTATTTAGAAAAAGGCATGTTCAATATTCGTAAACGTTTAGGTTTTGAACGTTATGAAGTGATGTTGAAATCACAGCAACATGCAGTGAAAATGATGCAAGCCAATGGTTCATTAGTTGAGCATGATGCTTGGTTAGCGCCCTTGTTAGAACAGTATTATGATCCAATGTATACTTATCAATTAAGCAAAAAAGCTGATCGTATTGTATTTAGAGGTGATTATCACCAAGTACAAGATTGGTTAGCTGCTCGCTAGTTTCTTTGATATAAATAGATTTGATTAAAAGCCAAATCCATCTATTAATATAATATGATGCGTTTGGCTTTTTTGTTAGCGATCATTACATTTACCATTGATGATCTTTCAAGATCCGTTGCAAAAAAGCATTACTACCTAAATAAGTACTGGTTTAATATCCAGTGTTATGTTGCTGTTAGCATCCATTTTCGGTACAGTCTTACTATTAATCCTTTCAGATAAAGATCCCCATGAGTTGCTTATATATAGCTGAAAAACCAAGCTTAGGCCGAGCAATCGCTGCTGTATTACCTCGCCCTCATAAAAATAATACTGGTTATATTGAAGTAGGGAATGGCGATATTGTCACTTGGTGTATTGGGCATTTGTTAGAACAAGTCGAGCCTGATGCTTATGATGAACGCTATAAAAAGTGGCACTTGGAAGACTTGCCGATTGTGCCACAGCAATGGCAATTAATACCTCGTAAAGCGGCTAAGCAACAATTAGCGGTGATCAAAAAATTGGCGAAAACAGCAACGGCAGTGGTACATGCAGGCGATCCCGATCGTGAAGGACAGTTGCTGGTGGATGAAGTGATTGATTACGTCAAAATATCCAAAGCTAAAAAAGAAGCAGCACAGCGGTTGCTTATTTCTGATTTAAACCCAGCAGCAGTTAAAAAAGCCTTAGCCACAATGCGCAGTAACCGTGATTTTATTCCGTTATCAGTTTCAGCCCTTGCACGTTCGCGTGCTGATTGGTTATATGGCATGAATATGACCCGTGCTTATACTTTGTTGGGGCAAAAGGGCGGTTATCGCGGCGTATTATCGGTCGGTCGAGTGCAAACACCGATCTTAGGGCTGGTTGTTCGACGTGATGATGAGATTGCTAATTTTGTCGCCAAACCGTTTTATGAAGTATTGGCATTAATCACTTACGGTGAACAAACGATTTATGCCAAGTGGCAGCCAAGTAAATCATGTGAACCTCACCAAGATTCAGAAGGGCGAGTGCTTAATCGTAAGTTATGTGAAAACGTGGTGGCACGGATTAAAGGCCAAGCAGCAGAAGTAACTGAATCTGAGCGTAAGCAAACTAAACAAGCGCCACCGTTACCATATTCATTATCCGCGTTACAGATTGATGCGGCGAAACGGTTTGGCATGAGTGCGACTGATGTATTATCGACTTGTCAGTCATTATATGAAAAACATAAAGTGATCACTTACCCTCGTTCTGACAGCCGTCATCTACCATTGGATCATTTGAAACAAGCGAATGATGTGTGTCGTGCGATTGCGACAACGGATAATCAGTTAGCTTCTGCAGTGGATAATGCGAATACAGCATTAAAATCAAAAGCATGGAATGACAAAAAAGTGGATGCTCACCATGCGATTATTCCTACCCCTAAATCTTCATCAGTATTAACGGGTTATGAAGCGAAAATATATCAATTAATTGCTCGCCAGTACTTAATGCAATTTTATCCAGCAGCTGAATATGCTGATGCTAAGTTAGTATTCACTATTACTAATGGGCTCTTTATTGCTAAAGGTCGTCAGTTAATGTCACCAGGTTGGCGAGCGCTATTAGGGCGTGATGATAAAAAAGAAGACAGTGATTTAGCCGATAAGGTGCCACCCCTAGATAAAGGTACGGTATTGGTCTGCCATGATGGTGAAATCAAAGATAAGATGACCGAGCCACCAAAAGCATTTACCGAAGCGACATTATTACAAGCGATGACGGGTATTGCGCGGTTTGTATCTGATGCTTCATTAAAGAAAATCCTGCGTGATACTGATGGTTTAGGTACCGAAGCAACGCGAGCAGGTATTTTAGAAATGTTGTTTAAACGCCAGTTATTGCAGCGCCAAGGTAAAGCTATTCATGCTTCTGAGGCGGGGAAAGGCTTAATTTACGCTTTACCCGATACATCAACATATCCTGATATGACTGCGCATTGGGAGCATCAACTGCATGATATGGCAGATAGAAAATGTGCATATCAACCATTTATGGCTGCATTAGAACAACAAGTAACAGCCTTAATGGAGCAGGTAAAAGTCAGTGATGTGCCACCAAGTTTACGTTCGTTGACTTCACCAGAGTTTACCCCGCGAACGAAGAAGCGTAGTTATGCCAAAAAATCGACGTCGGCCAAACCTAAGGCTGCACCAAAGCGTAGTGGATGATTTAATTACTGACTGATAGCTTACAAAAAAGCAGCATCAACATGCTGCTTTTTTGTTATTTATATTTTTTAAAAATAGTTATCGCCATAAACGAAACGCTAATTATCATCGTTTTTTTGAAATTCAAGAATATCTGCTGGCTGGCAATCAAGTTGTTCGCAAAGTTTATCAAGTGTCGAAAATCGAACAGCTTTTGCTTTACCATTTTTTAGTATTGATAAATTAGCTTCTGTCATATCCATTGCTTGCGCTAATGTTTTTAACCGTATTTTTCGTTTCGCCATTATTACATCTAAATTAATAACAATAGTCATAATAAACTCTTAAATTGTGTAATTTTGTTCATCGGCGAGGTGATAGCCTTCTTTCATAACCCATGAAATTATAACAATAATAGCGCCTATTAATAGGGTTAAAAAATCGATGCCTACAAAGCTAATCATAATCATGCGGTGATTGGGGGGATTATTAAAGGTTAGTATTAACGTCATTAATGGTTGGTAAAAAAGTGAACCGCCAACCCAATAAAACACACTATAACCAAGTTTTTGATAGCAGTTGGCATTTTCTAAAGTAAAGATGTGTTTGTTTTCATAGTTACCAAATAACCGAATGAGAATTTTTAAGGCATACATAATAATCGAACAGTAAATTAAGCTTGTTATGAGCGCGAGTAAACGGGTAGTCAATGTTAACGGTTTTTCTGTTAGTTGATTAATATCAAAAGATGTTTGTACTATGCCGGTATTTCTTAAAAAATCATAAGGTGTTGCTACTGTTAACCAAAAATAACAGACTAAAATTGGCGTTAGAATAAAAAATAGCTGGAATAGGATTTTTACTCTGCGACTTTGTTGTTGAATTTTTGACATATGATTGTTCCTCATTCAGTTGATGAAGCTAGAATATGGCACAATAAAATGCTTTGCAATAAAAAATTATTGTTATTCGATAATTTTTTATTGTTAATATTTATTTATAAAGTAGGTGATAGCACTCTGAAGCAATCTTTCCCTTCAGCTTTTGCTTGATAAAGTGCAGTATCAACATGTTTGAAAAATGCATCATAGGTTGTTGTTTGCGATGGAATAATAGTACTGACACCAATACTGATTGTGACAATAGCTGGAGTGTTATTATTTAATTCAAGACATGGAAATGGCAACGCTATTTTATGCATTGCATTAAGTAAGCGTTGCGCATTATTTACTGCAGCTTGTTGGTCTTGTCCTGGTAATAACAGCACAAACTCTTCGCCACCATAACGGGCAAATAACGTTCCAGCTCGACGTTCAACTTTAGACAGCACCGCGGCAATAGTTTTTAAGCATTGATCACCAGCGGCATGACCGAGTTTATCGTTATAAGTTTTGAAATTATCAATATCTAAGATGAGTAATGATAGTGGTAGACCGAGCCTATTTGCTCGACGCCATTCAGTCATTACCGTTTCATCATAGACTCGGCGATTAGCAATATTTGTAAGTGCATCAATTCTAGATAATTTCTGTAGCTGTTCATTGGCTTTATTCAGTGCTTTGGTCCGGCTTTGTACTCGTTGTTCGAGATCATGATTGAGCTTGATAAGTGTATCTGCTGCTCGTAGCCGTAAAATATGTTGTGAAACAATAAAACCATATTGTTTTAGTAGTTGATGGTGATAATTACGCAATGGTTGTCCTGTAAGTAAATTATCACAAGCAATCCATCCGATAGGCGTATCTTCATCCCATAGCGCAATATAAGCACTCCAACCAAAGCCAATTTGTTGTAAATCATGGTAGAGTGGGGTGTTTTCTTGAAATGCGATATATTCTTTATCTTTTAATGTCTTAGATGCAAACCATTGATTAGGAATATCGGAATGAAAATAAAACTCATCGACAGTATTCCCTTGAATATCAGTGCCGAAAGTACCGTGCATTTTTTGTTGTTCATCAAATAGAAAAATCGCCATTCTATCGATGTTAAGCCGTTTTTTCCCTTCATCAACAGCAATAAATAACATGTCTTTCATTATGTTACTACGCCATAATTGAAAAGAAATTTCATGCATACCCTGTAGGTAGTTTAACAATGATTGTTGTTGTTCTTTACTTGAAAGTAATTCTTTTTCAGCGTATTTGCGGCTGAGACTATGACTTTTTGTCGTTTGCTCTATCAAGCCTGCGGTAATTTCTGTGGCTAATAACGCGGTTAATATCGTGAGGTGTTTCGGTTGTAGTGTTGAGGTTAATGGTGCTGCAATAGTTAAATGACCAATAATCTTTGCATGGTATTTTAATGGAACTAATATATAACGATAATTTTCAAATATATCAATTGATGCTTCAGTTTTATTAGCATAGTAATGAATGTTTTTATAATAATATTCATTTGCTGTCGGTATTATTGTTGGAGGAAAATAATATTGTATACCTTTACTGTTTAGTTCTAATAATAATTTCCACTCGTTATTTGATTTAATAATAAGTTGCAGATGATTAATTGAAAAACTTTGAATAAGATTACGGCAGACTAATTCACAAATAGTTCTAAGGCTATGAGCATTACTGCATTGTTTAGTAACTGTTTGATAGAAAGATGAAATCTGCGCGTTCATTAATACTCTATTCCATGAGTCAGTTAGTGAGTGACGGTGTTATTGTTAACTATTATCTGCGAAATTAGCAGGATATATGCCACAAGTTAGCGATATATTCTGTTTTACACTAAAAAGTGAGATCTAATTCATCCTTTTGTCACACTTATTCTTATTTATATTACAACTAAATCAGCCGTTATTATCTATTTTTAAGCCATGCTAGTAAAAAATATAATATTAAAAAATAATGAATGTTGTTATTAACGTTATTGGATACTTATATAAGTAAAAGGTTAACGAGATGAAGCGGCTATTATTGATAAATATGATAAATATGATAAGTATTATAAGCTTGAGTGTATTAAATGGTTGCAGTAGTAGCCGTCATCAGCAGTTAGCTGAGTTGGGGTTTGAACGAGCCTATCTTGATGGGTATCAGGATGGTTGTTATAGCCGTTCAGTTGCGGGTAATACGTATCTTGATGGTTTTCGACGTGATCCTGAACGAATGGCAACAATATTAAAATACCGTAATGGCTGGCAAGATGGATTTGAACATTGTTACGCGGATAATCGAACGGATTATCTCTAACTACTGCCGCTAATCGTATAAAAAAAGCAGCTCGAAAGCTGCTTTTTTAGTGTTATATAATGCTAATTATTAAGGTCATTAGGAATATAAAACCGTTTTAACTCATGCATAACTTGCATCAGTGTCGATAGTTTAGGTTTATCCTGATCCATTAGCTGATAATTATCATTATAAACACGATAGTTACCGTATTTATCGACAACAGTGGTGGTGCCTTTTTGAATCACCACAATATCATTATTATCACCCGCTAATATCCAACGACGATCACTGTTATTATCAAACAGGCTGATACCTGAGCTGTAATTTGATGGATTAGACGCCACATTAAACAGTGACTCCATCAAGGTTGGCACTAAATCAAGGTTACTGGTTGGACGGGTAACAACTTGAGGTGGGTGCAGTGGCCAATGAATGATCATTGGTACTTTGATCTGATATTGGCTGTAATTGCTATCAGAGCCCCAAGTATTATTACCTGTTTCATTAAACTCAGTACCATGGTTTGAGGTAACAACCACGATAGTATTATCTAACATTGATTGTGCTTTTAATTGCGCAAATACTTTACCTAAAATCGTATCAATATGATAAGCCGCGTTACGGTAGCTATTTTTAAGTAATACATTAGAATCTACTTTTTTATCATGAAGTAAATTACTGCCTAAAGATGGCGTAAATTTAGTTTGATAATCACTACTTTCTTCATATTGATCAACTGAAGTTAATTCAAGCAGACTAAACCACGGCTCATCAGCTTTTTGCTTCTCTAGCCAACGGTGCCAATCATTAAAGGCTAAACGATCACTTGGCGTGCGCTTTCCATTATCAAGGTTATCTATAGTTGCAAGCTGAGTTTTAGAGAAAATAGCATCGCGATAAATAGGTTGTTCAAACCCTTCACCACTGAATAGACCAAAGTGATAACCACGATTTTGTAGCGTATCAAGCAGCAGTGGTGATTTGCCTTCTGCACGAATACTGTTGGCATAACCACTTGGTAAACCATAAAGTAAGCCAAATACGCCGCTATTATTATTACTGGTACTGTAGTTATCAGTATAGTTAATATTGTTATCAGCAAAAGCCGTTAGATTAGGCATTGTTGTGGTATTAACCATGTCACTGCGTAAACTATCGACCATAATAATCAGTAAGTTTTGCTTGGTACCTTTATCGATGAAATTAATTTTATCGATTGGATAACGCATCATTTCACTATTATTAATGCCTTGTTGTGCTTGGCGTTTAACATATTCTTGGCGATCTAAAAGGCCATGTTTTTCCATGAACGTTTTCGCTGTCATTGGGTATGACAGTGGGAAATTTGAACGTTGCATTGTGACTGGACGGTAAAGGTTAGCATCCGCCCAGATATAAATAATGTGGCTACTTAGAAAGCATAGACCGAACATGATGGCAATGGGACCACCGACGTTTTTACGGGTTAGCTTTCTAAGTTTACGCCAGATCCATTCTGAGAATATCATCTCGATCAGGAATATGACAGGAACGACAATAAAGAGGTATTGCCAGCGCGTATTTAGCTCTGTTTTTTCACCGCTTAATAACAAATCCCATACCAGCGGACTTAAATGTAAGTCGACGCTTTGATAGGCATAGGTATCAAGCAGTAATGTGGTTAACCCTACCGTTGAGACTAATACCGCAAACACACGCATTAAACGCTGTGAGGGGATAAGAAAACTTGCAGGAAAGAGGATCAGTATATAAATACCAAAGACAAGGAAACCAAAATGTCCGATCCAGCTTAATCCTAGATACAGTTGTCCGATCGTTGTCGTCGGCCATTCTGAATAAATAATATAGCGCGTGCCCAATAGCATGGCAGCGATAATATTGAAAAAGCTAAACCAGTGTCCCCAACTAATTAGCTGGGAAACTTTGTCTTTGTATGTGCTGGCGACCATAAATGTCAATTCTTCTCAGTCTTCAATGCTATGTTTAACTCTCAAGCTAAACTTAATCTTTTTTAATTGAGGCCTGTAGTGCTTTTGCAAATTTTTGTGCAAGAACTTCACGTTGTGCAACAGGTACGTTAGCATTGATAATATTAGTAGCAATATCACCAACAACCATTAGGGCTAATTCTGGTGATGTTTTATGTTTGTCTAGAACATCGAACACGTCATCAATGATTTGTTCAACTTTTTTAGTGCTGTATTTTGAAGTGATTGGCATAAGAAATCTTGTTTAATGTTTAGGATAACGACTTATGATAACCTAGAGTTCAGTTTTCCTGAAAACCTTTTCCATTATGAGTCTTACACTTTCGAACGTCATTCTACATCAATTAGTAAAAAACGACCAAGATGATTTAGAAATTCATCTTAGAAATCAAACCCTTGATAATGATTCTGCGACAGAAGATCTTGTTGTTGAATTACATCGAATTTATAGTAGCAAAGGAACAAAAGGCTTCGCGCATTTTGCTGCTGATAGTGAGTTTGCTCATTGGTTGAAACAATTTCGTCAAGGAGAGTTAGATTTCCTGACGTTTTCAAATCAGTCAGTGCAACGTTTACAGGTTGAATTAGCGAAATATCCGTTTTCTGAAGCGGGTACTTTAGTGATGGCTGAATACCAGTCATTGGCAACAGACTATTTGTTTATTGGTATGTTACCGACGTGTCATAGCATGAAAGTCACTGATCAATTAGGCATCAGTGCGACTGACTATCTTGATATTAATAAGATGGATATCGTTGCACGTATTGATTTGTCATCATGGGAAACTAACCCAGAATCAACCCGCTATCTTACTTTTGCTAAAGGTCGCGTAGGGCGTAAGATCGCTGATTTCTTCCTTGATTTTATGCAAGCAGAAGTGGGCTTAGACGTTAAGGTTCAAAACCAAGTCTTGATGCAAGCGGTAGAGGATTTTTGTGCGGATTCTCGTCTAGATAAAGAAGAAAAGCAGCAATATCGTAAACAAGTTTATGATTACTGTAATGGTCAGCTGCAAGCGGGTGATGAAGTGACCGTAAAAGAGCTATCCGGTGAGTTACCTGCGGCAGATGATGGTACTAATTTTTACGATTTTACTTCAAAGCAAGGTTACGAGTTAGAAGAAAGTTTCCCTGCCGATCGTACTGCAATGCGTAAATTGACCAAATTTGTTGGCTCAGGCGGTGGTATGACGCTTAACTTTGACAGTATGTTATTAGGTGAACGTATTTTTTATGATGCTGAAACTGATACATTAACCATCAAAGGCACGCCGCCTAATTTGAAAGATCAGTTATTACGTCGTTTAAATAGCGATAATTAATAACGACTGTTATGCAGCACTATTAGTAATAAATAAAGCCACTGTGAAGTATGCACTCACTAATCTTTGCATATATCACAGTGGTTTTTTGCTATTTAAAGCGTCAATCTTGAACATCGATGATGTTTTTTTATATTTGTACATTGTTCGCAATTTATTCGAACAATGTATTAAAGTTTAATAAATAACCATTGGTCTAATTTTGGTTATGATTTTTGCCCATTAGGTTCTGATTTTTGCATAAATTTGATTTTTATCATTGGCACTGCAGTGGATGGATGGATAATGGCATAACTATGATAGTTATTAACAATCATTCAGTTCGTTCGCAGCGTGAACTGAATACAGTGAAAGCGATGATTCGCCTATATTGTAAAACGTTGCACCGTGGAGCAGTAATGTGCTCTGAATGTGAAAGTCTTATCGAGTATGTTGAGGAGAGAGTAACAGGTTGTCGTCTTGGCGAAGAAAAGCCAAGTTGTATGCATTGTATTGGGCATTGCTATCAATCTGCCAAGCGTCTTCAGATGATCCACGTTTTACGTTGGAGTTATCCACATTATTTTTGGCGTCACCCATTTCGGGCTATACACTTTAAGTTAGACAATTTACGTAGTGTCCAAATGTCAGCCGCAAAAGCCGATATTATCGCAAAAACGAGTTAAATCCATATTGATTTTGTTGAACCGATATTGATTTAACCTAACAACTGAAAAGATTGTACCTCTTTGTAAATCATGCCAATGTGGATTATTTACAAAGAAAAAAGGCTGCAGAAATGCAGCCTTTTTTAATGTTTTTTTATAGGTTATTGTTGCGCAATTTTCACAAGTACTTGCTGCAATAAGCGAATACGTGGCTCAATTGAAGCCAAATCTAACCATTCATCTGCACTGTGGAAACCCGCACCAATTGGACCTAAACCATCTAAGGTTGGAATACCTAAGACTGCGGTTAGGTTAGCATCTGAACCACCACCAACTGCTTGCCACGTAATATCAATGCCTAGCTCTTTACCGACCGCTTCCACTTGCGCCATTAACACTTCAGTTTGTGGGCTTGGCACCATTGATGGCTTGTGGGCTTCTCGCTCAACGGTAATCGTAACCCCATCAACAAACGGTGTTTCTGTTAGTGTACGAATTTGAGCATCAACCGCCGCATACTCATCGTTATCCCAGAAACGCACATCAACCACCACTTGTGCGAAATCAGGTACGATATTAGCGCCAGCACCACCACTGACAACGCCAGCGTTTAAGGTTGTGCCTGACTCAAAATTGGTCATGGTGTTAATGGCTAGAATCCAATGTGCCATTTCGGTGATTGCACTGCGACCATTTTGAGGCTCATTACCTGCATGCGCTGCTTTACCGTGGAAACTTAAACGGTAACGCGCCATGCCTTTACGCGCTTTAACCAATGAGCCATCAGCACGTGCAGCTTCTGCAACTAAAACATGCTTAGCGTTAATCGCAACGCTCTTGAGCCATGCTTCTGAGTATAGTGAACCAATTTCTTCGTCTGGGTTCATGCACACACAAATTGATAATGCATCAAGTGTAGTAGGATCGAGATCACGTAAGGCATAAACCACACTTAATAAGCCAGATTTCATGTCAGAGACACCAGGGCCATAAGCGCGCTCATCATCGTCGGTCATTGGGCGAGCTGCTGCTGTACCGATAGGGAATACAGTATCCATATGGCCAATTAGCATCACATCAATATGATCAGCATCAGGCTTATTACGTACTTCTAAGCCAGTACCAGCAATACCACAATCAATGCGTTTAACATGCCAACCTAAATCAAGGTATTTTTGCGCCATGATGGTTGCAACAACATCGATACCATCAACGGTTAATGTACCGCAATCAATATTAATAAGAGGGCGTAGCTCTTCGAGATAATTATTCAGAGAAAAAGACATAGTAAAGGCTCCGAGCCATTAATAGCTTACCGGTAATAAAAGAGAGAAAACGCACTAAAGATGAAATGGCTTCAGTGCGCCCAGCAACTACACTAATACGTTCATCACAAACATGGCAGCAAAGGCATTTAATACCGAAATGGCAATCATGATTGGAATATAGCGACCTTCGGTACGAATTGGTCCCATAATTCGGCCCATGTATTGCACCTGTGAGCCCATCAAATAAATAGCAGGAGCAAGAATGGCAATGTGCTCGCCATTTAAAATACCTTGGTCAAATAAGGTAATAACCACACCTACTGCGCCGCCCATTGACATCCATGCGCCAATCAATACCGCGGCAGCTTCACCAGGAAGACCAAAAATAGCCATGATAGGTGAGAATAATGTCCCCATTACTTCTAGTGCGCCGGTGATTTGTAGTGCTTTGATGATCACGAACGCCATTAATACGTTAGGCACTGTTGAAGTGGTTGCAATTACCCAGCCTTTTTTAGCGCCTTCAACAAAAATATCAGTAACCATAGGTTTTTTTGCAGTCGTCATTATGCGTTCTCCGTGCTTACTGTTGTTGGTTTAGTATCTTTGTTGTCTTTGCCTTCAGTGATGTTTAAGTAGATACGGAAAATATTCGCACCCACAAATTTGAAGATAAACATAATCGCAACCGCAAGGCCGATAGAAGAAGTAACAGCGGGTTCACCTGATGCTGTGGTTAAGGTAAATAGCACTGCCCCTGATGAGAAGAAGTTAACAATCGCGGCACCAGCAGAAAACTGGAACATGGTAAAAATATCTGTTTCTCGTTTGGTTAAGTGGCCCTCATCCTGTAATTGACGAGTCATCGCTGCGCCAGCATCAGTACTTTGTAGTGAGGCAATTAAAGCCAAACCTGAGTTACCCGGAATACCCATTAATGGACGTAGTAGAGGGGTTAATAATTTACGAGCAGCATCGAGCGCACCGTAATGCTCAAGTACATTGATCATACCTAAAGCAAACATCACTGTTGGAATTAACGTTAACGCAAAAATAAAGCCATCACGCGCACCGCTACCACCTTTACCTCTAAATGATGTTGAAGCCGCTTCCACGCCTTCTGCAGTATCGTTAACTGAATAAACCACATTACCAAATGAGCCATTTAAGGTTGTGAAGTCAAATACGCCATACCATTGATTAGATTGTAATGCTCCTGAAAAGAAAATGACGGCAAAAGCGAGGGCAATATAACTGCCAATGGTAACTTTACGACCTTCTATTGCGTTGTTACTCATAGATATATCCTTATAAAACGTAAAATAAAAAATGGTTTACCAAATAAACACCGATAATTATGTTTATGGCTACGTTTTCAAATGTTGTATTTAGTGGTTAATTCGGTAATAACGGTATTTTCATTAAAAATGAATTTGAAATATTGACGAGGGTCAAGGTGTTGGATTGAAAAGTAAGTTTGATGAAATGTGGTTCTTATATTTGTGAACTGGCTCTATAAAGGTGCTGACTGTTGGGTCAATAACGGGGAGTGTTGCGACTGGGAGGAATACGGAATAGAAGGGGGCTTTAAATAAATACCTTTTAGGTATCAATTGGTTGTGCGATGATTTATTGCTGAGAAGTGTGGTTTTCTACCTTTGTTTTAATAAAAAAAACGCACCTATAAAAGAGGTGCGTTAATGTTATTGTGATGATGCAATGCAGCTTATGACGTTAAACGCTTCACTGTCATTAATTCATCTTCGTCATCTTCAGCTAATTGCTCTGCACTTGCTGGTGGACAACGATCCACAAACCAGCCCATGTAAGACGTTACAATCGTCACTATAATACATACAAAACTTAGCCACATGAATGGTGCGTAAGAGAAGGTAGCAACACCTAAAATACTCGCCATGTAGATACCATTATCGCTCCAAGGCACCATGCCTGAGGTGAGTGTGCCACCAAATTCAGCATTACGTGATAGGTTCTTACGTTGGTAACCTAAGCGGTCATAATTCTTGGCACAAATCTTTGGTGTTAGAATTAATGATACATACATTGCAGAACCAAAGACGTTACCTAAGAAAGCTGTTGCAATAGTTGATACTGCAAGGCTGCCAGCTGAATTTACTTTACGTTCAAATAAGCGAGCAATAGTTTGTAGTACGCCAACTTTATCAAGTAAGCCACCAAAACCTAAACCAAAGATAATAACAGCCACAGAACCAAGCATGGATGACATGCCACCACGGTTTAGGATTGCATCAATAAATTCAACCCCAGAACTGATAGAGAATGGCGCCCAAGCTGCATTAATCGCTTTAAGAGGATCCATGTCCTGAACCATAACAGCCCATGCAATACCTAGCACTGAACCAAATGAAATAACAGGGAAAGATGGTAAACGGAACGCTAACAGCACCAACACGATAATGACAGGAATAAAGGATAATGGTGAAATAACAAATTGTTTATCCATCGCTGCAATCACAGAATCAACTTGTGACATATCAACACTGCCAGCGTAGTGGAAACCTACAGCAGTAAATAGAATGCCTGTAATAACATAGCTGATAAGTGCAATTGGCAACATGCCTTTGATGTGCTCCATGATCTCAACGTTAGACATTGAAGAAGCAAGAATCACTGAATCTGATAGTGGTGACATTTTATCACCAAAATAGCAGCCAGAAAGTACGGCGCCTGCAGTCATTGGTGCAGGAATACCTAAACCTTGACCAATACCCATCATTGCAATACCAGCGGTACCTGCTGCGCCCCAAGATGTACCTGTTGCTAATGCCGTCAATGAACAGATGATCATTGTAGCGAGCAAGAAAATGGAAGGGTGAATCGCTTCAAGTCCGTAATAGATAATGGTCGGTACAATACCACCAGCAATCCAAGTACCTACTAATGAGCCAACGGCTAGTAATATTAACACTGCACCTAAACCGTTAGCTATGCCCTTAGTGGCTGCTTTTTCTAGCGATTTGTAATCGTGTCCGAGTTTAATACCTAATGCAATAATCACAAACCAACCAATATATAATGCTAGTTGGATTGGCAAATTCAATTTTGAGGTAAAAGAGAATGCAAGGGCAAGGAAAATACCGAGGGCAATAATGACTTGCATTACTGACGGTAGTTTCACGATTGTCTGTTTTTCCATACTTCTAACCTTGTTTTATCGAGCTTGTTGAAATTGGGTCCAACCCAACCAATCAATACTATTTATCATTGGTTTTTAAATCGGATTGAAAAAGACGGCGCTTGAATCGGCGCTACTTTATCAAATTGATTTATCATCGTGATAAATAATGTTTCTTTCTGTGATCTAAGTCTTTTTGGTACTGATCTTTCGTAAAACACTGACTTTAGTTGTTCTTTTAGTGTTAATTGATGGTTCTTATGTTGTGTTTTATGTTTATTATAAAGTCGTAGTGTATCTATAAAAATCGCACAAAAAGCGATAGATAAAGTATAAAAAGCTATTAACTATAAGAGTTATGAACTATCTAGCTACTTAATCACAGCAGTGGAGATTATCAGGGAAAGGTATTTTTTTCAAAGATATGACTACATTCACTTTTTATTAAGTTGATTGCATAAGTTAGGTCTAAGCTCTTTAAATATACATAAAAGATTGTTTTTTGCTTAATTACGGTTGGTTTTTATGCGTTTTTTTGATTTTTTATTGCTGATAATAAAAGCTAATGTGACTAATAAGAAACTCAAATGATGGTGCGATCGTAAAATATGGTTATCTTAAACACAGATATATTTTATTTATAATTGAAAATTATGCTTGTTTTTAATCTTGTAAATCTCTATAGATGGATAAAGAAATTTCAATACAACAGGGAGTGTAGTTGCAAATGATGACAGTAGGTTTAGTGGGTTGGCGTGGCATGGTTGGCTCTGTATTAATGCAGCGCATGGTCGAGGAAGGTGACTTTGCTGTTATTGAACCGGTCTTTTTTACCACATCACAAGTGGGTTTAGCGGCACCTAATTTTGGAAAAGATGCTGGTGTATTACAAGATGCGTTTGATCTTGAAGCGTTAAAGCGACTTGATGTAGTTATTACCTGCCAAGGTGGTAGTTATACAGAGAAAGTGTACCCAGCATTACGTCAAGCAGGTTGGAAAGGCTATTGGATTGATGCAGCATCAACATTACGGATGCAACCTGATTCAATCATTACATTAGATCCGGTTAACTTTGATCAGATTCAACAAGGTATTCATAGTGGTATTAATACGTATGTTGGCGGTAATTGTACGGTTAGTTTGATGCTAATGGCTGTTGGTGGCTTATATAAAGCTGGTTTGGTTGAGTGGATGACCTCTCAAACTTATCAAGCAGCATCAGGTGCAGGGGCTAAGAATATGCGCGAGTTAATTAGCCAAATGGGTGTGGTTAACGATTCTGTTGCCAGTGAGTTAGCTAATCCAGCATCATCAATTTTAGATATTGATCGTAAAGTGGCGCAAACCTTACGTGCGGCAGATTTCCCGGCTCAACAATTTGGTGCGCCATTAGCGGGTTCATTGATTCCATGGATTGATGTTAAGCGTGATAATGGTCAAAGCAAAGAAGAGTGGAAAGCATCGGTTGAGACCAATAAAATTTTAGGTCTTCAAGATAGCCCGATTCCGATTGATGGTACGTGTGTGCGTATTGGCGCAATGCGTTGTCATAGCCAAGCATTAACATTAAAACTTAAGAAAAATGTACCGCTTGATGAAGTGGAAGCTATCATTGCATCCCATAATGATTGGGTCAAAGTGATTCCGAATGAACGTGATATTACGGTGCAAGAATTGAGCCCTGCAAAAGTGACAGGAACATTGTCGGTGCCTGTGGGTCGTTTGCGTAAGTTAGCAATGGGTGACGATTATTTGAATGCATTTACTGTTGGTGATCAGTTGCTTTGGGGCGCTGCTGAGCCATTACGACGTACGTTACGTATTTTGTTAGCTGCTAAAGCTTAGTTGTTATAACAGATTAAAATAAAAAACCCGCTTTAAATAGGCGGGTTTTTAGTTTTTGCATTACTGTAAATTAAGCAGCTAGATTTTTAGCAGCGAAATCCCAGTTAACCAATGCCCAGAATGCATCCATGTAGCTTGGACGTAGATTACGGTAATCGATGTAGTAAGCATGTTCCCAAACATCAACAGTTAGAAGTGGTGTCATTTTTAGACCTTCTTCTGCAATAGGGCAACCTGCGTTTGACGTGTTAACGATTTCTAATGCGCCATCTTCAGTTTTAACTAACCATGTCCAGCCTGAACCAAAGTTGTTGATTGCTGAATCTGTGAATTTAGCTTTGAATTCTGCGAAAGAACCAAATGCTTTAACAATTGCATCTGCTAATTCGCCAGTTGGCTCGCCGCCGCCATTTGGACTTAGGCAATGCCAGTAGAATGTATGGTTCCATACTTGAGCTGCATTGTTGAAAACACCACCAGTAGAAGTCTGTACGATTTCTTCAAGAGATTTTTCAGCAAGGTCAGTGCCTTCTACAAGACCGTTTAGCTTAACAACGTAAGTGTTGTGGTGTTTACCGTAGTGGTATTCTAGCGTTTCTTGAGAGATATGTGGCTCAAGAGCGTTGATAGCGTACGGTAGAGCGGGTAGTTCAAATGCCATTGCTCAATTCTCCATTTTAATTTTAGTTATTGGGCTTAATGCCCACGACATTACTTCTAGTAGACGTTGGCGCCTACTTATTGTTTGAATCTGACCGTTTTATTTTAGCAAGTTTTTAGTTTATTAAAAGCATTATGCTTAAAAAAATACCCTATACCTCGTTATTGGAAAGGTCAATAACCACTTAATAGATATCAATATAACTAAGATTACGCTTTATTATTGAAAAGAGAACCGAAACATAATTTGAAAGTATTTTTATTGGTGACGATAACCAAGTAGAATGGTAGGGTTTATAATAAATGATTATTAAATTTGTACGAGGAAGCTATGGAAACTATCGATAAAATTAAGCAACAAATCGCCGATAACGCTATTTTGTTGTACATGAAAGGCTCTCCAAAATTACCAAGCTGTGGCTTCTCATCACAAGCATCACAAGCGTTAATGAACTGTGGTGAAAAATTTGCGTTTGTAGATATTCTTCAAAACCCTGATATTCGTGCTGAACTACCTGTTTACGCACAGTGGCCAACATTCCCACAATTATGGATTGACGGTGAGCTAATCGGAGGTTGTGACATCATTTTGGAAATGTTCCAAAAAGGTGAATTACAAACACTAATTAAAGAGTCTGCTGCACGTCGTGATGCACAATCTGCTGAATAAGTTAGTTTGTTAAGTGTGTTGTTTCGCACTGAAAAAAAACCGCCAGCTATTGTGGCGGTTTTTTTGTATTTAATACTTAGTATTGGATCACTATAGTATCATTGATGCTATCCAACCAAAGGCAATCAATGGCAAGTTGTAGTGAATAAATGTCGGTACTACTGAGTCCCAAATATGGTCATGCTGTCCATCGGCATTCAAACCCGATGTTGGACCTAAGGTTGAATCAGAAGCTGGAGAGCCTGCATCACCCAGCGCTGCAGCGGTACCTACGATAGCAATTGTTGCCATTGGTGAGAAACCAAAAGATAAACACAATGGAACATAAATTGTCGCTAAAATTGGAATGGTGGAAAATGAAGAGCCAATCCCCATTGTGACCAATAAACCCACCACAAGCATTAATAATGCAGCTAGAGGTTTGTTGTTGCCGATAACTGCTTCAAGAGAGTTAACTAAGGTTTCAACGCCACCAGTCGCTTTCATTACTGCCGCAAAACCTGCCGCTGCAATCATAATAAAACCGATCATTGCCATCATATGGACACCTTTAGTGAACACATCGTGGGTTTCTTTCCATTTGATGACGCCAGTAAAGGTAAACACCATAAAGCCAACTAAACCACCAACAATCATTGAGCCACTGTAAAGTTGTGCGCCTAATGCGGCAAAAATAGCACCAACGGCAACATAAACATGACGCATATCAATAGTTTTTTTCTCTGGTTCACTGGCAAGAATTTTCTCTACTGAGTATTCGCGTGGTTTACGGTAGCTTACAAAAATAGCGGTTAATAAACCAAACAACATGCCACAAGCGGGCAATATCATAGCAATGGGCACTTGGCTTGCTACAACATCTAACCCGTTATCATGTAAATTTTTTAACAGAATATTATTGAGGAAAATACCACCGAAACCAATAGGAAGTACCATATAAGGTGTTACTAGACCAAACGTTAACACACAAGCAATTAAACGGCGATCAAGTTTTAGTTTGGCAAATACATGTAATAGCGGTGGAATAACAATCGGAATAAAGGCGATATGGACTGGAATAACGTTCTGAGAAGAAATGGCAAGTAACACTAAAATGATGAGAACGCTATATTTTACACCTGTTGCCGCCGCGATATTTTCATGGCCGCTAATGCGTTTAATGACTTTTTGAGCAAGGACATCGGTAATGCCTGATCGCGAAATAGCGACGGCAAAAGCACCTAGCATGGCATAGCTTAGGGCCGTTGTTGCTCCTCCGCCTAAACCACCTTCAAAGGCAGAAATAGCATCGGTAAGGGATAACCCTCCGATGAGGCCACCAATAATGGCACTAAATGTAAGTGCAACCACGACATTGACACGCATTAATGCGAGTACCAGCATGATGCATACGGCGATAATTACAGGGTTCATAAAACGTGAGTTCCATCCATTGTTTGCATTATTACTTCGTTTGTTTGTCAGTGATAATCACTGCAACACGCGATGTAATTGTTATATATGAGACTTTGATCTCATATCTCACAGTGTGCTTGATTTTCAGCATTTGTCGAGCACTAATTTTATGCTGATATTTATATCTAACAACGGTCATATTAAAATATCATATTGTTTTATATGATAAAAAAAAGCGAGTATTTAACCCGCTTTTATTATGGTTAGTTTACCAAATAAAAAGTTAAGGTACTGCCGTAATTACACTTTTATCGTTAATGGTGATGTTTTTACCCATTGTATTTACAAATGACGCTATCTCCTGTTGTATTTCTTGTGTAACTGCAGGGCTTAGGGTTGGATCGAGTAATGACGAATGACCACCCTGATTAAATAATACCGCAGCTTGAATTAGCTGATCGGTAATGGATTGATCGGTTACTGTGAGGTTAAGTCCGGCAATTAAAGGGGTCGTGCCCGTAAAAGGAGAATATGGCTGCAAGATATCCGTTCCCTCAACGGTTGCCCTTGGTGGTGTCATATTAGGAATCGTCGCATCATCTTTTACTTGTGCTAAATATAATACCGTATTTGAGCTGACCAGTGGCGCATGATTGGTGGGATCTATGGTATCTAATACAGTTTGAGCGGCATAAGCAAAGCGGTTAAAGGTGGTATAAATAGCGGCTAATGTGGCGAGTGATGTGGGATCGCCTTGCGAGATTAACAGTGTTTGATAAGCATTAAAACACGCCGCAGCCGTTAATGATTGTTGGTCACAAAACGCTTTAAATTCAGCATTACTACTGAGCATTAAGTTACCTTTAACAAAATCACCAAAGCTACCTGAATTAAGCAGTAGATAAGGAATTTCGCCGCCAGGATTGGCTAATGCGAGGGTATGAATATCAAAGTAAGCGGCATCTATTAGTGGTGATCCAAGGCTATGATTAGCAATATTGGCGACACTAATCCCGGTAATTGCACCTAAAGAGTGACCAATAAAAGTGACGCCTTGGGTTGGATTTAAGGTTTTTAAATGCCCCAAATTATTGATGGTAGTGCTATCACCTTCAGCAATTGTTGTTAAGATTTTGCCAATGGTTGCTCGTAAATTAATAATATCCGTAGTGCTTTGGCGTAAATTATCACGGGCGACAGTAAGAGCGGATAAGTTTAAATAATATTCAGGATGACCATCACTGGCACTGCCGGGTACACCATCAATAGTGCGGCTTCCATGTAGAGGATGGTCAATCGCAAAAATAGCCTGACAATGATCATTAATAATATTGTCAGCAAGTGCGATTACAGTGCCTCTGTGGCTGGTAATGCCATGTAAATAAATATTGGTACTGTTTTTTCCTATATCGTCACACTTGGCGGCTGTAGGTAAAATTAAGGTGTAATCAATATATTGTACTGATTGTAATTTAGGTAATGGGCTAAAGCGGGTGATTAGGCGTTGAGGATCAAGTTGCTTACCATTTGCTAAGGTTAAGGTTGAACCCGCTAATGCGACCAAGAGTTTATTTTGAACTTGAGGATCTGCGGCTGCTGCAATATCTGCTGGGGTGATATTAAGTGTTGCCAATTGCGCAATAATTGTGGCTTTATCAATATCACTTCCGGTGGCGAGTACTGAGCTGATAATGGCGATGCTTGGCATACCGCTCTGCCAAGGTGTGGTGGCAAAGTTGGCGGCACTATTATTTAAAAAATAGGGTAATGCAACGGTACCAGTGTAAATTTCCCCTTTTCCAGCTGGGGTCTGTGTTTTTGAGTCAGTGAGGTTAGAGAAGCTAAATAGGTTACGTAAATCAGAGGTTGTCACGCTGTCGGCAACAGCGCTGCCTTTCCATACCGCATTCGCCCCTTGTTGCAGTGCCAGTGCTGTGGCTGCTTTAACACTAAACAATACATCGCCAACAGCGGCGGTGGTAAACCAACTGGAGAAAATAATGCTGTCTTTATTGACGCCTATTTTTTCAAACTCGGCTTCTGTTTTGTGCGTGATTGTTTGAGCGGGAATTAAGGCTGGGGTTGGAGCGGTTGCTTGCGCTTTTAATACTGCATAAGTATTGCTCATACCAACCTTGTCACCATTACTGTCTTGCAGATCATTGGTGACAGCAAACATATAATTATGGGCTGGTTTTAATGGTTTTAATAGCACTACCGTTAAAGTGGTACCTGATGCAGAGAGTGCAAAGTCACCATTAGCTTGAGTGAGTTTTATTGGCGTTGTTGTGTCGGCATCATTGGTTGGATTAGTAGATTCAATTAAATAAAAACTGTTATTTAAGGTTGTTGTATCAAGATCCACACCGACGAATTGCAATTGTAGCGGTTGACTCGTACTCCAACCATCCGTTTGTCCCATGGCGACTAATGGATCACTACTATTATTTGGATCGACGGCTGCGGCTTCGGTATTTAAGGTACCATCACGACTATCCATTAATAAATACGTCGGTTGAACGAGAATAGGATTTTGTGGATCGCTGATTAAATCAAAATTAATTTTAGTGGCGGCGTTTACACTCTCGGTAATATTGGGATCAAGGGTGGGTGCACCTTCGGTCTTACTGTCACCACCACAACCTGTTAAGCCTAAACTTGTTACCAGTATCGTTAAAATATACTTATTCATATATTCCCTTATTAAATGTTGTTATCCATTGGGGCTAAAAGGCATAGTTAAGTTGTGCTGCACCAATATAAGCAACGCTGCTGGCTGTAAAACGATCGTTATTTTCAATAAAATCATTCTCTTTGCCATAGACGTAGCTAAAACCCACATCGATACTCAATTGATCGTTATAGTGATAGGTTGCGCCTGCTGAATACCAAAAACGATCGGTATCAGGAATACTGAGTGTGGCCTTGCCACCTTGTTCGTCATAGGCAAATCCAGCCCGTAACGTCACGTTGGAATTTAGCGTATAAGTCGTGCCAATCGCCCACCGGAATGCATCTTTGTAATCTTCATCTTTTAATAAACACACCCCAGGCATTTGGCCGCCAAAATTACATTGTGAATTGGTAGCACGTAGCTCTTTAAAACTGCTCCATTGGGTCCAAAATAGGCTGTAGTGGACGGCTATTTGATGTGTAAGTTGATGAAAGCCAGAAAACTCAGCGGTAGCAGGAAGTACAATAGGCAGTTTGCCTTTGATGGTGTTACCGCGATTGCTACTGCCAAGTACGAGGCCTGAATAGTCAGTAAAATCACCTTTAAAATCGAGATCGACTTTAGAACGATAAGCAATGCCAAAACGATTATTGTCGTCTACCTCATAAAATGCACCGATATTCCAGCCCCAACTCCAAGTATCACCTTCCATGTTGATTGTTTTATCACTGGGCTTAATTGCAGGGTAAAAAGGCAACGCATTCTGACCATAGTGACGGTAGAGTTCAGCAGAGGCATAAACGGCATTGATTCCTACGCCAAGGCTTAATTGCTCGGTGACTTTATAAGCGACACTAGGGTTTAAGTTAATGGCAACTAATGAGGTTTTTCCGGCCGATGTACCTTCATAAAAATCTGCGGGATAATCGGTGGTTACGCCATAACCTGAAAATAATGCCACTCCCCAAGAGAGACGATCATTGATGGGCATCACAAAGTAACTAGCAGGTACGAAAGCCATTGGTGCAACATTTTTAGCGGTTTGAACACCATTGGGAGCGTCATGGGCGGTAATATCAATATCTGGTGCAACAATACTGCCGACGACTGAAACCGCCATTGTTTCAAAGTACGTCATTGCGGCTGGATTTCGAGAAATAACCGCTGGATTATCGGCTATGGCGGCTTCTCCGGCAAAGGCTCGGCCTAAACCTGATGCTGATTGTTCTGATACTTGAAACCCCGCACCAAAGGCGGAAGTGGCGGTAAGACAGCTACAAAGAACAAGGGAAATATAACGTATATTTACGGACATTATTCTGCCTCTCAACGGTTATTATTTCATTTTTTATTCATCCATGAGGAAAAACAAAACGCATTACAGATCAAGTATAAGAGCAATGTTGTATATTTGTTAAATTATACGAATTAATTGTTGGATTGGACGGTTATTTTTAATGAGAGGACGGGGAATCGCTAATGGTGAGGTATCGATAAGATATAAATGAGATATCGGGGAAGTATAAAAAAACCCATACTAAGATGGGCTTAATAAAGAGCAGGAGAAGGATAAATTATTCTGCTGATGGCTCTTCTGTGGGAGTGCATAGCGGCCACCCACCTAATTGTTTCCACTTATTGACTATTTTACAAAACAATTCAGCGGTACGCTCGGTATCGTATAGCGCTGAGTGTGCTTCACGGTTATCAAAGGGAATTTCTGCAGTTTGGCATGCTTTAGCCAGTACTGTTTGTCCATACGCTAAACCACTTAATGCGGCAGTATCAAAGGTCGCAAAAGGATGGAATGGATTACGTTTTAGTTTCGCACGCTCTGATGCTGCCATCACAAAGCTGTGATCAAACGTTGCGTTATGCGCCACCATGATCGCACGAGTGCAATCAGTGTGTTTTTGTTCTTTTCTGATTTGCTTATAAATTTCTTTTAGTGCCACTTCTTCTGATACCGCACCCCGTAATGGGCTAAATGGGTCGCGAATACCATTAAATTCTAAGGCTTCTTTATGTAAAATCGCGCCTTCAAAAGGTGCAACATGGAAATGAATGGTTGTTGCAGGTTTTAACCAACCATCTTCATCCATCTGTAAAGTGACAGCACAAATTTCTAATAAGGCATCTGTTTTTGAATCAAAACCGGCCGTTTCAACGTCAATGACGACAGGAAAGTAGCCGCGAAAGCGACTTTTTAAGGTGTTAAATTGGTTATCTTGGCTCATAGCACTGCTGTCAAAATAATAGAATCCGATATTATGGCAGATTAACGGCTTAATTTCATTGCTGTTAAACCTCTGTGCATAATTTTATCCATTGATGATTTTATAAATAAAAGAAAGCTAAAGCTTACGTCATGGGTGCCGATATAGACATACACCGTTGTCATTGTCGCTGTATTATCTTCTTCTAATTTGGTTATAAAATGAATTTAATTGAATTATTAATACCTTGGTTGCGAGTTGGATTGATCCTCAGTGTCTTTTTCTCCATGCCAACCGCCATGGCTAAAAATTATTTGGCGCAACCAAGCCAATCACAATGGCAAGTGGTTGTTGATACTCCCTTAGAATGTCGTTTAAATCATGATATTCCCGGCTATGGTAGTGCGCAATTTTCAGCTCGTTCGAGTAAGAAAATGAATCTTCACTTTGAATTAAAAATGAACCGTCAATTGGGCGCGACACGAAACGTTAAACTCACATCGATGCCCCCATTATGGATGCCGGGTGACGCGGCTTATGCGATGACTAATTTGAAATTTTTCAAACAATTTGATGGGTACATTGAAGGTAATACTGCATGGCAAATGTTAGCAGAGTTAGAAGATGGGCGTAATCCTACTTTTAGTTATAAAACGTGGCCAGTACAGCAACAACGCCAATTAGAAGTTGGTTTATCTGCGGTGAATTTTAATAAGTCATATCAAGACTTTAGTCAGTGTTTGAATAACTTAATGCCATTTAGCTTTGATGATATTGCCTTTACGATTCTGCATTATAATAGTGACAGTGATGAGCTGGATAATATGTCTCAACAACGATTGTCACAAATTGCTGATTATGTTCGTTATTCAGATGATATTGATTTAGTGCTGGTGGCGGCATACAGTGATTCAGCGCTTGGTACGGTAGAGGGACAACGTTTATCGGAACAACGAGCTGTAAAAATTGAAAGTTATTTTAAAGGGTTAGGTTTACCTGAAAATCGAATTCAAGTAGAAGCCTATGGAAAAAGAAGACCGATTGCTGATAATTCCACTCCTGTCGGTCGTAATCAAAACCGCCGAGTGGTGATTTCATTAGGACGTAGTGAGGTTTAAAGCGCAAGTAAATTACCGGTTGAACGTACTAGAAAGGCTGCTTTCACTCTTGTTACTCGCAGCATTACAATTAAATTTCCACTTTATCTTTATACTCACAAAGGTCTTCAATAATGCAGCTACCACAACGGGGTTTACGTGCAATACAGGTATAACGGCCTTGTAAAATAAGCCAGTGGTGGACATCAACTTTAAATGCGGCAGGGACTACTTTTAGTAATTTTTGTTCTACTTGTTCGACATTTTTTCCAATAGCGAACTTGGTGCGATTACAGACTCGAAAAATATGAGTATCAACCGCAATAGTCGGCCAACCAAATGCTGTGTTAAGGACGACATTTGCTGTTTTACGTCCCACTCCCGGTAAGGCTTCCAATGCTTCGCGATCTTCAGGAATTTCACCGTTATGTTTATCGAGTAATAAACGACAAGTTTTGATAACGTTTTCAGCTTTAGAATTAAATAAGCCAATGGTTTTTATGTATTGTTTTACGCCATCAACCCCAAGATCAAAAATAGCTTGGGGTGTATTAGCGATAGGGTACAGCTTATCCATAGCCTTATTGACACTGACATCTGTTGCTTGCGCTGACAGTAATACCGAAATTAACAACTCAAACGGTGTCGTCCAATGCAGTTCAGTTTGTGGATGTGGGTTTTCCGCTTGTAATCGTTCTAATATTTGAACCCGTTTTTGATTATTCATAGTCTTTCCTGATGCAATATAATGCCAATATCACCATGATTAAGGGTGAGCACCTATAGGGATAATGAGCATATTTGAGAATATTTATAGCAACAGTAAAACTGGCTCGAAAGCCAGTTTTAGTACTGAAAAGTCACAAATACCGTCTTACTTAACATCAGTAATACGTGCACGTTCCACTTTCGGTTGTTGTTGTTCTTGGGGTGATTGTTTCTTTTCTTTATATTTATCAATAATATTTTTTAGAGCGATCATGAAACCAACGCCAATAAATGCGCCTGGCGGTAGCATTGCGAGTAAAAAGCTACTGTCAAAATGAAATATTTGAACATGCAATACTGACGCCCAATCACCTAATAAGCGGTTGGCACCATCAAATAATGAGCCTTTACTTAAAATTTCACGCATTGCACCCAGTAAAAATAGCGCAGATGTCATACCTAGACCCATCCATAAACCATCTAATACCGCAGGTAATGGCTTATTTTTTGAGGCAAAGGCTTCTGCTCGACCGATAATAATACAGTTAGTTACGATCAACGGAATAAAGATACCTAATGATTTATATAAGCCATAAACATAGGCATTCATTAATAACTGAACGCAGGTTACCAGTGATGCAATGATCATTACAAAAACAGGTATGCGAATTTCTGACGGGACTAATTTTCTAATGACTGAAATAGTAAAGTTAGACATTACCAAAACCATGGTCGTCGCAAGTCCTAATCCCAGTGCATTGGTTGCTGTTGATGATACCGCGAGTAATGGACATAAACCCAACAACTGCACGACAGTTGGGTTGTTGTACCATAAGCCATTTTTCATCAACTCTTTATAAGATGTGGTCATAATTATTCACTCGGACAGTCTAGTGGCTGGCTTAGGATCTGCTGTTGATTATTTTGCCAGTACAACGAGATATTTTTTACCGCTTTAACTACAGCACGTGGAGTAATGGTTGCGCCAGTAAACTGATCAAATTCACCACCATCTTTACGGACGTGGAATTTAGGATCGTTAGCGCCATTGACTCGCTTACCTGTGAAACTATAGATCCAATCACTGACTGATGTTTCAATTTTATCACCTAGTCCTGGAGTTTCATGCTGCTCTAAAATACGAACGCCAGTGATAACCCCTTTAGTATCTAGGCCCACAATTAATTTGATTGCGCCACTGTATCCATCCGGTGCAATCCCTTCAATTGCAATCCCTGTTGTTTTACCTGCTTGAGTTGCAATATAAGCTGGCATCGGTGATTTAGTACCGATATAACGTAGATCTTTAACTAGCGTACAACTCTTATAAAGTAGGTTGTCATGGCTTGCGACAGGAATAACTTGATTAAGTGTATTTAGTAACTGTTGTTGCTGTTGTTCAAAAATACGATCAGCCGTTAAATAGTGAGTAAGAGAAACTAATGCTGTCGACAGTAAGGCAAAAACAGCCAGAATCAGACCATTTTTTTTCATGGATTTAAACATGGGCATACTCATTATTAGTGTCCATAAGTGCGTGGACGAGTGTAGTAATCGATGATTGGCACACATAAGTTGGCGAGTAGCACTGCAAAGGCGACCCCGTCAGGGAAACCACCCCAAGTACGAATGAGGTAGATCATTACGCCAATAAAAGCACCAAAGATCAGTCGACCTTTTACGGTGGTTGTGGCAGTTACTGGATCGGTGGCAATAAAGAATGCGCCAAGCATGGTTGCACCAGAGAACATATGTAATAGCGGTGAAGCGGCAACACTTGGATCAAGCACATGCATAACACTACTAATAACCAGTAATGACGTTAGCATTGCGACTGGAATGTGCCATTGAATAATACGCAATTTAAGCAGTAATAAACCACCTAATAAGAAACCAATGTTAACCCACTCCCAACCAATGCCCGCCAGTGTACCGTAAACTGGTTTTTTCATTGCTTCTGCAATTGTCAGTCCGGTTTTTAACGATGTTTTTAGAGTATCTAATGGGGTTGCCATGGTGTAGCCATCAACAGACATTTTTAGCTGTTGAATACTGAAACCATCAGGTGTGTAACCAGTAAATATTGCAGACAGGCTATCCATAAAGGTCACAGGGTTAGCACTTAATGATGCGGGTGGTAGCCATGTTGTCATTTGAACGGGGAATGAAATCAATAATACGACATAAGCAACCATTGCTGGGTTAAACAGGTTTTGACCCATGCCACCATAGAGGTGTTTCGCGACAACAATCGCAAAGAATACGCCAATAACGGTGATCCACCACGGTGCCAGTGGGGGAATAGAAATACCAATTAATACCCCAGTTAATAGCGCGGTATTATCACGTAAATAAGGTGCTAATGGACGTTGACGTAATTTAAGTACAATCGCTTCAAATGTAAGTGCACACAAAGAGGCGAAAACAATTTGGATCAGTGTTCCCAACCCAAAAAAGTAGCATTGAGCAATAACACCAAAAGCTGCACATAAAATAACCGTACGCATGATGGTACTTGTGCTGCGACGATTATGTGCATGGGGTGAGCTGGCAATATTAAAAGCCACGATTATTCTTCCTCAATGTTGGATTGTGCTTTATTTGCTTGTTGTGCTGCTTTACGGGCTTTCGCTCGTGCAATGGCAGCAGCGACAGCGGCTTTTTTAGGATCGATAACAACGTCAGTGTTCACTTCGCTAACAGGCTCAGCATTTGTTGTTGCATCGTTAACGGGAGCTTGAGTCTCGATGCTAACTTGTGCTTGCTGAGCGGCTTTACGGGCTTTTGCACGCGCAACGGCGGCAGCGACAGCGGCTTTTTTAGGATCGACTGCAGCGTCAGTGTTTGTTTCAGCAACTGGTGCCGTGTCTGTTGTTATGTCGTTAACAGGTGCTTGTTGTGCTGCTTTACGGGCTTTTGCACGTGCAACGGCAGCAGCAACTGCCGCTTTTTTAGGATCGACTGCAACGTCAGTGTTTGTTTCGGCAACAGGCGCCGTGTCTGTTGTTACGTCGTTAACAGGTGCTTGTTGCGCCGCTTTACGGGCTTTTGC
>NZ_CAMRAN010000008.1 GCF_947039875.1 uncultured Photobacterium sp.
GCAGCCGCTTAATTTAAACACCTATAAAGGTGTACAGTTTTACTTGACCACTTCATTATGAACAGTAGCAAAATAGGTTTCTATTTTCTTTTTATCGCTATCAATTTTACTATATACTAGATTTTTAAACCCTAATACATCTAAAAAAGCAACATAGCTTTTCTCATAATTAATTCTGTAATCTTCTTCTATTTTTTCAAAACTCATTTGATCTCCTTTATTTTTGTATAACGCCTGCATAACACGTTTACTACTAGGCAATTATACTTAATATTGACGCCTTAAAACGAGGAACACCCGGAAAACTGAGATTGCCGAGTGTAGTAAATCGTGTTGATGCGATTATTATAAAGCTTGCATATGACCAAGTTCATCTTTAATTGGGATGATTTGCTCATAAAGTCTATGATATGCTTTCCCTATCGCACCTCTGAATTGAACTAACTTAGGTGCATTGTCACCAATATTGATAATATGCTCTTGTGCAATTCCTGGATATGGGTCGATAAATATTATTTCTGACATCCCAAGTTGATATGCTTTTTTAGCACATAATTCACAGGGGCTTGCTGTCGTATATAACTTTCCACCTTCGATTCCAGAACTCCCATATTTAGTTAATTGTAAGAATGCATTTTCCTCAGCATGAAGAGCTCTTGTATGTACTTGGTTACCTTTATTATCTAAGCTATTATGAATATCTTTAAAACAATATGATAAATTATGCCCATCAAATATTTCATTTTTTGCATTTATTTCTTTGATTTTAATTAACTGCTCATTCGCTTTAACTCTAAAACTTTGATTATTGCGCTCATAATTACTATAAGTTACAGGATCAAACTCTTCAATTAATCCATCTAAAGATCTCATCGAACATGGAACTTGTCCTTTCGCTACATCATTCCAACCAACCGATTTTATCGAATTATTAAAATCTGTAACGACGGCTCCAACCTGTCTAGAAATACAACCTGAATTCATCTTCATTGTATAGGCAACCTGCATTACTCGTTCCATAGAAGCAGGTGTTATTAACCCCGGATGTTGCATTAATGCAACATACCAAACGATCTGAGCTTTCAGTATATTATTATTATCAAATTCATTTTTAGGGTTAAATATATGAATGTCTGATATTTCGATACATTTTTTAACATTCTGCGTTGTAAATTCTACAAATTTACCTTTCGTTTTACCTGATTCAATTTTTTCAATATCATCAATTTGCTCAGATGAAAACTTATGAAGCTTTTGCATGTATTTACTACGATGTTCATCAGGAGCGTTAATTGAAACTAAATGGAATGCTGCATATCTATCTTTAAAAAATTTAGCTTCGTACGGGTTACGGATTGCATCAATTACAATATATGCTTTATCTTTTGTTACTTGTCGAATAATTTTAATTATTCTATTAATTGTTTCAGGTAAGTTAAATACACATTTAGGATTGAATTCACTATTTTCGTATCCATTTTGGACACTTCCTGTTCTACGAATCGAATTTCCACTAGCTTGATACGTTGATACGTATAAACCATGACTAAGCTCATCAAGTTCTTTTTTAAAATCACGAGTGAATTTTCTAATAAGGGTCAAAATTCGAATAAAGTCTTTAGCTTCCTTCTCATTAACATTTAAATCATTTGAATGATCTAATAAGTTAAAAATTAGGTCTTTATGGTTTGTAACTAATCGATTACTACTAAAGACGCCAGTCTTTAGTTTTGTATACACTACATTTTCATCCAATGATTTATTGCTAGTACTACATATAAATTTAGCCAAATGTTCTGGAGATAATGTAAGTATATAAGTGGAAATTAAATCACTAACTTTTATAGAATAAAAGTTATTCCAATGCTTTTCAGCATACTTTTTTACTATTTTATACCGTTTAACATCCAAACCTTCATAAAAACCATTAAGATTATCTGCGTCAGGAAAGCTTGGCGTTTTGCTTTCAAGGATATTCGCCGTTGAAGTACAACCTGAGCCTGTTCGACCAGTTAAGCCAACCAATATGAATTGGCTATTTTCTAAAAATAACTGACTAATAAATTGTTCATTTTTCATATTTTTCTCATTATTTTAATATTGACACTACTTTTTCTTTATTACAACTTGCCAGAATTTGTTCTTTGAACTTGCGCCCGTATTTCATTCGTCATTATACAAACAACATTACAAATCAAACATATTATTATATTTACCACCCGATATAAGTCACAAAATTAGATATATTCCTTTTAGCTTTATTCCTAATACTAATTCGGGTATCTATTAACAGTATAAAAAGTGCAATATAGTTTATCTTTCTCTTATTTAAATAAAGAAACACATCTAGCAAAAATAATAACACTACAACATGCTGTAAGTAGATTCCCTATCTCGTTCGTAACCTCACTGTAGGGAATGACGGGGTGAGTTTTGCATTTACTCTTGGAATTTTCAGCAGCAAACATTAGACAGCCATATATTTTTATTTTAAATAGAATCTAAAAAAACCGACGAGTTATTTGCACGTCGGTTTTATTATTTGAGCTTACTGTTTGTCGTCGTTCTAATGAATACGACCAATACGGTTGAAGCGAACGCCATTAGGTAACCAATGCGGCCACATTGAACCTGCATCATGATTGAAGGTAAAGCTGATCCAAATAAAGGTCGCTTTACCAACTAAGTTCTGCTCTGGCATAAAGCCCCAGTAACGGCTGTCTAAACTGTTATCTCGGTTATCACCCATCGCAAAGTAATGACCTTTTGGTACAACCCATACGCCCATTGGTGAACCTGGCTGTTGGTAATAACGGTAAAGTTGTTCAGGTAATGCAGGATCTCGCAAAATGTGATGCCTCAAACATTGGACAGCCATATATTTTGTTCTTAAATAACGCCCTAAAAAATAAACCATTCCACCAGCAACAGCTTTTTTTACTGTGAAAATTACTGCTTATTTTTACATTCTTGGTTAAATCGATTCTATTTCTATATTTCAGGATCAACAAAACCCACAATATTGACCGTTATTACGGTATTTTCATCTTAATAAAACATTGGAAGCAATAAAACATTGGACAGCCATATATTTTATTTGAAATAAAATAGAATCAAAAAAAACCGACGAGTTATTTGCACGTCGGTTTTATTATCTGAGCTTACTGTTTGTCGTCGTTCTAATGAATACGACCAATACGGTTGAAGCGAACGCCATTAGGTAACCAATGCGGCCACATTGAACCTGCATCATGATTGAAGGTAAAGCTGATCCAAATAAAGGTCGCTTTACCAACTAAGTTCAGTTCTGGCATAAAGCCCCAGTAACGGCTATCTAAACTATTATCTCGGTTATCACCCATTGCAAAGTAATGACCTTTTGGTACAACCCATACGCCCATTGGTGAACCTGACTGTTGGTAATAACGGTAAAGTTGTTCAGGTAATGCAGGATCTCGCAAAATATGATGATTAACTTTGCCTAGTTGCTCGTTGTATTCATCTAACCGCCCCCCTTGCTCTGTAAAATTAGTTAAGCCAACATATTGTTTAGGTACTTCTTGCGCGACGGGACATACTTTTCGACCATCACAAGCCGGTTTAATATACAGAGTTTTGTTTTGGTAAATAACGGTATCACCCGGTAAACCAACAATACGTTTAATTAAATCAATCTTAGGGTTTGATGGATCAATAAATACGGTAATGTCACC
Organism: uncultured Photobacterium sp.; assembly: GCF_947039875.1. GTDB lineage: Bacteria > Pseudomonadota > Gammaproteobacteria > Enterobacterales > Vibrionaceae > Photobacterium. Next base: position 3,714 of record NZ_CAMRAN010000008.1, read on the forward strand.
ACGTTGTGGCTTACCCGTTGGAATTAATGTTTTATGGAAGATAGGATTACGTAGTCCATAAGCGAACTTTTCTACGCCAATAAAATCACCAGGAAGCAAGGTTGGTTGCATTGAACCACTTGGAATTTGAAAAGGTTCGATAATAAATGATCGAATAATCAAAATAGCAAACAATACAGGAAACAATGAGCGAGCTTGAGTCACCCAACCTGATGCACTCTCCTGTGTTACCTCTGCTCGTTTAGGTTGCCATACAAACTTATCTAACGCGAACACAATACCTGTTATTAAGGTCGCAAGAGTAAGAATAAGTGAGAACAATTCTGCTGCGTTGAATACTGAAAGCATGTTCAATCCCAAAAACTGTTTAAATAGAATAATCTATGAATAAAATACGTCTTATTAAACCTGATTAATGTACTAAATAAAACGGTCCGATTTCGTAAACTATGATCTCACTGTGTTAGTCATTACTTTAATAATTTGAAGAACAATTTGGACAGCCAAATATTTTAGTTTCTAAATCGAGCCTCTAAAAAATAAACTATTCCACCAGCAACAGACTCTTTTACTGTAAAAATTACCGCTTATTTTTTACATTCTTGGTTAAATCGATTCTATTTCTATATTTCAGGATCAACAACGCCTACAATCCTGATGGTTATTGCAGTATTTTTATCTCATTCAAAGAAGCTATATTTAATTAGGATGTAACTGATAACTCGCTGACTTCCCTTTACACCAATGCCCACCAATATGTTGTTTGAATGCACACATTCGAGACCATTTACCACTCACATTGGCATAATGCTCCATAAACTGTTCACTGTGTTCAAGCCAAGCATCTGCTGTTATTCCCATTTTCTGTAAAATCTTGGGCTGATTAGGTGCAATAAAGCCTTTTTTATCATTTCGAATACACCGACCAGTCCAGTCAATTAGTTCAAGGTAATCGGCAAAAGCAAAGTTTATCCCTGCGGTTTTAGCTTGATGTTCTGCGCCAACAAAGGGTAATAATTGGAAATGACTTTTGTTTGATGAGGATGGTTTAAAGGGAGTTTTCGTTTGATTATATTCACGAATACGCTGCTGAATTGAGGTAAAATCTGATTGCTCTAGTGATGGTGTAACTCCCGCCCTGATCGGATTTAAATCAACGTACATCATGCATGATAATAACGCTTGTTCGTCGAGTAATGCTTGAGACTTAAACCGCCCTTCCCAAAATGCACCTTTACATTGATCTTCTTTATTGGCTTTGCGCGCAATTTCTTCATTAAGACAGCGCATAAACCAGCTAATACTGCCCAATCGTTGCTGCCATTCAGCCACTAAATTTGATAATGCTTGTTGTTTATCCGAGTCAATTTGCCCCTTTTTTAAAAAATCGACAGCGATTGGATGACCATTAAATAGCTGTAACCAGCGTGATATTACCGCTTCTGGAGTTAACTTTTGCTGCTGCTCTGTATCTATTTTAAGCACTAAATGATAATGGTTACTCATCACAGCATAAGCACACACATCAATACAAAACACAGCGGCTAATTGTTTGATTTTATTTACTATCCAACCACGACGATGCTGATAGTTTTTACCGTTATACGGATCATCCCCACACAAATAGGCACGCCGTACACAGCGGTTAATCACATGATAAAAAGGCGTAATTTGAGGCTCTATCAATTTTCGTCTTGAGATTGTCATTCGCATAACCATAAGCAACTGGAAGCTTAAATATAGTAGCTCATGGTTGATGTGCAAGGTTATGGCTGTCCATTAATCTTTTTTTTAATCTTTATTACACCACTTAATTTGAAATTCGATTTCTTCTTCGTTACCTTCACGTTCATGCTCTACGCTATATTCCGCACGAACAGGCACATATATACGTTCACCTGCAATTTGAATTTCAAACCGGCTACCACTTTCTACAGCATCGGCTAAACGGCGTAATTTGGCCGCAAACTCAGCATTTGAGTAGTGTTTTTCAATGTCTCTTTGTTTTTTATCTGTCATTTTTTAGCTCCTCTCAACCTATATCAAAACCAATAACGTTAAATAACAATAAGCATCGCCACGTCTATTTTTTACGCAATACATCATCTTAATGAACCATAAGAAAAAATACACTAATAAACTGAGACTACATCTCTATTTTTAACAATTCCACACATCCATCATATTGCGTAAAACGCCCATATCATTGAAATATATTTACAAGCCTATGTTCTGTATTGAAAACGCTTCATAAAAGTTTTAGCTTATAGAAAAGCCTTTATTTTCAACACTCCCCTGATGCGTATGCATTCAATAACGCTCACTATTCTGAGCCACATCATCGGTCGAAAAAGGTTAAACCATCAACTAGGCCAAGAACATGAATATAGATAATCCTAACAATGCCCCTTTCGGTACTTTACTCGGCTATGCAGCGGGGGGTATAGCTATTTATTCTTCTGATTACAGTACGATAGATGAAGATGAATATGCTGATGACTCTGCAATGAGGAGTTATGTTCATGGTGAATACATGGGATATAAATGGCAGTGTGTTGAGTTTGCGCGTCGTTTTTTATATATCAACTATGGATTGGTGTTTACCGATGTAGGAATGGCGTATGAAATTTTCTCGTTACGGTTCTTACGCCAAGTGGTTAACGATAAAATTTTACCTTTATATGCTTTTGAAAATGGTTCACGTCAAAAACCAGTTGTTGGATCATTATTGATTTGGCAAAAAGGAGGGGAATTCCAAGACACTGGCCACGTTGCGATTATTACTCATATTGAAGATGATAAAATAATGATTGCTGAACAGAATGTGACTTTTGCCCCCTTACCACTAGGTCAACAATGGACCCGTGAACTTACATTACATGTTGAAGATGGTTATTACACCATTGAAGATACCTTTGATGACACTGAAATTTTAGGTTGGATGGCTTACAATGCTGATGCAACTTATAGCCTCCCCCAACCCTCACCTACCCCTGAGTTACTTAACATTCAAGCAGCTTGGCGATTAAATAGCGGTCAGTTTGCAAACGACTGGTTAGATAGCAATGACGAGCTCGAACAAACGTACTCGCGCGTTAATGCTAACAAGTTACTCAATGATGATATCTACCGCTATTTCACTATTTCAGAAAGTGCGGAACAAGAGCTGGCTAAAGCAACCAATGAATTGCATCTGATGTACTTACATGCAACAGATAAAGTGCTGCAAGATGATAATTTATTAGCACTGTTTGATATTCCAGAAATCCTATGGCCACGGCTACGTTTATCATGGCAAAAACACCGCCATAGCATGCTAACAGGTCGTTTAGATTTCTGTATGGATGAAAATGGCTTGAAAGTTTATGAATACAATGCTGACTCAGCCTCTTGCCATACTGAAGCTTGTTTGATAATTCAAAAGTGGGCCGAACAAGGTGGCGACCTTACTGAAAATAGCCCAGCAGAAGATTTACTGAATGAACTTGCCAGTGTATGGAAATACAGTCAGAAATATTCTTTTGTTCATATCATGCAAGACGATGATGACGAAGAAGATTATCACGCTTTATTCATGCAAAAAGCCCTTACTTTAGCAGGCATTGATAGCAAAATACTGAAAGGATTAGACGGTATTCACTGGAATCCAGCTGGACAATTAATTGATGAAAATGAACGTTTAATTGAATGTGTCTGGAAAACATGGGCGTGGGAAACAGCCATAGATCAAGTGCGTGAAGTTAGCTCTACCGAATATGCAGCAGTGCCGATTCATACTGGCTATCCAGATACAAAAGTACGTTTAATTGACGTGTTATTGCGCCCTGAAATCAAAGTATTTGAGCCACTATGGACGGTGATCCCAAGCAATAAAGCTATTCTGCCCGTATTGTGGTCTTTATTCCCTCATCACCATTACTTATTGGATACCGATTTTCACATCACAGATGAACTCAGCCAAACAGGTTATGCGATTAAACCGATAGCTGGTCGTTGCGGCAGTAATATCGATTTAGTCAGCCATAATGAATCTGTGTTAGATAAAACCGATGGTCAATTTAACGACCAGAAGAACATTTATCAGCAATTATGGTGTTTACCAAAAGTCGCTAATAAATATATTCAAGTCTGTACTTTTACTGTTGATGGTAATTACGGTGGTGTTTGTTTGCGTTCTGATAATTCATTGGTCATCAAAAAAGACAGTGATATTGAACCATTAATTGTTCTCGAAGACAGTGCATTTCTAAAAAACCTATGACGCTTTAATTGTTAAAATCAAAAAAGCCGTGTTAATGAACTTTACATTAAAAAGATCATAACACGGCTTTATTTTTACTGTTTTTTAGCCCATAAAAGCTTAGAAATCGTAATTAAGGTTGATACCAAAGTTACGTCCAGGCTGACTACGACGATCGATACCATCAGTCGTTTTGCTTGCACCTGCCAGATCTTGATATTCCCAATACTCTTTATCTAACGCATTAAACAATCCCGCACGAATAGTCATATCTTTTACTGGATGATAATACGTCGTTAAATCAACTACGGTGTAGCCAGCAACATTTAGATTATTTTTATCTTGCCAATTATCTTTTGCTGCAACCATCTTAACATCTAAGGCCGTTCCCCACGCTTCATTAGGGGCATCATAACCGACACCAACCACTGAGGTTAACGGTGCGATCGTATCAAGTGTTTTACCTGTTTGTTTATCTTCACCATCAATGTATGCAACAGATACTTTTGCGTAAGTCCCCATTGGCGCATTAATAATTTCATCTAACCACACATTCGCCGATAGTTCTGCACCGTAGATACGGGCTTTATCTATATTTTCATTGGTCGTAATGTCGATATTATTAGAGTTTGTTGTCACTTTCTGAATAAAATTAGAATAATCATTATAGTAAACAGATGCCGTTACATTACCGATACGATTTTCTGCACGTAATCCTAACTCATAAGAATTACTTTCTTCAGGTTTAAGGTTAGGGTTTGATTTAATAATATACCCATGTGCAATATTATTTTTGTCGTAATACATTTCATAAAGTGTTGGCGCTCTAAATCCTTGGCTGTATTGAGCATAAGTACTGAAATTATCGTTCCAATGGTATACCGCACCTAAACGAGCAGTAAATGCTTCACTTTTATGATCTTGCAAACCAGAATTTGAATCGGGCTTAGCTTCAAATTCATCATAACGTGCGCCAGCTGTTACCACGGCTTTATCATTAAGCATGAAGATCTGATCTTGAATAAACACGCCACGTTTTTCAGATTTCGCCTTCGGCACTTCTGTCGGCCCTGGCTTAGAAGTGCCATTATCTACATTATAATCAATGTAATTTAAATCAAACTCATCATTGACGATCGTCGCACCGTAAGTCAGTTTGTGGCGTGATTGCGTTAACTCAATGGCTTTAGCAAACTGAATATCAAATTGCTTACTGGTATCTTCCCCTTCACGATAACGGTTACGATTACCAAACATATCGGTATGATCATAATTATCATGTTGGCTATGTTGTTGTTGCCAATTGACTTGCCATTTTAATGAGTCAAACACGGCATTATTCGCTAGCCATTCATGCTCAAAACCAAATCGTTTACGGTTATCCTCATCAACAGCACGTGTTTTAGTATAAGTAAAGCCTGGCATAACAGTATAGCCATCACGAGACAAAATATCGCCATTAGCACTACGCGTATAATACTCACTCGTAAATCCAATACGGTTAGCGTTGTTAATCTGATAAAATGCTTTCGCTAACACATTATGCGATTCTATATTCAATGGTTCAGCTGACTTACGGTTTATCCCTTTGCTGTTGTCATGGGTATCGTAAGCATCGGTCTCATGGCCATTACGGTAGGTATAGATGAACATTGTCTCTAAGTCACCAATTTGCTTAGCCGCTTCAACACCTAACTTATATTGATCATCAGCACTGGCGTAACCACTCTTTAAACCTACATGCGATGATTCACCTTTTAATAAATCTTCAGGATTTTTAGTACGCATGATCACTGTGCCACCCAAAGCATCACTGCCATATAAGGTTGATGTTGGCCCCTTATTGATTTCAATTGCTTTTAATGTATCAATTTCATAATTATTGCTATTTTTACGCATTGCATCTGCGCCGGGGTTATAAGATGTTGGTTGTTCAACACCATCAACTAATACTTTAACGCGACTGCCTTTCATTCCTCGAATGGTAATATCTTCCATACCAAATCGCCCCTGACCATTGACTGAAACCCCTGGCTCATATTTCAATGCTTGCTTTACATCAGCAGCTAAATTTTTATTCATTTGTTCAGAAGTAATTTTAGCAACAGAGGCGGGTATATTTTTTATCGATTCTTCTGTTCGAGTACCTGAAACAACAATTTCATCAAATTGAGAAACGCTATCTTGCGCATAAAGTGATGGTGAAGAAAATGCCATAACGAGTGAACTAGCGATAAGTGTCAGTTGTTTGTTCATAATTCCCTGCTTTAACAATAATCCGACAATGTAATTCGACGATGATTATACATGCGCAAATGATAATTACTATCATTATCATTGGTATTATCGATTAAAAATAAGCAGATTTTTAAACTAATTAACTATTTGAATGAATGAAAATAAACCAGCTGATTACATATCCATCTATCACAGACGAAAACAATAAAAACTGATAAAATCGCAGCCAATGTTCTTGCATATAACAATATTGGTTGTTAGTATGCGCCCTCGTTTTACGATACTAAGTAAGGTCGCATTACTTAGTAAATTATTAAATCAAAGAGTATTGATTATGAAATTTAATGCAATTGTACGTACAGACCTTGGTAAAGGTGCGAGCCGCCGCCTACGTCTTACTGAACACTTCCCTGCAATCGTTTACGGTGGCGAAGCTGCACCAGTAGCTATCACTCTTAAGCACAGTGATATCATCAACCAAATGGATAAGCCTGAGTTCTACGAAGGTTTTGTTCTTGTAATCGATGGCCAGGAAGTTAAGGTTAAGCCTCAAGACATCCAACGTCACGTGTACAAGCCAAAGGTTGAGCACATGGACTTTAAACGCATCTAATTGCGTGTTCATAAAACTCTTCAAAAAAGCACTCTTCGGAGTGCTTTTTTATGGCTTCGATTTTTGAATATCATCAAATATAAATTGTTGTTGCGGTGATGAAATACGACTCTCTTGAGTATCAGTATTTCGCTGACGACGCATAATACGTAAATAGCGCTGTCGGCATAATTTTATAACGTTAATCTTTTGATCTGCAGTCATCTGTTGCCAATAAAATCGCTCATCCCGACTTCGATAACATCCTTTACAATAACCGCGATTATTTACCTGACAACAGCCAACGCAAGGACTTGGCACATCAAAAAAATCAAGTTGCTCCATGTTGCTTCACTCTTTAATGACTCTATTCTCCTTTCTTGATCATAAACCATTCTCCACCATCCGCATTTAAATCGTAGATAAAGCCAAAAAATGTTATTAAAGCAATAATGTTGTGTTTATTGTTAATATTAATTGTTATTATTGTGTGTTGATCTTTAGTCACTAATTCTGCTAAGGTTATTAGCATTGTCACGGCAGATAATTATTTATCACTTAAATGTCTGTATTTATTGATTGGAAAACAAAGACATTAACTGGAGGGAACCATGGATTTTTTCGTACCATTGGCTAAAAGTTTTGATCAAGCACAATCTGTTTATTTATCGATTGCAGAACATGTATCAGCCCCAACACCAACGAATGATAAGCGTATTCAAAAATTAGTCTGGACCCATGAAGGTGTTGAATGCATTGGTGAAATAGGACAATTACCACCTGAAGTTTTTCGTGCTAATGACGAAATTTTAGCGATTTTTGAATGTGATAATGTTTATAAAATTTGTACTCAAAATCGTGGGGTTATTAATTTTGATCCTATTTTAGCAAGTAGAGATACTGTAAAACACATCACTTATTTTGACTAACTGTCTTTAGTTCAAATAAAAGCGCGCTCAATACAGCGCGTTTTCATTGTGCTACTAAAATAGACCTAGCTGTGATGCCGTTATATTATCGAACGATTTTCCTATAAAAATAAGAATACCATCGGCTACAGGCTTTAATTGTTTTTCTAAATAATGATTATAATCAATCGCGTTTTGGCGATATTCAATAGGTTCTGCACCTGAAGTTGTAAATACGTATTCTATCACACCTTTTTGTTGATATTGCAACGGACGCCCCAGCTTAGTATTCATTTCATCTGCCAATCTTGCCGCACGTACTTGTGGTGGAATATTTTTTTGATAATCATCTAAATTACGTCGTAAACGCTTACGGTAAACTAATTGATCATCAAACTCCCCAGCCAACGTTCGATTGGTATAATCACGCACATAATCATCAACATCGAGATCATGAAAGACCATTGAATATAATGTTTGCTGAAAATGTTGAGCTAATGGTGTCCAGTCTGTGCGTACGGTTTCTAAACCTTTAAATACCATTTGCTCACTATCACCTCGCCACACAAGTCCTGCATAACGTTTTTTACTGCCCGTTTCTTGGCCGCGAATTGTTGGCATTAAAAATTTATGATAGTGCGTTTCATATTCAATTTCTAATGCAGATACTAAGCCGTATTGCTGCTGTAAATGTTGTTGCCACCATTGGTTGATATGTTCAACCAGTGCATTACCAATATGAGTTGCATCTTGCTGAGAATGGGCTTTTTTTAGCGAAACAAAGGTTGAATCTGTATCGCCATAAATCACTTCATAGCCTTTCACTTCAATCAGCTCACGAGTGAGCTTCATAATTTCATGACCGCGCATCGTAATTGATGATGCTAAGCGGTGATCAAAAAAACGACAGCCTGATGAACCTAACACCCCATAAAACGAGTTCATGATAATCTTAATTGCTTGTGAAAAGGCTTTATCGCCCTCTTTTTTAGCACGATCACGGGCAGCCCATAACAATTCAATCATCTCAGGTAAAAAATGACGTGTTCGATGAAATTGACCACCACGAAAACCAGCAATGGCTTGATGTTCAGCTTTTCCCTCTTCTAATAATAAGCCTTCAACTAATCCCATTGGATCGATCCTGAATGATCGAATAATAGAGGGATACAGTGACTTAAAATCCAAGACTAGCACAGAGTCATATAATCCGGGCTTAGAATCCATGACATAACCACCAGGACTGGCGATCCAATTATCACTTTCAAGGTTAGGAGCAATATAGCCTGCACGATGTAACTGCGGCATATAAAGATTGGTAAATGCCGCAACTGAACCACCAATACGATCAAGCTCCACCCCCGTAAGGCGGCTTCGCTCTATCGCAAACTCTAACAAATGTGTCTGCTTAAAGATTCGTGTCACTAACTTACAGTCTTGTAGGTTATATGTCGCCAGTGATAATTTGTCGTGCTTAAACATATGGTTAATTTCCGCCATACGATCATGCACATTATGAATGGCTTTACCTTCACCTAATAACTCTTGCGCTACCGCTTCTAATGACCATGAGCGAAAATTATAAGATGCAGTTTTTAAGGTATCAATACCATCCATCACCACTCGGCCAGGAATACTGATAAAGCCTTGATTGGCATTTTGAGTCGACCGTCGATAATGCGGAGTTTGTTTACCTCGACCGATACGAAGACTAATTTTATTCCATTCCGCACGATGCAATAGTAATCGAAAATCAAAATCAATCACATTCCAGCCAATAATAATGTCTGGATCGTACTCAATAAACCATGCTTCTAGTGCCAACAATAATGCTTTTTCGTCAGCCACCCATTCAATATTAAGTTCAGAATTAGGTTGATAATCAGCGGGCTGATCTCCCACCATAATGACGCGACTGTCCATCTGGCTATGAAAACCAATCGAGTATAAAATACCTTTTTCTGAACACTCAATATCGAGTGATACTAAGCTCAGTTCGGGGATATAATCTGCCGCTTTGGCCTTTGTAAATAATACGTCACGGTATCCATTACGCTGCTTTACATCTCCCGTAAAAGCAACCCCGCCGCGAATAAAACGTTCCATCAAAAAGCGATCAGCTAATCGAATATCCGCTTCAAATGCCTGAATACCCTCAGCTTGTAAGCTTTTACTAATAGCGTAATTATCACGAATAGTATCACTATAGCAACCAACGATATCCTGATGCTGAAATGTTTTTAGGGTTAATGGCTTCCATTGCACTTGAATATTAGCCGCTCGAATAATATCCATAGCTTGCTGTTGCTGATGAGCACAAATAAAGAGTACTGGTTTATCGCCAACAATAGATAATCGACAAGGGCCTGTGGCGGTTTTTACCCACAAAACAATTTCCGTTTGTCCTTTTATGTCTCGACTTTGACGAGTTAATACAAACCCGGTTGAATTTGACTGCAAAGAAACCTCAATCTAACCTTGATACGACAAAATAAGTGTTAACCAATTTTTCGCTCGATATTATTAAACTCATTCACAATCCATGCCCCAAATTGCGATAGCATAAAAATAGACGCTTTCTTTGGCACTTGTGGGCCATTAATTAACACAAATAATCGTTCAATCTCTGTTACTTTATTTGGATAGCGTGCCAGAAAAAAATTCGCGCATTGTTGATCAGTATATGCCCAATCATCAACATCAATAGCCACCAGCATAAAACAACTTCTTAGCATTTTTTTACCCGCGCACCGACAATAATATTGGTATTCAGTGATACTTTTAGTGCGTCTAATCTGTTGTTCTATAGCAACTAAAGCCGCGGCAATATCGTGATTAAACGCTTTTGCTATTTCCCAACAAGGTTCAAAATCACCAAATTGTTCACTAAGATTAATACCATATAAACACACGCTACAATGTTTTAGCCAAAAACCCCATTTAAAGATAGATGCAATAGATAACACATCATCAAGCAGTACCCATGTAATATCAACCGCTGAGATCACAGGATAATTATGGCTTAATGCCTGCGACACACAGGCAATACGATGTTGCTCTTCCACTGTTAACGGTGATGTGATCACCACGGTCAGATTCAAATCGGACACACCACTTGTTGCCTGCCGATATGCAATGCTGCCATTCAGATAAATACTGTGTAAGGCTGTTAATTGAGATTGTAAATCTGTAACAGCTGCCATAAGCAATGGCATAAAATCTAATTGAAAAGAGGTTTGACTATCTAACCGAGGTAAAAACTTAGCCACAAAACATACTCATTACATCAACTAATACATATTAATGACATTTAATTATCAATCTCGGTCATTAACTTACTAAATAAACACCACTATTTTCCCCTACTATATCGACCTCAAGCATGATAATCATCAGTTTCGCTAACGATTATCGCTAAATATCGCATATTCCAAGGGTTTCGGTATAATAACACTACTAAACACAGATAGAGATCAATCAGTATCATGGAAACAGAAAACCTTATTTCATACGATGATGTTATTGACGTTGCATACGATATTTTTCTAGAAATGGCAGCGGATAACTTAGAGCCAGCTGATGTATTGCTTTTTACCATGCAATTTGATGATCGCGGCGCTGCTGAAGTTGTTGAAACCCGTGATGATTGGGAAGAACATTTAGCGTGTGAAATCGATAAAGACCTTTACGCAGAAGTATGTGTCGGCCTAGTTAACGAAGAAAATGACGAACTTGACGATGTTTTTGCTCGTTTATTGATCAGCCGCGATCCTGAAAACAAAGGCTGTCATATTTTATGGAAGCGTGACTAAGTCAATACGCTATCTATAAAAAAGGCGCGGAATACACTTTCAACTGTTAATGAGTTAGAAAGTTATATTCTGCGCCTTTACTTTTCTGACGGCTTAATTAATCGTCGATAGTATTAGCTAGCCAGAATCGTCGTATCTTGTTTACTGTAACGGATCCACCATAAACTCAGGATGACAATAATAGCCATCACCGACATTACTACACCTAAGCTAAATTGGCTTTGTGCACTCATAAATGACGCCGTTAATGTTGCAGCTCCTGCGCCCACATTTTGTAAGCCACCTAGCACTGCGCCCGCGGTTCCTGCATGATTAGGGAACGGTTGTACTGCCGCTGTCGTCGCAACAGGACATAACATACCTGTACCAACAAAATACAAAAACGCACCACCAATCAAACTCTTGATTGTAATTAAGCCTGCAAATCCAGGTATAATAATTGTCACCGCACCCAGCACAAGTGCAATCATGCCGATAACCAACACACGATCAATACCGAGGCGTCGAACTAATCGACCAGATAGCCATGCGCCGCCTAAATATCCAGGTAAAGGCAAAATAAACAACCAACTTACAGTGATAGGATCTAATTTCAATACACTACCCAATAACACACCCGCTGATGCTTCAAACACCGCAATACCGGCAAAGGTAGCAATAAGACAAATCACATAGCCTTGAAAACGACGATTACTTAATACATAACGGTAGCTCACAAGTACACGCTCAGCATGACGTTTTTCTGGCGGTAATGTTTCGGTAAAGTATTTCATCATCGCAACAGTAACGACAACACCAAGGGCTAATAGAAAAGCATACACCGATTCCCAGCCAAAATGCTTCGAAAGATAACCGCCTAACACTGGGGCAATCAGTGGTGATAAAATAACCCCCATGCTAATTAAACTATTCGCTTGGTGTAAATCATCACCATCATAACTATCACGAGGCACAGTACGACACATCGCACCACTACAACCGGTGCCACAACCTTGAATAAACGTAGCAACAAGGAACCAATGGAAATTCGATGACAATAATGCGCCAAGGCTACCAATAAGGAAGATCACCATGCCGGAAATAATGACCGGACGACGTCCAATACGATCAGATAATGGACCATAAATAAACTGTGATAACCCGTAGGGAATAAGATATACAGCCATTACCGCTTGTAAGTAAGCAGATTTGATCGAGAAAAATGTCGCCATGTCAGGAATAGCTGGCACATACATTGTTTGTGTCATTTGTCCCACAGCAACTAAAATAATAAGTAAGAATAATAACTTACCCATGTTGCTAGCCGAAGATTGCTTAATCACAACCATCACCCTCAAAAAAATTAATATTGTTCGTTAATTATTGATAATCAACATATTAAATAAGAAGAAAAATATAGAATAGAGTATCTTTGCTATTGAAGACGAAGCTGGTTCGTTTAAATAGTATCTATGCCTGTAAAATCAGCGCAAATAGTAGTCTTCTGATCAGTAACTAACAAGTGAATCTTGTTGATAACGCACGATAGTTTATTATGAAGTGCATTAGAAAAACTAATCTGTAGCAAATATTGGTTTTTAGATGCAATTTTTAGTTAAAAAAAGCCTCATAATACTTTCAACAATAGAAAAATATCATGAGGCTATTTTATTTTATAAATATTAGTCAAATTTTAAGCGATGCTTACCGTGTGAAGCTTTCACTTTTAAATAATTTTCATTGCCGTCTTTAACATGTGCTTTTGTACCAACCACTTCAACGATATTGATACCATTTTCTTCTAAGTCACAAATCTTTTTCGGATTGTTAGTCACTAAACGTACTTCATTGATGCCTAATGCTCTCAACATTTGTGCCGCTTCAGAGAATTCACGCAAGTCATCACCAAAACCAAGATGATTATTCGCCTCATAGGTATTCATACCTTGAGTCTGTAATTCATAAGCATCGATTTTATTATATAAGCCAATGCCACGCCCTTCTTGGCGCAAGTAAAGAATGATGCCGCCAACTTTACCCATTTTCTCAATAGTTTCATCAAGTTGCTCGCCACAATCACAACGTGAAGAATGGAAAACATCGCCCGTTAAACATTCTGAATGCATACGAACCAGCGGGGCTAGCGTTTTATCTGCACCTTGAAAAATAATAGCGACATGTTCTTTTCCTGATTCAAGGCCATTGAACGAAAGCAATTCAGCGGGGATATTGCTGTTAAGACCTACTTTAAAAGGCACTCTTGCCCTAACATTTACCATATTCTTCCTAAGCATTTCTTCATACCTCTGTCGTAGGGAGGTATTTGATTATGACTAAATAATACCGACATTAGGGTACTAACAACAACAAAACCAATCAGGATCATTGATCCTATCAATTCTGAATGCGTTACATTACCACTTAGCACCCTAAATATAAATGTTATATTATAACAATTTTTAACGATGAACGGTATTGCTGCTAAAATGATAAAATAAATACACCTTTAATGTCCACGCAAAGCTAATAATTAAATGCTATCGGCTAAGGCCATCAATTGCTCAAAAATATGCTCGCCATCAACACGTAAACCATTATGCTCATATTGATTTGTTTGCCATGATTTCGCATTTGCCAATAAAGCTAAGGTTTCACAGCTATAATGATATTCAACATACATATCTTCAACATACACAGCTGCCGCAACAGGTACCGTATTTTTAGCTAATTGTTGCGCGCAATATAATGGAGACCAATCCTCTTTTGCTGCTAATAAATGGGCTGCATCACGTAATGGCTGTAAGCATGTCATTTGATCAAACATCCACGGATAAACCATCTCACCGGTAAAACTAACATCATTACCTGTTTGATATTGGTATTGAGGATATTGCTGACGTACCCGTTCTGCCGCCCACTTAGAGGCATACTGTTGGCAATAAATAGCTTCATGTAAAATCGCATAAATAGGATTTGTTTGATAGCTCTGTTGATTTAGCATCGTATTAAGGAAATCATAGCTCAGCACTTGTTGCCCTTCTACCTCGACAAATGCTCCTTCCAAAGTGTAATACATAGCTAAATCACCACCAGTCCCTCCCAAGGTTATTCCCCATGTTTGAAATTGTTCAACAGTGAACAATTGTCCATTTGGCAAATAGGTCTGATTATTTGAAAGATACTCAGCAATAGCATTACATTGTTGCTGTGCGCCAGCAAAACGCTTAAAGAATGCTTTGTTCTTATCAGCGACTCTTTTGTACGTTGCTTGATAAACGTCATCTGCAGTTGCCGTAATGGAAGGTATTCCACCAGTAATAAACACTCTAGATAAACTTTGTGGATAAAAAGACAAGTAATGTAATGCGCAGAACCCCCCAAAACTTTGTCCAAGTAACGCCCACTGTTTAATATTAAGGTGCAGGCGTAATTGCTCGGCATCACGAACAATATTATCTGCACGAAAATGGCTTAAATATTCAGCTTGTTGCTGAGATGACTTTAAAGCTAGCGTTTGATGAGTAATGGCACTACTTGCACCTGTACCTCGTTGATCAAGTAAGAGTACGCGATAATATTTTAATGCCGCTTTTAACCATCCGCTGTTTGCTTCAGGTCGTGGTGCAGCAAAACCTGGGCCGCCTTGTAAATAAACCAACCACGGAAGATCTGCGTTAATGTTTGATTTATGTACAACCTCTCGAGCAAAAATAGTCAAGGTACCGTCTGTTATTTGTTCATAATTCACTGGTACATTAATATTTATATTTCGAAAATAAAGTTCATTACTCTTAATAAAGTCTTGCAATGGTTTTCTCCTTTACCATAATAAAAACGATTATCATTTAATATTTCTTAAATAAGAATACATCTAACAATAATATAATTCTGTATTTTTCTTCTATTTTCAAATTAACGAATAAAAACATTAATTATCAACAGGTTAATAATTTACTGTTTTTACTTAACTATTCGACAACATTAATAAGAATAATTATCAGTTAATGATTTCATATTTGAAATCTTTTTTCCAAAAATTAAACACTCTTATTTATAAAAAAAAGCGTATATTTATTTTATTCACAAAATAGCCAATAAAATCTATTTTGTTGCTATAAATGATAACTTATTATAATGATCTTTATAGCGGGAGATGATGTTCCTCCTTTAACCGCCTTATTGGATTCTTTAAGGATAATGACGTCTGACAACATTCGGCTTTTAATAGTCGAGGACCGTGTTATTTTACTACTTATATATCTAATGATATTTGTTTATAAACACGTCGCGTTGTTTGCGTATAACGTCCTCTTCTTATTATCTGCACGATAACGAATTATCAATTCTACACTGCTAACCGTAATAGGTTAATACATACCATTTGTATTGTCTTATTGCTTATACTGCGGTGTCTATGAGGCAGAGCAATGCAATACTCAAGTGAAGTTCAAAACATGTGTCCTATCTCTCGTGGCCCACAACACGAGTCAGCACCAATTCCTGTAGAAGGTCGTTGGGTTAGTCCTAAAGACGTTATTGCTATTTCTGGTTTAAGCCACGGTGTTGGTGCTTGTGCGCCTCAACAAGGTGCTGCAAAACTAACGCTTAACGTTAAAGATGGCATCATCGAAGAAGCATTAATCGAAACTATCGGTTGTTCTGGTATGACACACTCTGCAGCAATGGCTTCAGAAATTCTTACAGGTAAAACTATCCTTGAAGCACTAAACACTGATCTAGTGTGTGATGCCATCAACGTTGCAATGCGTGAAATCTTCCTTCAATTTGTTTACGGTCGTACTCAAACTGCATTCTCTTTAGACGGTCTACCAATCGGTGCTGGTCTTGAAGATCTAGGTAAAGGTCTACGTAGCCAAGTAGGTACACATTACGGTACTCGTGCAAAAGGCCCTCGTTACATGGAGATGGCTGAAGGTTACGTAACTAAAGTTGCATTAGATGACAACGAAGAAATCATCGGCTACCGTTTCGTAAACGTAGGTAAGATGATGGAATCTATTGGTAAAGGCGTTCCTGCAGCAGAAGCTATGGAACAAGCTACTGGTCAATACGGTCGCTTTGATGAAGCTGCTCGTACTATTGATCCTCGCCACGAGTAATCATAGACCTATATCACACAAGTAAATGACGTTTTTATTTCAACTCTCTCAAGAGTTACAGCGTCACTGAAATTGTTTTTACCGAATTAGAGGAAACTCCATCATGGCTGCATTATTTGAAAGTTTTGATCGTCGTATTGAAAAAATCACTCCAGTACTAGAGCAATATGGTTTCGCTTCACTAGAAGAAGCTCGTGATTACTGTAACGAACATGGTGTTGATGCATACAACATCGTTAAAGAAACACAACCTATCGCGTTTGAAAACGCATCTTGGGCTTATGTTTTAGGTTCAGCTATCGCACTTAAAGAAGGCGCTAAAACAGCAGCTGAAGCGGCTGAATACCTAGGCCTTGGTCTACAAACTTTCTGTATTCCTGGTTCTGTTGCAGACCAACGTCAAGTAGGTCTTGGTCACGGTCGTCTAGGCGCTCGTCTACTAAGCAACGAAACACAATGTTTCGCATTCCTTGCTGGTCACGAATCATTTGCAGCAGCTGAAGGTGCAATCAAAATTGCTCTAAACGCTAACAAAGTACGTACTAACCCACTACGCGTTATTCTTAACGGTCTTGGTAAAGATGCTGCTTACCTAATCGCTCGTATCAACGGCTTTAACTATGTTGAAACTAAATTCGATTACGTTACTGGCGATCTAAACGTTGTTTCTGAGCGTCGTTTCTCTAAAACTCAACGTGGTGACATCAACTGTTACGGTTCTGATGATGTACGTGAAGGTGTTGCAATTATGCACCGTGAAAACGTTGATATCTCAATCACTGGTAACTCAACTAACCCAACACGTTTCCAACACCCTGTTGCTGGTACGTACAAAAAAGAACGTCTAGAAGCAGGCAAAGCTTACTTCTCAGTAGCATCAGGCGGCGGTACTGGTCGTACTCTTCACCCTGATAACGTTGCTGCAGGTCCAGCTTCTTACGGTCTTACTGATACAATGGGCCGTATGCACTCTGATGCTCAATTTGCAGGTTCTTCATCTGTACCAGCTCACGTTGAAATGATGGGTCTTATTGGTATGGGTAACAACCCAATGGTTGGCGCAACTGTTGCTGTTGCTGTTGCGATTGAGCAAGCACAAAAAGCATAAGCTACGTAGCTAAACAAAAATTTATCTTCAAATAACGAACAAGGCGCAAGATTAGACACTTGCGCCTTTATTTTTTGTCCATAATTGTTATTTCTTCAAAATACTCTACAATCTTCCCGCATCACAGTTCTTGATTACTCTTATCCCTGTAAAACACCCTCTCTTCTAGGTATAATCAGTAAAGAACCAAGTTAGTCTTATATATGTTACACAGCACATGCTGTGACAGATAAAGTAAAGGAAATATCATGATCCAAGTTGTAGGTCACAAAAACCCTGATAGTGACAGCATTTGTTCTGCACTCGTTTGTACTGCATTTCTTAAAGCTCGTGGTCTTGAAGCGACAGCAATTCGTCAAGGCGAAATGAATCGTGAAACTCTACACATTCTTGAGCTAGCTGGCGTTACAGCTCCTGAGCTACGTACAAGCGTTGCTGGTGAGAAAGTATGGTTAGTTGACTATTCTGATCTAGCTCAAGCACCTGATGACCTAGCTGAAGCTGAAGTTGTGGGTATTGTCGACCACCACCGTCTAGGCGATGTAATGACAATTAACCCAATGGAAGCATGGATCTGGCCTGTAGGCTGTACTTGTACTGTACTCTTCAACTTATTTAAAATCGAAGGTCATGAGATCACTCGTGAACTAGCAGTACTTATGATGTCAGCTATCCTGTCTGATACTGTCGGTTTTGCATCTCCAACTTGTACTCAAAAAGATAAAGATGCAGTACATGAGCTTGCTCAAATCGCTGATGTACAAGATCTAGAATCATTCATCAAAGCACTATTGATTGCTAAAACTGACATCGAAGGCCTAACCGCGGCACAATTAGTTGAAAAAGACCTTAAAGGTTACCCTTTCAACGATCGTGATGTTGTTGTTGGTCAAATCGAACTTGCGACTCTTGAGCAAGTCGATAGCATGATTGCAGAACTTCAAGCAGATCTTCAACGTCGTTGCGACGAAGAAGGCCTTGGTATGGCAGCATTGATGCTAACTGACATCACAACAAGTACAACTCGCCTACTTTACACTGGTGATTGGAATCACATCCTTGATACACACGCTACTGACGGTGTATTAATGATGGAAAATACCCTAAGTCGTAAGAAACAAGGCTGGCCTTGGCTACAAACAGTCCTTGCAAAATAATTATATTAACTAATTATTGATGATAAAAAAGGCTCTTTCTAGAGCCTTTTTTATCATCAAAAATAGCCCCCAAATGACGAGCAATCCCTCTCGTGTAATAAAAACTCTCTACAATACTTTCGATATTAGAGCAAATACTTTAATTTATTTATTAATCTAAATGTATCTATAAAGCAGCAATACGCACAAAGTATAATCAAACAAACCATTTAATTGTGATATTTGTCTATATTTGTTTATTATTCCCTTGAGGTATAACTATAATTCTTCCTCTTTTAAGTCCAACCTTCTTTGAAGAGTGAGACAACAAGAAGCTACTAGAAATTATAGAGAGACAGTTTAATGTCCATAAATAAAAAACATATCGCCCTCATTATTACCGCAACACTTTCAAACCAAGCACATGCTGCTGGCTATCAAGTATCAGAACACTCGGCAGCAGGCCTAGGGCGGGCATATGCAGGTGAAGCTGCCGTCGCTGATACCGCTGCAGTACTAGCGCGTAACCCAGCCGCAATGACTCGCTTTAAACATGCTGAAGTTTCAGGCGTAATGAGTGTCATCAACCCATCGATTAATATTGATGATCATACCCATAATGAAACCGCAAAAGATATTTCACCAATCAGTGTTGTACCTGCGGCTTACTATATTCAGCCTATTAATGACAGGACAGCCATTGGTTTAGCCATTTTCAGTAATTATGGTGTAACAACCGATTACCCTACAGCAATGCAGGCTGGCAGCTTAGCGGGTAAAACATCATTAGAAACGGTTAACTTCAATCCCAATATTGCTTATCGCCTATCACCAAAATTAAGCATTGGTGCAGGTGTTAGCCTTGTTTATGGTACCGCAGAATTTAATCGTCGTTTGGGCTCTTTGTCTTATGCCGCGCCTAGCCATAACCTGATCAATATGGAAGGCACCGACTGGAGCTGGGGCTGGAATATTGGTGCCTTATATGAACTCGATAATAATAACCGCTTTGGACTAAGCTACCGTTCACAAGTAGATCTCAATTTTCATGGCCATTTTACTGACTACTTGGGACAAGCAACCTCAAAGCCAAATGAAACTGTTGCAGCACAGCTTAATCTTCCGCTGCCTGCCATTGCTGAATTTTCAGGCTTCCACCAGCTGAATCAACAATGGGCTATCAGCTATAGCGTTCAATGGACGCAATACAACAAATTTAAAGAAATTAGAGCAACAAGTTCTCAATGTGCAACGGGCACCTGTTTCGTTAAAAAAGAAAACTTCAAAGATACTTACCGTTGGGCTGTAGGTACAACTTATACGCTAAACCCAACATGGACACTGCGTTATGGTTTTGCCATTGACCAAAATGCAGGACAAGCAACACTGAGTATTCCTGATACTGATCGTTATTGGTATTCAGCAGGTGTGACTTATCATTACAACCCAGCTCTATCTGTCGATCTAGGCGTTGCTTATATTCACAGTAAGAAAGCTGATTTTATCGAGCAAACACCAACCGGTGAAAATGATAGTTTTACTTCATCTGGTAAAGCTTACCTTGCAGCAGCTCAAGTTAATTACCGCTTTTAATGCGTACTAAACTATAAAATCATTAGGAATAACAATGAAGATACGTTCAATAGCATTATTAGTCACTTCTGCATTAAGTTTAATTGGCTGTAAGGGTAACGGTACCTTAGAAAATCAAGCGCCGATTGATCCGAATATCGCGGCGAGTTTACAGGCTGAAACTCAAATTAATTTTGACCTTTTGTCTGCCAATAAGAAGCTAATATTACCCACATATTTAGCGATGGATACTCAAGACGGTACCCTTGCAACAGAAGCAATGGCGCAAGATCAAACCAATACTTCAGATCCCTTGGTTGCAATGGGACAAACCGATGGTTGGAGCACAACCCAGCCGATCACAATTAATTTTACAGGTAAGAATTTAGATCCATCTACGGCTACGCATGGTTTCTATCTAATAAAATCAGGCGATCCAACTAACCCTGCTGATACCACCGAACCAACCCGCTTAACTCAACAAGCGGGTGACTTTATCGTGACGGTTTCAGGTGATAACTTAATTGTTATATTACTAAAACCATTAGATCCTGCGAGTAACTACATGTATGCCGTTACTGACGATCTAAAAGATGTGAATGGCCAAGCTGTCGGTATGAGTAATTCATACGCTTTATTAAAATCGAATAATCTGCCACCAGCACCTGCATTGTTACCTGCACAAAAGATCACTCATGCAACTGAAGAAGCTTTCCACGGTATTGTAGAAAAGCGGGATATTATCTTCTCATCATGGTTTACGACATTATCATCTGGTGATGTGTTATTTGCAGCAAAAATGGCTACTGAAGAAGCGATGTCTTTAGGGGCCAAGAATGTGTGGCAAGGCTCTGCGATTGCAAAGACAGTGACTCCAGAGCAACTTTCAACATTATTTACGTTTTCTCAACCCGTAAAAGTTGACGATCCAAATAAAGTTGATGACAAAAGTAATGTCACAATCTATCAAGGCACTGTTTCATTACCGTACTACCTCGATATTCGCGCTAATAAATTCATGAATACCCCTTGGCAAAGTGGTATGCCAAGCCTTGCTAAGATTAAATATGTATTAAGCAATGGCAGTGAGGCGGATAAAGCGACTATTTTAGCTCAATTGGCGGATGCAAAAGTTACATTAGCAGACATGGCGCAAGTGGCGACAAACCCACAAGTACAAATTAAAGTGCTCACTCGCTTAATGGGTAAAACACTTTATTTAGCCAATGGTAATCAACTCGATCCTAAGCGTCTAATTACCCGCTACAGTGCTGTACCTGAACTTAAATCAGTGCAGACAATTGATTACACCTTAGTTTTACCTAACAGTAAAAAATGTCAGACTCTTGGTGCTAATGATGTCACTATTTTCCAACATGGAATTACCGCAGATAAGAGTGTATTAACAGCGCACAGTGATGGTTTACCTTCTTTAGCTGAAACGTTAATTGGCGATCAATGCCGTGCAATCTTTGCCATCAACCAACCACTACACGGTGAAGATCGTGGTATTCATACCATCGACAGCCAAGGTAATAGCCAATATAAAAATGCCGCAATAGATCCATCAATGTACTTAAATCTTGAAAACTTAACCGTTGCACGAGATAACCTACGCCAAAGTACTATTGATGTCGTCAACCTACGAGCGGCTATTGGTAAATTATTTACTCATATTCAGCAACAACAAAAAGAAGATCAAACAACAAGCAATGTTTCACCGTTAGAGATGTTAAACCCTAATAACGGCGTGAGTTTTGCGGGTCATTCACTAGGTGCGATTGTTGGTACCAATGTCGGTAATATTGCTAACCGTCCAACAATGAATCCAACATTTGATAAACAATATTTTGCGATTAATAAACTGGCATTAGCAAACCCAGGCGCAGAGATCCCTTACCTACTATTAAATTCAGGCAGTTTTGGTGGTCTTCTAAAAGCAGGCGTTCTCCAAAGTTTCGTATCTAATCCAACACAAATAACGCCAGATGTAATTGAAACAGGTAAATTTCTACAAACGTTGAATGCTTGTTATATCGCTCAAGATGATAAGCACAAAGATTTGAACAAATGTTATGTTGATAACATTACAGCGATTAAAGATAACAACCCAAGTTTATTCGCTAAATGGACAGAGACTTACGTTAAGTTTGCCTATGCGGCACAAACAGTAATGGATCCCGTTGATCCGATTAACCTAGCTAACGGCATTCCAGCATCGGTTCCCGTATATGTGCAAATGGTTAAAGGTGATAGTACGATTCCAAATATTACTACACCAAACAATCTACCTTACTCACCGTTCACTGGTACTGAACCACTGATTAAGCAATTAAATTTAGCATTAGACAATACAACTAAAGGTTGGAAAGAATATACACCAGGCAGCCATAC
Organism: uncultured Photobacterium sp.; assembly: GCF_947039875.1. Classification (GTDB taxonomy): domain Bacteria; phylum Pseudomonadota; class Gammaproteobacteria; order Enterobacterales; family Vibrionaceae; genus Photobacterium. The sequence continues at coordinate 26,813 of NZ_CAMRAN010000008.1, forward strand.
ATCGTTACTTACTGTTACGGCACCAACAACGAATGATAGCTTTACCATTGATGCGTCTAAAGCAACAACACAAAATATGCAAAAAGATATGGCTGATTTTTTAAATAAATAATCTAGCTTAATAAATAGCCTTGATAATCTTGTGTCTACCACGCAAGTTATCAAGGCTTTCTTTTATGTACTTTATTTTATGTACTAGGCCTAACGTAAATACTGCATTAAGCTGGTTTTTTGATTCAATAACTGTGAAAAAGACATCACAAACTGTTCTCCAATTTGTTTACCCTGCTGATAATCCAGCTCTAAATCTTCATAATTACTTAATAACGCACTACTATTCAATGATTTCTCAGGGGCAATTTGAATAACTTGTAACCCTTGCGGCGGATTCACTAAAAAGTCATTCACATCACGATAAGTATGATGATAACGCGCCAGCATTTCTAATATTTCTGAATTTGTTCCTTGCCCAGTGATCTCTAATAATCGTTCAACATTTAATGGTGAGAACCAACTTTTCTTTGGTATCGTCTTCGTTTTACTGACCGTATTTTGATCATTGTCTTCTTTATCTTCCCAATGCTGTTGGCGCCATTGTTCAAACCGTTGACTTAGCTCTTGATGAATATTTTTAATTTTATCAACAGGCTCATTTAAACTTAATTTATCAATATAATACGGTAATTGGGTTTCAATATTTTCTCGCCAATCATCGAAAATCCCCCGCTCCTCACCACGGTTCATTTCAGCAACGCTATCTTCTAATGGCTCAGTGCGAATAACAACCACGAGGTCAGCTCCACGTCGCCACGCTTCTTTAACAGGAATAGCAGCACTCACACCACCATCAACCCACTGAAGATCATCCATATTAACTGGTTGATTATAGAGCAGAGGAATAGCACAGCTTGCCAGTAGGACTTCACTCCAATCTTGTTGGTACATAGGGAGATAATAATCTTGGAGAGTGTCTTTACGAGTCACACATGCGAGAGCCGTTCTGTAGACTAATGTTTTATGAGCAGTGGCAATATCAAGCGGATATAAACCAGAAGCTGACACTTGCTGCAATGCCCATTCCAAGTTCATAGGTTGCTGTTTACTTAGATATTTATATAAATTAAAGAATTGATTATCCACCGAAATATTACGAATGAAATGATATCCAAATCGTGGCTGGCGGCTAATAAAAGAAGACAAATTAAGCGCGCCCGCAGAAGTACCAATATACAACTCAAACGGATCAAATTGGTGCTCAAGAAAGCTATCAAGCACACCAGCAGAAAATATCCCGCGCTGCCCTCCACCTTGAACAATTAATGCTATTTTTTTATGAGATGTAGCATTAATAGCCGCAGAGAAATCAGCGACAGATTTCTCATTGATATCACGTAAACTAAACGGAAGATAATTCATTTCTTCTCCCTGTTAAATATACAAATGGCATATATTAATAAATCTAAGAGAGCCGAATATACAATTTGTACAGATCAATAGGAAATAATGTTAAAAAATACCACCATCATTTCTCTAACATTATCCTTTTATAACTATCCATGTACAGCAATCAATCCATAGCTTGCTATGTAAATAGTATGACGGTAACGGTTATCAGTGTAAATTTTAATTCAACATTCGCCCCAATACGTAACATAATGATAACCTTAATTTATGATCAGATTATCAATAAAATCAATATTCATCGTCGAAATTACAGCTGCCATCACACTATTTAAATCATTATCAATAACATCACTAAATTGGAGGCTTCCTCATTATACTACTCAGCATATTATTGTTGTCATCGCACACAATTTATTATCGTTAATAAAGAGCCTATTTATCTTCTAGCGCCACAATATGAGTACGCATGAATATAAATGCGTCACTTATCTCTATTAAGGCTTATAATCTAATGATTGGATTAAATATTTATAGGGAGAAATAATGAAACCATTACTCACTGTCGGCTTAATTGCCACTACAATAATCTCCACTACGACACACGCTAGAGCCGTCGATTGGACTCCTGGCGTTGGCGGTGATATTTCTTTAATGGTTGGCTACAATAGATCAAACTCACAGTTTAATAGCGACAATAACACCACCCAAAATTTAAACAGCCATGGTGATGATCAAGATAAAATGTTCGTCGCCCCCATTGGTAGCATCAATTACACTTTCAAAGATGGTAATAACCAACTCTACTTTGGTACAAATCGCTCTGATATTGCCCTTGGTCGGTTTCATGTTGAGGCTGGCTATCGACAAAAATTCGCTGATAATTCCATGCTAACCCTGAGCTATATACCCGGTTTACTGACTCAAAAAACATGGCAAGATCCCTACCTTCAGAATGTAAAACGCAGTAAAACAAAAACCATCATTAATGCGTTTAATATCAAACTTAATGATATTCGTGGTTCACGTTTTTCTGGTCAGTTAGCTTATGGGAAATTTAGTGTTGATCAAGAACGCAGTGGTAACGATCCTATACTTGCGCTTACACCCAATGAAAAATCATCACTCAACCGTAATGCTACCGTTCTTTATACTGAAGGGACTTATGTCCAACCGTTTAGTCGCAGTCTGATGTTACGCACAGCGGTTAACTATACAAATATAGATGCTGACGGTAATGCTATGAGTAATAACATTTATGGTGTGGCTGCAACGATTATTCAGATATTGCCCCAATCTAGTTTTGCCTTTACCGTAAATTGCAAACGTGCTTTATTTGACTTAACTAACCCTGTATTTAATCAAAAACAACAAGATAATAAATACAGTGCTTTCTTTGCTTATGAATATAACCAACCCTTCAATTGGAAAGATTGGGGCCTAGTATCACTCATGGGCTATAGCTCTACTCAATCAAATATTGATTTCTATGACAGCAACGATCTCTTTGTTAGTGCGGGCTTAAACTACAAATTCTAATAACAATGCAATAAATAGCCACGCCCTCTGAAACCGTGATTTTATTTCGGGTAGCTATAATTTTAGCCACACCGAAATAATGCGAGACATCACTCAAAATATCGATTAAATTGACTATACTTTGCCAACGTTATGGAAACGTTAAATAAATTATGGCGACTAATAATCGTACAGCAGATGCATCCCTAGAGTCCTTGCATCGCATATTCACAATACCAGAAGCACCTGATTCAACATTAGGACTAATCGAAAAAGAGCTCTCAGAAAACCTTAACGAGTTTCTGCGAACCCATATTGCAGCAATCGAAAAACCCTTAGCTGAAATTGAAAAAGATTTCTCTACTGCAGATATTCCTGAAGTCCCTTCTTTTGTCTCTGAACATACTCAGTTCTTATTGAATAAACTTGTTGCCCAGTCTGTTCATACTGCTGCGCCTACGTTTATTGGTCATATGACCTCTGCTCTGCCTTACTTCATGATGCCTTTATCTAAAATCATGATCGCGTTAAACCAAAACCTTGTAAAAATAGAAACATCAAAAGCGTTTACGCCACTTGAGCGCCAAGTATTAGGCATGCTGCATAAATTAATTTTTAATCAAGAAGAAAGTTTCTACCAACAATGGATGCACAGTGCTGACCATTCTTTAGGGGCTTTTTGTTCGGGTGGCACCATCGCCAATATCACTGCATTATGGGTTGCTCGTAATGCTGCTTTGCAACCAGATGGTGATTTCACAGGTGTAGGCCAACAAGGTTTACTGCGGGCGATGAAGCACTATGGCTATGATGATCTGGCGATTCTGGTATCAGAGCGTGGGCACTATTCTTTAAAGAAAGCCGCAGATGTTTTAGGTATTGGCCGAGATAGCCTGATTGCCATCAAAACTGATGATAACAATCGCATTGATCTCAATGAGTTAAAAATAACACTCGCGAATCTAAAACGTAAAAATATTAAACCTTTTGCGATTATTGGTATTGCGGGCACCACAGAAACGGGCAACATCGATCCTCTAGAACAACTAGCAGATATTGCGGCAGAACATCAATGCCACTTCCACGTTGATGCGGCATGGGGGGGAGCAACCCTTATGTCAAATAAGTATCGTCACTTACTTAAAGGGATTGAGCTCGCAGATTCCATTACCATTGATGCTCATAAACAGCTCTATATTCCGATGGGTGCTGGGATGGTGATATTTAAAAATCCAGAACTCATGACCGCAATTGAGCATCATGCTGAATATATTCTTCGAGAAGGCTCAAAAGACTTAGGCAGCCACACACTGGAAGGATCCCGCAGTGGTATGGCGATGTTACTGTTTGCAAGTATGAATATTATTAGTCGCCCTGGCTATGAATTATTGATCAATAACAGCATTGAAAAAGCCGCTTACTTTGCACAATGTATTCAACAACATCCTGATTTTGAGTTAGTCACAGAGCCTGAATTATGCTTACTAACTTACCGTTATGTCCCTGCTAATACACAGCAAGCATTACAACAAGCCACCCCCGCACAGCGTGAAACATTGCTAGAACTCTTAAACGATCTCACTCAATTTATTCAAAAACGCCAACGAGAATCAGGCAAATCCTTTGTATCTCGAACGCGTATTACTCCAGAAAAGTGGCAGCGAAAAGCAACAACCGTGTTTCGCGTTGTACTCGCAAACCCGTTAACAACCACTGAAATTCTAGAAAATGTTCTTATTGAACAACAGCAACTTGCACAACAAAGCACTATTAGCTTGCCCGAAATCATTCGATTGACGCAGAAAATAATTGAAAAAAGAATAAAAAACAACATATAACGCGCAAATATCTATATGGTATTTTTCTGAATTTAACCATCTATCGCGTTTTTTGGTAGTTTTGAATTTTTAATTGTCTTGGAAATGCTAGTCAATATATGACCATTTTATGAATAACTCGCGACTTAAGTATGAACAGCGGATGATTGTAGTGTGAATAGCACCATAACAATACGCTCTTTTACGTTACCAATACTCATATGTAGAGGCAGTAAAAACCGCTGTTTTGATAAAAATTCGTTTTACAAGAAAATATGGAGCAAAATACATATTCATAAGATTTCATTTTTCAATAGGATTGTTATTAATTGGTAACCAACAACACTAAATATTGATAACAAATGATTTTACGATGTTACAAAATAGCCTTGCTGTTAATAATGATTCTCACTACTGTGATTTGTTCTTTTTTGACCCAAAAAAATATTCTGTTAATTGATGATTTAAATCAAGAAACACCCCGAATACTGCTCAAAAAAAATGCCCTATTCTTTTCAAATAGGGCATTTTTATGTCAATTTATGTCATAACTATTTTATTGAAGCTACGCTTTTCCCGCTCAAATACGACCAATATTAGTCGCCAGCAAACATATATCCTTCGCCATGAACGGTAACAAAAATCTGTGGATTCTTCGGATCTAGTTCCATTTTAGAACGCATTCTACGAATTAAAACATCAATAGTTCGGTCATTTGGCGCTTCAACACGGTGGCTTAACATGTTTAAAATACGCTCACGGCTTAGCACTACATTTGGGTGTGATGAGAAGGCAACTAATAGCTCATATTCCGCCTTTGTTAACTTCACAGGAAGCCCGTTATGAGTCAGTGCGCGTTTGTTAATATCAAACTGCCATTCACCAAAACGAATGATGTTATCTTCCTGCATTTCAACCATAGTTTCGTCACGCGCTTTTTCTACTAACGTCATGCGCCATAACAAGTTTTTCACTCTAACAAGCAATTCACGAAGTTCAAAAGGCTTAGTTACATAGTCGTCTGCACCCATTTCTAAACCGACGATCCTATCAATACTATCAGTGCGTCCAGTCACCAAAATAATACCCACTTCAGAGCGGCTACGAAGCTCTCGCGTTAGCATCAAACCATCTTCACCTGGTAGGTTGATATCAAGCATTACAAGGTCAATTTTTTCCGTTGCCATCACTTCGCGCATCTGTGCGCCACTGTCTGCTTGGCTTACCTTGTATCCTTCATTTTCAAAATACCCAACCAGTTTTGTGCGGGTAACAATTTCATCTTCTACAACAAGTACGTGATGGGTCATGTCGTTCTCTTTTTAGTTTTTGGTTTTCTAACTGAACGGTAGCACAAACTAAGACCATTCACAATTTGTCATAACTATGCCTTTGCTATTCATTCGCAGCGTTAACCTTATTCATATCGTGACAATAAGATTACCTCATAAAATTTTAACCGTCACCGTAGCCTACGGTGAGCATTCTTTTAAATGGAATCTTTCAAAATGAAAAAAATTTGGCAGATGTTGACGAAACCAAGTAGCAAGTATTCAATTCTTGCTCTGGTGCTTGTTGGTATTGGTATCGCAGTGAGTGGCATTTTTGCTGTACACAAAGGTTTTGAACACGCATCAACCAATGAATTCTGTATTGGTTGTCATACCATGAAGCAGAACTATGAAGAGTACACTCAATCTGTACACTTCAAAAATGCGTCTGGTGTTCGCGCTGACTGTGTTGACTGTCACCAGCCAAAAGATTTAGTCGGTATGATTGAAACGAAGTTAATGGCATCAAAAGATGTGTATAACCAGTTCATTACCAAAAAAATCGATACGCCTGAAAAATTTGAAGAGCACCGTTTAGAATTAGCTCAGATGGTTTGGAAGCGCATGGAAAAACAAAACTCCAGCACATGTAAGAGTTGTCACAACTATTCAGCGATGGATCATGCTAAGCAATCACCTGAAGCCGCTGCTGCAATGACAGACGCTGCTGCAAAAGACATGAACTGTATTGAATGTCACAAAGGTATTGCACACGAACTTCCAAACATGGCTGGCGGTTTCCAAAAAGACTACCAAGCACTAGAAGCTGAAGCGACCTCTCAAGGTGCAACAGCAGAGAAGCTTTACTCTCTAGGTGAGAAGGATATCTTTGCCACTGACGATGCTAAAGGTAAGTCAGAAGGTAAATTACTACCCGCTTCTGAAGTCACTGTACTTGAACGTAAAGGCGACATGCTGAAAGTTGAAGTTAACGGCTGGTTAGAAAAAGCAGGTAAAGGTCGTGTAATGACTGAGTACATGGGCAAGCGTGTCTTTAAGGCAACTATCCGTGGCGAAGTGAAAGCGAACGAGAAAATCATTAAAGAAGAAACTGATCCTGCAACTAACATTGTGTGGCAGAACATCAGCGTTCAAGGTTGGATCACTAAATCAAACATGATTGATAGTATCAAACCAATCTGGAATTATGCAGAAGATATGTACGCGTCTACATGTAACGCTTGTCACGCGGCGCCAGATCCTGGCCATTTTACTGCAAATGGCTGGATCGCAAGTCTGAAAGCCATGAGCTCTTACTACCGTCTGACTAAGACTGAAGAACGCACACTACTTAAATATCTTCAGAACCACGGCAGCGATACAGGTGGTGCTGGCGCGCATTAATCCAGCGCACCAATAAACGATTAAATGATAGGCGGGTGGTAATAGTTATCCCCGCCCCATCGATAAAAATTAAAGTTTAAGGATTCTCCAACTATGGCGACTCAAAACAATCATAAAGGCATTACACGCCGCCGCTTCCTATCAGGTTTAGCGATTGCAAGTGCTGCATCCGTTGTCGGTACTAGCCTACTTGCTCCTCGTAAAGCAATGGCTGCGACAGAAACAGTATCAGGCTTTAACGGTGAAGTGCTTTGTGGCTCTCACTGGGGTGCTTTCCGCGCTAAAGTAGTGAACGGTGTATGGACTGAAACCACGCCGTTTGAAAAAGACCCACACCCAACAGTGATGCTAGATGCAGTACGTGAAGTGGTTTATAACCCTGCACGTGTTAAATACCCAATGATTCGTATCGACTGGCTAAAACAAGGCTACAAGTCAGATACAAGCCAACGTGGTAACAACCGTTTCGTACGTGTGCCTTGGTCACAAGCATTAGATTTCTTCCAACACGAATTAAACCGTGTTCAAGAAACTTACGGCCCAAGTGCATTATACGCAGGTCATACTGGCTGGCAGTCTGTAGGTAAACTACACAATGCAGGTACAATGATGAAGCGTGGTATTAGCCTTCACGGTACTACCCTTGGTAAAATGGGTGACTACTCAACAGGTGCTGCACAAGTTATTCTTCCTTACGTTGCGGGTGCAATGGAAGTTTACGAACAGCAAACCTCTTGGGATATCGTGCTTAAAAACACAGATACCATCGTAATGTGGGGTACGGATCCAGTTAAAAACCTTCAAGTAGGTTGGTTGGTTCCTGATCACAGCGTATACGGCTCATACCAGCAGCTTGCTGAAAAAGTGAAAAACAAAGAAATTAAAGTTATTCACATTGACCCAGTACGTAACGAAACCATGAAGTTTGTTGGTGGTGAGCAATTACCTGTGCACCCACAATCAGATATTCCGTTGATGCTGGCGATTGCGCACACGCTATACACTGAAAATCTATACGACAAAGAATTCATCGCAAACTACACCACAGGCTTTGACAAGTTCATGCCTTACGTAATGGGCGAAACTGACGGTATCGTTAAGACACCTGAGTGGGCAGAGAAAATCTCTGGCATCAAGGCAAGTCAGATCCGTGAACTAGCACGTACAATGGCGGGTGGTCGTACTCAGCTTGTCGGTGGTTGGTGTCTACAGCGTATGCAACACGGCGAGCAATGGGCGTGGATGCTGGTTGTTCTAGCAGCAATGCTTGGTCAAATTGGTCAACCTGGTGGTGGTTTCGGTTTCGGCTGGCACTACAACGACGCCGGAACTATCACCTCTGCTGGCCCGTTAATGTCTGGCTTTAGTGGTGTTACTGGCGTAGAACCAATCTACAACGGTTCATTTAAAGGTTACGCTAAGACAATCCCAGTAGCACGTTTTGTGGATTGTATCTCTAACCCAGGTACGAAGATTCAATGGAATGGTAACGAAATCACCTTCCCTTACATGAAGATGGCGATCTTCAGTGGTAACAACCCATTCGCTCACCACCAAGATCGTAACCGTATGATCAAGGCATGGACAAAACTAGAGACGGTTGTTTCTATCGAGCACCAATGGACAGCCACTTGTCGTTTTGCAGATATCGTCTTACCTGCAACAACCACTTACGAGCGTGATGATATCGAGCAGTTTGGTAACCACTCCAACAAAGGTATCCTTGCATTACGTAAGATTGTTGAGCCAATGTTTGAATCTAAAGATGACTTTGATATTTTCCGTGAGCTATGTGCACGCTTCAACCGTGAAGAAGCATTTACTGGCGGTAAAAAGAAAATGGAAATCATTGAAGAGATCTACAACGGTGCGCGTTTACAAGGCCGTGGTATCGGTGTTCGTATGCCAACCTTCGCTAAATTCTGGGAAGGTGAAGGTTATATTGAATTCCCTGCAGGCAAAGAGTGGGTACGTCACGAATCATTCCGTAACGAACCGGATCTTGAGCCACTAGGTACAGCATCAGGTCTTATCGAGATCTACTGTAAGACAATCGCAGATATGGGCTATAACGACTGTCAAGGTCACCCAATGTGGTTCGAAAAAGAAGAACGTAGTCACGGCGGTCCACGCTCTGATGTCTACCCGCTTCACTTACAAAGCTGTCACCCAAATAACCGTTTGCACTCACAGCTATGTTCATCAACTGACTTCCGTGCAACTTATGCTGTTGCGGATCGTGAGCCGATTTACATCAATACTCAAGATGCAGCTGCACGTAATATTAAATCAGGGGATTTGGTACGTGTATTTAACGGTCGTGGTCAAGTATTGGCTGGCGCAGTAGTAACAGATGACTACTCTCCAGGCGTATGTCGTATTCATGAGGGTGCTTGGTATAGCCCACTTGATGGAGGTAAAGCGGGTACAATTTGTACTTATGGCGATCCAAACGTACTAACGTTAGATATCGGTACATCTAAACTAGCACAAGCAACATCAGCACATACAGCTGTGGTTGATATTGAGAAGTACACAGGTCCCGTACCTGAAGTAACGGGCTTTAACGGTCCAACTTATGAAACAGGTATTGATCCTCTATTCCCGGCAATGGACAAATAATCCCTTGTTGTTAGCATAGAAAACCAATCCATAAAAGGCGATGAACTTTTCTTTCATCGCCTTTATTTCATTTTTTAGAACCTATTCTAATAACCCTTAGGTATACTCTACCTAACTGCTTTATTTGAATATGTTTTATGTCTGGAGTGACCATGCAAGAATTTATCGCATTCAACGAACAACGTGCTGAAATCTACTGGTGGATGTCTTCACTTTTCGCCCGTGAATTAAGTGATGCAGATCTACATGAATACCATGGCGGTGAGATGTATACGTTCCTGTCTGGTCTTGGTATGACTGAGGAATTAAAAGCACCTGTCGATACTTTCCGTGCTGCTATAAAAAAATCACATGCACGTAGTGACGAACAACTAGAACTTGCTGCTGATTTTTGTGGTTTATTTTTAAGCACGCCAAAATCAGGGGCGTTGCCTTACGCATCAATGTATGTCGGTAAAACAGGCTTACTAAACGATAAGCCAGCACAAGAAATGCATGAGCTTATGGCATCATTTGATATTGCCCAACGCAAAGAATTTAATGAACCCGCAGATCATCTTGCGATTGAATTAGACTTTATGGGCAATTTAATCATCATGGGTAATCAGCAACAGACAGAAGAACAACGTGAAGCATTAATGCAATCACAGCTGTCATTCATCAACACCATGCTATTAAACTGGTTACCCTTATTTGCTAAAGAATGTCAGCTTCGAGACCAGTTTGGTTTCTATGCTGCAGCTGCAAATCTATTACTTGCTTTTTGTGTGCTTGATAAGAAATTTCTTGTTGGTGAGTAAGCTTATTTAGCCAATCTTACCCATTAAAAACGCCTTTATTTAATCAAATAAGGGCGTTTTTTGTGCCGTATTACTAAAAAAATCTAATTTTAGAATTTCCTCAATTATCCCTTCAGAATATTTATATTTTAATTCGCTTTTATATTGCATAACCCCGCATCTCATTGATCAATCGCCAAAATCACACATCCAAATAAAAACATTAACTATCATAGCGTTACCAAGAAAATAATATCGAAATGCCTTGAAATAATAGCCATTATCATTATCCAAGCGTTAATTTATGCATAGCATCATTTTTGACTTTTTATATTGTCACACAAATTTTCAAAATCTGATGTAGATCAAATATTTGTATTGATTTAAGTCATAAAATTAAACAGTAATACTTCCAAAGTATATTTAATCATAGCTAACAAGGTTGATAGATGGATTCGCATGCAGCCCTTTTTGAACTCGGCCAAAAACGTCTTGCCGAGCTTCGAAAAATGAAACCTCTTCGTGAGGGTTCTTTTCAGAAAAAACTTGAAAAAAATGGCATTACCCGTCGTGACTTCATGATTTGGAGTGCAACCATCACTTCATTACTGGCACTCCCCCTACCTTTTAGTACCATGGTTGCCGAAGCTGCAGAGCTTTCAGATCGTGTACCACTTATATGGTTGAGCCTTGCCGAATGTACTGGTTGTTCAGAATCATTGGTACGTAGTACTACACCAGATATTAGTACATTACTGTTTGAACATGTGTCGCTTGAATACCAAGAAGTGCTCATGGCGGCCGCTGGCGATCAAGCAGAAGAAAACCTTGATAACGCAATGAAAGCCTACAAAGGTCAATACCTACTTGCCGCTGAAGGTGCCGTACCAACAGCTAACAACGGTACTTTCCTTACCTTAGGTAGCAAAGCTGAAACTGGCATGTCATTAATTAAACGCGTTGCCGCAGATGCAGCCGCGGTTATTTGTGTGGGTACATGTTCATCTTTCGGTGGTGTACAAGCCGCACGCCCTAACCCAACCGGCGCAAAAAGTGTTGGTACGGTTATTGACCGTCCTGTGGTTAACGTTGCTGGTTGTCCACCAAACCCTGCCAACATTACCGGTACATTAATGTACTTCATTATGTTTGGTCGCCTGCCTGCATTGGATATTTTCAACCGTCCTAAATGGGCTTATGGCGCACGTGTTCATGATAACTGTGAGCGTCGTGGTCACTTTGATGCAGGTGAATTCGTAACTCAGTTTGGTGATGATAATGCCAAACAAGGTTACTGCTTATTTAAAATGGGTTGTAAAGGCCCTTACACTTATAACAACTGCCCTACAGAGCGTTTTAATGCTCACACCAGCTGGCCAGTACTTGCAGGTCATGGTTGTATCGGTTGTTCTGAACCTGATTTCTGGGATGACATGGCAGATTTCGAAAAGCCATTAAGCCGTCAACCTGTCCATGGTTTAGATGCAACCGCAGATACCATTGGTGCCGTTATTTTAGGTGTCACTGCCGTTGGTATTGGTGCACACGCCGTCAGCAGTATTTTTGCTAAAAAAGTCGAGGAATAATTCATGAGCAAGCGCGTCGTTATCGATCCCATTACTCGTATCGAAGGCCACTTACGCATCGAAGTTGAACTTGATGCGAATAACGTGATCAACAAAGCATGGGCATCTTCTACCCTATTTCGTGGTCTTGAAATTATCATGAAAGGTCGTACACCATACGATGTAGGCCTATTAATGCAACGCATCTGTGGTGTATGTACATCATCACACTACCTATGTGGTACGTTAGCGGTTGAAGATGCAATCAATGCCCAAGTGCCTATTAACGCGAAATACATTCGCAGCTTAATTTTAACTACCATACAATTGCATGACCACATTGTGCATTTCTACATTCTGCATGGTCTAGATTGGATAGATGTTGTATCAGCATTAAGTGCCGATCCTGCTAAAGCTGCGGCTGAGGCAATGAAATATTCAGCAACACCAATAGCTGCTGGTGAAGGTGATTTACGTGCTGCACAAGAAAAAGTACAGGGCTTAGTCAATACAGGTAAGTTAGGTCCATTTGCTAATGCTTATTGGGGCAACAAAACGTACAAATTCACCCCAGAGCAAAACTTAATCGGTTTAAGCCACTACCTTAAAGCACTAGAAATTCAGCGTATTGCCGCAGAATGCATGGCTGTTTGGGGCGGTAAAAATCCACATCCACAATCGATTGTTGTTGGTGGCGTAACCTGTGTGCGTGACATGTTAGACCCTGCTCGTCTACAAGAATTTAAACAAAAATATCAACATGTTGCAGATTTTGTTGAACGCGCATATCAAGCCGATATTTTAATGGCGGCAGCGGCTTACGGTACAGCGCCAAGTGTTCTTGGTGGCTGTAACGTTGATACCTTCATGTGCAGTGAATCTATTTTACTTAACCAAGATGATCACCTTTTTGTCAGTGGCGTTATTCGTAATAAAGATTTATCTAAAGCTGAAAAGGTTGATATTAATCTGATTGCGGAAGATGTGACTCACTCATGGTATGACGCAAATAAGCCTCAGCATCCATACGATGGCACCACCATTCCTGAGCATACACCGTTTATTGAACGCGATACCATTGTTGGTAAACGTCCGACAATCAACGAAGCGGGTAAATATTCTTGGGTGAAATCACCACGTTACAATGGCGAACCTGTAGAAGTTGGCCCACTTGCAACCATGGTAGTTAACTACGCTCAAGGCAACCCACGCGTAACACCGATTGTAAACGAATTCCTGAAACAAACAGGTCTTCCTGCTGGTGCGTTATTTACTACACTAGGTCGTACTGCAGCACGTATGTTACATACGCTAACCATCTCTCGTCATGGTTTAGAAACCTTTGAATCTATGGTGACTAACCTCAATTCAGATCATACCACTTACATTGAACCAACCATTGATCCTGATAAAGAATACAAAGGTGTCGGTATTATTGAAGCACCGCGTGGTTTCTTGAGTCACTGGTTACGCATTAAAGATGCAAAAGTTGAAAACTACCAAGCAGTAGTACCAACAACATGGAACGCAGGTCCTATTGATGGTAACGGCAAAGTAGGTCCATACGAAGCATCGTTAGTGGGTTTACACCTTGAAGATCCGAAAAAACCGCTAGAAGTATTGCGTGTTATTCACTCATTTGATCCTTGCATGGCGTGCTCAGTACACGTAATGGATTACAAAGGCCAATCATTAAGTGAATTCCGTATTCCAGCTCAGGCTATGTAACTAAGGATTTATCATGTCAACAGATACCGTGTTGTATAAACGATCCTATGTATTTTCATTCGTTATCCGTTTATGTCACTGGTTACGTGCCTTTGCGATTTTTGGGTTAGTTATTACTGGCTTTTATATTGCTTGGCCGTTTTTAGTCGCACCCGATAGCACCAACGTGCTTGAACAAGGCTGGATCCGTTTAGCGCACGAGGTATTAGGCTTTGTTTTAATTGCCGTGACCTTAATTCGTGTCTATCTGTTCTTTTTCAGCCATAGTAATGTTGAACGTCGCTCAATTCAGGACATCATCAGTCCAAAAAGCTGGGTAAAGCAGATCAAAGCCTATTTTTGGATGGGTAATGCACCCCACCATGGCGCTTATGGTCCATTGCAACTCATGGTTTATGCAGGGATTTCTATCGCTGCCATCTTCATGTGTGTGACTGGCTTAACGCTATATGCTAATGTATACCACTTAGGTATTGGTGGCATGATGTGGGAACCTGCTCAATGGGTCGCATACGCGATGGGCGGGTTAGATGAAGTGCGTAAATGGCACCATTACATTACTTGGGCATTCATTATTTTTGTATTGATCCACGTGTATATGGTGATTTGGACAGGGATCCGTTTCCGTAACGGTTCAGCTGATGCCATTATGTCTGGTTACGATTACCACCCAGTAAACGTAAAAAAAGCAGATAAAGGCAATCATCCCGTCCAGCATCATGCTCACCACAATAGTCATTCAAAAAATAAAGGCCACTAGCGCAAATGAAGATATTGCTGCTTGGTATTGGCAATGTCTTGTACGCCGACGAAGGAGTCGGCGTACATTTCGTCAATTATCTCACAGAAAATTACCGCTTTACGCACTCCGACCATCAAATTGATCTTATTGATGGCGGTACGTTAGCACATTGTCTTATCCCAACATTAACCCAATACGACCACCTTGTTGTGGTTGATACTGTTAATGCCGCCGATGTAGATGCTGGTGAAGTGTATTTCTTTGACTTTGATAAAGCCCCTGCTGAAATCGATTGGCAAGGCAGTGCTCACGAAGTTGAAATGCTACAAACATTAATCATGATGGAATTGGTTGGCGATCGTCCCAAAACCTATGTTTTAGGCGTTACACCAACAGTGTTAGAGCCAATGCATATGGGTCTAACATCTAAAATTAATGCTGCAATACCGATTATGGAGTCTGCATTGCTTAAACACCTTTCAGCACTCGACATAGATTGCGAAAAAGTGAACAATATTGATATTAACAGCCTGATTCCAACAGCTTACAAGCGAGGTATTGAACAACAATGAAATTAATTCAGTTTTCTTTTACTTGTTCACGTCCTGTACCATTTTATGCTCAATTATGTAACGATTACCTAGCAAAACAACAGTTAGAAATCACTATTGGCTATGAAAAAAATCGTTATATCATTGAAGCGGTTGGCACTCAGCCACAACTTGAAGCACTAGCAGACCAAATAGCAAAAGATTTTTTACTGTCTATTTGGCTGATTGACTCTTCAATTAAAGAAATTCGTCACCGTGAAGGTCGTATTGTTCCCTTAATAACAACTGCGCATAATCTGCCTTTCTGTAGTTATTGCGAACCCGCTCTTGGTGATAATCAATCTGAACTCTTTGGTGAGATTGGCATTACCTGTTCCCATTGCCATGGTGAACAACTGGTTGATTCATCAATTAGTAGTGAGCAAATTCAGCAATGGGCTGATACGGTAATGAACACGGGTCATGTTAGCTTTAGCTTACCGCTGCCTAACAACCAACAACACGAGTTTCATCTAAGCCGTGGCCCTATTGCTGCAACACAGCACCAGCGTCAACAAGTTATTATCTGTAACCCTAATAATGTACCGATGCATTTTATCGTGCCATCAATCCATGTATTAGCGTTATCGAGCTTAGAAAAACCCCGTGTCACTGTTCGCGCTAAACGTCACCATGCTCAGCTTGATCAACCCTTGTATGATCTTTGCTTTAGCTACAATCGCGTATTAACAGTACTCACTGAAATACTGCGTGTGCGTGGTATCGATTATTTACACATTGAAACCAATCATCAACAACCATTAATTGCACGCATCAATAAAGGCTGGAGTCAGGTTTGTAGCGATCCTGCTATTCATCCTCTCGTGCCGTTTAAATCGGTTGAGCCTTTGCACGATCAAGCTTGCATCAATGGCCTAAACGCCTATTGGAGCAAACGTCGCATTAGGTTTGATTACCAATCTAATCATGCTAATGATGTTCCCGCTCATACCTTGCCTATCTGTGCATTGCATGGCGGAATGTTAGAATCAGGTGTTGGCCGTCATAGTGCCGCGATTTATTTTAGTCGTTATGCTGCTGGTGAAATTGTCAGCCAAGATAAATTTACTCGTACAGATACGTTCTTAGTAATGCCTACCCTGCCACATTCTGGCGCAGAAATGATTGCAGTATTAGCTGCGGGTGAGCAAGCGGATGTTTTAGCTAAATTTAAGCAGCAAATACCGGTGAGTTATAATGATCTTAACAAGCTAGTCTTGAATGAGTGTAATGATCAACTTTCAGGCTTATTTGCTGTTGTCGCAACGGTTCTTGGCCTGTCAAAATCGGGGCATGATAGCGTTCAATATCTTAACGATGCACTGATTGCTAAATCACTACACAATGATAGTAACCAAGGTCATCGTGTTGATTTTTCATTAGATATGGTAAATAGCAAACGCACCATTGATTGGGCAAAAATGCTCGGCAGTTTAATGAGCTTTAGCTTAGTGGTTGATGAAGTCGATTACGACAAACTCGCCTTTGGTGTAATGGACTCATTAGCTGATTATATTGCTAACTGGATCGAACGTATGGACGAAACCACAGGCATTAAAGCCGTTACCCTTGCAGGTAGTGACTTTGCTAATGAAGTGCTAGCAGATCGCATCTGCTTACGTGTAGGTAAGAATTACCCTATCGTAACAAACCGCAAGTTAGAGCTTGATGGTAGCAACTTAAGTGCTGGTGCATTGTTCTTGAAACTGCGCCGCCGTTAAGGTTTTATTTTATTGAATTAAATAGCCCCATTGCTGTTAGTGATGGGGCTTTTTTGTGGGGTTATTTTTTATCGAGTTTTTTTAGAGTAATTACTAATTGCTCTGCTACAGCATCAATAACTTTCATACATACAGAATTACCAAATTGCTTATATATTTGACCTTGTGATACAGCATCAACAATAAAGTTATGAGGAAAACCTTGTAAATTTGCACACTCTCTTGGTGTTAACTTTCTTGGATTTTTATCAAGATGGCTTTGATCAATTAGTATTTCAGATCCATCTTTATAATAGCGTGCACTTATTGTATTTGTATATTCGCTTTCAGCATTGAATAACGAATAACCAAAACCATTCCCTTTTGTTTTATGCTCTTCTTTACGTTTTTTATGCCCAGTCCACAACTTATCAGAAATAGTAAAACGATCTTTATCGTGCTTGTCTTTATCGACATATAATTCAATCTGAGGCTGTAGAATATCACCTACACGAGTTGTGGTTTTTTCACCAATAGGCCAAGTAAAGATATCTTCAAGTTTTATATTTTCATCTAAACCAAATGCATCACGATCAAATCCAACAAAAAAGACTCGTTCCCTATTTTGTGGGATTCCAAAATCACCTGCACGTAAAACTTTTACATCAACGCAGTAATTCAGCTTTTTAGATAATGCACTACGAGCATCTTCACTCATAGGTACATCAGTTGGAATCTCTTGCTCAAATTCACCACGCAAAATAGCCAAAATGGTTTTTAACGTTTCACCTTTATTATGGCTTTGAATTTGCTTAACATTTTCAAGTAAAAATGCTTTTGGTCTTTTTTCTGCGAGAATACGCTGAATTTCAAAAAACATGGTTCCACGTGTATCACTAAAACCTTGTTTTAATCCAGCTTGTGAAAATGCTTGGCAAGGAAATCCGCCAAGCAAAACATCGTGATCTGGAATGTCTTTTGTTTTGATCTGAGTAATGTCACCATTGGGCATTTCACCGTAATTAGCAAGATAAGTTTTTTGTGCAAACTTATCCCATTCTGATGTAAATACACAATGTCCGTTTAATTTTTGAAATGGCAACCTAATACCACCAATACCTGCAAATAGATCGATAAAGCTAAAATCTGAATCCGAAAGTGATTTTTGCTTAAAAGGAGCATTGTTATGGTGTTCTTTTAATTCATATTCTAAATTTAGAATTGCGTTCCACTTTGCCTTGGTTGGTTCATGCTCACCTTTCTCCCAGCCTCGTACTGTTCGCTCGCCTGTCGAGTTTAAACCTAAAAGATTTGCGACTTCTGTTGCTCCAAGTCCAAGTTTTGATCTTAAAGTTTTGATATATTCAGCTTTATTTATAATTACAGTTGTCATTAGGTATGCTTATCCGGTTTTTAACCCGGCTAATACTAACACTGTATATAATCACATGCAATGGAATAAGGTTATATGTCACCTAATACATTATCTAGTTTTGTTAAAAAATGCTCTGATATTGAGAGCGGGATGAGCCTGACTTACGGTGAGATCTCACCAAGTTTTATTTTTTCAAATACAGGTAAAGGAGGTAATCCTAAATATTTTTCAATAAGTTTAATTCAACTTATTGATGTATTAACAGATATTAAACAAAATCTACCTGTTTTTTTAAAGCACATTAATTATATTGAAAAAGATTGGCGAGATTTATTTTCAACATATATAAAGGATCCTGTTGTAAATGCATTATCAACAGTTCAAACACTTCCTTTGTTTGCTTTGATTAATAAAATCATTTATCAATTAAATAATCTTAGTAATTATAAAGAAAAAGAAATTCAACTATCAGATGAATATTTAGCCATTGCCATTGATTATCTTTCGTCTCAAAAGTGTAACATCACAGAAATCAGAGAGCTAAAAAACTCTAGTGGCGACAACTTTCATAGTACTAATATTATTTATTATGGTGCCCCAGGTACAGGTAAAAGCTATTCTATATCTCAAGGAAAAGATGAAAATTATTTTACTCGTACTGTTTTTCATCCCGATACACAATACAGTGACTTTATTGGTTGTTTAAAGCCAATAATGAACAACAATAGTGTCAGTTATCAATTCCGTCCAGGTCCATTTACAATAGCAATTATTAAAGCCATATCTGACCCCTCCTCTGAATATTTTCTTGTAATAGAAGAAATTAATCGAGCTGCTGCTGCTGCTGTTTTTGGTGAGATATTTCAATTACTTGATCGTGATGAAAACGGTGAAAGTTCTTATTCTATTGATGTATCAGATCCTGATTTACTAGCCTACCTTAATGAAAAAACGCTTAATAATTTTTCTACTGGTAAGCTAAAAATTCCATCAAATTTATCATTATTGGCTACCATGAATAGTAGTGATCAAGCAGTAATGCCAATGGATACTGCATTTAAGCGCCGCTGGCAATTTAAATATTTACAAATTGATTACTCAAAAGCATCTAAAGGGACATTAAATATACCAATTGAATCTGCTGGAAATATAACTATTCAACCTATTGAATGGTCTATTTTAGCAATGGTTATCAATAAGCATTTAGCAACTGAGCGTATTCCAGAAGATCGTTTACTTGGTCATCGATTTATTAGTGAAACTGAACTTCAAAAGGATCCTGACAATACATTAAAAGGTAAATTACTAATGTATTTATGGGATGATGTATTACGCCATAACCAAAAAACGATTATTTTCAAAGATGAAGTAATTATAAATGGACAATCTGTAGAATTAATCAACTTTAGTCAATTAATTAATGCTTTTGAGCAAGGATCTACTGTCTTTAATAACGCTATTGAAGAAAGCTTACTATCAAAAATGGCTGAATCTGTTGATACTAAGACATACTTGGAATACGAATAATGCCATCAAAACTTTATCATTATACTGATAGAGCACTGGTATCTTCCCTACCAGATGCTCTCAGAAAGCAAATGTATAATCAGTATTTGATCACCCATGACGATATAAAAATATCGTTTTGTGGACTAGTTATAAACAGTTCAGGAGCTCATGTCTTTTTACCCAGAAACTCAGATATTCCTAAATTAGGTAGCCGTGATAGTTATCAAATTGCTTCATTTTTAATGAAAGCAATTCGTCGTTATTCTGAAGATAGAACAAGCAAACTATATGCACTAGATGAAGGCATTGACTGCATTGGTAGTCATCGTCTCAATTTAATATCTACCTTACTTGAAGATTTTTGTAATAACGGCTTATATTCTCGTCGATTATCAGAGAAAGTTTTGAATACAGGTAAACCTGATTGGAAGCGAACAATATCAAACCAGACACCTTTTCCAGGAGATGGTGGACCTGTTTATCTTGATGTATATGGTACTAGGCGTCGTTATTTTTCTAATAGCGAAGTATCTCGTATACATGCCAGTATTATTAAACAAATAGATAAATCTTTTGGATGGATAGTTACTGGATCTAAATTATCTGTATCACAAGACATACAAAACATACCGTTACCAAAAGGAAATATTACAGAACAATTACGCGTATTACATTCTGAATTAATATCTGTTTTTTCGGAAAGAGATATCCGATTATTACAATTATTATCTGAATATCTAGAGTGTAATCATGGACGTGAAATAAGTGACTCCGTAATTGGGCTCAAACATTTTCATGGTATGTGGGAACATATGCTAGATAAAACATTATCATGGAATTTTCCTGTTAATCGATTACTTTCTGTTCCTACATATCAATTTAATGACGGAACACTAAAGCCAGCAGCTTCAAAGGCACAACGAACAGATACCGTTTTAAGGTATCCTAATAGTAATAAATTTGCTGTTGTTGATGCAAAATACTATGGAGCACAAGGTCTTAATAGCGCCCCTGGGTGGCCTGATTTAGTAAAACAGTTTTTCTATGCAAAAGCACTGAAAGTCTATTGTCCAGAATCAAAGGTCAGTAATGCTTTTGTTTTCCCTGGTTCTGGCCCATTAAAATCAGTTCACATGCAAAATAGAACAACTAAGAATCTAGAAGATGATGATTACCCTCCAATTAAGTGCTTGTATTTAGACCCAATTAAACTGATTAATCATTATGTTAAAGGGAAAAAACTTGAAGAGTTCAGCCGTGAAATATTATTCAATGATTAAGTCTACAACGCGTGGATAGTAGATTTCCTATCGCCCTCGCGGGCATTCACTGTAGGGAATGACGGGGTTGGGGGCGGCATTCATTATAGGGAATGATGAAGGTTATTTTCCCGTCATCCCAGAAGTTGAGGAACGAAACTATCCGGGATCTATTCACCGCGTGATTGCGCATCACAGACATCAGCAAAAACAAGCACTCTACAACACGCGGATAGTAGATTCCCTATCGCCCTCGCGGGCATTCACAGTAGGGAATGACGGGGTTGAGGGTGGCATTTATCGAAAGGAATGACAAAAGTTATTTTCCCGTCATCCCGGAAGTTGAGGAACGAAACTATCCGAGATCTATTCACCGCGTGTTTGAACATCACAGGCATCAGCAAAAACAAGCACTCTACAACGCGTGGATAGTAGATTCCCTATCGCCCTCGCGGGCATTCACTGTAGGGCATGGCGGGGTTGGGGGTGGCATTTATCGTAGGGAATTATGAAGGTTATTTCCCGTCATCCCGGAAGTTGAGGAACGAAACTATCCGGGATCTATTCACCGCGTGATTGAGCCTCAAAGACGCCAATGAAAACAGAAACTCTACAACGCATGAAAAGTATCCATCACATAATCAATAAACAAACGGGTAGTTTGCGGTTGTAGGCGATGAGATGGGTACACCATATACATATTTCCTGATTCATGACTATATTCAGATAAAATCGGTATCAGTTCCCCGCTATCAATATATTGTTCAACTAACCCTTCTGGCAACCGCGCAATGCCTCTGCCCTCACGCACTGCAGTAATGTGTAAATGGGTATTGTCTGCAGCAAAGCGGCCTTTAACTGGGAATTCTTTTAAGCCATTTTCATACGCAAATGTCCAATATTGCTTGGCTTCAGATTGCTGCCATAAAATACAATTATGATCGATTAAGTCACTCGGTGATTGAGGTGTGCCATAGTGTGAGATATAGCTTTTACTCGCGCAATAAATGATTTGCTTACGCCGTATTTTTCTCGCTATCAATGTTGGTGTTGCAAGCTCACCGGAACGAAAAGCAATATCTACGTTGTGATCAATCATATCCAATAGATTGTCATTGACGATCAGTTCTATCTTCACTTTTGGATATCTATCAAGAAAATCATTAATCACTGACTGTAAATAATAAACAGAGAAATCAAACGGGGCTGTAATACGAATTAAACCATCAGGTATTTGTTGGTTCTGTTGTAGCGATTGATTAGCCTCTTCCATACCGCACAAAAAAGGCTTCACCTGTTGGTAATAAATTTCACCTAAATTAGTTAACGATAATTTACGGGTGCTGCGATTTAATAACCGTACCCCTAACGCTGTTTCTAATTGCTGAACTTTGCGGCTAACGGTGGTTGATGGCATAGCTAACTTTTTGCCAGCATCAACAAAGCTGTTCATCTCAACAACAGTTGCAAAGATCTTAATCTCGTTTAAATCAACCATTCAATTACCAATAAATATGGGACAAATAAACTCAATTATACCATCTAATAAAGCATTCGATTAAAGCATACACTTATTCCATCAAACAGAAGGAGTTTATCGTGATTAAATCAAACTATACTGGTCTACGCCATGGGCCAATAAACAGCTTTATTCGACAAGATAACATGCAGCAATTAAATCCTTTTGTGATGTGGGATCATTTCCAATTGAATTCACCCCAAACGGAAGCTGGATTCGATTTTCATGGCCATTCAGGTATTGCTGCCATTACTTATGTTATTCATGCCGATCTCATCCATCAAGACTCACAAGGTAACGTTGCTAGATTACCAACGGGCAGTGTTCAACTGTTAGTGGCGGGTGCAGGCGCACTGCATAAAGAAACATTAACCTCACAAGACGGTCACTTTGAGGCATTTCAACTTTGGACCGCTTTACCAAAAAACATCGAAATGGGTGAAGCGCACTATCAAGGTGTTTCTAATGAAGATCTGCCGATTATCGAAGAGGTAAATACATCGACGAAAATATTGGTGGGTGAATACGCAGGGATTAAAAGTCCAATTAACCATATTATTGATATAAACTATTATCACATAACGTTATCAGCCAAAGATGCAAACTGGCGTTATGCGCCGACACCAAAGCAGGATTCACGCTTTATATATGTACTAAAAGGTAGCATATCAATATCTGGCGAGCGTGTCGCAACCCAACAATTAATCACCATTGATAATGCTGCGATGTTAGAGATCATCGCTGAAACGGATAATAGTGAATTTATTTTTGTGTCAGCGGCTTCTTTGGCACAACCTATTTTACCAACAGGGCCATCGGTCCACACTAGTTACGAAAATGCCACAATTGGTCAGCAAAATATTGCACAACTTTTTAAAACAATGATGAAATCATAATAAGGAATACCACTATGACAAACACATTATTCACACCAGAAAACAGTGCAATGCTTCTCATTGATCATCAAGTGGGCACTATGGGATGGGTTCATTCTGCTGATTTAGAACAAATCAAACGCAATACATTAGCCTTAGCACGTGCTGCAAAAGAGACAGGAATGCCTCTAATTTTAACTTCTAGCCAAGAAAATAATGTCCAAGGGTTATTATTTGATGAGCTGCAACAAGCCGTACCTGAAGCTTATGCATTACGTATTCAAAGAGCAGGTGTTGTCGATGCGATGAAAGATCCAAACTTTGCTAAAGCTGTTGCTGCAACAGGCCGTAAAAACTTAATCATTGCAGGTATAACCACTGACGTTTGCGTTGTTTACCCTGCGCTTACATCTGTTCAAGAAGGTTATCGAGTACAAGTTGTCGTAGATGGCTCAGGATCGCCAACGACATTAGCGGATGAAACCGCATTGCGTCGCATGGAATCAAATGGAGTAACACTAACTTCAACTAACCAATTAATTGCAGAATTAGCTCAAGATTGGACCACAGAAAATGGTCAAAAATTAATGACGGTATTATTTGAAGAAATACTATCAAAGCAATAAGGTCTAGGGCGAGTGCGATCGAGTTTGTATCTACAACGCGTGGAGAGTAGATTCCCTATCGCCCTCACGGGCATTCACTGTAGGGAATGACGGGGTTGGGGGTAGCATTCACTGTAGAGAATAACGGAAATTAAAAAAGGCCATATCAGCATTAACTGATACGGCCTTTTTTAGTGATAATCGCTGCTTATGCGTCTTTGCTTTGCTCGACTTCAAGCTGCATTAGCATTAAATCTTCGCCATCTAAAACATGGGTGCGATTACTACCGCAATGCTGACAGATAATGCTGCGCTCGTTATGAATGGTTTCTTGTCCACATTCAAGGCAGGATAACACCAGCGGCTGAATGTTCATTTCAAACTCAGCGTCATGGCAAATGCCTTCCAGCTTAAAAGTCTGAAAAGCCGTTTCAAGTAAGGCGGGTTCTACCCCACTTAAAATGCCGACTTTAATTGCAACACGAGTGACTTTGTCTGCATTGTTATCACGAGCATGTTGTTCGCATTGTTCGATTAAAGCGCCAACAATGGAATACTCGTGCATTAACAGATCCTCGGTAATAATTCACCTTGAGGAAGGTCAAGATAACGACGACTACCCCAACCACTGGTTAGAATTACACGACCTGTATGTTCATTATTAACCGAACCAATCACAGCTGCGTTTTCACAGGCGGCAAAGGCTTCAAGCACTTCTAATGCTTTTTGCGCTTGTGCCTGAGGCAATGCAATAATAAACGTGCCTTCGTTGGCTAAATCAAACGGTTCAAACCCGTATAATTCACATAGGCCACGCACTTCTTCACTAACAGGTACATCATCTTCAACAAGGTTGATACCCACATCAGAGGCTTGTGCCCATTCATTTAATACCGCAGATAAACCGCCACGGGTTGCATCACGCATTGCATGAATATCAAGCCCTGCCGCAATAAGTGCTTCAACCGCAGGCCATAGCGTATTGCAGTCACTGATAAGCTCAGATTCAAGGGTTAAGCCTTCACGCGCCATTAAAATAGCTGCGCCATGACGACCAACATCACGCGACACAATAATTGCATCACCATCAGCAAGGTTACGGACTGAAATGCCTGTTTGCATGATTTTGCCAACACCGGTGGTATTAATAAAAATACCGTCAGCACACCCTTTAGGCACTACTTTAGTATCACCACAAACGATTTTAGCACCTGAAATACTTAACTCATTTGCCATGCTATTAACGATAGTTTTAAGTTTATCGATTTCAAACCCTTCTTCGATAATCACACTACAACTTAAATATTGTGGTTGTGCGCCCATCATCGCTAAATCATTCACAGTGCCTGCAATGGCTAATTTACCAATGTTACCACCAGCAAAAAACAACGGTGACACTGTAAATGAATCAGTAGTAAAGGCAGTTTTACCTTCAAGGGTTAATACTGCAGCATCTTCTTCGCTACGCAGAATCGCATTATCAAACGCTTTAAAGAATAAGCCTTTAATGAGCTTATTCATTTCCTGACCGCCACCGCCATGACTTAGTTGAATAGATTTTGTAGTCGATAAAGCGGAGAAATCTTGTTCACTCATTTTACACCTCGGTAACGGAAATACGCATTACACGCACCTTCTGAACTCACCATGCAACTGCCAAGTGGCGTTTGTGGCGTACAACCACGACCAAAGACTTTACAATCTTTTGGTTTTGCTAAACCGCGTAGAATATCACCGCACTGACACGCTTTATGGTCATCAATCGGTGTCATTGGCAAGCAAGCAGCAAATTTAATTTCAGCATCACGATGGCGATATTTTTCATTCAATTGTAATGCTGAGTTAGCAATCGGCCCTAAGCCACGCCAGCGGAAACTATCACGAATATCAAAACAACGTTTAACCGCCGCTTGAGCAACCGTATTACCTTCTTCTGTTACCGCGCGTGTATATTGCACATCAAGTTCAGCAATGCCTGCTACTCTTTGCTTGGTTAAGCGCAGAATAGATTCCATCACATCAACGGGTTCAAATCCTGCAACCACGACCGGCGTTTGGTATTTTTCAACTACCGAGCGATAAATTTTAGCACCTTCAATAACACTTACATGTGAAGGACCAATAAAGGCATTCACTTTCACCGCAGGATCAGCCATCACCACATCAATTGCAGGTGGCACTAATACATGGTTAATATGAAAATAAAGGTTATTGATCTGACGTTGCTCGGCAAGTTCAATTAAAATCGCCGTCATTGGGGTTGAGGTTTCAAACCCAATCGCAAAGAAAACCACGTCTTTATCGGGGTTATCAAGCGCAATCGTTAAGCAATCAAGCGGATCATAAATTGGGCGAATATCACACCCTTGAGCGCGATATTGTGCCAAGCTGCCTTTTGAACCAGGAACACGAATCATGTCGCCCAATGTCACTAAAATCACATTAGGCTGACTCGCTAATGCCGCTGCATGATCAATGCGCTCTTTGGGCATCACACACACAGGACAGCCAGGGCCGTGAATAAAATCAATGTTCTCAGGTAATAGCTGCTTTAAACCATACTTCATAATGGTATGAGTATGACCACCACACACTTCCATTACTTGCATCGGCTCAGGTAAATCAACCGCAAGTTGCTTAATCTGTTCAGCTAAACTCAATACTGTATCGGCATCACGAAAGCCTTCATACAGTTTTTTTAGATCGAAATTCATATTGGAAGTGGCCCTGATTCATCCATAATAAACTGATACATTTCAAGACTTTCTTGTGCATCTTTATCATCAATTTTGCTCATGACAAAACCGATATGGATCAATACATACTCACCAATAGCAAGCGGGTCCATTAATAGATGACAGCTTACGCGACGTTTTACGCCCATAGTATCAACCGTGACGGTATTATCTTCGTGAATCTCTACAACTTGCGATGGAATCGATAAACACATAATTACGCTTCCTGTGGGCGTTGATTAGCAGTTAACCACTTAACTAAAGGCGCAAAAGTTGCTTCATCTTTGGTTGATAGCGTAATCACTTCAACATTAGGATTCAGTTTCTTCAGTTGTGCTTTCGCTTCATCAACGCTGAAATCAAAATACGGTAATAAATCACACTTAGTGATCAAAACCACATCCGCCCGACGAAACATCACTGGGTATTTTTCAATTTTGTCATCACCTTCTGGCACAGAAACCAAAACAATATTTTTATGGGTGCCCACATCGTAACTTGCAGGACAAACTAAGTTACCCACGTTCTCAACAAAGCAAATATCAATATTTTTAAGATCAACATGATGTAATGCACCGTGAACCATAAAGGCATCAAGGTGACACGCAGAACCTGTTTGAATTTGGTATGCGTCAATACCGTGTGCTTTTAGGCGATCAGCATCACGCGAAGTTTCTAGATCACCTTCAATGACCGCATATTTTAAATCGGTGTACTTATGTAAATGCTCCAGTAATGTGGTTTTACCGCTACCAGGGCTACTCATCAAATTAAATGCCGTCACATTTTGTGCTTCAAAATGGGCGCGATTATGTGCAGCCTCCACATCATTCTTATCTAGAATTTTATGAATAACTGATAATGTCTTTTTATCATTTAATTGAGGGTTTGCTTGTAGTTGGTGATGATGGTGATCACCTCTTGGTAATGAACAACCGCAATCTTGGCACATATGAACTCCAGCAATAGAGGGACTTTTAGCTATCGTTTTAATCAAAAAATAGATAAACGGTAGGAAAATTAAACAGGACTCAGTTTAGGTTATTGAACACTCAAATTCTGAGAATTATAAGCATCAATTATCTATGCTTTAAGCGAATAAATCAATTTGTGTGACAATTTATTTGACGGATAATTAGATTAATATTATATATATCGCCCTTACTGACAAACTGATAAAATATGCGTTTGCGATTCAGTTTAGCTTCAGACTTAATGACAATTATCTGACATAACCCTAAATCTGTACGCGTATGTTATGTCATAAGAACTTCAAGAGTAATTACGCTGAGACTTGCTATAACGCTCTCTCATGATATCTTGAATAAGAATGTTATTCATCGAACAAAAAGAGAAACCATAATGCAAACAAAAACATCTAACTTAAAAACCAAGCTTCTAAAATTAGCTGCACCCGTTGCGTTAGCTTGTGCATTTGCAGCTGCACCAACAGTAGCGATGGCTAAAGATGCTCCAAATGCCTCTATGGTGGCATCTCAAAAAACCACAGCTGAACAACAAAAGGTTGTTGCTGAAATTGGTAAAATCCAGCAAGAGCTTGCCGCTATTCGTGTGAAAACATTAAAAGCAAATCCTCAATTAATCGAAGAGATGAAAGCTTACGAAACAGCATTTAACAATAAAGTTAAAGCCAAGGGTTACAAACCAGAAAAACTAATCAAGCGTGCTCAAGAAATCCAAGTTGAAGCAACAAAGAAAGATGTTTCAAATGATAAGCGTACTGAGTTGATTAAAGAATTTACAACTATCCGTACTACGCTTGAGAAGCAACAACGTTCAATCTTGAATGATCCTGCAATCAGTAAGCAAGACAAAAAAGTACAAGATGACGTGATTAAGGCCATGAAAAAACAAGATCCAAAAACGACTGATCTACTAAAAAAATTAAATCAACTTGTTATGCAATTTAAAAAATAATTGCGTAATATAACTGAATAGTCTTTTATTCAAAAAAAGGATAATCAAACGATTATCCTTTTTTATATCTACTGTTTTATCTCTAATGAATAGAATATATAATTACAGCTTAACCGCTTGATTTTGACTTAACAATTTCATGCCATTAATAATTTTTGCAAGCCACACCACTACCGCGACAAAAGCTATAGCCCCACCGACGAACGGTAAGATGTTCAACACTTTATCTAGAATTTCGCTATGAATCCAGTATTCAGCACCAGCAATCATGCCCGTTGTTGTTGCTGCCGACACACCCAACACCACAAAAAAAGTAAGAAACAAAAAGAAACTACGAATAATGGTGTAGTAATGGCTATAAGCAACCTCATCAGCGCCTTTATCAAGTTTATAGCCAGCATAAATAATGGCGATAATCCCTGATAATAATAAAGTAAACGGGGTTAGAAAGCTGGCAATATATGCAAACCAAATACCCTTTTTATGTTCTTCCGTCATCATATGGTCCGAATAAATAAGCAATGTATAAGTTAATTATCACTGATATTTACTTGAGTTCAAGTTTCGCTCTAAATTACGATGACCGGGATCAACTTCTCGATCATTACTGTCGCTAGGATCTGCTATAACGCCCTAAACGAACACATGCCTGCGATAAATCGACAGGCATGGAGTAGGTTTATTTTACGACTGCGAACAAATGCTATTTATAATTTATCCGTTGGCGTTTCAATTTCAGAGCCATCTTTAATACGACGGTGACCTTGTTCTAAATGAACAAAATCCACTAAATCATCACCACTAACTTGAAACGCTTTACCAAACCCTTTTACAAATAGCCCTTGCGTTGGTGCTAAGCGGAATAAGACAAAATCTTCTAAGCCACTTAAACCATCAATTATCTCACCAAAGCGATCCCGTAACGCTACCACTGCCGATGTCCAACGATCACTATTACGCTCAACCACACTCACATCAGCTTCAAAGGTTAATCGTTTACGGGCATACAACGTTTTGGCCGTAGTTTCATCTTCAATCATCATGAGAGAGACTTGAGGATTTTCCAGTAAATTACGCGCATGCTTGGCAATCTGACTAATTAACACGTAATACCCATCATCAAGTAACGCAAAAGGTGCATAACTAACATTAGGTTTGCCATTAATATCAACCGTCGCCAGTTGCAGTGTTAAACACGCTTCACGAAATTCTTTAATCTCTGGTCCTAAACGGTTTTGCAGTCGTTGTTGTTTTACTTCACCCATTTTATTTCCCTTCTTCCTTTTTAATGCAGACTGACTAACATTCTATTTTTATATTGTTATTATATTTTTAACTCATGTTTTTAAAATAATGGTTCTTTTTAACTAATGACTGCTTCTCATAAACCAAACATTTAATTTGTTAGTAGTTTGAGCTGTTGAAATTTTTCAATTTGATCTGAAAATAAGTTGCGCTGTTTATCTCGCCCCAAATAGACTTTAAAGATACATTCACCGTGTTCGGCAAAGAAACCTATAAAATAGCTTTCCTGACCCATAAATGGCTTACTAACTAATGCAATATGCTCAACTAAATCTAATCGTAGATGACCATGTAATTCACCCTCTTTACCCATTAAATTATAGTAACCGCGGGCTAATTTTCCTTTGGGAAACGGTGCTTTTACTTCAAAGATAGATCCCATTGAATGCACGATGGCCGTAACTGGCCCCCAACTCGGTAATACCTCTACGATGGTTTGTGCCACATTGCCAGCCAATGGAAAAACTAACTCAGATGGCAGCGATAACACCACTTCACCTTCTGTAACCTGTAGTTGTTCAGCAATTGCACCTGCATGAAGTTTTTCATCCTGTTGTAATATTTGAGCAACTTTCGTTTTTAATTCATCATGAGAATAGCGAGTAAACACAGTTATCATCCTTTTAATTACAATTAGCTAATAAATTTAATTTTCACACGGTTAAGATTGTGCTTTTATCGTTGCAGTCGTTATTACTTGAATCAAGGCTTGCGCCAGCGTCACCGCCCAAAATTGTCCCGCTAACGTCAGATTTAAATAGCGGTGATGCCCAAGTTGTTCTATTTCGACAAAACCATGTTGTTGCCACAGTTGAAATAATGGCATGCAAAAACTAAACAATGGCCAACCGGCTTGCTTATCAAGTTGTTTTGCAACAATCACTCCACGATCAAAGCCCGCTTTAATTGCCGTATTAACCGCAGCATGAGGTGATGATTTAACCATCATCGCGAGTGGAATTCGTTGGTTATTAACATCATCCATATAACGTTCAAGTTTGCGATGTTGCACATAACCATAACCGCCAACATTGCCCCCTGCATCCGCCCCTAGCGGTAAGACTTCTGCGGTGGTTTTAGCAAGACTGTTATAGCAACTTCGTTCACGGTTATCGCGCGCCCAATGATTAACACTTAAACGGCGTAGATGATGTTTAGCCATATAATCTACCCCATTTCAAACATTGAAGCTTTAGTCATAGTATCAGCTGGCTCTGGTAAACGGCCTTGTTCAACCATTTTCCCCATTGGCGTATTGCCCATTTCAATCAGCTGATATAAATCAACACCATGGGCACCAGAATCAAGAAAATCATTTAAATCTTGTTGCCACACATCAAGATTCTGGTATGGAAGTCCATAGAGTAAATCAATCACAATTGGCGCTTGATCGGTTGCTATCACTTTTCAAGCTGCTTATTTCAAGATTTCAATGCAGAAACGGTGCATTGCCATTCCCATCAATGATTCTTTATCTCATTTGCGGCCATGATATTTTGCATTGAATAATATTGCAAATGATAATTGATATTATTCGCATTTCGTGGATAATGGCTAAAAATAAAGAGGCTATATTAATGGTTATGTAAGTAACCACATGAAAATGCTGATAAAACGGACTGTACACACAAGGGGTGGTATTTTGCATCAATATTCAATCACTATCGACAACATTCTTTTTAGTGTTATTTTTAGGTAATAATAGTGAATACAAAACGTTACGTTGCCGCTGGGGCGATATCATTATTGGTTCATAGTATGTTTCTTGCTGCTATGCCAACCAAAGATCCAATCACACTGACGATGGGAAGCGATACTCCACACGTTAGTTTAACCTTCGTTGCAGTTCCACCTGCTGTGGCGAAAACGCCACCACCAACGGTAACGCCAGTATCCACCCCGACAGAATCAGTACCAATAAAGCCAGCCCCAGTAAAGCCCCCTGTTATATCGACTATGAAGCGCTTAGCAAAGACCACAACAGCAAATAAAACCGTCTCGAAAAAAGCCCCTACACTTAAAAAAACTGCACCGCCGAAAAAGAAAACTGCACCGCCGATTAAAAACAGCGTTACCCCAATAAAAAACGTCACCTCAGTAAAAAAGAAGCAGCTTACGCATAAAAAACCTTTAAAGCAGACATCATCAGCTGTAACAACGACGACGGATACAAAAACAGCGCTAAAATCAACAAAATCACTTTCAAATCAATCGAATAAAACAGCAGCCATCGCTGTCGA
The DNA here is from genome assembly GCF_947039875.1 of uncultured Photobacterium sp. GTDB lineage: Bacteria > Pseudomonadota > Gammaproteobacteria > Enterobacterales > Vibrionaceae > Photobacterium. The sequence continues at coordinate 59,310 of NZ_CAMRAN010000008.1, forward strand.
TAATGCAGGAACACAAGCATTACAATTGGTATCAAAGCCGACCTTTGTGACACGACCAGGCGCTGTCAATTACCCCAAATTAGCCAAACGTCGCGGCATTGAGGGTCAAGTACTGATTGAAGTCTGGATTGGTATAAAAGGACAACAACTCAAACAAAAACTGATCAAATCATCCGGTGCTCATATCTTAGATAACGCAGCAATTACGGCGATTAAGAAATGGCATTTTTCTTCTCATATTGTGAACGGTAAGGCGATTACCCACCGAGTACAGATCCCTATACGTTTTAAACTGGACTAAACCATGACTGTTATCGACAACCTCACCCAACAATTTGGCCTTATGACATGGCCGCTGCTTACATGCTCAGCACTAACGATCATGATTCTCGTCGAGCGTTTTATACAAGTACTACTCTGCACGGGCGTTGGAAAAACCAAAATCACCGCCCTTTTAGATAAACAGAATCGACATGATGATCGTGCGCTAGATCAGTTAGCAGACCAACTTAAGCATCAACGACCATTACTGTGTAAAGGCATCGCAATGCTTATTTCTCATCGTCATTTCACGAAACCATTACGTGAAGATGCTGCGGGTATTTGGTTACTTCAACAGCGCCAGCAATTACGTTCAGGGCTACGGCTACTGAGTTTAATTGGTGTGATTAGTCCGTTATTAGGTTTACTTGGTACGGTGTTGGGCTTAATTGAAATGTTTAAAGGCATTGCACTATCAACAGGCTCGGTTACGCCAAGTGATCTTGCTGATGGTTTAGGTTTAGCAATGCGTACAACAGCGGCTGGCTTAATTATTGCCCTGCCCGCTATTACAGGTTCACAGCTATTAGGTATATGGGCCGATAGCATTATGGCGAAACTGGAGCACAGCTTAAACCGTTGTAATTTATGGTTAGAAGGCATGAACATTGATGTCGGTAATAGCCCAGTAAAACCGTGTGATACTTGTAAAGAAAACCCGGCTTACACTGGCAAATCAGCATGATTAGTATCAATAATAGTCAGCAAAATGCAGACGAACTCAATCCTGATTTAACGCCTTTATTGGATATTATCTTTATTGTGATGGTGTTTTTATTACTTACCGCAACAGTAAAAATTAAATCATTAGATGTGGAATTACCGCAGACCTCGACCCAAATATTACAAACAACCAAGGCCGATCCGATCACGATAAATCTGGTTGCGACTGAACCTTATTGGGCATTAGACGGTCAATCGGTCGACAACTGGGACAACTTTTCACAGCAATTATTAACCGCTGTAAAAGCACATTCAGATAAACCTGTCGTTATTGGTGCTGATAAAAAAGCATCCGTAGAACAAATGCTCAAGTTATTAGCTTTTCTACAAAAAAATGACATTAAAGCCACACAACTATTAATGGAAGATCAACAATAATGGACAGCTACCGTTCTTTTATCGCCTCACCTTGGCGTCACGTTTCTCAAAAAATACTGTTATCAGCAACACTATTTATCACAGCTTCAAGCATATTTAGTCCTCTCGCCCATGCACAAGCAAGTTCTGCAAGAGTTATTAGTGCAGGTGCGGCTATTACAGAAATCATTAACGCTTTAGGGGCTGAAAAGCAATTAATAGCTGTCGATGTTACCAGTAAAACCCTTGTAGCGGATGATATGCCTAAAGTCGGCTATCACCGTCAACTGTCAGCAGAAAGCCTGATTGCTTTAGCCCCCACTCGTATTATTGGCTCTGATGAAATGGGGCCACCCAAAACATTAACCCTTTTAAAACAATCGGGGATTGAGGTGGATATTGTTAACGGTGGCGAAACGGTGTCTGATTTACTGCATCGAATCGATCAAGTTGCGGCCTTAACTCAACATTCACAACAAGCGCAGCAACTTAAGCAAACTATCGCAGCGACAGTAAAAAACATCGGAAAAAACAATACTCATCAGACTCAACCAAAAAAAGTATTGTTCTTAATGATTCATGATGGGCGACCAATTAGCGTTGCCGGCAAAAATACCACAGCAGACAGTATTATTACTTTAGCGGGGGCGATAAACCCAGCGGCAGCCGTTGTTGCAAACTATAAGCCAGTTTCAACCGAAGCTATTTTGCAAATGCAACCCGACATTATTTTACTTAGCAGTCGCACCACAACTTCAATTAAAAATATGGCACAACTCATCAAAAAAATGCCGGTATTAGAAGCCACTCCTGCGGCAAAAAATAATGCCATTGCCGTGATTGATGGTACGGCATTAATTGGTGGCTTAGGCATTCATAGTATTAATGAAGCCATGCGTCTTAATCATGTTTTTTACCCACAATCGTAATCTGAGATAAATGTCACCATGAACGTTAATCGTATTTCACCCCATGTCATTTATTCGATTAGTCTCGGTGCATTGCTCTTTGCACTATTAAGCTCTATCGCTATTGGACCGATGGATATCAGTTATAAAGACAGTTTTTTATCTTTATTACCAGGTAAGCATCAACTTGCCGCCCATGTTGATTTGGTGATCCATCAAATACGCTTACCAAGAACATTATTGTGTATTGCGATTGGTGCCATACTTGCCATCTGTGGAGCGGTGCTACAAGGGTTGTTTCGTAACCCTCTTGCCGATCCGGGCATTATTGGTATTTCAGGTGGAGCAGGCCTAGGCGCTGCGTTTGCGATCATTTTATTTGCCCCATTAATGGCGCAATATCCTTTATTAATGAATATTGGTGCTGTGCCCTTTTTCGCTTTTTTGGGTGGTGCGCTGAGCACATATTTGGTGTATCACCTCGGTACTGATAAAAACGGCACATCTGTCGTGGTAATGCTATTAGCAGGTGTCGCAATTGGTGCTATTTCTGGTGCAGGGTTGGGGTTACTTAACTATATTGCCGATGATCAAGCGCTACGTGATTTTTCATTATGGTCAATGGGATCACTTACAGGGGCGACATGGCCAAATATTGGTCTTGCCTTTGTGAGCCTCATTGTTATCTATTATTATTGTTATCGCCAAGCTAATGCACTGAACGCCTTTTTATTGGGAGAAGCTGAAGCCCGCCATATGGGAGTGGATGTTCAGCATCTAAAGCGTAGTTTAATTATTGTATGTGCCGCTGGTGTGGGTATTACCGTTGCTATTACAGGTCCTATTGGCTTTATCGGTTTAGTAATCCCCCATTTAGGGCGCATGATTTCAGGCCCTAATCATAAAACGTTATTACCAATCTCAGCTATTCTAGGTGCTTTAATTTTACTTGTCGCAGATATGATCGCGCGTAGTGCTTTTGCACCACAAGAACTCCCCGTTGGTATTATTACCGCCATTTTAGGCGCTCCATTCTTCATTTATCTATTGAATAAACAAAAAGGCAGAATCGCATGACGGCAACCTCTGCACGCCCCACTGTCATTTCGGCACGTGATTTACAATTAACATTAGCAGGAAAAGTATTATTAGATAACTTTAATATTGATATAAAGGCAGGTGAAATCACGGCGCTACTTGGGCCTAATGGCGCAGGTAAAAGCACATTACTTAAAATACTCTGCGGTGAAATGATACCTGAAAGTGGTCAGGTTACATTTTTTAATCGCAATATTGAAGATTGGCAACGATCTGAACTGGCGTGCCATTTAGGTATTTTACCGCAACACAGTTCGCTGTCTTTTGCCTTTACCTGTAAAGAAGTGGTTGAACTTGGCACTATGCCGCTATGTTTGTCACGCCAAGAAATTGACGATATCACCCTCACAACCATGCGTAATACTGATGTTCTTCATCTTGCACCACGCTTATATCCCACGTTATCAGGGGGTGAAAAACAACGAATCCATTTCGCACGCGTGCTAACACAACTCAGTCAAGCTCATGATAAATGTATTCTAATGTTAGATGAGCCAACATCAGCGTTAGATCTCGCCCACCAGCATAAAACGCTACAAATGGCACAAACCATGGCAGCAAAAGGTGCCGCTGTTATCATCGTATTACATGATCTCAACTTAGCTGCGCAATATGCTCAACGTATGGTCATTATTCAACACGGTAAAATTCAAGCCGATGGATCACCATGGCAAGCATTACAGCCTGAAATAATTAACAATGTCTACGGTTGGAACATTTCCGTACATCCCCACCCTATTCATGGTTATCCTTACCTACTAACATAATATCAAAGCGCGCTATTTTTTTGATCGTATCTTGTGAATTTCAGTAATTTAGCCATAATATTACTGAAATTTACGATTTTTTGTTGATAGTTATCAAATAATTTACTCCCAGACAATTGAAACGTTGCACTACGCGTAACACTCAGTAAAATGTGAACGCAAGCGATTACACTTGAAAAACATGCAATAATTATAAAGCCGCGAATAAATGCGGCTTTTAGTGTTAATACTATTTAAGTATATAATAGACACATTATTGGTGCCAAATTGAATAATTAACGAGAGACTTTACCTAAAACATTGAATTATATTCATCTCAGTAATTACTCAATTTGGTACCTCACGATTAGCTAGAAACATCTCTAGCACCCATTATTAGAAGAATAAATATGGCAACCATTAAAGATGTTGCACGTATGGCTGGCGTTTCAACGACAACAGTTTCACACGTGATCAATAAAACGCGCTTTGTCGCAGAAGCAACACAGAAAAAAGTACTTGCTGCTGTTGAAGAGCTTAACTATGCACCAAGTGCTGTTGCGCGTAGCCTAAAATGTAATACAACCCGTACAATTGGCATGCTAGTCACTAAGTCAACCAACCCTTTTTTTGCTGAGGTTGTACATGGTGTTGAAGAGTATTGTTACCGTGAAGGTTACACGCTCATTTTATGTAACACTGAAGGTAACCTTTCTAAGCAATATGATTACTTACGCATGCTTGCAGAAAAGCGTGTCGATGGCTTATTGGTAATGTGTTCTGATCTTGATCAGAAATTACTGGATCTACTTGAGCGTCAAAAAGACCTACCAATGGTAGTGATGGATTGGGGTCCAGAAAGCCCACATACCGATAAAATTCAGGATAATGCTGAGCAAGGTGGCTACATTGCAACTAAGTATTTTATCGACCATGGTCATAGCCGTATTGGTTGCTTATCAGGCCATAACGATAAATCTACCTGTCGTGAACGCTTAAAAGGTTTTAATAAAGCCATGGCAGAAGCCAACTTAACCGTTAATGAAGATTGGATTCTTGAAGGTGACTTTGAATGTGATTCTGCGGTTAAAGCGGCAGAACAATATATTGCAATGACCGATCGTCCAACGGCTATTTTCTGCTTTAATGACATCATGGCAATGGCTTTAATCAGTACCTTTGAGCAAGCCGGATTACGTGTTCCCAATGATATTTCAATTATTGGCTACGACAACATTGATCTTGCGCCTTACTTTGCGCCACCGCTAACGACTATCCACCAGCCAAAACGTCGTTTAGGTAAAACGGCCATTAAAATTTTGATGGATCGTATGAAGAATAAAGATCATGAACCTCAAATTTTTGAAATGGCACCCGCTATAGTAGAACGTAAGTCTGTAAAAGATTTGCGCTAACGCGATTACCCTTTTATTAAGCCAATATTTCTATTGGCTTTTTTCTAGTAAATAAATTCCGCGCTATAATCTTACAAATATCTATTCATTTCAAAAACATGAGCGATCTCACAGATTCATCAGCTTTCATTAATATTAAAACTTACCTTTTTAAAAGATCGAATATAATAAACTCTGTAAAGACATATAGTAGTAAGCAAAAGACTTACAAATTATAAATAATACTTTTATATTGATAATATTATTTATAAAGTAATACATGGATGATTTAGAGTAGGAAAACTATCTCGTAAATAACTTTAATAATAAGTCAATTTACGACTACTTTAATGTTAGGTGACACTCATTTATTCACCGAGTAGAAATATGGACAAACCAATATTAAAAAACTCATTAAAATTATTAGACCATTTAGGTAACGTTAAATCGCGTTCTATGTTTGGTGGCTTTGGTATTTTCGCAGGCGAAGCAATGTTCGCACTTGTGGTTAATAATAAACTTCACCTAAGAGCAAACGCTAAAAATGAAGAGGAATTTCAACAAGCGGGATTAGAGCCATACATCTATAAGAAACGTGGGTTTCCTGTAATAACTAAACATTACGCCATTATTGATGAATGGTGGGAACAACCTGAAAAAATAATAGAGCAAGCTAAATATTCTCTTGAAGCAGCACTTGCTGATAAAAAAGCAAAAGAATGTTGTGCACCAGCTAGGATAAAAGATTTACCTAACTTACGCCTCTCAAATGAAAGAATGCTCAAAAAAGCAGGGATTCAAACGATTGAGCAACTATACGATCTTGGTGCACTCAACGCCTATAAGGCATTACAAAAAACACAAGAGGCACCATTAAGTTTAGAATTATTATGGGCACTAGAAGGTGCTATACATGGCCAACATTGGTCTGTAATACCAGAAAGCAGACGTAACGAACTGCTCGCGAAACTATAATAAATATATTCGTCAACTGGCTAAGTGACGCTTAAGAATAAAGAGGCTCCAGTGCCTCTTTAATTTATTTTATTCGATATCTGCATATAATCTTTCCAAACTATCCTTACTTGAACCTGCACTTCCTCTGAGCACATCTTACTGTGTACATTAATTATACAGCACAATTAAAAATACACATTCCATGAAAAAATAGTTATCCAAGATCCTGTTTATTCTTTATATCGAAAATCATAGATACATCCTTCATAGAAACGTATTTTTAACGTTCTTGAACGAATATTTATCCAATACCACACTAAAGCATCATTCACCACATAAAATGTAACAATTCATACATTCATTATTGTTATTTGTTCTTTGTTATATCTAATAATTTTTTGAATAATAAAAATTTTTGTCATTAAATGAAATACAATATCACTTCCCTCGGTCTTGCTACTTAAGAATCGATGTGATTTTCATTTAATAAGGACATACTTTGCGTATATTAACCAAAAAAACATTCTCATTATGGGTTAAACCGTTACTGTGGTTGCAAAAACGCCATTTCGGCAAAATACTCAATCCAGCTAAATTATGGGGACGTAAACCTGTCCTTTTCTGGCTAGTGGCTGTATTTTTTGGTTACCTTGATCGTAAAAAATCACCAATAGATGCCGTTATGCGTTCATTAGTTTGTGTACGTGTATCTCAACTCAATAACTGTGCTTTCTGTGTTGATGCCAATGGCATGAAACTCGCAGAACGCTGCCATTCATTAGAAAAAATTAAAGCTCTTGCAAACTGGCAAGCTTCTGATCACTTTTCAGAACAAGAACAAGCAGTGTTAACTTATACCGAAGCAATGACAATTACAGGCCAACATGTCAGTGACGATATGCTTATAGCACTTGCTACTTGGTATAGCAGTGATGACATTATTGAATTAACCGCATTAATAAGTTTTCAAAATTTATCCGCTAAATTTAATACAGCACTGGATGTACCTGCACAAGGTTTTTGCTCATTACCGATTCAACCTCAGACTCAACAAAATACAGTGCCAACAACATCAACAGCAGATGAAGAACAACTAAGGAGCCATAATGAAAAATAATAAAATTTTATTGCTTACCGTTATATTGGCAATTATTGGCACTTGGTTTTATTTTGACCTTGGACAATACCTTACCCTTGAAGCGGCTAAACGTGAACAATTAACCCTCCAAGACTATATTATTGAAAATCCAATTACGTCTTATATTGGCTTTTTTAGTTTATATATTTTAGTCACTGCTCTGTCTATTCCTGGCGCATCAATATTAACCTTATTAGGTGCGGCTTTATTTGGTTTCTGGGCCAGCCTAATTATGGTGTCTTTTGCCAGTACAATAGGCGCAACACTGGCCTTTCTATCTAGCCGTTTTATTTTACGTGATTGGGTACAAGCAAAATTTGGTAATCGCTTAGCAACATTAAATGATGGCATAAAGAAAGAAGGCGGATTTTATCTGCTGAGTTTACGTTTAATTCCTGTTTTCCCTTTTTTCCTTATTAATCTTTTAATGGGATTAACCATAATTAAAACCCGTACTTTTTTCTGGGTCAGCCAATTAGGTATGTTAGCGGGTACTGCCGTTTATATTAATGCGGGTACTCAACTTGGAAAAATAGATTCACTCAGCGGTATTATCTCAGCACCTGTTTTATTCTCTTTAGTTCTACTCGGCCTCTTCCCATTACTTACAAAATGGATAATGAAAACAATGGCAATAAAAAAACAATACAAACAATGGCAAAAGCCCGCTCGCTTTGATCAGAATCTAGTTGTCATTGGTGCAGGTTCAGGCGGTTTAGTTAGCGCGTACATTGCTGCCGCAGTAAAAGCAGATGTTACTCTTATTGAACGTCACAAAATGGGTGGTGATTGTTTAAATACCGGTTGTGTTCCATCAAAAGCACTTATTCGTGCGGCACATACTGCGGCTGATATCAAAAATGCATCAACACTTGGTATCGATGCTCACATTGATAATATCGATTTTACTCAAGTGATGGGCCGCATTCATAAAGTTATTACGAAAATTGAACCTCATGATTCTATCGAACGTTACAGTAAGCTTGGCGTAAATTGTGTTACAGGTGATGCAACTATCCTATCGCCATGGGAAGTTGAAGTGAATGGCACCCGTATTACAACGCGTAATATTGTTATTGCAACTGGCGCGCGTCCATTAGTGCCTGCGATCCCTGGCTTAGATACGGTTAATTACTTAACGTCTGATACTGTATGGCAATTAACAGCCCTTCCTAAGCGATTATTGATCCTTGGTGGTGGCCCTATTGGTTGTGAATTAGCCCAAAGTTTCTGCCGATTAGGTGCTGAAGTCACGATTGTTGAACGATCACCCCAACTACTAAACCGTGAAGATCGCGATGCGGCTCAGTTAGTTGAGCAATCTCTTGCTCACGATGGTGTAAACATCTTACTGCAACATAATGCGGTCCAATTTGAATCTACTCTTGATGACAATGGCCAACGTATCCAACGTGTTGTTGTTGAACATGACAACCAACAAGTGAGCATAGAATTTGATGCCGTAATGGTCGCTTTAGGCCGTGTTGCGAATGTACAAGGCTTTGGTTTAGAAGAACTCGGCATTACCACAACAGAGCGTGGCACTGTCGCTGTGAACCAATATCTACAAACACAATATCCTAATATTTATGCCGTCGGTGATGTTGCTGGCCCTTACCAATTAACTCACGTAGCTGCACATCAAGCATGGTATGCCGCAGTCAATAGTTTATTTGGTGCCGTTAAGAAATTCAAAGTCGATTATTCAGTTATTCCAGCCGTCACTTACACGGCACCTGAATTAGCAAGAGTGGGCATTAATGAAAAAGAAGCGCAAGCGCAAGGGATTGACTATGAAATCACCCGTTATGGATTGGATGATTTAGATCGTGCCATTGCTGATGGTTATGATGAAGGTTTTATTAAAATATTAACCCCTAAAGGCAGCGATAAAATTCTGGGTGCCACTATTGTTGGCCACCATGGCGGTGATTTATTAGCTGAGTTTACGCTCGCAATGCGTCATAACTTAGGGCTAAATAAGATCTTAGGCACGATTCATCCTTACCCAACCATGAGTGAAGGTGCAAAGTACACCGCTGGCGTATGGAAACAAGCCCATGCCCCTCAAAAACTGCTTGCTTGGGTCAAAAAATATCACCACTGGATGCGTAATTAATCATTACGATAATAAGGATATCAACTGTGATAACAGCATTTTCTACTTTAAAAAAGCTGACGTTAACTGCTGCATTGGTCATTGGTAGTGTAACGGCACACGCCAGTGAACAGCATAAAAACGTTAATATTATGCCAACATGGCAACAAACCCTTGCTCAAGCTAAGGGAGAAACCGTCTATTTTAATGCTTGGGGTGGCAGCCAAGAAATAAATGATTATCTGTTATGGGCTAATACCCAATTACAACAGCGTTATGGTGTCACTTTAAAACAAGTAAAAGTGACCGATATAGCGGAAACCACACAACGTTTATTGGCAGAAAAAACCGCAGGCAAAAACAGCGGTGGTAGTGTTGATATGGTATGGATCAATGGCGAAAATTTTCGTTCAATGAAGCAAAATGGGCTGTTGTATGGGCCATTTACGCACCAGCTTCCAAACTGGAAATATGTCAATAAATCACTGCCTATTGATAAAGACTTTTCAGAACCAACGCAAGGACTAGAAGCACCATGGGGTGTTGGCCAACTGGTGTTTATTTATGATCCTGAAACGCTAAAAAATCCACCCAAAAGCTTTAAGGCATTATTGGCTTTAGCTCAGCAACATCCGGGAAAAATCAGCTACCCTAAACCACCTGAATTTCATGGAACAAGCTTTTTAAAAGCAGCACTGTTAGAACTCACAACTGACAAAAAAGCATTATATCACCCCTTACAGTTACCTAAAGATCAAGCGCTGTTTGATCGCGTAACAGCTCCATTATGGCATTATCTTGATCAGCTCCACAAAGTAGCATGGCATCAAGGAAAGCAATTCCCTGCGGGCACAGCTGAAACGGTACAGTTACTTGATGATCAACAATTATTATTAGCAATCACCTTTAACCCTAATGCGGCAGCCGCAGCCATTGCTAATGGTAATTTAACTGATAAGGCAAAAACTTATGCCTTTAGTGCTGGCGCATTAACTAACATCCACTTTGTTGCGATTCCGTGGAACGCAAATGCCAAAGCCGGTGCATTAGTAGCGATTAATTTCTTATTAAGCCCAGAAGCACAAGCGCACAAAGCTGACATCAATGTGTGGGGTGATCCTACAATCTTAACCTCGCAGGCGTTTAAACAACTGCCAGCAGCATATAACAAGCCAAGCTTTACGCCATATCCTTCCATTGCCGAGCCAAACCCTACATGGTTAGCGGCAATTGAGCATCAATGGCAACTTAGATACGGCAACTAAGCCGCTGTTATATTTATTATAAATTAAGCTAACTTGCATTATGATAGCAAGTTAGCTTTCCTTGTTTGCTGTTTATTTGAGTCTTATGTTAGCCATTATATTTGTTGTCACATTATTGCTATTTGCAAGTCCATTGATCATTGGCTTTCTTGGTATGCTTGCGCCTGCTTTTGCATGGCTACCAGCATTGAACATGCATCAACCATCACTATTAGGCTGGCAACAACTCTTTTCTTGGCCCGATCTGGGTGACTCAATCGCTTTAACACTACTATCAGGTTTAGGCAGCACATTACTGGCGCTATGGTGGTGTTATTTGATATTGCGCCGCTATTGGCTTAGCCCAAAGTGGCAAAAAATTGAACGCTTACTAGCCCCGTTACTCGCTTTCCCTCATATTGCTTTTGTGCTTGGTTTTGGGCTGATGTTCTCATCAACAGGCTGGATTGCCCGTATTTGGCACCATACAGGCCTCGCAGATACTCTTTATCCTGTGCTTATTCATGATAGCTTTGGTCTAGGATTACTGTTTGCATTAGCCATTAAAGAAACACCCTTTTTATTATTAATGAGCATCAGTATTTTAAAGCAGCTGGATATAAAACGTCTTTATCAAGCATCTATGAGTCTGGGATACAGCCATCAACAAATATGGTACATGGTTATACTGCCGCTATGGCTACCAAAATTACGCTTGGCGATTTTCGCGGTTGCCGGTTATGGACTTGCCGTGGTTGATGTGGCATTAATTATTGGCCCCACTCACCCCAGCACATTTTCAATGCTAATTTGGCAATGGTTTACTGATGGTGACTTAACCCAACTTCCACGCGCAGCAGCAGGAGCATTGTTATTATTTGGTATTGTCATCATTACTTTTGGACTATTACGTTTAATAGAATGGTGGCGATTATCATACGCAACATCATGGCAATATCGTGGCGCAATTCGACACTCAACCCGTCGTATTCCCTCGCCTATTGCCGCTTTTTTTAGTCATGGTTTATTATTGTTACCGTTAATTATGCTGCCTATTTTGGCCGTATGGTCATTTGCTTTACGGTGGCGTTTTCCTGACTTACTACCCAGCCGTTATAGTGTCCGTTTTTGGCAACAGCAATTTGAACCACTGCAACAGCTTATCGGTAACAGTATTTTTCTCGCATTAATCAGCAGTTGTTGTGCCTTAATCATGGTGATTCTTTGCCTTGAATATCGCCAAAAGTATCAACGTGGAATCCCTACAGTACTGATCGCGATTCCAATGGTTGCGCCACAATTATCGCTATTATTTGGTATGCAGACAGCGGTCTCTTTTGTCTCTGGCCACTATTTTTGGCAATGGGTAATTTGGAGCCATTGGCTTTATGTTTTCCCGTATATTTATCTTACGTTAGATGGGCCATGGCGCAGTTATGATCAACGATTAGATCAAACAGCAAGAAGTTTAGGCTTAAATGGCTGGCAAACATGGTGGCGAGTTAAGTTTCCACAGCTAAAACCTGCATTATGGTTAGCCTTTGCGGTTGGCTGTAGTGTCAGTTTGGCACAATATTTACCCACTCAAATGCTAGGTGCTGGGCGCGTATCCACCTTAACTACTGAAGCGGTAACGCTTGCTAGCGGCCAAGACCGACGCATCAGTGCAATTTATGGGCTATTACAAGGATTATTACCTTTGGTCTTTTTTACTATCGCGATGGTATTAGCACAACGCAAATCATCACCCGCTCAAACTCAAATAAGCAGGTAATCTTATGGCCCTTTCTGTTTCACAATTAACCTTACGTCATCGTAATAATAATGTCGTGATAGGCCCGTTAACTTTTGAGGTTGAAGCGGGTGAAATAATGACGTTAATGGGGCCTAGTGGCAGTGGTAAATCCACTATTCTTAGTGCGATTGCAGGTCACCTCGCCCCTAACTTCACTGTCACAGGTGAAATACAGCTTAATAAACAATCAATAACCTCGTTAGCACCTAATATGCGCCATATAGGTATTGTTTTTCAAGATGATTTACTGTTTCCTCACCTTAATATTTGGCAAAATCTCGCGTTTGGGTTACCACAAAATATTAAAGGTAGCCAACGTAAGCACCAAGCGTTAGCCACATTAGACGAATTGAATTTACTCCATTTACAACATCAGCAAGCCCATGAAATTTCCGGAGGTCAACGAGCAAGGATAAGTATGATGCGATTATTATTGTCGCAGCCCCAAGCAGTATTACTTGATGAACCCTTTAGTAAATTAGATAAAACCCTACGCGCAGCATTTCGTCAATTTGTGTTTGATCAAATTCAACAACGCAATATTCCGGCATTGATGGTCACACATGACGACGATGATATCCCCCCAAATGGCGATGTTTTACACTGGCCTTGGCAATAAATATTCAAGCAGGACACCACATGCTCGACCGTTACAGTATTACTCTTATACGTCAGCCATTAACAAAGCTGGCGATGTTGCCTGAAAAATATGGAATTAGTGCTAATCAAATCACCCTCAGCGGTTTTGTGATTGGCCTGTTTGCACTCCCTGCATTAGCCTTTGAGTATTATGGATTAGCGCTATTTTTCATTATTATTAACCGACTATTTGATGGCTTAGATGGCGCAGTGGCACGCCGTCAAGGCATTACCGATTGTGGCGGATTTCTTGATATTACGTTAGATTTCTTATTTTATTCTTTGATTCCATTTGGCTTTGTATTAGCCGATCCACAATACAATGCCGTTGCTGGCGCATTCTTGATCTTTTCTTTTATCGGAACCGGCTCAAGCTTTCTTGCGTTTGCAATTATGGCGGGGAAACGCAATATAGAAAGTCCAGTATATAAACATAAATCGTTGTATTACATTGGTGGTCTCACGGAAGGTACTGAAACCATTGCCTGTTTTGTTTTGTTTTGTTTACTTCCGCAGCACTTTGCCACTATTGCCTGGATTTTTGGCTCACTATGCTGGATCACCACCGCAACACGTATTTGGGCAGGTTACCACACTCTAAAAAATTAAATTAATACCGCTGGATGTAGCACAACCTCATCCAGCGATCTCTTTTCATTTTTCAACTTCTTCTCTTTATCACAAGTAACCGTTACTCAACGTACCCACTGATGATGTAACTGTTCGCTATCTCCTAAATAATCTAATAACCAACTTACCGCGGGATTCATGGTTTCAGTATTCCATGCTAAACAACAAGGACTCACTGACGGTTTAATGGCTAACTCTTTTTCAATTAGCTCTCCCGCTTCAATTAGTGGAATGGCCATGTGACTTGGCACTACACTCACTCCTAACCCCGCTTTTAAACACTGCATTGCACTGTACCAATTAGGAACAAGTATTCGGCGTTGGTTATCCATCAGCCATGTGATCCGTTTCGGTAACGTACGAGAGGTATCTTCTAAACAAACGGCAGGATATTGTGCTAACTCATGCGGATCTAATGGATGATCACAAGTCGCTAAAGGATGCAGGGGATCAATCACAAACTTCCACGTTAATGTTCCCATATCTCGATAATCAAAGCTTCCCCCTACAGGCACTGCGGCAGTTGCACCAATGGCAATGTCAGCCCGTCCATCTGCTAAGGCATCCCATACACCATTAAATACTTCCATGGTGAGGTGTAATTCGACATCAGGAAAATGTTCATAAAAGTCTTTAACCAACATATTAACCCGACTTTGGCGTACAACTGTGTCTAAAGCGACAGATACATTTTGAGACCAACCATTAGCCACACGTTGCGTTTGATATTTCATTAATTGCATCTGTTTGATTATTTTGCGTGATTCTTCAACAAAATACTCTCCTGCTGGCGTTAGTTTGACCTGACGATGCAGTCGAACAAATAATTCGACAGCTAAACGCTCTTCTATCAATCTAACGGTATAACTGATAGCACTAGGCACTTTATGCAACTCTTCCGCAGCACCGGAAAAGCTACCACGACGGGCGACTACGTCTATAACTTGGAGATCATTATAAGAAAACATATCACATCAAATTTTTTGAAAGCATGGTTTAAATTTTAGCGTTTCACAGCTATTAAAACCAGTATTACACTAGTACACATTGAAATATTGACGAAAACTATAAAATGAAAAATACCCCTTCTAAAATTACCCTATTCTGGTTTGCATGTTTAAGTATGCTTGGCTTCCTTGCTACTGACATGTATTTACCTTCGTTTGAAACGATCCGCGCCGACTTTGCAACAACCCAATCTCTTATCGGCCTTTCGCTTAGTGTCTTTCTACTTGGTATGGCATTAGGACAAGTTATT
The DNA here is from genome assembly GCF_947039875.1 of uncultured Photobacterium sp. Taxonomy (GTDB): domain Bacteria; phylum Pseudomonadota; class Gammaproteobacteria; order Enterobacterales; family Vibrionaceae; genus Photobacterium. The sequence continues at coordinate 74,616 of NZ_CAMRAN010000008.1, forward strand.
TACGGTCCATTATCAGATCGTGTAGGACGTATTAAAGTACTTGTTGGCGGTATGGTGCTATTTAGCCTTGCTTCTATTGCATGTTCTTTTGCGCCTAACATTGAAGTGTTTCTTGCTGCACGTTTTGTGCAAGCACTAGGCGCATGTAGTGCAACGGTTATCTGGCAAGCGGTTGTGGTTGACCGTTATGACGGCAAAGTATCAGAGCGTGTATTTGCGACAATCATGCCGTTGGTGGCTCTGTCTCCTGCTTTGGCGCCTTTATTAGGTGCTATGCTTGAGCATCAATTAGGCTGGCGTAGTATTTTCATTGCATTGGTTGGTTTTGGTGCGGTGCTAGCAATCATGACGCTAAAAGAGCCTGAGAGCGCTAACCTTAGCCAACAGCAAGAAAAGCTAACGGTTAAACTGCGTAGTGACTACAGCCAAATTCTAAGCTCAAAGAAATTCTGGGGTAACATGCTAATTTTTGCTGCATGTTCAGCGGCTTTCTTTGCTTATTTAACTGGCTCACCTTTTGTTATGTCAGCTATGGGTTATTCAGGCACTGATATTGGCTTAAGCTACGCACCACAAACAGTTGCCTTTATTGTCGGTGGTTACGGTTGTCGTACTTTGCTGAATCATTTTGAGAGTAAAAAGCTTCTACCATGGATTTTGGCACTGTTCTTTAGCAGCGTTTTGATTATGTTTGTTATTTCAATCTCAATCAATGTAACGACTATCTGGCCAATTCTTATTCCATTCTGCTTCCTTGCGGTTGCTAATGGTGCAATTTACCCACTGGTTATTAGTGCTGCCTTATCTGATTTTAGAAATTGTAGTGCAACAGCTGCTGGCCTACTGAACTTTATGCAAACAATGGTCTGCTTTGCGGCAAGTGGTTTAGTCTCTGCCTTTGCTGGATTTGGTTTATTAACAGTCACAGTAGCGATGTTCATCACAGGCTTTATCGCTATTATCGGTTTCATTCTGGTGACAAAAGCACGCCATCAGCAAGCAGTAATAGCAACCGTGTAATAACTCGCTCTCTTTAATTATTAAAAGCAGCCTTCGTCGGCTGCTTTTTTTTGCCTATTTTTCACTGTAAATCTCCGCATAAACCCATTCGATTAACGCCTCAGCACCTATCCCAAAATGTACTATTTAAGCATAAATAAAAACAATAATATCGCCTCCATTCAACTATAAATCCACTTACATGATGACTCACACAACAATGACTAATTAATCATTCCATTAAAACAATGAAACATCGCTTTCTAGTCACTATTATGCACTCAGACTCTAACATTTAGATGATGCTTATTAATTGTTAAAAATAAGCATTATAACCAATTAATTTAACAGGTTAAATCATTATAAACCAAACAAATATGCAACATATTATTTTTTATACATTTTCCTTGCATAAGATATCATGATGAGTAGTATATAAATTAAGTGATGATTAATGCAGTATTAGAGCATGAGTATTCAAGTAAGTAATATCAATAAATTTTACGGCCGAAACCAAGTACTGCATGATGTCAGCTTTACTTGTAACACTGGCGAAACCCTCGTTTTATTAGGCCCAAGCGGCGCAGGAAAGAGCTCGTTATTGCGTGTATTAAACCTGCTAGAGAACGCAACAGATGGCAATTTAACGATTGCCAATAATATATTTGATTTTTCAAAGCCTATTTCAGAACAAAAAGGCTTAGCGTTGAGAAAAAAAGTGGGAATGGTTTTTCAACAATACAATCTCTGGCCCCACAAAACAGTGATTGAAAATTTAATCGAAGCACCAACCAAAGTATTAGGTCTTGATAAAGCGATTGCTAAACAACAAGCATTGGATATTTTGACGCAATTACACCTTGCAGATAAAGCAAATGCATGGCCGCTACAACTTTCAGGTGGCCAACAACAGCGAGTCGCGATTGCGCGTGCATTGATGATGAAACCTGACGTGTTGCTATTTGATGAGCCAACCGCAGCCTTGGATCCAGAGATCACTAGTCAAATAATTAAGATCATAAAAGATCTCAGCGGCACAGGGATAACCCAAGTTGTCGTTACTCATGAAGTTAATTTTGCAAAAAAAATTGCAAGTCACATTTTATATATGGAAGATGGACGTGTGATTGAGCATGGTAACCATGACTCTTTTACAACACCAAAAACCACCCAATTTGCAGAATACCTTAACCATTAATAGGTCTCTTTTTAAAACTGCGTAGATAGAAAACTACGTGATCAATCCGCATGGAGTATAGCGATGAAAAAAATGTTATTAGCGGCAATAATTGGCTTAGCATCTGGTCATGTCATGGCACAAGATCTTAAATTTGCAACAGAAGCGACTTATGCGCCATTTGAATACATGGATGCGAACAATCAAATTCAAGGTTTTGATATTGATATTGCTAAAGCCTTGTGTTCAGAAATGAAAGCAACCTGTACGTTCCACAATCAAGCGTTTGATAGTCTAATTCCTGCGCTAAAATTCAAACGTTATGATGCTGCAATTTCAGCAATGGATATTACCGAGGCACGTCAACAACAAGTCAGTTTTAGTAATACCTATTATGACAATGCCGCTGCGTTTGTATCATTAAAAGACCATGTTGCTGATCAAGCAGCCCTAACAGGTAAGCGTGTAGGTGTACAAAATGGTTCAACACACCAGAGCTATATCACCGATCAAATGCCTGACGTAACAGCGGTACCTTATACCAGTTACCAAGATGCATTTATTGATATGCAAAATGGCCGTATTGATTCTGTATTTGGTGATACTGCTGTTGTGGCTGAATGGTTTAAGAAAGACAACGGCGACAAACTGTCTTATGTCGGTAAGCCGGTTACCAATGCGAAATATTTCGGTAATGGTTTTGGCATTGCAGTAAATAAAAACAACCAAGCATTAGTAGAACAATTAAATAAAGCGCTGGCAGCCATTAAAGCAAATGGCCAGTACCAAGCAATCTTTGAACAGTATTTTGGTAAGTAAGTTATGATATTAACGGGATATTCACAATCCCTGCTAGAGGCTAGCTGGATGACAATCCAGCTTGCTTTTGTCAGTTTAGCGGTAGGGTTAGTTTTAGCGATGTTATTTGCAGGCGGCGAAATGTCACGATATCGTGCTATCGCGTGGCCAACAACATTTATCGTGACTATCCTCCGTGGTCTGCCTGAACTATTAGTTGTTCTTTTTATCTTTTTTGGTTCGGGCGAAATTATTTTTTATGTCACTGGCGAATTTATTGAGATCAGCCCGTTTTTATCTGGTGTCATTGCATTATCACTTATCTTTGCTTCTTATGCCGCTCAAACGATACGAGGAGCACTTAAAGCTGTTCCCAAAGGTCAACGCGAAGCAGCAACGGCACTTGGTATAAGTAAACAGCGTACTTTTTTCAGCATTATTTTACCGCAAGCCGTGCGTCATGCATTGCCCGGTTTAACAAATCAGTGGTTGGTATTATTAAAAGACACTGCTCTTGTTTCATTAATTGGTGTGACTGATTTATTAAAGCAAGCCCAATTAGCATCAGCAGCAACACATGAAAGCTTTACGTGGTATGCCACCGCTGCTGCGGTGTATTTAATTATTACCTTAATCACGCAACGTCTGATTAAAATAATTGAAAAGAAATTCAGCGAGCAAGATGGTTCTAGTACTCAAACCAATAAAAGCCAAGGAGCAACTGCATGAATGAACAAAACTTTTGGCTAATGGTACAAGGGCTAATTACCAGCCTTGAGTTAACCGCCGCTTCTTTATTAGTGGGTTGTAGTTTGGCGTTATTAATGACGGCAAGTTTAATATTAAGACCCCCGATTATTCACTGGATCAGCCGAGGCGTTATCACCCTCTTTACGGGAACGCCATTATTAGTACAAATATTTTTAGTCTATTATGGCCCAGGACAATTTGAAGTTATTCGTCAAAGCTTCGTATGGGATTGGTTAAGCCAACCTTGGTTTTGTGCCATGCTGGCATTGGCTTTAAATACGGCAGCTTATAGTACCCAGCTATTTAAAGGCGCTTTTGATGCCATACCTCAAGGTCAATGGCATGCTTGTCGCGCTCTTGGTATGAATACTAAAGCAACATTGGGGGTATTACTGCCTTTTGCTATTCGTCGGGCGGTGCCTGCTTATTCAAACGAAGTGATCTTAGTATTTAAAGGCACGTCACTTGCCAGCACTATTACGATTATGGATATTATGGGTTATGCACAACGTATTAATGCACAAACTTATGATACTTTAACGGTTTTTGCTGTGGCTGGCGCATTCTATCTTGCGGTTAATGGTTTACTGACATTACTGTTTAGAGTGTTTGAGAAAAAAGCGCTTGCATTTGAAGCTATAGGTTAAGATTTTTTATTATAATCCAATGATAATTAAATTTATCATAATTAAAAAGCCGATATAATATCGGCTTTTTAATCACTACAAATAATAATATTCATCATGATTTAATGGTTTAATTTGGCGTTAATTTTTAATACCAATTGAGACTTAGTATTCGTCACTACGTCAATTTTATTCTCTCTAATATAAGAGAATTGCGCTAACAACAAGCTTAACTCTTCTTTCATTAATTGTAAGTGACGTGAGGTTCTGTGGCGAGTAATTTCACTGACAAGCCTTTCCTTCGCTTGTAATGCAGTTGTTGCTTTCATAGTCTTCTTTTTTGAACAGAAGAAGAAGTTCATAGTAAATATCCTTATTTTTATAAACACCATATTAAAGATATTAGATTATGCTTCTAAATACTATGAAATAGTTTCATATTTGTTAACTAAATATAATTTTTATATAAAACAAGTGGGACAGTATTATACACTCGCGACCATCCCACTTTATTTAATTAGCGCAATTCTGTTACAGCATAATTTTGCTGCATATAATCAGGCATACCATCCATATTACGAAGATCATCGTAGCATTTTACTTTATCACAAGTAAAAGAATCACCAGCAGAAAGTCGACCCATAAGTGTTGTCCATTGAACACCTTGAGTCCAAATACCGACAAAACCAGCTGTTTTAGGTAAATAAGTTATATTTTCATCACTATCAAAACTAAACGACACTACTGTTTCATGTGTTTTTTCATCATATGACACATCCGTAATTGACGGTGATACTGCGACTTTACCATCTAAAACAATAGTAGAAACTGTTGGTAGTACTTCTGCTAACATTACTTTAAGTTTTGCAGGATCTGCTTCGTATGATTTATATGCATCCATAGATTGAGCAAAAGCAAAGGGGCCGATAACCATGTTAGATACTTCAGGAGTCGCCGCCGTGCCAAAACCCTTACCTGGATTAGGGGTAACTCTAAATTTTACATCATAATGATTATCTTGTTTTGTTGCATAATCATATACAAGTCCCCAATTATTTCCGTGAGCCATACTTATCATTTGGACTGATTCAGCCAAAGGAGTATCAAGTACTGGTTGAGAAAACGAAAGAGTTTCACTATGTGCTGATTGTGAAACAGCAGCAAGCAAAAAAGTAATTGCTAATTTTTTATTCATTATATTTGCCTATATTATTATACATCCTGAGTATGCATAATGCGTACAGCCATGATTAATGTCGAGATATTACCCCATTAACATATAACTTAATTAACCTTTAAAATTAAACCAATATAAAAACCCTCTCAATTAACAAGTGAATAAATACACACTATAAGTGAAAATATACTCACCCAACTAAGTTGATGAATTTTAAACCTATTAAACTATTAAACGTGTTTTTTATTGCTTGTGAGAAATATCTAGGTATAGTCAAGACTAATCCTTTGAGTAGAGGCGCGCTGCCTAAAAGTATTCGGTTGGAGGGAGATCCCCAATGAGAGCCGAAGAAAGGAGTCAGCGCCGAAGTAATTATTGAGTCATCAATAATCGCTGGTTCTGTATTTAATAAGTACAGAACTGCCATAGTTATGTTGTCTATGGAGCGCTACCCTAAGGGATAAGAAGTATTATTTCTCAAGAAATCTGTTTCTCTATCCTTTCGGTAGATCTCCACCTTATTATAGGTGTTTAAGAGATCCATGAATTTAGTTCACTATTCTGATTCGTTATTATCAGTAGTTCCCGCACTACTGGCAGTTATTCTTGCAATTACTACCCGCCGCGTATTGTTATCTTTAGGCGTGGGCATTATTGCAGGATCAATCCTTCTAAATAATTTCAACCCACTCGCAGCACTACAATATCTTTTACATCAAATTCTTGGCTTAGTTTGGGCTGATGGTGCAATCAATACCAGTAACGTTAACATGTTATTATTCATGTTATTACTCGGCGGTTTGATTAGCTTAATGACCGCAACTGGCGCAACTAAAGCTTTTGCTGAATGGGGTGTTCGTCGCTGTAAAGATCGTCGCAGTGCCAATATCTTAACGGGTATGATGGTGTTTGCTTTCTTTATTGATGACTTTTTCCACAGCCTGTCTGTTGGACCTATTTGTCGTCCAGTAACCGACCGTTTTCAAATTTCACGTGCAAAATTGGCTTACCTGTTAGATTCAACCGCAGCACCTGTATGTGTTATTACCCCTATTTCATCGTGGGGCGCCTATATCATTGCGATCCTTGGTGGTATTTTGGTGACCAACGATATTACTGAAACGAGTCCGATTTCATTATTCGTACAGATGATTCCAATGAATCTGTACGCTGTGTTTACCTTATTAATGGTACTTGTGGTTATCACGTTCCAACTTGATATTGGTCCAATGCGTAAGCACGAAGAGCGCGCACGTGACGGCCAACTTTGGGATGAATCAAAAGGTCACCCAAAAGGGCTAGAAATCACTACAGAAGGTGAAGGTAATGGCACCATGATTGATATGGTCTTACCAATTCTTACTCTGACTGTTTCTAGCGTTGTGTTTATGATCATCAGTGGCGCAGAAGTTTTAGCCGCTAAAGGTCTGGCATTTAGCTTAATTGGCTCAATCGAGCATACAGATGTAGGTTCATCATTAGTGTATGCCGCATTATGTAGCCTTGCTGTATCTATCTTATTGGCCCTACGCTTAAAGTTACCACTAAAAACATGGTTAACAGCTGCACCTCAAGGTGTTCAAGCAATGATGCCAGCGATTATCATTCTATTATTTGCATGGACAATTGGTACTGTTGTCAGCGATATGGAAACTGGCCAATACTTAGCATCATTAACAAAATATGGCCTACCTGTTGAGTTACTGCCTGCATTAGTGTTCTTACTTTCATGTGGTATGTCTTTTGCGACCGGCACTAGTTGGGGTACATTTGGTATCATGCTGCCATTGGCAGGTGATATGGCGATTGCAAGTGATGTTAACTTATTAATGCCTATGCTATCAGCAGTATTAGCAGGTTCTGTCTTTGGTGATCACAGTTCACCGATTTCAAGCACCAGTATTTTGTCAGCAACAGGTGCAGGCAGTCATCACATGGATCACGTTATGACGCAGTTACCTTACGCATTAACTGTCGCTTTTGGTGCTTTCCTTGGTTACCTTGCAATGGGTATTACCGGATCAACCGTTACCGGTATTGCAGTAAGCTCTGTTTGGTTCATCGGTTGCTGCGTCTACCATGTACGTCAAGATAAGAAGCAACAACTTGTAGTTGCAACACAAACGCATTAGTAATAACGCGATTAAATAATGATCCCCGTTCGTTTTCGTGCTTATTTGATTTATTCTAGAGCACTAAACCGCGGGGATTTTTTGATCAGGAGATAAACAATGGAATATTTACATACGATGGTACGTGTCAGTGATTTGAATGCCTCACTGGACTTTTACTGCAATAAATTAGGGTTAGTTGAAACAAATAGAAAAGAGAGTGAACATGGGCGTTTTACATTAGTATTTTTAGCCGCTCCTGCTCAAGCACAAGTGGCAACAGCAATCCAATCGCCGCTATTAGAGTTAACCTATAATTGGGATACTGAAACCTATACTGGCGGCCGTAATTTTGGTCATCTTGCATTTCGTGTTGATGATATTTATCAATTGTGCCAACACTTACAAGACAGCGGCGTGACGATTAATCGCCCACCCCGTGATGGTCATATGGCTTTTGTCCGTTCGCCTGATGGTATTTCAATTGAATTACTGCAAAAAGGTGAGCCGCTATCCCCTGCTGAACCGTGGATTTCACAAGCTAATATTGGTGAGTGGTAACCATTAATCAACACTGCCACAGGCATAGATGGTATTTCTGTGGCAATCATTAATTAACATAACTATCTATAAAACAATAATACCTAAATTTCCCAATAATTGTTCTTGTTGCCAATCACAAATTTGAACCCCTTCTAAAGATACTCGGCGAACATCAACATTATCAAGATCAACATGGCATAGGTTAGCCTCATTAAATATCGCTTGTTGCCATTGCTCACTTGAAAATTCACCACGGCTTAAATCCGAACCTTTAAATGACACGCCGATTAAATTAGCACCACGCCAACGGTTTTCAAATAGCTCACATTTCTCAAGCATCACACTCTCGAAATTGGCATAACTTAAATCACACCCAGAAATAAATGCCGAGCAAAAGAAAGAATTATGAGTAATGTAATTAGCAAAAGATGCATAATGAAAATCAGCACCTTTAAGGTTACATTGGTGCAATTCAATACCAAAGCATTGCGCGTTACGAAAATTTGCCATTGCTAAATTACAACCTTTAAAACTGGCATCTTTTAATTTCGTATAAGCAAAACTGCAACCGTCAGTCTCTCCTGCTTCAATAAAGCTACAATCAATAAAACAGGCATCTGTTAAGTTTGCTCGTGAAAAATCACAACAATAAAACTGACATTGTTCAAAGGTTGCTTCACTTAAATCTTGATGAGAAAAGACTTCACCGTCGAATTTTTTTTTTGAAACATGCATCAATAATTACTCTATTTAAGTCTAAAAACGGTCCTATATTAATAACAATAAACCATTAATTACTAGTAAAAATAGTGAACTAATAAGTGTTTTTTTACATTAACTTAAATATCCAAATCTAGCGCTTGTAAGGGGTGTTAGTCCTGTTATTTAAAACAAAAAGCATGAACGTTTATTGTTTTTATTATCACCTCATAAAGGCATCATTATAACGCTAGAAATCGGCATAAAAAAACAGCCACTGATATTGATAAACAATCAATCTCAACAGCTGTTTTTCGTCAAAGAGTACGGTTAAATAATAACCATAACCTATAAATGATTAGGCACATCACAATTTGAAGCAGAGCCAACCTTCTTCTTCACAGAATTAACCGTGTAAGTGTTTTTTAAACTGCGGAAGACTTTTGCCATATAAACGTCATGATTTTCGATAGAAAATGTAACGTTATAATTCATACCAGCAACAACTTGCTGAGTTACGTGAATAACATTTTTAAGTTGGTGATCACCTGCAATTTCTTTTACAGCCGCTTGTGCCGCAGCCATTACTTCAGGTGTAATCTCACCTTTCTGCCAACCGCCAGGAATTGCGTGAGTGGAGCCACAGCCCGTTTGCATATTTGCCTCGTTAGTCGTTTTAATATCTTGCGCACTACATGCCACTAATGCTAATGAACCCAAAGCAACAACCAGAAGTTTCTTATTCATGACTTTTCCTATTTATAGTAAACATATCTATAACAACATAAAAACAGTGTTCATTGCAAATAAAATTGAAAAAAAATATTAATTTGCAAGTTTACACTACATATTTTCGATAAAATTGCTGACTAATATCTTCAATCTCAACACTAATTGCAATATCAGAATGAAACATCGACGCAACATTATGTAATATTAACTCTGACAACGTATCTTTCTGTTGATCAGAACGACCGGGTAAAATACGTAATGTAATATGCACAAATGGCTTTGCTATTGTACCTGTACGATAAACCTCATAAGGAATAAGGCGGGTTTTTATGTCTTCTTCTTCAAAAATACCTGAACTAAAAATAGAAAGATGCGTGGTTGTCATTAATTCAGTTAAATCAATGTCTGTTTCTAAATCCTTGGCATATTCCACGATACAATGTGGCATGTTGTTAGTCCCTCTTTAATACAACTAATATTTTGTAACACTAGCACCGAATAAATATCATAACCGCTTAATATCGCTAATATTAGTTCACCAATTTAGGATTTAATTACTAATGTATCAATCTGTGATCAATGCCACTATTTAATGATAATTTTTGATGCGGAATAATAATGTCTATCCTGTTGTTGACTTCTGCGAGATTCAATCATTCTTTAGATAAAATAGTAACTCTACAGCACGCAAGAAATAGATTCTCTATTTCATTCGTATCTTCATTGTAAGAAAGGTGAATGTCATGATATCCGCAATATTTACTTATACAGAATTACTTTAGGCTTATCGAACACTTGAATAGAGAGCTAAAACAACAAAGCCAATAAAGACAATACCATTGATCATTGTTCGTACTGCATGTAATCGCCCCCATTTATTAAGGTCATTTCTCGTTTGTTCGGAATCAACATCTATATCATCAGCCATTAAGCGATTATTCGTTGGCATCATTCGAAGGTAGGTATACGGTCCATTGATATGCATAATAAGCGCAATGCCAAACCACCACCAATTACTAGAAACAAAAGATGCAACTAATGCAAGTATCGTCACTACTAAAGACAGCGATAAAACTAGAATATGCGTCCGATGAAAAAAAGGTTTAAAAAACTCAATAGCAGTTTGTCTACTAACGGTAAGTAATATTGGATGTACAACCACTAAGGCTGCTAATGCAACACCAAAAATAATACTCATTCCTAAAATTATTGATAAAATTAATATTTCAAACATTATAATTATTCCTAAAAATTATTTACGCTCTTTGCCCAATGCTGGCTTAAATGCACCTAAAATAAGTTCAAGCAGTAAAGGAATAACATTGGACATTCCCACAAGTTGTTCTAACTTAGATTTATAAATAAACGCCTGACTGACAGCACTCCCTTGTTGTAGTGATTGTTTAGCCAACTCAACTAACTCAGGCATCATCGGCACAAGAAAAACAAAAGCATTTATAGACAAAAAAGCAGTCATCAATAACTTTACTTTTAACCAGTTTGGCTTTATTTCAAACTGGAAAAAGAGGATGGTATCTGAGATTATTTTTAACAATAAGCCCGGTAAAATAAGGATATAAGCACTCATTTCCTTATAAATCGATACGTGATAAGCCGTACTGGCATCACTGTGCCCAAGCACTGCACCGATGACAATATGTGAAAGGATCCCGCCCACATACATAATAGTGCCAATTTCTTGAATAAAATCTAAAATTTTCCTACGAAATATCGACATAATTCATATCCCTACTCTTTGCGTAAACCAAACCACATACGAGAAAACAAGCCATCTTTACGAATAAACTGATGATAAATAAAGGCTAATATATGTCCTGCAATTAGTAGCGTTAATATACCCCCTAAAATACTATGTGCCATGCGTGGTGGAAACTCATTAAATGTCTCAGGAAGTGGCGCACCAGAACCAGTAAAAACAATCTCAAACAATCCCGCCATACTTGCGATAGCTAAACCGCTACCCGCCATTAAAATAACGATTAAATAGAACAAGTAATGTATCGCAACGCCAAGTTTATTAAATAATGTATTTCCAATATCTGCATAGGATGGTTTTACCGTAACAAAACGCACAACTAGACGAACAAGCATTAATACAAGAATGATAATTCCTGTTAACATATGCATCTTTAAATAAAATAATCTTTGAGGCTCGGTATTTGATGTCGCACTTAAAACATTACCGCCCATGATAAGTCCTAAAATAATCATGACAGCTAAAAGCCAGTGTAATATGACTAAAATTGGGTGATAGCGTTTCATTGACTAACTCCTAAAAGAAAACACCTTATGTTGTAATTTTAATTGCATCTATTGTAATTGTAATTGCATATGTTTCATCACTGATAAAACATTGCTATTGCATTGTGTGAGATGTGGTCATGTAAATGAAAAAATACACCATATATCACCAGCCGAATCAACTAGAACAAGCAGCGTAGTATGGATAATTAAATCCCTTTCAACTAAATTTATTACCTATAAGGCTTAATCTTAGGCTTAATCTTGGACAGCCATATATTTACACGGTTAATCTTGGACAGCCATATATTTAAACTTAATTTGGACAGCCAGTGATTAAATAGCACAAAAAAATAAACTATTTCACTCAAAATAAACTCTCTAATCTAAAATTTACAACTCATTATTTAAGTTCTTCGTTAAATCGATTCTATTTCTATATTTCAGGATCAACAAAACCCACAATCCTAACGGTTATTGCGGTATTTGAATTCGATTATAAAAACTATGTCTAATTAGGGTGTAATTGATGGCTAGCTAACTTTCCTTTACACCAATGCCCACCTACATGTTGTTTGAATGCACACATTCGGGACCATTTACCACTCACATTGGCATAATGTTCCATAAATTGTTCGCTGTGCTCAAGCCAAGCATCGGGCGTTATTCCCAATTGTTGTAAAATTTTTGGTTGGCTAGATGCAATATAACCTTTTTTATCATTTCGAATACAGCGACCAGTCCAATCAATAAGTTCAAGATAATCGGTAAAAGCAAAGTTTATCCCTGCTATTTTTGCCTGATGTTCAGCACCAACAAAAGGTAATAATTTAAAATGGTTAGCATTTGATAGTGTTTTACTTGAGTTAAAGACTTTAGATTGATGATATTCACGAATACGTTGCTGAATTGAAGTGAAATCTGATTGCTCTAATGATGGTGTAATACCTGCTCTGATAGGATTTAAATCAACATACATCATGCAAGATAATAACGCTTGTTCATCGAGTAAGGCCTGAGACTTAAATCGCCCTTCCCAAAATGCACCTTTACATTGATCCTCTTTATTGGCTTTTCGTGCTATTTCTTCATTAAGACAGCGCATAAACCAGCTAATACTGCCTAGTCGTTGCTGCCATTCAGCCACTAAATTTGATAATGCTTGTTGTTTATCCGAGCCGATTTGCCCCTCTTTTAAAAAATCGACAGCGATAGGATGACCATTAAATAACTGTAACCAGCGTGATATTACCGCTTCGGGGGTTAGCTTTTTCTGCTGCTCGGTATCTATTTTAAGCACTAAATGATAATGGTTACTCATCACAGTATAAGCACACACATCAATACAAAATACAGAAGCTAATTGTTTGATTTTATTTACTATCCAACCACGACGATGCTGATAGTTTTTGCCATTATACGGATCATCGCCACACAAATAGGCACGACGAACACAGCGGTTAATCACATGATAAAAAGGCGTTATTTGAGGTTCGATCAATTTACGTCTTGAGATTGTCATTGGCTCCACCATAAGCAACTAGAAGCTTAAGTGTAGTTGCTTATGGTTAATGTACAATATTATGGCTGTCCATTATTTTCCTATTTTCTTTTATTTTTTTATCGCTCACCAACTACTTCGAATTTATCGTAAGTAAGACGAGCTTCACCATCAGCTTGAAGCCGCCATACTTCTTTGTGTACCACACCAAATGCTTTATTCATCATCCAATCAGCCATTAGAATATAACCTGTGTCATTATCGGATTGCCATACCATATTGGTGTAATCAACATCCTTAAAACCTTGATCTATAATATTCTGCCAAAATGCTTGAATCGCTTTACGGCCTTCAAAAATACCAAAGGGTTGTGCTTCCATAATCGCATCTTCAGCATATTGCGCAGCACAACCAGCGGCATCTTGATTATTAAAGGCGATTTTCCAGGCTGAAATTCCGGCTTGTGCACGTACTAAAACTGACTGAGTCATATTCATTTTCCTATCATTACTGAGTATGTGATCATATTAGAAGTAAAATCCCCCCTAAAAAACAGATTAATAAGAAATGACTGTTCTGTATAATCGAACAATAAACCAAGGGAGTAATAATGAATAAGCTGCGTTTAATGTCTATTTTTGTTGAAGTGGTAGAGTGCGGTTCTATCTCTAAAGCCGCTGAAAAACTTGAATTATCTAAATCGGTAATCAGTTTAGCTCTCAAACAGCTAGAGCAGGAATTGCAACTTTGTCTGCTCAAACGTACAACTCGAAAACAAACGTTAACGACTGCCGGAAGTCATTTTTATCTTCAGTGTGCGCAAATGACTCAACAAGCAGAAGCTGCATGGTTAGAAGCTTCAGAATTTACACAAATTCCATCTGGAACTCTGACTGTGACGGCCCCCCATGCTTTAATGAGATCAATTGTTGTACCCGCGCTAACGATGACATTCAATGATTATGCTAAGATAAACTTGAATTTCATCAGTGATGATGAACATGTAGATATTATTCAGCAGAATATTGATTTGGCTGTTCGTGTCGGCACATCAAAAGATTCGAACCTTAAACAACGTAAAGTCGGTCAGTTCTGTGACGTGCTTTGTCATGCTAAAACGATGACACTCGATATACAATCAGCACCTTATATTGCACAACATTGGCAAATAGAGCCTGTTATACAGCAGCTCTTTTATAAGCAACAAGTCAAATATCAGATAAAACATCGCGCCAATACATTATTTGATGTTGTAAGCCTATTAGAAATGGGATTAGGTGTCGGTGTTATACCTGATTTTATACTTAAACAAAATCGACATCTTCAAGCTGCAACAGATGCATTACCTTCAATGGCGAATCCAATTTATGTTTTACATCCATATCAAACTCATGTTCCTTTAACTGTGACATTAGCGATTGCAGCTATTGAAAACAAAATAAATCAAATAGTGATGAATCAGTAATTTTCTATATGCGTAAACAATAAAAATCATCCTCACCACTACCCTGCTTGGCTTATTAAAAAGCATTAAACAATCTTTACGCCTGTCGCCATAAAACGCTCAGGGGTTAATAACACGCTTTCAGATTCATCATCCGTTTCAGCACATAGCAACATGCACTCTGATGTTTCACCGCGCATCTTGGCTTTGGCTAGATTACATAGTACTACCACTTGCTTACCCAATAATTGCTCTTCGGTGTAATAAGGCACTAAACTAGTGACGGTTTGAAGCTTAGTTTCACCCACTTCAATTTGAACAATATACAGTTTATCGGCATTGTCATGACGAACAACATCAATAATTTTACCCACACGAATATCTAATTTAGCGAAGTCTGCGTATGAAATGGTATCCATCGGTTCTCCTTTTCGGTTAATAGTAACAATAAACATACAAACTTGTTAACGTTTACATTAGCAATTAAATATTGATTTACAAAGAATATCATTTCGAATTAGTTAGCTATATCACACAGTTAAATTGCGTTATTTACACAAGCGTAGTTTAATAGCTTTAACAGTAAAGAGGTGATTATGGCAACAATCAAAGATGTGGCGAAACTCGCCGAAGTATCTGTCGCAACCGTATCAAGGGTGATCAATAAATCCCCCAAAGCAAGTCAAGCCGCCATTACCGCAGTAACACAAGCAATGAAGACACTAGGCTACCGTCCCAATGCCAATGCTCGAGCATTAGTCAGCCAATCAACCAATACTATTGGGGTGTTAGTGGGTGATGTCTCTGATCCTTTCTTTGGCGCGATGATCAAATCGATCGACAATATCGCTCGCCAACACAATAAGCATTTATTGATAGGTAATGGCTACCATGATGCCAACAGTGAGCGTGATGTTATTGAACTATTGATCAATAGCCGCTGTGATACGTTAATTATTCACAGTAAAAGTTTATCTAATGATGAATTAATTGCTTACTCACAAGAAGTGCCGGGAATGGTGCTTATTAACCGCTTTATTCCTGAGATAGCTGATCGTTGTATTGCGCTTGATAACCACCGAGGATCATATTTAGCCACTGAGCTATTAATTAAACATGGCCACCAGCATATTGGCTATATTTGTTCCAATCATGATATTGAAGATACTGAGCAGCGCAAGCAAGGCTATCTAGACGCGTTACAAGCACATCAGCTAACCGCACCACAAAGCTATATTGAATATGGCACGCCAGATGAAGATGGTGGTGAGATTGCAATGACTAACCTGCTCGCTAAAAATCAACCAATAACGGCGATTGCGGCTTATAACGATTATATGGCGGCGGGATGCTTATCAGTACTTGAAGGTAATGGTTTAACAGTACCAAATCAGATGTCTTTAATTGGCTTTGACGATGGCTTAATTGCAAAGTATCTGCACCCTAAGCTAACAACTGTCCGCTATCCCATTCAGATCATGGCAGAACAAGCGACACAATTGGCTTTTCAATTAACGACGGCGGCAAAGCAATCAACACCGAATACCACAAAATCTGATTCAAGTATTACGCATATGTTTGTGCCAACCTTGATCAAACGTTTATCTGTAATGGGTCCTCAATAATTTTCGTTTGACTGAATTTCTATATACTCACTATATAACCGCATCAGTGACACTGTCACTGATGCGGTTATTATCTAGCAGCACTACTTTAGAACGTAAACACTTTATCAGCGACAAGTGTCCATTCTGCTAAATCATCCAATGTTGCAATTACAACATCTTCAATTAATGGTAATGCTGTTAATCCGCGAGCGGCGCAGCATGTTTTACACAATTTAACTTCACCACCTTGGGCTAAAACAATCTCAACCATTTGTTGAATATCATACCCTTCTGTTGGGGCTTGTTTTGCTAGTGCACAGGTGACAGCATCAGACATTAAAAAAACTTTCACAGCAACAGGCTCAGCGTCTTGTTCATTTAGTTTTATGGCCAATCGCAGTGCATTAAACGGACGCTCAGATCCATAAGGAGCATCATTAATTATTATCAATATGGTTTGCATTGTTTTCCTATCCCTATCTGATTTTTCGACTTCTGTTTTACCATGAAATCCATCGTCAGTAGTCATTTATGAATGTAAACCGCACCTAATGTCTGTTTTTTATTCTCTAGCAGTATTTTTTGTAATTTTAAACTTTTAACTGCAGCAATAATTTGGCACATTAACGCCCTTAACGTGTAATTGTATGTTAAATGCAATTGCCATAACCTAATTGTCATCTACAGTGAGCATTTAATGAGCCATCGCCTCCAACTAACTTCTGCCCCATCAGTGTTGTTTTTGTTTGGCTTATCAGGTGCAGGAAAATCATTTGTCGGCGATGTTATTGGCGCTCATCATGAATGGTTTGTTTACCATGCAGATGATGATCTTACTGATGAAATGCGTCAGGTTATTGCCGCGAAGCAGCCGTTTACAGAAGGAATGCGTGACCAATTTTTTAGCCGTATTGTTGATAAAATTCACTACTATCGCGCTATTTATCCACGTCTGGTGATCACTCAAGGGGCATATAAGAAAAAACACCGCGATTACATTCGCCAGTATGTTGATAATATTGATCTGATTTATGTAACCACATCAGATAAGTTAATTCACCAACGCTTAGAATACCGAACTAATGGTATTTCTAATGCTAGTGCTGAGGCGATTAAACATATTTTTGAAATTCCCGATGACAGTGTTAAGAAATTACACAATATCGATGGTAAAGATGAAATTATTCAGCAACTTAATGCGTTTTATAATAAGTAACCACCAATAAAAACACCCACAGTATTAACTAAATATAGTTTTCACACTGTGAGCGTTATTGATAATGACTTAATGACTATCGAAACCGATAACAAGTTAGATGACGATACTGCGCATTTGGGCGTAGTATCGAATTATTATCCGGCCATTGTGGGTGATTTGGTGAATCTGGCAAAAATTGGGTTTCTAACGCAAAACCACTGTAATCAGCATACTCTCCTCCGACTCGATTAGGGCATCCAGCCAAAAAATTGCCTGTGTATAATTGCATTGCCGGTTTAGTGGTTAAGACATCCATCGTTAATGAATGATCAGCAGCAATGACCGTTGCACAAGCAGTGGTGGCACGATGCACATCAGAGCGTAATATAAACGCATGATCATACCCTTTGGCTTGCCGTTGATCATTATCCACTAACCAATCTTGATTTATCAATTTTGGCTCGCGAAAATCAAAACTTGTTGCTTCAACCCTCTTAAATTCATCCTGCGGGATCCCGCTTGAATCCGTCGGTAAATAATGATCGGCATTGATCATTAACTGATGTGATAAGCAATCTTTGCCATTATCAGCCCCGAGCAAATTAAAATAGCCATGATTGGTAAGGTTAACCACGGTGGACTTATCCGTTTCAGCACTGTATCGAATATTTAATTCGTTATTTTCAGTCAGAGTATAAGTAACAATGACCTGTAAATTCCCCGGGAAACCCATATCACCATCCGCAGATAACAAACTAAATTGCACTTCGGTGGCATTCACTTGCTGCATCTGCCAGCGACGATGACTAAAACCACTTTCGCCGCCATGCAAACAATTGCCATTTTGATTAATTGAGAGTTGGTAATCTTCACCGTCTAAGTTAAATTTACCTGCAGCAATACGGTTAGCATAACGCCCAACGGTTGCGCCTAAATAGGCTTGCTGCTGATAAAAGTCATTCAAGGTACTTACCCCTAACAACACTTCTCGGTATTGGGTTTGGTGATCCACGATGACAGGTACACAACAACTAAGCCATGTAGCACCAATATCCATTAACGTAACTGACATACCGCGTTGATTAACAAGGGTGATCAGTTTTGCAGGTAACCCATCCGTTGCCATATCAACAGTCATGGATTGATGTAGGGTAATAGCGTGTTGAGGTAAATGAGTTAACATATTCAATCGCCTTAAATTACGCTATGGCTAAGTTTTGTTCACTGATAACACCAGCACCCGCCATAGCTTTACACACATAAATAGTTGCTTTTAAGCCTGTTGCAGCCTGATATTTCGCATTCACTTCAGCGGTAATAGCATCAACAAATGTTGGCGGTACCAGTGCCACAATACAACCACCAAAACCACCGCCGGTCATACGTACGCCACCTTGATCGCCAATAACACCTTTCACCATATCAACCAGCGTATCAATCTCAGACACAGTAATTTCAAAATCATCCCGCATTGATGCATGTGACTCTGCCATTAGCTCTGCCAATAACACCATATTGCCATGACTTAACGCAATAGCGGCTTGTTCCGTTCGCATGTTTTCAGTGATCACATGACGAGCACGTTTAGCAACCATAGGATCAAGCTCTGTTTCACGCGCGATAAACGTCGCTAATGTCACATCACGCAAGGCTGGTACACCAAAGAAAGCAGCAGCTTGTTCACACTGTGCACGACGCGTGTTGTATTCACTATCGACTAAACCACGTTTCTTATTTGAGTTAATGATTACCACCGCCATATCTTCAGGCATCGCAACAGCGGTTGTCTCTAGCGAACGACAATCAATTAATAGTGCGTGGTTTTGCTCACCTTCAGCTGAAATTAATTGATCCATAATGCCGCAATTACAACCAACAAACTGGTTTTCTGCTTGTTGGCCATTGAGTGCAATTTCTTGCTGGCTGATAGTAAGATCAAATAATGCTTTAAATGTTTGACCAATGACGACTTCAAGCGCTGCTGATGAACTTAAACCTGCACCTTGTGGAACATTACCACTGATAACAATATCGGCGCCACCAAGAACATAGCCTCGCTCAAGCAGACATTTAATCACACCACGAACATAGTTTACCCACATGCATTGCTGGTCAAATTCTAACGGTTGACTAATATCAAACTCGTTCATTTCATTATTGTAATCAACCGCCACCACACGCACGATATTATCGTCACGACGTGCAGCAGCCACGATGGCTTGATAATCAATCGCACAAGGAAGCACAAAACCATCGTTATAATCCGTATGCTCACCAATAAGATTTACACGCCCAGGCGCTTGAATAATATGGCTGGCGACATAGCCTAATACTGATGAGAAAACAGCTGATACATTATCAATAAGGTGTTGAGTACGATTCGTTGTCATTATTTTTACCTACTATTACCAAAGATTATCAAGAAACATATTTTTATTCGTGCTATTCAGCACTTAATCTAAATAGTGCACATCACTTACGGCGCGTAATTTTTCAGCCGCTTGTTCTGCGGTTAAATCACGTTGACTTTCAGCCAACATTTCATAACCCACCATAAATTTTTTCACTGTTGCAGAACGCAATAATGGTGGATAAAACAGCGCATGTAGCTGCCAATGATCGGTTGAGGTATCACTAAAATTAACATCAGATTCAAAGAAAGGAGCGTAATGCCATCCCATTGAATAAGGGAATGAACATTTAAAAAGATTATCGTAACGGCTGGTTAATTTTTTAATCGCTAGCGCCAAATCATCACGCTGGGCTTGAGTTAACTCATCCATTCGACGAATATGGGTTTTAGGTAATAACATGGTTTCAAATGGCCATGCCGCCCAATAAGGCACCACTGCTAACCAATGTTCAGTGTCAACCACAGTACGAGAGCCGTCTTCTAGCTCACTATTAACGTAATCAACTAATAAGTTAGTGCCATGTTGTGCATAATATTCACGTAATAAAGTATCTTTACGGCTAATTTCATTCGGTAAAAAGCTATTTGCCCAAATTTGACCATGGGGATGTGGTTGTGAACATCCCATTACTGAGCCTTTATTTTCAAACGCTTGTACCCAAACGTAATCTTTACCTAGCTCTTCAATTTGCTCATTCCACGTATCAACCACTTTACGAATCGCGCCAACTGATAACTGCGGCAGCGTTTTACTGTGGTTAGGCGAAAAACAAATAACTCGGCTTAAACCACGCGCACTTTGGCAACGAAATAATGGATTACTATTTTCAGGTGCACTTGGCGTATTGGCAGTTAATGCAGCATGATCATTACTAAAAACATAAGTGCCAGTGTAATCGGGGTTTTTATCACCTGACACACGGGTATTAGTTGGACATAAAAAACAAGAACCGTCATAAGCAAGATTCGATTCCGGTTGTGGCTGCTCATCAGCACCTTGCCACGGACGCTTAGCGCGGTGTGGTGAAACTAGCACCCATTGCCCTGTTAACGGATTATAACGACGATGAGGATGGTCAATCGGATCAAAACATTCAGACATAATAATTCAGCTCTTGTGATTATTTAATGCTAAAAAGTCTAAAGTGATTTCAGGCTAACTTCCGTGATCAATGACACATCGTGTAAACGTTTCCATTAAAAGAATAATACGTGCTAATCATCACAGGATAAGAGCATTGGTATTGCTAAACCATGTGATATAAATCAATGCTTTTAACCATATTACAAGTAAATATTGACTTCCTCTCATGAAATATTTACTGATAGATACTAAATTATTCGAGTTTTTTAGTAAAAATAGATACTATAATTCTATAAAATATAATCACATGTCCCTTAAACGCACAGCAAACATGATTTAGGTTGCAGGGATTGCCGGAGGACAAATGGCAACATTAAAACAAATAGCAACCAAAGCTGGTGTCTCGTTAGCGACGGTCTCTCGAGTATTAAATGATGATCCAACCCTAAGCGTAAAAGATGAGACTAAGCGCAAAATCTTTGAAATTGCTGAACAACTTGAATACACTACCAGTCAATCTCGAAAAACAGCCAAAAAAAACACCTTACATTTCCTTGCCTTGTATAACTACAAACAAGATATTGAAGTTGATGATCCCTACTACCTCGCTATTCGACATGGCATTGATACCCAATGCGATAAACTCGGTATTAAACTAACTAATATTTATGAATGTAATATTGCCGCTGCGCCTAAAACCGTGGATGGGATATTGCTAATAGGACAAGTAAGCGAAGACAACCTTGCCGCAACTCGTACCCTTTCGAGTAACACGGTTTATATTGATTACACCGATCACCAACTTGATATTGATTGTATTGATATTGATTTAGAGCGGATCAGTAAAGAAGTCATTAACCACTTTACTCAGCAAGGTTATCAGCGAATTGGATTTATTGGTGGTCAAGATAACCCTGATAAATATGATATTCGTGAATTAATTTTTACTGAATATGGCAAATTTAAAGGCGTTGTATCTGATAATGATATTTATCGCGGTGATTTTAGTAGTCAATCTGGGTATTCATTAGCTAAACAGATGCTTGCCAATAATCACCCAAGTGCTTTGTTTGTCGCATCAGACTCAATCGCTATTGGTGTATTACGTGCGATACATGAAAGCGGACTCAATATTCCTAATGATATTAGCGTAATCAGTGTCAATGACATTCCAACCGCGAAGTTTACTTATCCACCGTTATCAACCTTTAGAATTCACTCAGAACTGATGGGCTCTCAAGGCGTTAATCTATTATTAGAGCGCAGTCGTGACGGTCGGACCATTCCATTACGAGTCTTTGTTCCAAGCCAACTCATTTTGCGCGAGACAACAAAAAAGTAATATAACCAATTGATAATAAATAAAAAACGACAATTTACTTGTCGTTTTTTTTTATCTTTTAATTCATAGACTGTTTAAAACAAGAGCAAGATCACTCAAATAATCATCTGTAATTGTTTTTTTGTTGTCGACCTCACAAAGCTCAAAACAGAATGTGATCGAGTTAATACAACAAAGTTTTACCTATACTTTTTAGTAAAATTTTACTTAATAATAACTCCAGATAATTAAAACATGTCTTGGAGGCATCGTGAATAACTGGGAAAACATTAACTTACTTAGCGAAAATAGACTGGCACCTCGTGCATACTTTTTCTCTTACAACGCATTAAATAAAGCACAACGCTTTCAGCGTGATTTAAGTCAGCATTTCATGTTGCTAAGTGGCCAGTGGACATTCAATTTCTTCACTAACCCATTGCTTGTTCCTGAAGAATTCTATCATCAAGAAATGAGTGACTGGACAAGCATTCAAGTGCCAAACATGTGGCAAATGGAAGGCCACGGTAACTTACAATACACAGACGAAGGCTTCCCCTTCCCGATTGATGTACCTTTTGTACCCTCAAATAACCCAACTGGCGCATATCAGCGCACCTTCTTCTTAGGTGATAATTGGAATGAAAAACAAACGATTATTAAGTTTGATGGTGTTGAAACCTATTTTGAAGTTTATGTTAATGGCCAATATGTTGGCTTTAGCAAAGGCAGCCGTTTAACTGCTGAATTTGATATTTCTGCTTTTGTTAATACAGGCAAGAACTTACTTTCTGTACGCGTGATGCAATGGGCTGATTCAACCTATATCGAAGATCAAGATATGTGGTGGATGGCGGGCATTTTCCGTGATGTTTACTTAGTCGGTAAAGAGCCTGTTCACGTACGTGATTTCACTGTACGTACTGATTTTGATGATAATTACCAAGCAGCAACCTTGGGCTGTAAAGTTGATTTAGAAAACCTCAGCGGTGATATTGTTAATGGCTATAGTCTTGATTATGCCCTTTACGATGGTCAACATCAGGTTGCCAATGGAAACGTTTCCAATCTAACAATTGCCAGTATGACACATACCGATTTTGCAATCAAAATGGTAAATCCAATCCACTGGACGGCTGAAAACCCGCATTTATACCACTTATTTCTAACACTAAAAGATGCTGATGGCATCATAATTGAAGTGATTCCACAACAAGTTGGCTTCCGCGATATTAAAGTGCGTAATGGTCTGTTTGAAATAAACGGTCAATACGTAATGCTCCACGGGGTTAACCGTCACGATAACGACCACCTTAACAGCCGCGCTGTTGGAATGGATCGTGTCGAGAAAGACATCGTATTGATGAAACAGCACAACATTAACGCAGTACGCACAGCACACTACCCTAACGATCCGCGTTTTTACGAACTGTGTGATCAGTACGGTTTATTTGTGATGGCTGAAACGGACGTTGAAACTCACGGCTTTGCGAATGTTGGCAACTTAAGCATGATCACAGATGATCCTGCATGGGAACAAGTATTCGTTGAGCGTATTGAGCGTCATATTCACGCCCAAAAAAATCACCCTTCAATCATTATGTGGTCACTGGGTAACGAATCAGGTTACGGCTGTAATATTCGTTCAATGTATGCAGCAACCAAAGCGATTGATGATACCCGTCTAGTCCATTACGAAGAAGATCGTGATGCTGAAGTGGTTGATATTATTAGTACTATGTACTCTCGCGCCCAAATGATGAATGAGTTTGGTGAATTCCCACATGCTAAGCCACGAATTATTTGTGAGTATGCTCATGCTATGGGTAATGGTCCTGGTGGACTGACTGAATATCAAAATGTGTTCTATAAACATGATCATATTCAAGGTCACTTTGTATGGGAATGGTGTGATCACGGTATTTACGAACAAGATGAAAATGGCCGTGATGTATACAAATATGGCGGTGATTACAGCGATTATCCAAATAACTATAACTTCTGCATGGATGGCTTAGTCTACCCAGATCAAACTCCAGGCCCTGGTTTACGTGAATACAAACAAGTTATTTGTCCGGTAAAAATCAACGTTAAAGATCACACTAAAGGTATCATTACGGTTACTAACAAATATTGGTTCTCTACCTTAGATGACGTGGTATTTGATATCGCAGTACGTGCTGAAGGCGACACGCTAACCTTTAATCAAATTACCGTTACAGGTTTGGCGGCAGGTGAATCACGCGATATTGAATTAGCACTGCCAGTGATGGATCAGCGTGAAACGTTTGTAAACGTGTCGATGCGTAAAAAATCTCGCACAACATACAGTGAAGCAAACCATGAACTTGGTATTTTCCAATACCAAGCCAAACCCAATACTGCACATCCTGAAATATTTGAAAATAACAATGCTATACCACTGTCACTCATTGAAAACCGTCTTGATTGGGAAATTAGTGGTTATGACTTTACCCTGCGCTTTTCTAAAGTCGACGGCAAGCTTACATCATGGCTACGCCAAAATAATGAACTGATTGCATCATCACCTGCAATGAGCTTCTTCAAGCCGATGATTGATAACCATAAGCAAGAATATGAAGGTTTATGGCACCCTGCTCATCTGCAAATTATGCAAGAGCATTTCCGCAGCATTAATGTAGAACACGTTGCAGGTAAGGTGATTGTTACCACTAACAGTATTGTTGCACCACCAGTATTAGATTTTGGTATGCGTTGCCAATACCGTTTTGAAATTTGTCCTCAAGGTCAAGTCAACATGACGTTAAGTGGCAATAAGTACGGTGATTACCCACATGTCATTCCTGTTATCGGTTTAGATTTAGGGATTAATAATCAATTTGATCAGGTTGAATACTACGGCCGAGGCCCTGAAGAAAGTTACCAAGATAGCCGTCAAAGCAACATTATTGATATCTACAGTACTACCGTTAGCAATATGTTTGAGAACTACCCGTTCCCACAAAATAATGGCAACCGTCAACATGTGCGTTGGGCAAGTTTAACGAACCGTCATGGCGTAGGTTTATTGGTTAAACCTGAGCAAGAAATTAATTTCAGCGCATGGCATTACACTAATCAACATATCCATCAAGCACAACACATTAATGAGCTTGAGCCAAGTGGTTACATTACGGTCAATCTTGATCATCAAGTTATGGGCTTAGGCTCTAACTCATGGGGTTCAGAAGTACTTGACTCATATCGTGTTTACTTTAATGACTTTAGTTACCAACTAAGCTTAGTACCATTTAGTAAAGCAGATTGCGATAGCCGCTACTTAGCAAGTCAAACATTTACCACAACACGTATCGGTGGAGATAAATAATGATTACTTTAGCATCACTGGATCAGTTCAAAAGCCTATACCGCGATGGTCGTAAATGGAATCGTTGTGTAGAGGCTATTGAAAATATCCCGAATATTCAGCCAAATGTCTTCCACTCTGTAGGTGATTCACTGGCTTATCGACTTCAACATGGCCCTTCAACCGCAAATGAGCACTTTGTCGGTCATCGTCGTTATTTTGATGTGCATTACTACCTTGCAGGCAGTGAAACCATTGAGTGTGCAGATAAAGACACACTAACGCAAGTTCATCCATACAGCGATGAAACCGATCGTGAATACTTAGCTGGTACAGGCCAAACCCACCGCATAGAAGCAGGCCAAATGGTAATTTTTGAAAACCATCAAGCTCACCGTTTCAGTGCCGCTGACAACCTTGAGAAAGTCGTTTTACGTGTCACCATTGAGGACGGTTACTTCCTTAATAAATAACTAAACATAACCGCCAGCTAATCATCGCTGGCGGTTATGCAATAAAAAAGAAACAAATATAAAAGCATAAAAACAATAACCTATGATTTAGTTTAGTCGCTAAATACATAGACATCCTACAATACTAAACGTGATCCATCGGAGATTCTCATGTCTGAATCAAAACGTAATACCATAGGGAAATTTGGTCTACTATCGATGACCTTTGCTGCGGTATACAGTTTCAATAATGTCATTAATAACAATATCGAAATTGGCTTATCCTCTACTCCTATGTTCTTTATTGCTACCTTACTTTATTTCATCCCATTTTGTTTAATCATTGCTGAATTTGTTTCACTGAATAAAGACTCAGAAGCGGGTGTTTATGCGTGGGTTAAAAGTTCTCTTGGTGGTCGTTGGGCATTCCTCGCCGCTTATACCTATTGGTTTGTTAATCTATTCTTTTTTACCTCATTACTGCCGCGCGTTATTGCTTATGCATCCTATGCGTTCCTTGGCTATGAATATATATTTACCCCAACCACGACCACACTATTAAGTATTGCGCTATTTGCCCTTGCTACGTATGTATCAACCAATGGCGCCAAGATGTTGGGGCCAATCACTTCTGTCACCTCGTCATTTATGCTAGTGCTAACATTGTCATACATTATATTGGCAGGTGCGGCGGTAATGGGCGGTATTCAACCGGCAGATCCGATTACAGTAGAAGCATTAACACCGCAAATTAACTGGGCCTTCTTTGGCGTAACAGCATGGATCTTTATGGCGGCTGGCGGCGCAGAGTCTGTGTCGGTTTACGTTAATGATATTAAAGGTGGTCACAAAGCGTTTGTAAAAGTAATTATTTTTGCAGGTATCTTTATCGGTGGTCTGTACTGTGTTTCATCTGTATTAATCAACGTCTTTGTAGAGCGTGAAGCACTGAAATTTACCGGTGGTTCAGTACAAGTATTTGAAGGTCTAGCTCGTCATTACGGCTTACCTGAAATTATGATGAACCGTTTTGTTGGTGTGGTGTCATTTACAGCAATGCTTGGTTCGCTACTTATGTGGACAGCAACACCAGTTAAGATCTTTTTCTCTGAAATTCCAGCTGGAATCTTTGGTGAGAAGACCGTTAAACTAAACAAAAATGGTGTACCAGCTCGCGCAGCATGGGCACAATTCTTTATTGTAATTCCACTACTTATCGTACCAATGCTAGGTTCTGATTCAGTACAAGAACTAATGAGTACTGTTATTAACATGACGGCTGCAGCCTCTATGCTACCACCACTGTTTATTATGATTGCTTATTTAAACCTACGTCTAAAATTGGATCACCTACCACGTGACTTTAAAATGGGCTCGCGTACAACAGGTATCGTTATGGTCTCAATTCTAATTGGTATCTTCAGTATCGGTTTCTTGGCTTCTACTTTCCCAACAGGTGCTGACATCATGACGATTATCTTCTATAACGTCGGTGGCATTGTCATCTTCCTTGGCTATGCATGGTGGAAATATAATCGTTATGAAAGTCAGTTAGCTACAGAGCAAAAAACAACACTAGAAGCAGCAACCACAACAAATTAATAATTGAAATGTTACAACTTTAATGCCTTGAGTTCATTCCTTCTCAAGGCTTTTTTATCCTTAAATTATTACAAATAACAACCACGTAATTACATATACATCACATTTTTATATTTATAACCTTAACTTTGCGCATCAAGTATCATATTGTTACTGAATTAGATTATAAATCTAACAGGACGTTATAAGGATATTATGCGACAAACACTAGGAGTCAGTTTACTGTTCACTCTTTTATTACTCATCTTAACGGTAATAAGCGCAGCCACAGACAATAATCAAAATAATGATGAAATAATCAATAGAATAAAAACAGCACAACGCCAGCAACAATACCAACAACAACAACTTATTACCCAGCAGATTACTCATACAGTCTCTCATTTCGATCAACTAAATACTTATTTAAAGCAGCAATCTTGGCAACAAACACTAACACACTCACAGCGTGATGATTTCATTACATTCAGCAATAAAATACTCACAAGTAATACCACGCTACAGAGTATTAGTCTTATTGATTATAAAAATAGCCATTATTTACAAACACTTGCTACCACAGAAGGCAAAATAATAGTCACAAAAGGCAAATCCATTACCGATGCTACTGAATTGAGCAATATTGACCATGCTTTTGCACTACCATTCAATAAAACTTATATTAATATAGCCTCTGAGCCAATCAACACTATCGCGTATTATCAACATATGACGGTACAAAATATTTCATGGGTTATAAAAATAGAACAACAAAACCTTCCCCATCTTCTTATGGCATCGAAAACAAATTATTTATTGCCACTGCAATTATGGATAGTTAATAACCAAGGTCAAACATTAGTTAATATTAAACAAAACCATATTACCGAAAATGATCCATCATTTATTAATGATGAAAAACATTTCAAAAAATCAAATTATATATTATGGAAAAAAATACAAAGTTATAATCATCAACAAATATTAAAAAATAACACTATCTATACTTATTCTCCTATTTTCATCCCTGTATCATTAAAATCAGAACTTGACTTTAAATATGGAAACTTATCTCCTTGGATATTAATTTCAACAGTTACATTAACGGATAACCCTCAATTTTTTAGTAAAAAACCATCTTTTAATCTTTATATTAACTATTTAATAATTATATTAATCTTCATTGGCGGCATATTAATTACTTATTACATTAACAAACAAAAAAATGAAATAAGAAAAATAAATAAGATCAGAAAAATAGATAACCTTCGTTATCACTCGCTAATTGAAAACACAGATTCAGGCATAATAATAATAGATAAGTATAAAAAAATAACAGCCATTAATGCAGCTGCACTTTCTATTTTAGATTTAAAAAATGACATTACTAATAAAAACTTAATTTCGTATGTACCGTCTATTGATACAAAAAGTGACATGGTTGCATTATTAAAAAAAATCAATGACATACAATACAATACACAGCAAAAAACGCAACTCAAGGTCCATAAAAAACACATCGAAATTATTGCTACTAAAGTCAATAACAATGGTAATGATAACATCATATTGCATATTATTGACGTAACATCATGGATTAAACACGAACAAAAACTTAAAGGACTATCTAGAGCTGTAGAACAAAGCGAAGAAGCGGTGATCATTACTGATAAATTCGGATATATTGAATATGTGAACAGCTCATATAAGAAAAGCGCAGGGGATAATTATACAAATATCATTGGATTAGATAGTAAGACAATCTTTAAACGCTATACTAATGACAAAGATAAAATAGATGATATTCAATCAAAACTTAATCAAGGGAAAACGATTCAGCGTATTATTTCTCAAAAAAACAAAGATAATAGTATTCAATATCTTGATAATACTATTTCCCCTATTCGGGACGATAATGGGCGAATCAGTAATTACATATCAACCAGTAAAGATATTACAGAACGTATAAACTATGAACATCAGCTAGATCATCTAGCGCATTATGATCAATTAACATCACTCCCAAATCGAAATATGTTTATTAAAAAAATAAATGAATCATTAGTATATTCAAAAGTCAATCATTCTAAAATATCTGTTTTAGTTATTGAGATTGATCTATTCAAACAATTACATGATTCTTTAGATAATGAGAAGAAAGAAAAAATAGTCGTTATTATATCAAAGCGTATTCGATCAAATCTCAGAGCTGTTAATCTTTTATCACGATTAAATAACAACCAATTTGGTATAATCATCCAATCTGTTCAGCATCGCAAAAATATTGATCACTTAGCAAACCGATTACTCAACAATATCCATGCCCCCATAAGCTATGATGGTAAGTTGATTTCAATTTCAGCTAGTATTGGTATTTCATTACAAAAAAATACTACGATAACAGCTGAAAAAATAATTAAAAATGCAAATATAGCTCTCAGTTACTCTAAAGATAAATCTAAAAATCAATATTGTTATTTTAATCCTGCAATGGAAACAGAAACGACACACAAGCTAGAACTCGAATCTGAATTACGAAAATCTATCAACACAGATCGTTATGAGTTTTACTACCAACCAAAAGTATTAGCCCACTCGCACTCATTAACTGGCGTAGAAGCCCTACTACGATGGCGTGATCAACATGGAGATTATCAAGCTCCTGTTGATATTATTCCATTACTTGAGTCATCCGGTTTAATTCTAGAAGCTGGTATATTTCTTATTGAAAAAGCCTGTTATCAGCTTAAACAATGGCAACAACAAGGACTCAATATCAGTATGGCAATTAATATCTCGGCCCAGCAATTACTTGAATCCAATTTAACCGCCATTTTAAAACAAGCAATACAAAAAGCCGATTGTGATCCTGCATACCTTGAGCTTGAGATCACAGAGAGTGTTTTAATGACAGACATTGAATTAGCTTATCAAAAACTGATCGCACTCAAAACACTTGGCGTTAAAATTGCTATTGATGATTTTGGTACGGGGTATTCTTCACTTGCCTATCTGAGTCGGTTTCCCATCAATATACTTAAAATAGACCGAGAGTTTGTTAAAGCCTTACCTTATAACAAAGACAGTATTACCATCATTGAAGCGATTATCGATCTTGCTCACAACCTTGGCCTAACCATTGTCGCAGAGGGAGTAGAAAATAGAGAACAAGTTATCACACTTGAAGCGCTTGGCGTCGAAGAATTTCAAGGCTTCTATTTCAATAAACCTCTTACCCGCGATAATTTTAATCGCCAATATTTACATCCACAACGACAAATATCAGAGAACATAATATAAGAGGTTCTCTTATTCAACGTTGTAGCTTATTATTAAGCATATACGCCATTTTATTGTTAATCATAAGTGGATTCTTTTTTGATTACTTAGTAGGACGTCACAATGAGTTTTAGTGATCACTTAGATAACTTTATTAAGCAACGG